>LSIB01000176.1 GCA_001556025.1 Rhizobiales bacterium CCH3-A5
GGAATCCCGGCCGGTCAATTATCGGAATGATGGCCGGTCGGAATCGGAATCCGCAAGTTGGGACGGCCGGTCATGGGGTGGGAGCTATCCAGCAGGTTGGTCGCTTCGAAGACGGCCAGGGTCGGCGTCTTGGACGATCTTTTCGAGTGGTACGGTAAGATTCCCGAGACGTCGGAGGGGAAAGAATCCCTGTCGCCGACTGCGCGCTTCGCCGAGCAAGTCGAGGCTGCTGCAGGCCGCCTGTGCCTCGACGGCTGCAACGCCTGCGTTCGCCAGCGCAGCGACATCATGCCCGATGCATTGCTGGATGTCAGCGTGAGCCGCACCCTGCTGGAAGGGTTTCTCGCCGAACCGTAGACGGTCAGGCCGAGGTTATCCTGAAGCCTTCCCTGGCGCCGTCGAGCGTGTCCAGCCAATCCAGGACCGCGGGCGTTACATGGGCGAGGGTCGCCTTGCCGTCGATGAGGGCGTCGAGGAATTCCTTCGCGCCGTCCGCGTGGCTGATCGCCTCGTATTCGGCCTTTAGGACTGACGCTTCGGCCCGGAGGCCAGCGATGCTCGGGAGGAGTTCGGTCAAGGGCTTGGAAGAGATGCTCCGCGCCCGGGCGACGAGTGTCTTCAGCGCGTTTCCGAGATCGGTTACCGCATCGATCTGGACGAGCACGCCGCCCGCCGCTTCGAGCGGCTCGAGCTCGCTCTTGACGAGGTCGTCGTAGGCCTGCCGGACGAGCCGGGTCAGTCGGCCATTTGGCCCTCGCAGCCACTCCTCGAAGTCGCCGATCAGGCTGACCAGGGCCTCGCGGGAGGCAGCCTTCTCCATGTCGCCGCCGAACTCGGCAATCTTGGATACGGCATCGCGCGCCTCTCCCACGGCGACGGACTGGGTGCCGCGGAGATCATGGCCGTACGCGGCAAGCGCCTCGAGGTTGGCGAGGACGGCCTTGTTGGCCTCCCACTTTGTTCCAAACTCGTCGAGTTTGTCGGCGAGGTCCTTCCGCGCGACTGCATTCGATAGCGCGTTTTGGTTTTGCTCCAGATAGGCGAGCGGGTCGTCCGTCGGCGACACGAGACAATCTGCAGTCATGCGGACCCCCCTAATGAGACGATCGCGCGCTTCGCGAGATCCCGACAATTCGCTCCGAGGCCGTTCAGTCGTTCCAACGTGAGCGCGTTGTCCCGCTGGGATCCGATCTGGTCGCGACACGCGTTTGCCAGTTGGCCTAGCGCCGCCTCGCCGAGCTTGAGGAGGGCCTCGGTCTCGTTGATGGCGGCGGCCGGCTGTTTGGCGGTCAGATCGATGATGCCCGCTCGTGTCTCGGGCGGATGGGGGTGCGCGAGGAGATGGTCGATCGCGGCCTCGACCGACGAAAGGCGTGTTTCCCAGCCCGGTTGCCTGAAGCGCATCAAGGCTTGGCGCCATTGTCCGACGATCGGGAGCTTCGCGGGCAGGCTGGAATCGGTCGCGACGATCACGGTGTCGACGCGTTCGAGGTGCTCGTCGATCGCGCTGCCCCTCAGCATCTGGTCAAGCGCGGCGCTTGCGCCGGCGAGCCGGTCGAACTCGGCGCGAGGGAGCCTCGTCAGCTTCGCGGCCTTCTCGGCGAGGATGCTGACAGGGTAGTGGAAGATGTCGTCAGCGTTATCTGTCGCACCGTCCGTGGGCCGTTCCGGTAGTTTGAACTCGGTCGCGAGGCGCTTGATGACCGTGATGCCTTCGGCTGCGTCGAGAAGAGCCGCTGCTCCGCCGCCCTGGGTCAGCCGGACGGCCTTCAGGACCTGCTCCCTCAGCTTCGCGTGATGAGGGTGCGAGAGCGTCAGGGTCTCGTCCCATGAGGTCACGCGCGCCTTCGGATCGCTGCTGACTTCGCCCTCTTCGGCCAGGATTGTTGCCCACTGAGCCTGAGGAGGGGCGAGCGGGGAAACGTCGCCGCGCAGCCAGGCCCTTACGGTCAAGATGGCGACGTTCGCCTGGGTCAGGCTGAGGGGACCGTTGCTGGTCCTGGGCGTCCTGGCTTCGATGTGCATTCGGACGAGCGGCTCGAGGAGCCTGATGGCTTTCGCCACGTTTCGCCGGTTGGAGTCTCGTTGTCCATCCGGCGCGTTTCTGAATTCGGCCTGCTTGCTCTCCGAGATCGCCATGGTTGCGGCGAAGGCCCAGTCTTTAGCAGGCAAGGTGAAGTAGGATTCCTTCTTCCGCGTCGTCGTGCCGGTGAACTTGACGTTGCTCTCGCTAAGCATCGCTTCGAAGACCGAGGGCGAGGCATCGATCCGCCGGGGATCGATCCGGGAGACGAGGTCGAAGGCGAGGCGGTCCCAAATCGGCGGGAGCTGCGCTCCTGACAGGAGGAACTGGTCGCGATCGCTCAGCAGGCGCTCATGGTCGCTTGCCGTGACCTTCATTTTACGGAGGACGGCCTTGGGTGTGTTTGCCGGATCACGGCGCTCAGTCCGCCCGTTTTCGGAGGGCGGGCGGGCACCGACAGGTCTGCTAACCTGCGGGACCATGTGCGGCCCTTCCACACGCTCTTGCTCTGTGGTTTCAGGCTGGCGGTCGGCTGGTGTTTCCGTAGGCTCGTCGATGGAGTTCGAATCGGTGAACGACTCCTGGATGGCTTCGTCCTGACCGATCCATGGAAGGTTGAACTGCGCGAAGATGGCTTGGCTGACGCCGGCATAGAGCGTGCCGTTCGCATCTTTCCGAGTTGAAGGATCCCTCCGCTCGCCCCAGAAGGCAATCAAGCGTTTGGCGCGCTCGCGCGCTTCTTTTTCGGGCATCGCAGACAGGCGCTGCTCGATGATGTGATCGAGTGAGGTCGAGCCAGGCTCGAGGGCGTCGTGGCTCACAACCTCGACACCGGGATAACGTCCCTCGTCCAGGACGTATGGGCGCGTCAGCGTGGGCGTCAGGATGCCCTGGATGATCCCGCGCGGCGTCTGCCAGTTGCTGCCATTGTCGCTCGACTTGAGGGCCGAGAAAAACTTTTCGATCGAATGCTCGGTGAACGGGAAGAGGCCGACACCGTCCCGGGCGCCGAACACAGCGTGGCAATCCGGTTGGCGTGGGCATAACGCGCAAGGGTTGGGTGGGGGCAGTCGTTCGCCGTTCAAGCGGGGTGCGGCGGCCCATGCGTCGATCGCCCGGGGCCCTGCCCGCGCCGCGGAGAGGTACGTCGCGACGAACCGCGAGCGCGCCTCGGCGCTTCGGACGCTGGCCACGTCCTGGAGCGCGTCGTCGTCGCCGTCGCCCAGGCTGATGTCGTGCGTGATGCGCTGGCGGTAGTTCGCCGCAAGGTGCTGTCGGAAGTAGTTGGGCGTGAGCCCGATGACGGAAATTTGGTCGCAGAGGTCGTTCGTGGTTGTGGAATCGGCCACGAGGACGTCGATCAGGGCGTCATCCAGGCCCTGGAATGCCGTGATGTCCTCTAGCAGAAGGACGAGGCGCCGGCCGTCCCGCTTCAGCGCACGCCTCAGGTCGAAGAATATCTCCTTCAGCTTCGACGCGGGCACGCCGAGAGACTCTTGGATCGCCGCGTTCGTCCGCGCGTTGAGCGCTTTGGCGAGCCCGGCTGAGAACGGGACCTTGCTCGCGTGTCGCTCTAAAACCTCCTCGGGAGACCACTCTTCTCGCTGCAGGTCGTCGAGGGCCGGCGCTTCCTGGGCTATTCGATTCAGAAGCCTTTGCGCCGGGCCTGAGATCACATTTTCCTTGAACCGGACAAGATCGGTCATCTCGTACGGGCTGAAGGTCGCCGTCTCGGAATCGCGCTGTCCGTCCTCGTTGGTGAGGACCCTGAGGACTCTCCGCGGCGCTTGCCATTCGCGCTGCACGACGGGCGTTGCCAGGATGTCGCCCGGCGCGTGCGTCTGGCAGAATACGACGTCCGGTGGTGGCGTTTCGAGGTAGTCCGGCCTGAGCGAGTTCGCGAGCTTGGACGTGAAGTCGGCGAGCTTGCCCTCGAAGCTTTTGGGTTGCCTGGCGCCGAAGTCTCCGATGACCGAGGCGTAGGCCGGCGCGCTGGATGCCAGTTCCGCCCGAAGCACCCGGAGGGAGCCTTCGAGACTGGCGCTGGCGCGCTGGAGCAGCAGTGGGATGTCCCTGCCGTCGGCGGTCGGCCACTCGTACTTAAGCCATTGAATTAGGTGCGACTTGCCCGAGCCCGGCTCGCCTCGCACGACGGCGAAGGCGTGCCGGCGCCCCGGATTGGAGAGTGCCTCGAGTATGCCGTCTTCCGAAGCTTCTGTGACTGAGGCGATTTCCGAGCCCCCCACGGAGAAGTCGCGGATCGGCGTGTGGGTCGCGAGGAAGATGCCGTCGCGGGCGGCCAGGGCCTCCGTCCTGAGGACGGCTCCTGCGCCATCCTCGCCCCAGCACGAGGTCGCGAGTGTGGTGTCGGCGCTCATGCGGGACTCCGGTCCATGAAGCTCACCTCCGAGAACGACTTGGTCGGGTCGGCATAGTCTGAGGTCAAGGCGACCTGGCCGGCAGCGTCACCGACGGTGGTAAGCCGGATGATGCCTTCGTCACGGAGGTTGCGGAGCGCGGCGCTCAACAAGACACCGCACTCGCCGGGCCGCGGGGCCTGGCCCGTTATGCTCGCGAAGAGATGTCCGCCGGGAAGGAAGGGCAGGCGCGTCCGCGCCCACCTGACGAATTGAGTGGCGGGTTGCGTTACCGCGATCTGGGGGCCGGCCCTTGCGATCTCAGAACGCAGGCGTCGCGTGACGTCTGGGATGAAAGATCCCTGGCCGATGTCCTCGATGAGCCCAAGGTTGACCATCCAGCGCTGCCACGGGG
Source organism: Rhizobiales bacterium CCH3-A5 (assembly GCA_001556025.1). Classification (GTDB taxonomy): domain Bacteria; phylum Pseudomonadota; class Alphaproteobacteria; order Rhizobiales; family Beijerinckiaceae; genus Allobosea. Next base: position 4,796 of record LSIB01000176.1, read on the forward strand.
CTTTTTTGGTCGTGTTGAATAGGGCGCCGCTGGGATTGGCAGTCGCTGCTGCTGCTCGGACTTCGTCCGCGAAGCTGCTGACGTCGAGGTGATCGCAGAACCAGCTGAGGCTGCGCAGTTGATCGCATTTGAGCGCGACGATGGCGTAGGCGATGAGCAGGAGCGCATTGTCGTCGTCCTCTTCGGCGTCACCGCGTCCGCCATCCGTGGCCGCCAGGATGCGATCATAGCAGAGGTCGGAGAATTCGGCCTGCGTCGTCGGCGTTGGCGCGACCTGGGATCGCAGGGTCGTCCTGTCCGTCCCGATGAGATTCAGGCTCGTCGCGGCCCCGACCGTCTGGGTAAATGCAACTTGCTCTTCTGCCCTAGATATCATGATCGATTGGACGACATCCCTTGGAGCCTCGCCGCCGAGCGCGTCCAACAGCTTGAGCAGGCCGAAGATGCGTTCTGGCGTATGGGCGGTGTCCGACAGGAGGCTCATTGGCGCGAGGGCTCCGCTTGCCCTGCGCCGTCGAGAAGGCTCTCGAGCGCGATGGGCGGATGGATGGTGGCTGATGTGATCGGTCTGCCCGCCAGGCGGGCTCTCGCCGGCACGGCGACCATCACCATGGCCTTGCCCGGCAACCCGCGGAGATGGTCAACGACTGGCCACCAACTGTCGGGAGGATCGAATTCGGGCGGCATGAGGAACAGGGGGCATCCTTCTATAGGATCAAGATCCGTCGGGTCGGCTGGCCAGGGGTCCACAAGGCCGAGCGCGAGCGGCTCTTTCGAAAGCCTCTTGGCAACGGAGGTTGCGTCTTCGGGCGGCACGACGAAGTGCTGCGCACCGCCTCTTGCAAAGAGCCAAACCGACTCCAGCAGCGCGCGGCGCTCCCTCGCGCCTTCGTACGTTAAAAGGTGAATTCCGGGAGGATGACTTGCCGGCGCAGTGGCCTTAGCGCGCCAACCTCCCTCGCGCTTCGGCCGGGCGCGGGTCCGCTCTTCCGGAGCCCTGAGACCACGGCGAAGGCAGTAGTCGCAGTGGCCGCAAGGCGGAAAGTCGATCGCGTCGGGCACGATCGACTGGAATGCGCCGATCAAGAGGCAGTCCTTTTGTCCCTCCAGTAACCCCTTCAGATGTTCATGGTCGGATTGGCCTCTGCTTGCCTCATGGCGGATGAAGCGATCGAATTCCTTCCATGCGGGGTTGTCAGCATCTGCTTCGACGATTTCGTCGTGCTGGATCACGATAGTCCAGCGGTCCGCCTCCGTTCCATCATCCCCATCGCCTTCGACGATCTCGATGGCATCGGCCCTCTGCATGGAGAGCAGAAGGTGCCGGTTCCAGTTGATGTTGTAGTCTGAGTCCGCGACGTTCACTCCGGCGTGTGCAGCCTTGAGGTCGAGGTCTCCGAGTCGCCGACCATCGCCTGTCCAAGACCAGATCCCGGAGCGTTCGAGGGCCCGCCACCGAGCTTTGGCCGTTTCGGAGGACAGGTTGTCGCCGATGGCCATACGCCGAGCCAAGCTCTCATCGCTCCGCATCGCCGGCGACTTTGTCCAAAGCGCGATGCCGAAGGCGCGGTTCCCATCCCGCCCCGCTCTGCCGATCTCCTGGTAGTAGCGAGCGGTGGTCTCGGGCAGGCACGCGTGGATGACGGTCCGGACGTCGGCCTTGTCGATCCCCATCCCGAAGGCGGACGTGGCGACCATCAGGTCTATCTGATTTTCCGACCACCGTTGCACGATGTCACGCCGTTCGCGTTGGGGCGTCTCGCCAGTGAAGAGGCCGATCCGCTGGTAACCGCGCTCGTTGGTCAACCGACGGAAGACTTCCTTGGCCCGATCTACCTCAGTTACGTAGACGATCGTCGGCCGGGGTGCGAGGTCGACCGCCTCCAGGAGGACGGCGTCGCGAACCCGGCCGTCATGAAAACTCTTCGCCGACAACGAGAACTCGTATCGCGGCTCGCTCCCGTCGATGTAGAGCCAATCGCCGTCGCGCTTGTAGCTCGCCCTCAGCAAATCTTCCGTCGATGGGGAAAGAGTTGCCGACAGGAGGAGAATTTTCACCTGATGACGCGACCGAACGGAGTTGGCCCAGGTCGCGAAATGCTGAAAGGCAGGTCGAAAGCTCCGCCCCCAATCCTCGACCATGTGGGCCTCGTCGATCGCGATGGCGGCGAGACGCCCCGGCAGGATGGTCTTCAGCCCGTCCGAACGGTCGGCTGCCTGAGTGAGAACATCTTTGAGGTCGAGCGCCTTCTCGGGAGAAGTGATGAGGATGGGAACCTCTCCACGGCGCGTGGCGTCGACTATTGCCTGCTTTTCGTCGGTAGGTTGGTCGCCTGTGAGGCACCTGGCCTTGTCCAGACCCGGGAAATTTTTGAGGGAGCGCTCATGATCGAGGGCCAGGGCGATCGTGGGGACGATGAGCAGCACGAACGCGTGCGGGTCCGCCTCCCGCTCGAGCAGGGCGAGCGTTTGGAAGCAAAGGCTTTTGCCGCCTCCGGTCGGCAGGCCGACCATGAGCGTGGCACCTTCTGGCATCGTTACCACGGCGCGAACGGCCGCTTTCTGGGCGATGGAGCGGTATCCCGACCGGTTCGTAGAACGAAGCAGGAAGGCATCGGGCGCGCATGTTGCTATTGCGTTAGCGGATTCCTGCTCGATAAGGCGGAAAACGAAGTCGGGTATCGCGTTGGCCGTATGGTCACCGGCTCGCAGTGCTACCGACGCTCCCCCGTCTACGATTTCGAGGCCAAACCGCGCGAGTTCATCCCTGTGCGCCGCGAGCCAATCTTGCCCGTTTCGCTCGAAACTGCGTCGCCCCCCTTGCCTGCGGACGACCTCTCTAAGCATCGCGAGCCTGTCGGCCAACGAATCACAATCGCAGAAGCGCTGAAAAAGCGATGCGATATAGGCATCCAGATTATCGCGTCCCGTGGTACGCTCCAATGTTGCCTCGTGTCCCGTTGTAAAGGTCAACGGCGTTTACGCGACCTCTCGAATCGGCTTTCTATCCAACGTCGGCGGATAGCAGTTCATCGTCAAGTTAGATTCGAACAAAAACTGTGTGGTACTGTGAATTGTATTTCCAGGGCGGTCAGCCTGCATCTTCTTATCTAACCGGCTCGTCACTTGGCGGTGGACTGTAGATCAACTCGAGCTTTGCAGTCAGACCTGTAACCGAGTGAAAAATATTCGGCACGGTTTGCAATTTTGCAAATCAAAAAAGTCAGTGTCCGGCCTTTGGCTTCCAATCTGAGGGTCCGAGGCTCGAACCTTTTCCGGCGCGCGACCTGAAGCAACGCGATCGAAGCCGTCCAGTCCGGACATGCCCAAAAGGTTATCACCCTGCTCGGTACATACTTCGCCGCCGCTGCGGAGGGTTCTGCCACAGCGCCGGTCGAGGCCGTCACCCCAACACAGGACGGCTCGCCCATCTTCAGGGGTTAGGAGGTCGTAAAGTCCGACCGTCTGGAACTCGCCTGCGCCAAGATCATCATTTCGGGCAACCCCGCGCTCGGCTCCATTACGGGGTCGGCTCAGGATTTTGAGCTAGCGTCAGCCCTTCAACGTGCTAAAAATTCGGGACACCGTCATTGCAACTTCGCTTTGACACCAGCAACAACGGCGACCTACTTAATTCGTTGTTTAAATATGCTTTTTCGCCTTGAGTGGAGTTTCGAGTCCTCTCCTGGGCACCACTCTTTTTCGCCTTCGGCGTCAAAGAGTTAAGCATTGATAAGGGTTTGGCTGATATCCGCTTTCACACCGCGGTTTCACACCATGGCCCTTTCGATGCCCCGTCCCTTCGCTACCAAGCCGGGATCCTATTACCTCAACGTGAAAGTGAAGAAGGCGCTGCGCGACACCGCGCGCGGCCGCTTGCTCACGCTCCCCATCGGCGATTCCCACGCCACCGTGACGGTCACCGACAAGGTGTTCGTGTCGCTCAGGACGAAAGACCCGGAGACGGCCAAGACACGCTTCCGCCTGGCGGCCCACGCGCTCGATCAGTACTTCGACGCGCTCGCGAAAGGGCCGCAGCCGCTAACCCGAACGCAGCGGACCGCGCTCGTCGGCGACATCTACCGGGACGCGGTCCGCGATCTCGAGACCGACGACAGTTTCCTGGACGCCATCGAGGCGACGAACACCGAGTTCGACGCCAATGTTGCGCACCATCTCGGCTCAGCGCCCGCCGACGAATCGCTCGACGGCATCCCTGCGCGACCGGCTGACGAGAAGACGGCCGAACTCCTGGCCGCGATCGATCTGTACGATCCGAAGGCCCTCGCCGCCTGGACCCTGAAATACGAAACCGACCCTGCCAGGCGCGCGGTCGCGTTAGAACAACTCTACGGCCCGCTTGTCGACGGCGAGATCGCCCGCAAGCAGATCCTCGTCGACGAGACGTCCCGCGGCAAAACGCTCGAGGTCATGGATCAGGCTGAGGACGCTTTCGGGGAGATGGCGACGCGCCGGCTGACCAGCCTGGACTTCAGCGACTCCTTCGGGGCGGGGCTGCCCGCCTGGAACGCGCCGACGCCTGCAACCCCGGGTCCTGTCGCTGCGCCGCGCGGCGTTCTGACAATGGAGAAGCTTTTCGCTAAGTGGAAGCCGCACCCGTTGGTCCCAGGTGACCTCGTGCCAGCGCCGCGAGGTGATGGCGTCCTCGCGGCTGATGAAGCCGCCGCTGTAAAGGCTATCGTCCGGCCAAGGGCTCGGCTCCTTGCCGGCGAAGCGCCCGGCGAGTGCGATCGCGAGGTTGTCGCGGAGGCACGCATGGCCGCGGATCCGGGCCAGACGGGCCTGCAACTCTCCATCCGGCGGGACCTCACCCTGTGCAGCGGGAGCCGCCATCTCCCAGGGCAAAAGGATCGGCTGGGCATTGGTTTTGACCAGCCGGATCGGGCGCTCGCCTTTCGCGAACAGCATCTCGCCGAGCTGCTCGGGCGTGGCGTCGAGATAGGTCGGGTCGACCGTCAGATCGGCTACGATCCAGGACGACGCGTTCCCTGGCGTAGGCATGATGCCGCCGATCGGCATCATGCGGTTGAACAGGCCGAGCCCAAGCGGTTCGGGGCGGGCGAGCAGTCCGACCGGCCCGCTTTTTTGGGCATTGGCCATCATCGCCGCGATGATGGTGGGCGCGCGTTCGCGCAGGAGTCTGAACAGCGCGATCGTGGCATCAACGTCGTACAACGCGTCGTGAGCGTCGGCCTCGTGGAATGTGATACCGTTGGCACGACAGACTGGACCCAGCCGCATCGAAGGCCTGCCCTGCGGCGTCACCGGGACGGTGATGGCACCGGGCGCAAGCATTGCCACTGCGCGCAGCATGATCAGCACGTCGGCGCGCGCAAACCCCGGCAGCGAGGTCGCATAGGGCGGGAGCAGAGTCTGGAAGAAGCCGTGGCGCAGCACCTCATCGTCATAGACCATCGTGTTGAAGCCGATGATCGCCGCCGGTGAGGCGGCTTCAAGGATGCCGGCGATCGTCCGCATCAGCTCAAGCTGCGACAGCGGCGCGGCCTCGATCCCGTCGGGGTCGAGGCCGGTGACGAGCATGGCGTCAGGAGCAGGCACCACGTGGGCTGGCAACCGCGCCCGCAGCACGGTCTCGCGCACGGGGCGAAGATCGCCACCGGTTGTCACGAAGGCGGCCTGCAACGGTACGTTCCAGGCAGGCGCCAGCCCCAAGGTCTCGAGGTCGTAGAAGAGGAAGCTCATGGCGGCGTCCCCTCAATGCCGGCTCGTCGAGCCGGGCTCGATCGCGACCTTGGTCAGGTTGATTCCGAGCCTGCGGGCATCGACCTGCATCGCCGTCTCGACCATCACCGCCGTGTGCGAGCGCGCCATCTCGTCATCCTCGAAGATCATCGCCTCATAGACGGTGATCTTGTGCTCTAGGTGCTCGTCGCGCTGCGCCGGCGCTTCCGCCAGCATGAACGCGAAGAACCGCGCCTGCGCCCTGGCGCCTTCGGCCAGCTGGCGCCCGTTCAGCCCGCCGAACTCGAAATGGATCTGATCGCCATCCTGCTCCAGCAGCATCGCATGCGCGGTCGAGAGCTGCCACAGGAGGAAGTGGCGCTCGGCATGATCGCCAAGCAGCGCATAGGTGCGCGCATATCGCGAGAGATCCTCCGCCCCCGGCAGCGCCTCGTCGCCGGCTGCAAAGGCCTTCCCCTTCTTCGTCGTCATTCCACTCGTCCGGTCCAGTCCGTGACCCGGAAACGGCGCGTCGCCTCAGGTTCCCGGGGGTTCCCTGGATTGGGTTCCGGTCCTCGTGTCTCTTGCTAACCGTCGGATCGTGGGGCTGGCGGCCAATGCGAAAAGTTGGCCCCGAGCTGACGTTTGGAACGTCTGCTTCCCGGCAGCCCGCTGACGCCAAAAGGTCAAGCAGCCGGAGGTGGCCCTCAGCAGACTCTCACTACGTCTGCTCTCGGGCTGATCGACCGACGCAGAATTCCCGTTGGCGATTTCGCGCAACGGCCAAGAGAGCGGCCAACCCGTCCGGTTCTGCGCCGGTTGCAACGGCATAACCACCCGCCAACGTCATGCGGCGCGGCGTCCCACCCTTGAACTACGGCAGGCCAATGAATCGGCATACCATTTGGCCCCCGATCGGCGCCGAGCCTCACCCCATCAAATCGGCGATACGTTATTCCGATTGGTTGGACAAAAACGGGGAGCTCGTGGGGTCATGCAAGACGCCAATTCCGGGGTCAAAGCAGACGCCGATCCACAACAATGGCACAACCGCGGCCTCGCTGCTGGCGATCGGCGCGTTCGACTATAGTTGGAACCCCCTGTGACCGGCTTGGATATTGTCGCTACCGTCGGATATCTCGCCGCCGCCTGCTCGGTCGCGAGCTTCGTGCCGCAGGCCTGGAAGATCGTGCGCACGCTCGACACAGCGTCCCTGCCGCCGCCGATGTATGCCCTGACCACGGCGGGCTTCCTGCTCTGGACGATCTACGGAACCGCGCAAGGCCAATGGCCCCTGATCCTGACCAACGCGATCTGCTTCGTCCTCGCGAGCTTCATCCTCGTCATGACGCTGCTGTCGGCACGCGCCAAGAGCAAGGTCGCTGACGCGATCGAGCCGGAGCGCGACTAGCCGCGCTCAGTCAACGAAGCGGACCGCGACGCCAGGCTTGACCAGATCCGCCAGTTCCTCGGCATCCCAATTGGTCAGGCGGACGCAGCCATGGGAATTGGTCTTGCTGACGCGCGAGGGCTCGGGCGTGCCGTGGATGCCGAAAGTCGGCTTCGACAGCGCGATCCAGACAGTTCCGACCGGACCGTTCGGTCCGGGCGGCAGTGTGAGCTTTTCGGTGTTCTTGCCCTGCTGGAAGTTCTTGTCGGGATCGTAGGTGTAATTCGGATTCCGCGCTACGCGCTCCACGGTGAGGTCGCCCGAGGGCGAGGGATTGTCTTCGCTGCCGATGGTCGCGGGATAGCTCGCCAGGATCCTGTCGCCATCGCCATAGACCACCACCATGCCGCTGCTCTTCACGGCCTCGACCCGCAGCGCTGCGCCCTTCTGGTTCGGACGCGAGACCAACGCCACCAAGAGGCCGCTGCCGGCCTTGCCGAAGCCTTCGCCGGGGTTGAGCGTGCGAAGCAGTGCCTCGCTCATGTGGAAGCGCTCGCCGAGCATCTCCTCGGCGCTGGTATAGGACAGGCGCTTCATCCTGGCCTGCCGGGCGTAATCGCGCGGAATCGCGTCGGCAAAATCGTAATCGATGTCCTTCTCCGTCAGTGCGTACGCGCCGATCACGTCGGTGGTCGTCTCGCCGCCGAGCGCGAGCCAGGCGAGTTCATCGATTTCCTCGCTCGGAGCGAGGTTCTGGATCCGCCGGAATTGCGCTACCGCCTTGCGGAAGTTCTCGCCATCGACGCCGTCGATGACGCCGGGCGATATGCTGCGGCGGCTCAGCAGAATCTGGGCCTTGACGATGATGGGGTCGGGGCCTTTCTCCGTCTGCTGGTTACGGGCGACCCAGGTGACCGAATTCACCTGCTCGGCCGTCAGCGCGCTGGCCGGAGGCGCACCGAGGGCGAGGACTGCGGCCAGCACGACGACGCGCAGTTCAGCCCGGTACGATCGTGCGGTTTTCATCGGCGGTCTCTCCAGCGCAGGAATGCCAGAGCTATACCGTCCGCAGACTTGGAAGTTCCGCTACGATGGCGGACTGGACTCGAGACCAAGGCCCCCCACCTCGGCTAAGAAGGACCGGCACCAACTGGGAGAGGATGCCCGCATGGCCAAGCAGTTCACCGGCAAGCGTGTGATCGTGATGGGCGGCAGCCGCGGGATCGGGCGCTCCATCGCGCTCGGCTTCGCTGCGGGCGGCGCATCCGTTTCGATCTGTGCCCGGAGCGTTGGGCCGCTCGAAGCGACGCGCTGTGAGATCGAGGCGCTCGGCGTGATGGCCCATGCCGCCAGCGTCGACCTTGCCGACGCGGCTGCGATCGAGGCGTATGTGCCCGAGGCGGTGAAGGCGCTGGGAGGGCTGGACGCCCTCGTCAACAACGCCTCCGGCTTCGGCCATTCCGACGACGAGGAGGGCTGGACGGCCTCGCTGAGCGTCGACATGATGGCCGTCGTGCGCGGCAGCCATGCGGCGATCCCCCATATGAAGCCGGGTTCGTCGATCGTGAACATCTCGTCGATCTCGGCCCTGCGGGCTTCGTCGCGTTCGGCACCCTACGGCGCGGTGAAAGCGGCCGTGATGCACTACACCGCCAGCCAGGCGAAGATGCTGGCGCGCAAGGGCATCCGGGTTAATTGCGTGGCGCCCGGCTCGATCGAATTCCCGGGCGGCACCTGGGAGGATCGCAGGACGTCGAACCCTGAACTCTACCAGTCGACGCTGGCCAGCATCGCCTTTGGCCGGATGGGCAAGCCGCAGGAGGTCGCCGAGGTGGTGCTCTTCCTCGCCTCCGACAAGGCGAGCTGGGTCACCGCCCAGAGCATCGTGGTCGATGGCGGGCAACTCGTCGGCCCCTGAGCCGACCCCGTCGCCGAGAGAGTGGATCGACCAGCCGCTTCAGCCTGCGCGAGCGCGAACACAGAGAGTCGATCTTCAACGTTGTATTCAGTCTGCCCTGCCTGCTCGTCATCACGCGGTTCCCTGGCCGCTGTCGTTGCAGCTTCCGCTCAAGGTCGCCTCGCCCTGCTGCTGTTTGTGACCCATAGCCGACGGTCTTGTATGATCCGCCTGCCGGCATGCCTGCAATGACCAGCCTCGCGACATGCCGGCAGCGAACACGCCTTAAACTGGCTCGCTCACAGGTTCCGGCATCGGCTGCCCCCTTGAATCGACCTCTGCTACATGCGCCAATGTGATGGTCGTGCCGGGGCTCCCCGCGGTCACCGTGATCTCGGCTGCCAGTTGGGCAGCCAGCGCCTTGACGATGCTCGTTCCCAATCCGGCTTTGGCTTCTTCGGCGGCTGTCGGCATCCCGACGCCGTCATCAGCGACAATCAGTGACCAGTCTAGGTCGGTGGCCCTGTAGCTGACCGTGATGCGACCGCCCCGTTGGCCGGGATAGGCGTGCTTGAGCGCATTGATGACCAATTCCGTCACGACCAAACCGATGCTGATCGATCGATCGGCTGCCACAACGCTCTCATCGACATCGACATCCAGGGTGAGTGCATCTCGATCATGGATCATCGATGCGCCGATGCTGCCGCAAAGATTGGTGAGGTAAGGCTTCAGCTTCACGTCGCCGATCTGCGACGTTGCAAGTTGCTGCTGCAGCGCCGCGACCGACATGACCCGATGATGGGCATCCTGCAGATGGCCGCGTGTCTCGATCGACTGCACCTTCCGGGCGCTCTGCATCAGGACGCTGGCGATGATCTGCAGGCTGTTGGCGACCCGATGCTGCAGCTCCTGAAGCAGGATCGCCTTCTCGCGCAGAAGCTCGTCCTTCTGCTTCTCGCTGCGCCTGGCTTCGGTGACATCGAGTACCGATAGAAGGACGCGCACCTCAGCCTCGTTCTGGTAATCGAGCTTGTGAGCGTTGATGACCAGTCGGCGCGGGCTGCGATCAACCCGCTGCAGATTCATTTCATAGGCTTCGACTTCTGCGAACCCCGATGCGGTCGACTTGAGGAGGGATTCGAGCTGGGGAACGTCCCATTCCCCGGCGCCGAGATCGGCCATCTTCTGTCCGACGACGTTTGCCGGATTCAGGGAGAAGACGCGACAGAAGGACCGGCTCGCAACGATAATCTCGAGCCTGTCGTTCAGCAGCAGCAGCGGCGCATCCGACGAGGATATCACCGCCAGAGCAAGACCGAGCGCGATCTCGGATGCGGAAGTTTCGGTTTGATCGGCCATGACAGGCCTTTTCGGCTGTCGGCAGCTCTCGGAGCGAAAGCGGATCCACAAGGTCCCGTGGCTATAGCGTAGCCCACCGGGCTCACATGCTCCTCTTGAACAAGCGATAGCATAGGCATTGAGGCAGAGGGGATTATTCGTGTCCCATGGCTAAGCGACCAACTTAGAGTTAGGCATCTGTCGCCGACGCCCGGTGACTGACAAAACGGGGCAGGCCTTGCCAAACAGATAGCCCTGGCCGGAATCGCAGCCGATCGCTCGCAGGAAGTCGTACTGCGCCTCGGTCTCGATGCCTTCTGCCACGACCGTCATGCCCAGCGCATGGGCGAGTTCGACCAGAGCCTTGATGATGGCGGGGCTCTCCGGGTTCCGATCGAGCCCGAACACGAACGACTTGTCGATCTTGATCTGGTCGATGGGAAAGTCACGCAAATGGGTCAGGGATGAATAGCCCGTGCCGAAATCATCGAGCGCGATCAAGATGCCCGCCGCGCTCAGCCTCTGGAGCTCGGTTCGGATACCGCTCGTATCGCTGCCGAGAAACAGCGTCTCCGTGACTTCCAGCTTGATCGTCCCTGGGTCGATTGCGCAGTCGTCGAGACGCTTCAGCAGCCGACCGGCGAAGTCGGGCGAGTGCAGTTCGGCTTCAGTGGCGTTGAGGCTGACGACGCCAGGATTGATCCCGCCAGCCCGCAGATTGGCGATGTCAGCGATGACGAGGCTCATCATGCGCTCGCCGATACGCCGGCATGAGCGCTGGTCCGAAAAGGCTTCCGCGAAATCACCCGCAGCGCTGATCGAGCCGTCCTGATTGCGGATGCGCGCAAGCGCCTCATAGCCATAGACCGATCGGTCCGACAGCCGGACGAAGGGCTGGTAATACGGCATCAGCCGGTTGCCGATAATGGCGCGTTCGACCTTTTCGATCGCCAGCCTACGCTTGTCGAACAGCGTGCTGATCTCGGGAACGTAGCAGCCGATGGCGCCGCGCTCTTTTCGTTTGCCGTTGTAGAGCGCGATGTCGGCGCAACGCAGGAGGTCTTTCCAGTGCGAAGCGTCCTCGGGATAGCTCGCGACGCCGGCCGTCGCCGAAACCACGATGCTTTCGCCCATCGCCAGGAAGGGCTGCTTCAGCGCGTTGAGTACCTTGCGTGCGATGGCGCGATGGCGCGACCTGGACCCTGGCACGGGCACGATGACAGCGAATTCGTCACCGCCGAGACGCGCGACCGTGCTGTTGGGCGGCGCGCGCTTGTTCAGCATGTCGGCCACCGCCTTGAGCACGTCGTCGCCTGCTTGGTGGCCGCGCGTGTCGTTGATTTCCTTGAAGCCGTCGAGGTCGAGAAGGAGCAACGTGACGGTGGACCGTGCAACCTCGGCATCCGCGAGATTCGCGATCAGCGACTTCTCGAAAAAGGCCCGGTTCGCCAAGCCCGTCAGGAAATCCAGATTCGCGGCGTGCCAAAGCCGCTCCTGCGCCTCGTGGCTTGCTGTGATGTCCTGAAAGACGCCGACGAGCCGGGCCGGCACACCATCGATCGTCTCGATCTGACCGGCCGATCTGACACGGCGTCTGCGACCGGTCGCGGTCGTGAAATCGGCAACGAACTCGAACGGATTCCCGGTTTTCATCGCCTCATTGAGATGAGTCTCCACAATCTGGCGGGACTCGCCGGAATAGAACGCAAGCGCCTCGTCGAGCGTCGGAGGAACGCCCAGAGGAAGATCATGCAAACGGAATATCTCGTCGGACCAGGTCGCCCGCTGCGTTTCGAGATCAAGCGACCAGGCGCCAATGGCCGCCATACGCTCGATCTGCAGAAGCAGGCGGTTCTTCGTCTCGAGCTCCCGGTTTTCCCGTTTCTGTTTTCTTGCGGCGGCCTTCAACGCCAACTCATTGGCGTGAAGGCGCACGAGGTCCTCCACAAGACCGCCGAAACGCACGAGAGAGGCGCGTGCCGCCGCGTCGAAGCCGCGCGGTTCGGTGTCGATGATGCACAGCGAACCGATCCGATTCCGACCATCGATGGAGAGCGGGTACCCGGCATAGAAGCGGATATGCGGAGCGCCGGTTACAAGAGGATTATGTTGGAATCTGACATCCTGTGTGGCGTCTTCGACCACCAGAAGGCTTGGCGACTGGATTGTGTAGTTGCAGAAGGCGACATCGCGCGATGTCTCGGTTGCCTGCAGACCGCATCGGGCCTTGAACCACTGACGGTCATGATCGACCAGTGTGACCAGACCCATCGGGCAAGCGAAATGCTGTGCGACGAGCGCAACGATCGCATCGAAAGATGGATCGTTCGCGGTGTCGAGCAGTTCAAGCGCTCGCACGGCTGCCAAGCGCACGCGCTCGCCGTTCTGGTGATCGTCGGCCAACACGTCTGAACTCCTATGGAGTGCGTGAAACGGGATCCCCCCGCCGGCGATCGCGCCGGGGGTGAGTTAGCCACGCCTTAGATTAATGAATTGGCCGCGTTGGTGACCCTAAAGACGTAGGGAATATGACGCATCTCGGATACCAACCGGGCAAGCCATTCCGGCTGGCACGGAGAAGTCGACGTTGCCCTTGTCCAACCCAAGCGCGTGGAACGCGACGAGTCTGCGCCGCGCCATCAGCGCGGCAGGCGTCGCCCTGTGGTCGTGGAACGTGGAGACCGACGGGTTTGCCATGGACGATCGCGGGTTTGAGCTCTGGTCCGTGCCCAAGTCCAACAACGTCAAATTCGAGGACTTGTCGGCGCGGATTCACCCGGCTGACCGGGACAGGGTCCGCGAAGCGTTTACGGCGACACGCGCCATCGTCGGTGCTTACGAGATCGACTTCCGCATCATCATCGGCGACGAGATCAGATGGATCTCGGCCCGAGGCATCGGCGATGACGCGGCTCTTCACGACCGCCTGGCCTACGGCATCTTCCTGGATGTAACCGGACGCAAGCAGGCTGAGGGAGGCCATGAGCTTCTTGCCGGTGAGATGAGCCATCGCGTCAAGAACCTGCTGGCCATCGCGTCCGGACTGACGCAGATCTCCTCACGATCAACCAAGACCGCCCAGGAGATGGCCGTCGAATTGACAGGTCGATTGAGTGCGCTTGGGCGCGCCCATGACCTGGTGCGGCCGCTTCCCGGCCATCAGGGCACCGCCGCGCTGCTGGGCGATCTCGTTTCAATCCTGCTCTCTCCCTATGAGGATATGGGAGCGTTCAGCGGGCGCATCCGCGTCGCGGTACCGCGCATGGGCGTGGGCGAAAGCACCACGACGACACTGGCACTCGTCATTCACGAGCTGGCGACCAATTCCCTGAAGTATGGCGCTCTCTCATCCGAGAGCGGGACGCTGGACGTATCGGGTGCCACGGAGGGCGAAGACGTCAGGATGGTCTGGACCGAGCGCGGCGGGCCGGAAGTCGAGAGTAAGCGTCAAAGCGGCTATGGCAGTCGCCTCGTCGAGCGCAGCATCGCGGGTCAGCTGGGCGGGTCTATCGACTATGACTGGTCAGCTGAAGGTGTCGTCGTCACCCTCGTGATGAAAGCGTCCCGGCTGGCGAGCTAGCCGATGTCGTCGTCCTTAGCCGTAGTTTGGTTTGCGCCGATTGCCCGTTCATGGCCGTCTGCGCCACGCACACGATACTGGACCTCGCCGCCCACCGGGGCGGGCATGCCGCGCACGATCTCATAGTCGCCTCTGCCGGTCTGATCGAGAAATCCGTATATCAGCCGGACAGTGTCGCCGACCCGTAACTCGTCGCTCATCGATTGTGGCTCCTGACGGAAGAGCGAGACGATCGAATATTAACGAACTAACAATGATCGTGACAAAATTCTTTTTAGTTTTACGCAACCACGATGTCGTTCGCCGGTTAAGTTGGCTCGCAGCCGAAAGCTCAGCATGAAAAACGTCGTCGTTCTTGTTGTCGAAGACGAACCGATCATTCGCATGAATGCGGTCGCGTTGATCGAAGACGCGGGCTACGATGTGATCGAGGCGTCTAATGCGGACGAAGCAATTCTTAATCTGGAAACGCGGCCCGACATTCGCGTCGTTTTCTCCGATATCGAGATGCCAGGGTCTATGGATGGCTTGAAGCTGCTCCACGCGATCCGCGAGCGCTGGCCTCCCGTGGTCCTCATCCTGGCGTCCGGCCGGGTCTCGCCAGCCGCCGCCGACATGCCCGCGGATACGGTGTTCCTGCAAAAGCCCTATCAAGAGGCGAAACTATTGAAGATTCTGGCCGGCATCGCCTCTGAGTAGCGTCTTGCCTTGAACGCCAGAACGCGCGCCGCACCACCCGTTCAATATCCACTCGCCCAGATTGCTCCTTTGCTTAGACATCCGCGTTCCAGCCTCGCGTCCAAGGCTTGCGTCAGTGAAAGATCAGTTCCATGGACGACAAGCACGACGACGCGCGTGAACATTTTTTCGCGGCCATACGGATCTTGGCATGCTCGGCAGACACCATCCAAACAAGGCTGATCGAAGCGAACGAGAGCATCCTGCGTGTCGCTATCAATGAGTTCGACGGGGATGCGGAGATGAAGATCAAATTCGCACGCATTCTCGATCTGCTTGCTGTAGATCAGGACGAGATTGAGATCGTGGCTCAACAGACCGCGGCGCACATGACCGATCTCGAAGCCAGCGCTGTAGCCCACCTAGTATGCGACCTCTATTTCGATCTTGGCGGCTAGGCCTGCAACGATAGGAAAAGGCCCGCCGAGTGCCGCTCGGCGGGCCTTCCCATTCGACCGTGGTCAGGCGGCCTTGGCGGCAGGCGCGGTGGCCGCCGAGTTCGCCGGGCCCCCCAACTGGGTGAGCATCTTGTCGGTCTTGGTCTCCTCGGCGAGGGTCTCGTCGAGGAGCTTGACGGCGTCCTTGTGGCCGAGCTGGGTCGCCCATGCCTTCAAGGTGCCGTAGCGGGCCATTTCATAGTGCTCGACCGCCTGTGCCGAGGCGACCAGGCCGGCGTCCAGCGCGGGGCTGTCCTCATAGTCCTCGATGACGGCCTCGCCTTCCTTGAGGATGCCGAGGATGGCATCGCAGGTCTTGGCGCGTGGCGTCTTGCCGATGAGCTCGAAGACCTGGCTGAGCCGCTCGATCTGCTCGGCGGTCTCGGCCTTGTGGGTCTCGAAGGCCTTCTTGAGCTCGGGCGACTTGGTTACCTTGGCCATCTTCGGCAGGGCCTTCAGGATCTGCTTCTCGGCGTAGTAGACGTCCTTGAGCATGTCGTGGAACAGGTCGTCGAGCGGCTTCGTGGTTGTGGCCATGTGGTGTCCTTCAGATTGCCGGGATCGTGGTGGCTGAACTGCCCGCGGCCAACGCTGTTCCTCCGGGATTTAATTTATATCTTCGGAACTTAAACGAGCATCTGCCCGTTGATTGGGCAGCGCGGACACACCGCGAAAAAGGATCCCAAAAATGAAAAAGCTAGTTCTCGCCGCGCTAGTCGCGGCGCTGCCTTCGTTCGCCGCGATAGCCCAGACCTCCACGACTTCGCCGATGCCGACGCCCGCGCCGGCCGACGGGAACGCCCCGCTGCCGGGCGCCAACAGCTTCACCGAGGGTCAGGCTAAGAGCCGCCTGGAGTCCAATGGCTACACGAACGTGATGGACCTCAAGAAGGATGAGAACGGCGTCTGGAAGGGCAAGGCGACCAACGCCGGCGCCTCGGTCAACGTCTCTGTCGATTACCGCGGCAACATCGTCAAAAACTGACGGTTGCTCCTCTAGCCCTGATTTTTGGAGAACACCATGACCCGCACTATCACCCGTTCCTACGACAACCACGAGACCGCCAGCTCGGTCGTCGAGCAGCTTGAGGCCGCCGGCATTTCCAGCAGCAACGTCAGCATCGTCGGCCGCAATGGCGACGGCGAGACCAACGCCGCGGAAGGTGCCGGCATCGGCGCCGGCGTCGGTGGCGCCGCCGGCTTGCTGGCTGGCCTTGGTATGCTGGCGATCCCGGGCGTCGGTCCCGTGGTCGCAGCGGGCTGGCTCGCCGCCACCGCGGCCGGCGCTGTTGCCGGTGCCGCCGCTGGCGGACTGGTCGGCTCCTTTGTGAAGGAAGGCCACGACGAGGACGAGGCGAACTACTACGCCGAGACCGTCCGTCGTGGTGGCTCCGTCGTCTCGGTCCGTGCCGAGCCCGAGCAGGAAGCCGCTGTTGAGGCAATTCTCGATGGCGCGACGCCGATTGATCGCACTGAGCGCACTGCACAATACCGCAAGGAAGGCTGGAACCGCTTCGACGAGAACGCCGATCCCAACGGTCGCCTGGCGGCAGCGTCCGGCCGCATCGCCCAGCCGGTTATCTGATCAGACCGCATCGACTGGTATCTGGCCCCGGGGGAGACCTCGGGGCCTTTTCGTCAGGGTCGTCACCGAACTGTCGCTCACAACGCTATCGGCAGAGAGAACTGTGGCCACCAACTCGGTACTGGCCTGTCTTCCGCCACAGCGATGTCGATGACCGAGCCATAGCTTCGATCTCTTGGCCAATGCCAAATTTATGCGCCGCGCTTTCACCGACCTTGTATCGCGCCTATCCACCTCCATATACCATCCAATTGGATGGTATATGGAGGCAGAATGAAAACGCCGGAGAGCGAGAAACTGACCATCAATCTTGGCTTCGTCGATCTTGGACGGATCGATCTGTTGGTGCGCGATGGCTTCTACTCGAACCGATCCGATTTCATCCGGACCGCTATCCGTAATCAGCTCGTCACGCATGCGGAGATCGCGGCGCAGGCAACTCATCGCCTCTCGCTGGAACTCGGGCTGAGGACCTTCACCCGCGCCGATCTGGAAGGCGTGGTCGCAAACAATGAGCGCCTGGAAATTCGCGTCCTTGGTCTCGCGATCATTGCGGACGACGTTACGCCTGCCTTGGCCCGCGACGCGATCGCCTCCCTTACGGTTCTCGGAGCGCTTCATGCTTCTCCCGAGGTCAAGGCCGCCCTTTCCGACCGACTCTCTTGAACTGTAAGGACGCCAAATGCCCATCCCTTTCCAAGCAGTCGCAGATGCCATGAGGCGGTTGAAGGCATCGGACGTCACGGGAGCGACCAAAGCCATCCGCGACGCGCTGAACGGCGGCGGTCAGTCCTCCATCTCCAGGCCGCTGGACGCCGAAGACCCCTTCGCCGTGCGAAAGGGACGACCGTTGGGTGACGTGCTGAACGCATTGAAGTCGGGACGCTCGAACTTCACATCGCCCCTACGGCGCGCAGCGACGTCTCCTGGCAAGATGGATGATCCACGCTTCACATCACATTCGCTGAGGTCGGTCGCGGGAAGCCTCGACTACAAACTCTACGTGCCTCAGGACCGCGACAGGGAGCTAGCCCTCGTTCTGATGCTGCATGGATGCACGCAAGACCCTGACGACTTCGCACGCGGTACGCGGATGAATCGCCTCGCCGACGAGTTCGGCCTCGTCGTAGCCTATCCTCACCAACCTCGATCCGCCAATGCGAACGGATGCTGGAACTGGTTCGATCCTCGGCACCAGGCCGCTGGTTCGGGCGAGCCCGCGAAGCTGGCGGCGCTGGCAAAAGCGCTTTCGACGGAATTCACCATCTCGCCCGAGCGTGTCTTCGCCGCAGGCCTGTCGGCCGGGGCAGCGATGGTTGACGTGCTCGCCGAGAGCTATCCGGAAATTTTCTCTAAGGTGGCGCTTCACTCCGGTCTCGAACGGGGAGCCGCGCACGATGTCATGTCAGCCTTCGCGGCCATGAAGGGAGATGTCGGGGCGAGACGCGACCGCGCCAGCGGTCATTGCAGCCGCAAGCTGATCATTCATGGTACGGCGGATGCGACGGTGGACGCTTCCAATGGTGACCGTCTCTTCGGCGGCATGCGCTCGCGATACTCAAACTGTTCAATCCTGGTCAGTGAAATAAGGTCGGCCGGGAAAACGGCGATGCGGCAAACTCTGATCGATTCATCTGGCCGGGTGAAGGCCGAGTATATGCCGATCAACGGCGGCGGCCATGCCTGGTCGGGCGGCGACAGCACTGGAAGCTTCACCGATCCGGAAGGGCCCGACGCTTCGCGAGAGATCGTGAGCTTCTTCCTGAGCCCATAGGTGGTGGGCACTAGCGCCGCTTCGGACAGATCATAACAAGCCGCGTTCGACGTCGCCTCGCCGATCGGCGATGCGACGCTTCGGCGATAGTCGGTTCGTGCCGATGAGGCGCAGTTCTGAGTATCTGCTTTCCGAACGGTGCCGAGTATCGGCGCTTGGCGCGATACGGCGCGCAGCTTCGGACTAGCGAGCGGGCCGTACAGAGCTTCCGCCGAAGACCGCCTGCCGGCGCAGGGCTGGCGTGAACAGGCTGTAGAGCATTCTTGGCGAAGCCAATGCACTGACGGCGTCGAGCCTGGCCCGATGCTCAGATGGGAGACGGAGCTCAAGAGCGGCGATGTTGTTTTCGATCTGATTGAGCCGACTGACGCCCATCAAGGTCGATGATACGCCGGCCCGCTCTGTCACCCAGACAAGTGCGACGCGGGCGGAGGGCTGGTCCATCTCCTTGGCCACTTCTCGCACTGCATCCACGATCTCCCAGTTCCGCTCAGTGAAAAGAGTGTCTCCAAAGGGATTGGCCCCATCGAGACGCTTGTCGTTCGCCGGCCTCTCATCTCCATCGCCTGCGGCGTCCTTCGGCAGTCCAGCCGACCGAGGAGCGGCGGCCTCGACCTCATCGCGCTGGTACTTGCCCGTCAGCAACCCATAGGCGAGTGGGCTCCATGGAACGATTCCCATGCCGAATTCCGCCGCAAGCGGAACGTGTTCATCTTCGATGTCGCGATTGACCAGCGAGTAGAAGTACTGGAGTGCAATCGGCCCAGGCAGCCCGCGGACCTCCGCAAGAGTCGCGATCTTCGCAACGAACCAAGCGGGCGAATTAGAGAGCCCCCAGTAACGGATCTTACCGGCCCGCACGAGCCCGGCCATCGTCTCAAGAAGCTCTTCGGCGGGTGTCACGCCGTCCCAAACATGGATCCAGTACAGATCGACATAGTCAGTGCGCAGCCTGGCCAACGAGCGATGCAGCGCCGCGTGAACGTGCTTGGCGCCGTTGCCTCCCGTATGTGGGCCACTGCCGGTCGCGAAGCCCGATTTCGTGGCGAGCACGATTTGCTCCCGCAGACCGCGTTCCGCGATGAAGCCGCCAAGCATCTCCTCGCTGCGCCCTTTCGAATAGACGTCGGCCGTATCGACAGCGTTGCCGCCAGCCTCGACATAGGCGTCGAACACCGCCTTGCTTCCAGCCTCGTCGAGGCCCCAGCGCGCGGTCCCGAACGTCATCGTCCCAAGCGTCAGGGGGCTTACGGCAAGGCCGGAGCGGCCCAGCGTGCGGAAATCGGTCAGGGGCATGAGGCATCTTTCATACTGATTGCTATGAAACAGTGAGCGCCCATTGTCGGGCAAAGTCAATCGTTCCATATTAGTCACTATGAAAGACCCGTCAGCATCCCCGCGCCGCAGGACAGGGCGTCCTCTCTCCTTCGATCGCGACGCCGCCCTCGAACAGGCGATGCTGCTGTTCTGGCGGCATGGCTACGAGGCCACATCG
The DNA here is from genome assembly GCA_001556025.1 of Rhizobiales bacterium CCH3-A5. Lineage (GTDB taxonomy): Bacteria > Pseudomonadota > Alphaproteobacteria > Rhizobiales > Beijerinckiaceae > Allobosea. The sequence continues at coordinate 24,736 of LSIB01000176.1, forward strand.
CTTGCGGACCTGACTTCGGCGATGGGCGTGACGCCGCCGAGCGTCTATGCGGCGTTCGGTGACAAGAAGCAGCTCTTCGTCGAGGCGGTCCGCCGATACCTCTCCGGACCCGTGACCGCAGAGACAATGATCGACGATTCCGCCACGGCTCGTGACGCCGCATGGAATTTGCTGGAGGGATCGGCCATTGCGTTCACAGGGACGACGACGCCACCCGGCTGTCTATTAGCGACCGGCGCGATCAGCTGCTCTACCGCGGCACAAGACGTTCAGGCAGAACTCGCACGGATGAGAGGGGCCATCGAGGATCGGCTTCGAGCGAAGATCGCGGATGCTGTGGAAGGCGGAGAGCTGCCGGGCGGGACGGATCCGGAGGCGCTCGCCGGCCTGATCATGGCCGTGATCCAGGGATTGTCGACGTTGGCAAGAGACGGGGCCCCAAGAGACAAGCTTCTGCGCGTCGCCAGTAATGCCATGTCAGCTTGGCCGCAGGATCAGGTGTCCAAACATCCGGCAGGGCGCTGACGCACGTCTGGTTTAGCGCTGCTCCCCAATGCGAAGAAGTGGCGCTCTCGCGAATCTGCGCCAGCCGACCGGTAGTCGGTAACCAAATAGTGCAGGCGCGTCGTCGCTCCCATTGACTTTCCCCCATGGGAAGCCCCATCTCACCGCTGGCTCCGACGAATCGGCGGAATTGCGTGACCTTATTCGGCACCCTCGCGACGGCATTGAAGGCGACCGCGCTGGTCGTCCTGCTGTCGTTGGCATGGGCGATGCCGGCGACGGCGCATCCGGGGCACGGCGCGACGCCTCGGGCCGAATCGACGGCTGCTAAGCCCGTTCCGCAGGTCGAGATCATCTCGGACGCAGCCGCCTCGGACACGTCTTCGCGGACCGACCAATGCGACCAGGCGGCGAAGGGCGGCTCCGATGCCGCGGGTATTCCGACCGACGACGGCGCGCAGGGCCGCCCCTGTTGCGGCACGATGTGCACTGTCGCGCTGATCGAGCATGACTGCGCATTCCTGCCGCTGCGAAGGCCCCACACAATCCGGCGCGAGATGCCCCCGGCCGCCTTCTCGCTTGTGAAAGATCCGAGCCCGGACGCCAGACCTCCACGAACCATCGACATCGCCTGAGCGTCGGCCGGCTGACCAGCCGCGCCGCCGAATGGTCATGCCGCTCGTGATGGGTTCGTTTCATGGTTTTCTTCGTCCGCAGCCTCGCTGGCTGTCTGATCGCGCCGCTGGCGCTGGCTTTGCTCCTGTCCGTTGCCCCGCTCGCGGCCCATGAGGGTCACGATCACGGCGCGCCGCCCGCTGCGGCCGCGACGCAGGGTTCGCCGCGGATCGCTCTGCATTCCGACGCCTATGAGCTCGTCGGCGTCCTGCGCGGGGACCGGCTGACGCTGTTCCTGGACCGCTACGCCGGCAACGCGCCCGTCACCGACGCCGGTCTCGTCGTGACGATCGGCGCAGGCGCGGACGTCGCTGCGACGCCGACGCCGGAGGGAACCTATGTCGTCGCCTCCGACCGGTTCGCCGGCTCCGGGCCGCTTGAACTCGTCTTCGCCATCACCCACCCCGCGGGGGACGACCTGCTGATCGGAGCGCTGGAACGTCCCGCCGTTGCCGCGCCTGCGGCTCCGGCGGGGTCCCGATCGGCGCACACCGCGCTGGGCGACGCGGCCGTTTCGATCGCCGGACGCTCGATTCCCGTCCTCTACCTTGCAACCGGAGCTGCGCTCGGTTTTGGGCTCCTGCTCGGCGCGACCTTGCGCCGGCCCCACTCGGCCTCGTCTGTCGCGGGCCTCGCGCTTCTCGCGCTGATCGCCGGGATCGGCGTCGCCGGCGCCCATGAGGGCCACGACCATGGCGAGGCGGCGAAGGCCGCGCCGCCGGCCGGCGACACCCCCCGCCGTCTCGCCGACGGGTCGGTCTTCGCGCCGAAGCCGACGCAGCGGCTGCTCGACGTGCGCACGCAGGTCACGAAGTCCGAGGAGGCTCGCAAGACCGTGGCGCTGGTCGGCCGGGTCATCGCCGATCCCAACCGCTCGGGTCAGGTCCAGAGCATCACCGGTGGCCGCATCGTCGCGCCCGAGAGCGGCCTGCCGCGGCTGGGCCAGATCGTCCGGCGCGGCGATGTCCTGGCCACCGTCGAGCAGGCGGTGCCGCAGGCCGACCGCACCACCATTGCCGAGCGCGTCGGCGAGATCGAGCAGCAGATCGCCATGGTCGAGGCGAAGCTGAAGCGCTCGCGCAGCCTGGCGGAGCGCGCCATCGCACCGCAGAGTCAGGTTATCGACGCCGAGATCGAACTCGCGGGGCTGATGCGGCGGCGCGAGATCGTCGGGCGCATCCGGATCGAGCCCGAGGTGCTGCGCGCGCCGCTCGATGGCGTGGTCTCGGCGGTGCGGGTCGTGGCGGGCCAGGTCGTCGGCTCGCAGGACGTGCTGTTCCAGATCGTCGATCCCGCCGGCCTTTGGGTCGAGGCGCTGTCCTATGGCGATGTCGACCTCTCGCAGCTCGACGGCGCCTCCGCCCTGCTGGCCGGCGGCAAGCCGCTCAGCCTGTCCTTCCGCGGCGCCGGACGGGCGCTGCAGCAGCAGGCGACGCTGGTGCAGTTCGCGGTCGAGGACCCGCCGGAAACCGTCGCGATCGGCCAGCCGGTGCGCGTGACGGCCCGCAACGGCGCGAGCGTCAGCGGCATTATTCTTCCCCGCGACGCAGTCGTCCGCGGCGGCAATGGCGAGACGCTGGTCTGGCGCCACACCGATCCCGAGCGCTTCGAGCCCCGGCCAGTGCGCACCGAACCGTTCGACGCGACGCGGCTGGTGATCCGGGCCGGCGTCGCGTCGGGCGAGCGCATCGTGGTGCGCGGCGCCGAGCACCTCAACCAGATCCGCTGAGGCCCCGCGCGATGTTCAACCTCCTCGTCTCGGCAAGTCTGCGCAACCGGCTCTTCGTCATCGCCGCCGCGCTCGTTCTCGTGGCCTATGGCAGCTACGTGCTGCCGCGCGTCCCGGTCGATGTCTTCCCCGATCTCAACCGCCCGACCGTCACGCTGATGACGGAAGCCGAGGGGCTCGCCCCGCAGGAGGTCGAGCAACTCGTCACCTATCCGCTGGAGACGGCCATGAACGGCATGCCCGGCGTGCTGCGCGTGCGTTCCGTCTCGGGCGTCGGCCTCTCGATCACCTATGTCGAGTTCGACTGGGGCGCCGACATCTACCGCTCGCGCCAGCTCGTCGCCGAGCGGCTGTCGCTGGTGCGCGAGCAGCTGCCGCGCGGCGTCAACCCGCAGATGGGGCCGGTCTCCTCGATCATGGGCGAGATCATGCTGGTCGCGGTGACGGCCGAGCGGGCCTCGCCGATGGAGGTCCGCGAGATCGCAGACTTCGTCATCCGCCCGCAGATCCTGAACATCGCCGGCGTCTCGCAGGTCATTCCGATAGGCGGCGAGGTGCGCCAGTACCGGATCACGCCCGATATCGCGGCGATGCAGGCGCTGGACGTCACGCATGAGCAGATCGAGGCGGCGGTCACCCGCTTCGGCACCAACACCGGCGGCGGCTTCATCGACCAGCAGGGCCGCGAATACCTGATCCGCAATGTCGGGCTGACGCAGCGGCTGGAGGATCTGCGCAATACCGCCGTGATCCAGAGGAACGGCCAGCCGATCCTGCTGCACCAGCTCGCGCGCGTCGAGTTCGCCGCGCGCGTCAAGCGCGGCGACGCCGGCTATCAGGGCAGGCCGGCGGTGATCATCGGCATCCAGAAGCAGCCCGAGGCCGACACGGTCGCGCTGACGCGAAGGGTCGAGGCGGCGCTGGCCGAGCTGCAGAAGACGCTCCCGGCGGGTATCTCGGCCACCAACGTCCAGTTCCGGCAAGCGACCTTCATCGAGACCTCGATCGCCAATGTCGAGCGCGTGCTGCTGGAGGCGGCGGGCGTCGTCGCCGTCATCCTGCTGCTCTTCCTGATGAATGTCCGCGCCACCCTGATCTCGCTGACCGCGATCCCGGTCTCGATCCTGACGACGGTGCTGGTCTTCCACGCCTTCGGCCTGACCATCAACACGATGACGCTGGGCGGGCTCGCCATCGCGATCGGCGAACTGGTCGACGACGCCGTCGTGGATGTGGAGAACATCCTGCGGCGCCTGAAGCAGAACCGGGAGAGCGCGGCGCCCAGGCCCGTGCTGGCGGTCATCGCGGCGGCCTCGCAGGAGGTGCGGTCGGGCATCGTCTACGCCACCGCGATCATCATCCTCGTTTTCATCCCGCTCTTTGCTCTGTCGGGCATCGAGGGGCGGCTCTTCGCGCCGCTCGGCATCGCCTACATCGTCTCGATCCTGGCGTCGCTGATCGTCTCGATCACGCTGACCCCGGTGATGGCGTGTTATCTCCTGTCGGGTGCGAAGACCGGCCATGAGCGCGACTCCTTCGTGGTGCGCCATCTCAAGCGGGGCAATGCGGCGCTACTGCGCTGGGCTTTCGAGACCCGCGGCCTGCTCGTTACCCTCGTGGGCATCGGCGTGGCGCTGGCCGTCTATGGCGCGACGCTCTTGCCGCGGACCTTCCTGCCGCCCTTCAACGAGGGCACGCTGGTGGTCTCGCTGCAATACAACCCGGGCATCTCGCTGGCCGAGAGCCATCGCCTCGGGCTCGTCGCCGAACAGCTCGCACTCAAGGTCCCCGAGGTGAAGTCGATCGGCCGCCGCACGGGGCGCGCCGAGCTCGACGAGCACGCCGAGGGCGTCCATTCCTCAGAGGTCGATATCGATCTGCATCGCTCGGAGCGGTCGAAGGAAGCCGTTTATGCCGATATCCGCGCAGCGCTGAGCGTCCTGCCGGTCTCGGTCAATATCGGCCAGCCGATCAGCCACCGGCTCGACCACATACTTTCAGGCGTGCGGGCCCAGATCGCGCTCAAGGTCTATGGTGAGGACCTCGACACGATCCGTAGCCTCGCCGAGACCCTGCGGGAGCGTCTTGAGGCCGTACCCGGCCTTGTCGATCTCCAGATCGAGCGGCAGGTCCGCATCCCGCAGTTGCGCATCGATGTCGACCACGAGAAGGCGGCGCTCTACGGGCTGACGCCCGCCAGCGTCACCCAGGCGCTGGAGACGCTCTCCAACGGGCGTACGGTTTCGCAGATCGTCGACGGCAACCGCCGCTACGACGTCGTGCTGCGGCTCTCGGACCAGGACCGCTCGACGATCGGGCTCGAGGATCTGCTGATCGCGACGGCCGGTGGCCACATTCCCTTGCGCCTGATTGCCACGGTTTCCGAAACCGACGGCCCCAACCAGATCCAGCGCGAAAACGGCCAGCGTCGCATCGCCGTCTACGGCAATGGTGACGGCCAGCGCGACATGGCGGCGATCGTCGCCGACATTCGCCAGATCGTGGCCCAGACACCGCTGCCTCAGGGCTATGTCACCCGCATGGAGGGCACCTTCCAGGCGCAGGAGGAGGCGACGTTGCGGATCGGGCTGCTGAGTCTCGTGTCGCTCGCGCTGATCTTCGTCGTGCTGTTCACGCGATACCAGTCGGCGGTGCTGGCGCTGATCATCATGGGCAACATTCCGCTCGCGCTGATCGGCAGCGTCGTCGCGCTGCATCTCGCCGGGCAGCCGCTCTCGGTCGCCTCGATGGTCGGCTTCATCACGCTCGCCGGCATCTCGGCCCGTAACGGCATCCTGAAGGTCTCGCATTACATCAACCTGGTGCTCTACGAGGGCGAGCGCTTCGGGCGCGACCTTGTTATCCGTGGCAGCCTGGAGCGGCTGACGCCCGTCCTGATGACGGCGCTCTCGGCGGGGCTGGCGCTGATCCCGCTGCTCTACGGCGCCGACCAGCCGGGCCGCGAAATTCTGCATCCGGTCGCGGTCACGATCTTCGGCGGGCTGATCTCGGCGACGATCATCGACACGGTGCTGACGCCCGTCCTGTTTCTGACCTTCGGCCGCAAGCCGCTCGACCGCATCGTCGCTGGCCGGGCGGCGGGCGAGGGCGGGACATCGCCTCAGGAAGCCTTCTGAAACCTCCAAGGAGACCAGCCATGCTCAAACGGACCACAGCCTTGGCCATCATGCTCGGCCTCGCATCCACAGCCTCTGCCCACGAACTGGCGAAAGGACCCAATGGCGGCCCGCTCGTCGATGTCGCCGGTCACCATATCGAGATGGTGGCGAGAGGGACCGAGTTCGTTCTCATCCTCACCGACGCGGCCGACAAGCCGCTGTCATCGGCGGGAACGAAGGCGGCCCGCGCCATCGTCCAGGACGCCGGCAAAACCGCAACGGTGGCGCTGAGCCCCGTCGTACCCAACAAACTCGTCGGGACGCTCGCCCAGCCGCTGGGCGTGGGCGCACGCATCGTGATCTCCGCCACGCTGGCCGACGGGCACGCGCTGCAGGCGCGCTTCACCAACAACTGATCCCGAAGAAAGGACCGACCCATGACACGTTCGATCTCGACCGCGCTTATCCTTCTGGCGCTCGCTGCGCCCGCCGCCGCTCAATCCTCGCATCAGGGGCATGGCGGCCATGGTGCTCCGGCGGCCGCCGCCGGGGCGCCGAAGGGCCATGCAGGTGCCGGCGACATGAGCATGGCATCCATGCAGGCCATGATGAAGACGATGATGCCGGCGCCTGGCGACGCGGCGTCGACGAAGGACTTAAAGAGCGCCGACATGAAGATGATGCACGACATGGCCGTGCCGTACACCGGTAATGCCGACATCGACTTCCGCACCAAAATGATCCCGCATCATCAGGGCGCGATCGACATGGCCAAGGTCGCGCTGGCTCACGCCAAGGACGAGACCACCAAGACGCTCGCCGCGCAGATCATCAAGGACCAGGAGCGCGAGATCGCCGAGATGCGCGAATGGCTCAGCAAGAATGCTCCGAAGTGAGCGACGGGGTGAGGGAAAGCATGCCTGCTGGGGTCTGATCCGGGCTGCGCTCCTAGAGCGGCGGTTCGCGATCAGCTTGCTGTTTGGCGCCGCCAGTCATCGACTGGTGTTAGAGTGCGGCTGGATGCGGCCTCCCAAGGAGGATGCAAAATGCCGATTGAGCAGCAAATGGCCACTCAACGCCCCGCCTGGAACACGGGACGCCTGATTGGTCCCAAGCCTCCGCTGAAGCCGCGTCACATTTGGGCAATCCGAACGCGGCTTCAGCACGATCATCGCATACGCGATCTCGCCATGTTCAACCTCGCGATCGACAGCAAGCTGCGCGGCTGCGATCTCGTCCGTCTTCGCATCAGCGATGTTGTCCTCGGCGGCACGGTGAGGCTGCGGACTTCGATCATCCAGCAGAAGACGGGCCGACCGGTACCTTTTGAACTGACGGATCCGACGCGCGAAGCGCTGACCGCCTGGCTTCGGCAACGACCATCCATCGTTGCCGACTGGCTGTTTCCCAGCCGTAGCCATAAGGGCGAGCATGTCACAACCCGCCAATATGGACGTCTGCTCAATGACTGGGTTTCGCTGATCGGTCTCGATCCCGCTCTGTACGGGACGCACAGCCTGAGGCGGACCAAGGTCGCGTTAATCTACAAGCGCACCGGAAATCTGCGAGCCTGCCAGCTCCTGCTCGGCCATTCTAAGCTGGAGAGCACAGTCCGTTACCTCGGAATTGAGGTCGATGATGCTCTGATCCTTTCGGAACAGACAGATATTTGATCTCAACGGCGCGGCGGCTACCGCCGCGCCGTTGCAGACCGAAAAACGCTGTGATCTCCCGTGCGGAGTCGGATGGCGTCGCGGTGAGCTCAAATGTCCGCTTAATGGCAAAGCTCTAATGCCAAAAACTGGCGCATTGATGCGCGACGCCGCAGGTCGGGACCGGTTTCGACCCGGGCCGAGCGACGCCGTATCCGACGACCGACGCCCACTTGCGGACGCCGGGACCCGCCCCGTACATTACAACCTGAGAAACGATGACCTGGAAATCAGGCTTGGCGAGGAAACGGCATGTCGGATGCCTTGCGCATCGCGCACGGAGCCTTTGGACGGGTGGCGCTGCTGGACATGGACCGAAGCCTGGTCCGGCACGCGCATCCCCATTGCCATGTCCTGCTCAAGGTCGATGGCGACGACACCCAGTTTCTCGTCGGCGACCATGTCGCCCCGCTGACCGATGATCTCGCCGTGCTGGTCAACGCCTGGGAGCCGCACGCCTATATTCATGATCCAAGGCGCAGGAACGCCCTCATTCTGGCGCTCTATATCGAGCCCGAATGGCTGCGCAGCTTCCGGCCGAACTGGGCCGCCAGCGGCGCGCCCGGCTTCTTCGAGCAGTCGGCCGGCGTGGTCACCGCCCATATCCGCCAGACCGCGCTCGATCTCGCGGCCGAGATGGTGCATGAGCCCGGCGCCTCGCGCCGGCAGGAGCATCTGCTGTCCGAACTGATGATTGCCGTGATCGAGCGCTTCACGCCCTGGCGGACCATCGGCGCCTCGCTGCGCGAAATCGCCCGTTCGAACGCGATCGACTGGCGGGTGGGGCGCGCGATCTCGCTGATGCGGACGAACCCGGCCGCCCCGCTCAGCATCGAGAAGCTGGCGAAATCGGCCGGTCTGTCGCGGGCGCATTTCTTCCGCCTGTTCGAGGAGTCCACCGGCGTCACGCCGCATGTCTTCCTGAACGTGCTCAAGGTCGAGATCGCCGTCGGCGCGATCGTCGAGGGTAACGAGACCTTCGCGGTGCTGAGCGACCGGCTCGGCTTCAGTGCGCCCGCCCATTTCACCCGCTTCTTCCGCGACCATTGCAGCGTCGCGCCCAGCGAGTTCCGCCAGGTGGCGCGGCTGGGCCGGTAAGGCCGGCAGTCGCTCCCGAACCGCGATGTCCCTCATGCGATCGCCGGCTGCCCATCATTTTGAGACTTTTCGGTAACATGCGAGACCCAGCGGGATCGCGCCCCGCCGCCTGATCGCAGAGCCTCCCGTCCCAGACGCCCGTCAGAGCGCGTCGCCGGGAGCAAGCGTCAGGTGAAGATCGAAACCATCTCGTGGACGGGACAGTCGCTGGAGCGCGTCGAGGACGCGGCCCTGCTGACCGGCCGCGGGCGGTTCATCGACGACCTCGGCGTCAGGCCCGGCACGCTCCATGCCGCCATCCTGCGTTCGCCCCATGCCCACGCCGACATTCTGTCCGTCGATGTCGCGGCGGCAGCCGCCATGCCGGGCGTCGCGGCGGTCATCACTGGCCGCGATCTGGCGAGGCTGACGACGCCGATGGTCGCGGGCCTCAAGGTCGCGGTCGAGAACTGGCCGATGGCGGTCGAGCGCGTACGCTATGTCGGCGAGCCGGTCGCCATCGTCGTCGCGGCGGACCGCTACCTCGCCGAGGACGGGCTGGACGCCATCGAGGTCGAATACCGGCCGCTGCCATGCGTCGTCGATCCCCTGGCGAGCCTCGAACCCGATGCGCCGGTGCTGCACGACAAGGCTGGCGGCAACCTCGTCAGCGACCGCCGCTTTCGCTACGGCGATCCCGAGGCCGCCTTCGCCGAAGCCGCGCATCATGTCGAGGTCACGATCGCCTATCCGCGCAACACCGGCGCGCCGATGGAAACGTTCGGCGTCGTCGCCGAATACGATCCCCATGAGGACGCCTACGACGTCCTCGCCAATTTCCAGGGCCCGTTCAGCATCCATGCGGTGCTGGCGCGCTGCCTGAAGGTGCCCGGCAACCGGCTGCGGCTGCGCATGCCGCCGGAATCGGGCGGCAGCTTCGGCGTCAAGCAGGGCGTCGCGCCCTATGCGGTGCTGATCGGCGTCGCCGCGCGCATCGCAGGCGCGCCGGTCAAATGGATCGAGGACAGACTCGAACATCTGGGCGCGGCGGTGGCCGCGACCAACCGCGTCACCACGCTCAAGGCCGCCGTGACCGCGGAAGGGCGTATCACCGCGCTCGACTGGGATCAGCTCGAGGATTGCGGGGCCTATCCGCGCGCGCCGGAGCCCGCCACGCTCTACCGCATGCACGGCAATATGACCGGGGCCTACGACATCGCGAATATCGCGATCCGCAATCGCGTCGTGCTGACCAACAAGGCCCCGACCGGCCTCGTGCGCGGCTTCGGCGGCCCACAGGTCTACTACGCGCTCGAACGGCTGATGCAGCGCATCGCGGTCGAGCTCGGGCTCGATCCGCTGGCGGTGATCCGGACCAACCTGATCCCGGGCGGGGCGTTCCCCTACCGCACGGCCTCGGGCGCGCTCTACGATTCCGGCGACTATGTGAAGGCTTTCGATCTGGCTCTGGCCGAGGGCCGGCTCGCCGATCTGGAAGCCCGGCGCGACGCCGCCCGCGCGGCCGGCAAGCGCTACGGCATTGGCTTTGCGGCCGTCGTCGAGCCGAGCGTCTCGAATATGGGCTATATCACCACGGTCCTGACCGCAGCCGAGCGGAAAAAGGCCGGGCCCAAGAACGGCGCGCAGGCGACAGCCACCGTCACGCTCGATCCGGTCGGCTCGGTCGGCGTCCATGTCGCCTCCGTGCCGCAGGGGCAGGGCCACCGCACGGTGCTGGCGCAGGTCGTTGCCGACGTGTTCGGCCTGCCCTGCGAGGCGATCCGCGTCGTCGCCGATCTCGACACGGGCAAGGACGCCTGGTCGATCGCATCGGGCAATTATTCCAGCCGCTTCGCCGCCGCCGTCGCCGGCGCCGCCCATCTGGCGGCGACGCGCCTGCGCGACAAACTGGCGATGATCGCGGCCGCACAGCTCGGCGTCGCGCCCGCACAGATCGGCTTTGCCGGCGGCGCGGTCTTCGCCAAGGGAGATCCCGCCAGCACGCTGCCCTTCGGCCGTGTGGCGGCGCTGTCGCACTGGTCGCCGGCCCTGCTGCCCGCAGGCGTCGACCAGGCGATCCGCGAAACGGCTTTCTGGACGCCGCCCGAGCTGTCCGCGCCGGACGAGGAAGACCACGTCAACTCGTCGCTCTGTCACGGCTTCATCTTCGACATGGCCGGCGTCGAGGTCGATGCCGAAACAGGCAAGGTGCGGATCGACCGATACGTCACCATGCATGACTGCGGGCGAGTGCTGCATCCCGGCATGGTCGAGGGCCAGATCAGAGGTGGATTCGCGCAGGCGCTGGGCGCCACTTTCTACGAGGAACTCGCCTATGCAGACGACGGCGCGTTCCTGACCGGAACTTTCGCCGACTATCTGCTGCCGACGGCGACCGAAACGCCCGACATCGAAATCCTCCACATCGAGACGCCGTCGCCCTTCACGCCGCTCGGCGCCAAGGGCGTCGGCGAGGGCAACTGCATGTCGACGCCGGTCTGCCTCGCCAATGCGGTCGCCGACGCGCTCGGGGTGGCGCAACTCGACCTGCCGCTGACGCCGGCCCGCATCGCCACCCTCGTCGCCGCGCCCGAGCCGGCCCTCCCCGAGTCCCATCTCGAACGCGCTGTCGGGCCGGGTGCGGCCAAGCCGGGAGACAGAACCCTGCGCGGGCAGGGGCAGGCCAGGGTCGCCGCGCCGCCCGACATGGTCTGGGCGATGCTGCTCGATGTCGATGCGCTCGCCTCGATCATACCCGGCTGTCACGGCGTCGAGAAGCTGTCGGAGACCTATTTCAAGGCGGATGTGACGCTCGGCGTCGGCCCCGTCAAGGGCCGCTACAAGGCCCGGATCAGGCTGTCGGATCTCGATGCGCCGCACGCCGCGACTCTGTCCGGCTCGGTCTCAGGCGCGCTCGGCTCCGGAGGCGGATCGGGCCGCGTGACGCTGACGCCGGCAGGCGAGGGCGGCACGCTGATCGCCTACACCTATGAAGCCACAGTCGGCGGCAAGGTCGCCGCGATCGGTGGACGCCTGCTCGACGGCGCGGCCAAGGCCATCATCGGGCAGTTCTTCGCGGCGCTGGCGCGCCGGGCGGTGCCTGCCCGGCCCGGCTTCATCGCCCGCCTGCTCGGGAGGCGGCCATGAAGCCCGCAGCCTTCGACTATATCCGCGCCCGCGAACTTCCCGAGGCGCTGGAGGCGCTGGCCCGGCACGGCGCCGACGCCCGCATCATCGCCGGCGGCCAGTCGCTGCTGCCGATGCTGAATATGCGGTTGGCGAGGCCGGCGGTGCTGATCGACATCATGGGCATTGCGGGGCTCGACCGGGTCGAGCGCGAGGGCGATCTGATCGTCGTTCCGGCCGGTGTGCGCCAGGCGGCGCTGATGAAGCGGCCGGGGCTCTCCGGCGAACAGCCGCTGCTGGCAGCCGCGCTGCCCTGGCTGGGCCACTACCAGACGCGGGCCCGCGGAACCGTCTGCGGCTCGGCCGCCCATGCCGATCCGAGCGCGGAAATCCCGCTCTGCCTCGTCGCACTCGACGGCGAAGTCAGGCTGCGCTCGCGCCGCAAGCGGCGCAGCATCAAGGCCGCCGACTTCTTCGGCGGCATGATGGTGACGGACAAGGCCGATGACGAACTGATCGAGGCCGTCGCCTTCCCGGCCGCCATGACCGGAACCGGCTATGCCTTCCGCGAGGTCGCGCGCCGCCATGGCGACTTCGCGATCGTCGGCTGCGCGGCGGTGGTGACGCGCAACGCCATTCATCTCGCGGTCGCCGGCGTGGCCGACAGGCCGCAGCGCCGCAGCTTCCCGCCGCTGGCGGGCTCGGCCCTGACGGATGCGCTCAACGCCTTCGCCTGGGATCTCGAAGCCCGCGACGATTTTCACGCGACCGCCCGGCTGCGCCGCGATCTCGTGCGCTCGCTTGGCCTGTCCACGATCGGGGAGGCCCAGCGATGCCTCGCCTGAACGCCGCGACGCGCCACCGCGTCGCCTTCACCCTGAACGGCCGGCCGGTCTCGCTGGAGGCCGAACCGCGCCTGCTCGCCACCGACGCACTGCGCCACGGGCTCGGCGCGACCGGAACCCATGTCGGCTGCGAGCATGGCGTCTGCGGCGCCTGCACGATCCAGATCGACGGCCAACCGGCGCGCGCCTGCCTGACGCTTGCCGTCCAGCTCGAAGGGGCCGCCGTCACCACGGTCGAGGGTCTCGCGCCGGAGCGCGACCGGCTTTCGGTCATGCAGGCCGCCTTCCGGCGCCATCACGCATTGCAATGCGGCTTCTGCACGGCCGGCATCCTGGTCTCGCTCGATGCCTATCTGCGCGAGCAGCCCGCGCCGAGCGAGCAGGATCTGCGCGAGGTCGTGGGCGGGCATCTGTGCCGCTGCACCGGCTACACGCCGATCATCAAGGCGGCGCTGGAGGCCGCTGCCTGTCTTCGCGGCGAACCTCTGCCGCGGACTCTGGAGACCGCCGATGTTTGACCTTGGCACCAGCTTCATCGCGAGCGTGGCGCGCGACCCCGATGCGCTCGCCATTGTCGATGGCGACACCCGCCTGACCTATGCGCAGTGGCTCGACCGGATTTCCTCGCTGGTCGCCGCCTTCGACGGCATGGGCCTGAAGGCCGGCGACCATCTCGTCAGCGTGATGCAGAACCGCTGGGAGGCGGCGAGCCTGCACTGGGCCTGCCAGTTCGCCGGCCTGACGATCGTGCCGATCAACTGGCGCGCCAAGCCCGACGAGATCGATTTCGTCATCGGCGACTGCGGAGCTAAGGTAATCGCCTTCGAGCAGGTCGCGGGGCAGTCTATCGCCGAAAGCAGGTTGGCGCACTCAATCCCCCGCATCGCGGTCGGTCCCGACGCTGGCGCAGCCGAGCTCACCTTCGCGGAGATGGTCGCCCTGCCGGCCCCTGTCGCAACGCCGCGTGTGGCCGCCGAGGCCTGGTCCCTGATGCTCTACACCTCGGGCACCACGGCCAGGCCCAAGGGCGTGCCGCGCCGCCACAGGGCCGAGCGCATGGCGGCTGTGGCCCATGTCGCGCAGAACCTCTATGGCCAAGGCGAGCGGACGCTCGGCGTGATGCCGCTCTATCATACGATGGGTGTGCGCTCGCTGCTGGCGATGTCGCTGATCGGCGGCGCGTTCATCTGCCTGCCCCGCTTCGATGTGGCGCGCGCGCTCGAGCTGATCGCGGCCGAGAAGGTCAGCAACCTCTACCTCGTCCCGACTCTCTATCACGACGTCGTCCATCACCCGGATTTTGCGCGAACCGACGTCTCCAGCGTCCGAAAGCTCGGCTTCGCCGGCGCGCCGATGACGGACGGACTGCTGCGCAAGCTGACCGAGGCTTTCAGGCCGGATCTCTTCGTCAACCATTACGGCTCGTCGGAGATCTACACCTTTACGGTCAACCAGAAGGCGGCGCTCAAGCCCGGCTGCGCCGGCAAGGCCGGCCTCAACCAGCTCATCCGGGTGGTGAAGCTCGGAGCCGCCTCGGCCCAGGACCTTGCAGCGCCCGGCGAGGAGGGCGAGATCGTCGCGCTCGCATCGAGCGACGAGGCGTTCGAGGGCTACTGGAGACGCCCCGAAGCCGACGCCAGATCGCTGCGCGACGGCTGGTACTTCACCGGCGACACCGGGTATTTCGATCCGGACGGTGAGCTGTTCGTCTCCGGGCGAGTCGACGACATGATCATCACCGGCGGAGAGAACGTCTCGCCGGTCGAGATCGAGAGCTGCCTGTCCCTGCATCCCGGCGTCTTCGAGGTCGCCGTCGTCGGCCTGCCCGACGAACGTTGGGGCAAGATCGTCGTCGCCTTCGTTCAGCGCACAGGCGCGGTGACCGCGCAGGAGCTCGACGCCCATTGCAAGGCGACGGGCCTCGCCAACTTCAAGCGCCCGCGCCGCTTCGAATTCGTCAAGGCCATCCCGAAATCGCCCGTCGGCAAGCTGCTGCGCCGCCAGCTCGTGGCCGGCGAGTACGAGCCCGAACGGCCCGATGTCGCAGCCGAATGACCAACCGCATCACCCATCACGACTGAAAGGCCAGAGCCGATGAACGCCATTACTCCCATTCACCCCGCCCTGACCGAACTCGACGGATTCAGCGTCGAGATCGACGCCGCCCGCGAGCGCGCCGACATCATCCTGAATCGGCCGCCGATGAACGTCATCTCGATGCCGCAGCGCGACCAGCTGCGGAAGGTCTTCGAGGCGCTCGACGAGGACGACCGGGTCCGCGTCATCGTGCTGCGCGCCGTCGGCGAGCACTTCTCCTCCGGCGGCTACATCAAGGGCTTCCTCGAGGCCTCGCCAGAGCATGTCTCGAAACTCGCCTGGAACATCGCCGCGCCGGCGCGCTGCGCCAAGCCGGTCATCGTCGCCAATCGCGGCTACGCCTTCGGCGTCGGCTTCGAGATCTCGCTCGCCTGCGACTTCCGCATCGTCTCGGAGACGGCACAATACGCTCTGCCCGAGCAGAAGCTCGGTCAAATCCCGGGCTCGGGCGGCTCGGCGCGCCTGCAGAAGATCGTCGGGATCACTCGCACCAAGGACATCGTGATGCGCTCGAAGCGCATCACGGGCCGGCAGGCGCTGGACTGGGGCATCGCCACCGAATGCGTGCCCGATGCCGAGCTCGAGGCCGCGACCGACCGGCTGGTGGACGAGTTGCGCGGCTTTTCGCCGATAGCGCAGCGCACCGCCAAGAAGCTGCTCAACGACACCGAGGACGCTTCGCTCTCGATCGCGATCGAGCTGGAGGGGCATTGCTACAGCCGCCTGCGCCAGTCCGACGACTTCCGCGAGGGCGTCGAGGCCTTCCACGCCAAGCGCCCCCCGAAATTCATCGGGAGCTGAGCCCACCCGCGCGGCGACGGACAAAGCCGCGCGGCTGACTGACGCCGTCCACCCAGAAAAAACCAACCCGGAGGGAAACGACCATGACGACCGCGACCATCACGACATTCGCCGCAGGCCTGCTAGCCGCCACCGCGCTCGCAGGGGGCGCGTTAGCCCAGAGCGGCCCGATCAAGATCGGCGTCGTCACGCCGCTTTCGGGCACCTACACGCCCATCGGCCAGCAGGTCCGCTGGGGCCTCGAACTGGCGGCCAAGGAGATCAACGCGGCCGGCGGCGTCGCGGGCCGCCAGGTCGCGCTGGTCTTCGAGGACGAGGAGGCAAACCCCGCCGTCGCCGTGCAGAAGGCCGAGAAGCTGTTCCAGGTCGAGAAGGTCGATTTCCTGACCGGAACCGTGAACTCGGGCTCGACGCTCGCCGTCGCCCAGCTCGCCGAGCGCAACAACAAGCTGGCGGCGACGACCGTCTCCTTCGCCGACTCCATCACCGGCGACAAATGCTCGCCCAACATGTTCCGGGTGAACGCGCGCGCCGAACAGCAGTCGGTCGCACTCGCGGCATGGCTCGCCAAGGAGAAGCCCAAGGCCAAGGTCTATTATCTCGGGCCCGACTACGAGATGGGCCGCTCGACCGTCGCGGCGTTCAAGAGCAGCGCCGAGAAAACCGGCTCGGCGACCGGCGGCGAGGTCTTCGCGCCGCTCGATTCCAAGGACTACACGCAGTATTTCGGCCAGATCCGCGCGACGCGCCCGCAGGTGCTTTACACCTCGGTCGCCGGTAACGACACGGTGCGGCTGCTGACGCAGCTCCAGGATTTCGGCCTTCTCTCGGGCCTCACCGTGGTCGGCGCGTCCGGCACCGTGACCTCGCAGAACATCACCGCGATCGGCGCGGCGGCCGAGGGCTTCGCCACCGGCGTCGGCTATTCGCCGCAGATCGACCGACCTGAGAACAAAAAGTTCGTCGAGGCCTTCCGCGCGGCCAACAAGGCCGATCCCGATCTCTACGGCGCCGACAGCTATGGCGTGCTCTTCGCCTACAAGGCGGCCGTCGAGAAAGCGGGCTCGACCGAGACCGACAAGGTCCGCGAGGCGCTGCGCGGCCTGACCTGGCAAACCCCGCAAGGGGCCAAGACGATCCGCGCCGGCGACCACCAGGCGATGCAGCCCATGTATGTGGTGCGCGTCACCAAGGGCAAGTTCGACATCATCGACAACGTCGCCGCGGAGAACGCGATCGGCCCGGACGCCTGCACGCGCTTCTGAGCGCAGCGACCAAGCCCCCTCTCCGGTCGCGGGGAGGGGGTTCGCGCAGCCGCCCGGAGAGAGGCACCGCCATGACCGCCATCGACTACCTTCAATTCGTCCTCGCACCGCAGGTCGTGAACGGGCTCGCGCTCGGGGTCGCGGTCGTGCTGGTGGCGCTGGGGCTGACCATCATCTTCGGCATGCTCGACGTCATCAACATGAGCCATGGCGAGTTCTACGCGATCGGGGCCTATGCGGCGCTGGCGCTGGCCGCGGCCGGCATCGGCTTCTGGTTCCTGCTCGTGCTGGTGCCGGTCCTGATGATCCCGCTCGGCATGGCGGCGGAGCGGTTGCTGATCCGGCCGGTCTTCGGCAGCAAGGACCGGCACGTCACGACGCTGCTCGTGACCTTCGGCCTCGGGCTCATCGTCGAGGACGTGCTGAAGATCATCTTCGGCGCCAACACGCAGCGTCCGCCGACGCCGATCCCGGGCGCAAGCGAGATCTTCGGCATCATCCTGCCAAACTACCGGCTCTTTCTGATCCTCGTCGGCGCGGCGATCGTGCTGGGGGTCGCCTATGTCGTCTACCGGACGCGGCTGGGCGCGATGGTCCGGGCGGCGGCCTTCGACCGCAACATGGCGGCGTCGCTCGGCGTGCCGGTGTCGCTGGTCTATGCCGGCACCTTCGCCTTCGGCGTCGGGCTCGCCGGTCTCGCCGGCGTGCTGCTCGCGCCGATCTATTCGGTGTTCCCGACCATGGGGCGCGACTTCATCCTGCTCGCCTTCACGGTCGTCATCGTCGGCGGCATGGGCTCGATCTGGGGCGCGGTCGTCGCGGGGCTCCTGCTGACGCAGGTGCAGGCGCTGGCGAGCCTCGTGATCTCGCCGGTCTGGACCGACCCGATCGTGTTCGGGACCATGGTCGCCTTTCTGGTTTTCCGCCCGCAGGGCCTGTTTGGGAGGCTCGGCCATGCATGACCGGCTGACGCAATCCATGCGGGCGAGCCATCTGCTCGCGCTGCTCTTCGTCCTCGCCTCGCTGGGGCTTGCCGCGATCGGCGCCGCCACCGGCGACACCTTCTATCTGCGGCTCGGCACCGAGGCGCTGATCTTCGCCGGGCTCGCGCTCTCTGTCGATCTGCTCCTGGGATATTCCGGTGCGCTCTCGCTCGGACAGGCGCTGTATTTCGGCATCGGCGCCTATGTCTCGGCGCTGACGCTGATGAAGGTCCCTTCTTTCTGGCTCGCCATGGCCGCGGCCTTCGCCGCCACGCTGATCGCAGCCATCATCGGCGGGCTGATCGCCAACCGGGTCCGCGGCGTCTATTTCGCGCTGATCACCTTCGGCCTCGCGCAGGTCTTTGCCAAGGTCGTCTATAACACCCGTGAACTGGGCGCCTCGGACGGCATGATCGGCATCCCGGTGATCGAGATCGGCCTCGGCCCGGTCTCGGTCTCGGCCGGCAGTCCCGTCGGCTTCTTTCTCGTCGTGCTCGCCATCATCGTGGGGCTCTACGCGCTGACCGCCTATCTGCTCGACACCCCGTTCGGCCGCGTGCTGACGGCGCTCAAGGCCAATGAGAGGCGCGTGCCCTTCCTCGGCTATTCGGTCTGGCGCGCGCGCATGGCCGCCTATGTGCTGGCCGGGCTGATCGCGGGGCTGTCGGGTGCGCTCTATCCGATGCTGCGCGGCTTCGTCTCGCCGGAGCTGATGTTCTTCGCGACATCGGGCAACGCCGTGATCTCGGTCATCCTCGGCGGCGTCGGCACGCTGATCGGCGCGATCTACGGCTCGGTGCTGCTGGTGATCCTGAAATCGATCATCGGGAGCTGGACGGAGCACCACCTCATCGTGATCGGCGCGCTCTTCATGGTCTGCGTGATGTTCCTGCCAAAGGGTCTGATCGGCTTCGTCAGGCCGCGCATCGAGGCGCTGCTGATGCGCCATAAGCAGGCCGGGCCGGCCCTCGCCGAATCCGCGACCCTTACGCCCGCCCTCAAACCGGGAAGCGCATCGTGATGACGCCCGTCCTCGACATCCGCGACCTCGGCATCGCCTTCGGCGGCCTCAAGGCGGTCGATCAGGTCAGCTTCCAGGCGCAGCGCCACAAGATCACGACCGTGATCGGCCCCAACGGCGCCGGCAAGTCGACGCTGTTCAACCTGATCAGCGGCGCGCTCAGGCCGCATCGCGGTCAGGTTATGATCGACGGCGTCGATATGACCGGCGCAGCCCCCGAGCGGACCAAGGCGGCCGGCCTCTCACGCTCCTTCCAGATCACCAGCCTGTTTCCCGACCTCACCGTCGCGGAAAATCTCAGGCTCGCCGCGCAGGTGCTGGAGCCGGCCGGGCGCGCCTTCCTGCCGATCCGCCGCTCGCAGCGCGCGATGGCGAAGACCGACCAGATGCTGGAGCGCTTCCAGCTTGGCCACAAGCGCGACGAACTGGCCGGCAACCTCTCCCATGGTGACCAGCGCCGGCTCGAGATCGCCGTCTGCCTCGCCTCGGAACCCAAGATCCTGCTGCTCGACGAGCCGACGCAGGGGATGAGCCATGGCGACACAGCCGATACGGCGAAGCTCGTCCGCAGCCTGACAGACGATGTCACCGTGCTGCTGATCGAGCACGACATCGGCCTCGTCATGAGCCTGTCAGACCATGTTGTCGTGATGCATCAGGGCCGCAAGCTGGCCGAGGGTCCGCCCGACGTCGTGCGCGCCGACCCGGCCGTCCAGGCCGCCTATTTCGGACATCACTGACATGCTCCAGATCAGCGCACTGCACAGCCATTACGGCCTGAGCCACGTCATCCAGGGCATCGACATCGAGGCTGCGCCCGGCGAGGTCATCGGCATCTTCGGCCGCAACGGCGTCGGCAAGACGACGCTGCTGAAGACGATCGCGGGCTGGGTCAAGCCGAGCCAGGGCGCGATTCGGCTCGGCGGTGCGGCGCTCGATGGCCTGACGCCCGACCGCATCTGCCATGCCGGGGTCGGCTTCGTGCCAGAAGACCGGCGCATCTTTCCTGGGCTCACCGTCGAGGAGAACCTCTCGCTCGGGCTGTTGCAGGTGAAGGGCCGCTCCTCCCGCGACGAGAAGCGTGCGGTCGAGGGGATCTATGACCGCTTTCACAGGCTGGGCGAACGCCGGCACCAGCTCGGCACCACCCTGTCTGGCGGCGAGCAGCAGATGCTCGCCATGGCCCGCGTCATGGTCGGCAAGCCACGCCTGGTCCTGATCGACGAGCCTAGCGAAGGCCTCGCGCCGATGATCGTCGCGGAAATCTTCGCGATCGTGCGGGAGCTGCGCGAGCAGGGCGCGATTATTCTGCTCGTCGAACAGAACATCCATGAGGCGCTCTCGGTCGCCGATCGGTTTCACGTCGTCGAGCGCGGCCAGATCGTCTTCAGCGGCGAAGCCGAGAACGCGGGCGATCGGGAACGCCTGCTGAAGCTGATCGCCGTCTGAACCCGATGCCGCGGCGCTTCATTCTGGGTGGCTGGCTCCACTATCGGGTGTTCGGCCAAGTTGGGACCGGAGCGCCGCCGATCATTCTGCTGCATCACGGCTTCGGTCATGCCGATGGCTGGGAGCGCTTTCCGCAGGCGCTGCGGCAGGCGACGGGACGCACCGTGCTGGCCTATTCTCGCGCTGGCTGCGGCCGCTCGGAGCCCGGTCAGGCGGCGAGGGGCGTCGATTATCTGGAGCGCGAGGCCTACGATACGCTGCCGGCGCTGATGGCTTCGCTGGGGCTCGAACGGGCCTGCCTCTACGGACACAGCGACGGGGCGACGATTGCCCTGATCGCAGCCGCGCGCCGGCCCGATCTGGTCGAGGCCGTCATTGCCGAAGCGCCGCATGTCTTCGCCGAGCCCAGGACCCTGGAGGGCGTGCGCGCCGCCACGCAGCGCTTCGAGACCGACCCCGCCTTTCGCCGCAAGCTCGCCCGCGGCCATAACGATCCGTGTGGAGCGTTCCGGTCATGGAGCGACGTCTGGCTCTCGCCCGCCTTCGCGCACTGGTCGATCGCGTCGCTGTTGCCGGCGATCCGCGCGTCACTCCTGCTGCTGCAGGGCGATTCCGATCCGTTCGGCAGCGCTCGTCACGTCAAGCTGGCGCATGATGCCGCGGCAGGCTCCGTAACGACGCGTCTTCTGCCTGGCTGCGGGCATGCGCCTCACCGGGCGGAGCCCCGCATTCCAGGCTGGGTCTCAACCTTGCTGCGACGGCGGCCAGGCCGGACGGGCAAACTCTGGTCCGATGCAGCGTTCTGAGCAGGTCGTACCCGGCCGAGACAGCAGCTGAACATCATCAAGGGGCTCGGCTGGAACGCGGGAGGACTGATCTGGCTCAAGGCACGCGTCGGAACCTGGTTGCTTCTTGGGAATGTTTGACCTGGCCTGCTGCCGGTTTCGTGGACACCGAGATTGGGTGTTTCATGAAGCCGGAGCTGGCGTATGCAACGGCAGAGGTTTGGGCGTGAATTCAAGATCGAGGCGGTTCGGCTGATCAAGGACCGTGGGGTCAGCGTGGCGCAGGCACCCCCTTGGGCCTCACTCTCGGCCAGAGTAAGCAGGTAGGCGACTAGCGCCAGCGCGAACCGGCCTGGAATGAGCTTGAACTCCGACATATCCCGTTTGCGCTATGCCGGGAACGCGAAGCAGCGTTCTTGCGGCGCTTCGCAGGCGGCATCGCGACCGTCAGCCTCCGCCACGCCCCTGCATTCGTTCAAGAGGTTTCACGCGCGCAACTCCAGGCCCTGACGAACGCCTCCACGTGCTCGGCCAGGAAGGCGTCGAGCTCCATGGGCCGCCGCTCCGCTCCGCCGAGTTCTCCCTGGTGCAGGAAGGCGAGGAGCACCGGTGCGATCAAAGCGATCGCCGGCCCGCGCGGATCGACTTTCCGCATTTCGCCCGCAGCCATGTGAGCGGCGAGCCGCGCCTCCGCCGCGACGATCGTCGGCTCGAGGGCATTGTCGAGGAAGGCCGGCCCAAGGCCCGGATGACGCAGACCCTCGATCAGGCCGGTGGCGAACATCGCCCCCAGCCCGCCATAGCGGAAGCCGTCGGCCATGTGGCGCAGCGCGTCGGCGATCGACTGCGCGAAGGGGCCGCTCGGCTGCGCCATCGTCGCCAGCGGCTCCGCCCCGCGTTGAAAATCATCCTCCATGATCGCCCGCACGACATCCTCGCGCCGTCCGAAGTAATGCGTCAGCGTCGAAAGGCTGACCTCAGCGGCGGCAGCCAGTTCACGCCATGACGCAAGCCCCGCCTCCCGATCGCCGAGACGAGCGCGCAAACGCTCGATCAGCGCCGCGCGACGCTCCGCATGGGCCAGGTTCCGCGTCCCGCGCTTTCTCATTGTGGATCAATTGAACCAATCGAAAGGAAATGCATTATAGCATATGATCCAATCCAAGGAGGCATCATGCTCGATCCCTATCTCTCGCTCGATGGCGCGCGCGCCATCCTCGTTCTGCTGCTGGCGATCGCTCAGCCGCTCATGGGTTATTGGCCGCAATTGCGGCGATGGCCGCACACGACGCCGTCGCGATCGGCGCGGCTGCGAACCCCCGTGGTCCCGATCGAATGGGCTTTCGCCATCTGGGGCGTCATCTTCACGGGTTGCCTCGGCTTTGCAATCTGGCAGCTCATGCCGGCCAATCTCGGCGATCCGCTTCTGCGTGAGGTCGGCTGGCTGGCGATCGCCGTGTTCGCGCTGACCGTCGCCTGGGAGTATTATGTTCCCAAGCACCATTTCGGCTGGCCCAGCGTCGGGCTGATCGTCGCGACGCTGGCTTTCCTGCTCCTGATCATGGTCCGACTCGAAGCCGCCGAACCGTATGATGCGAAGACATTTTGGCTAGCCGCCGCGCCGTTCCAGCTCTTCGCGGGCTGGATCTCGGCGGCGGTGTTCGTGAACGTGTCGTCCACGCTCAAACGCGGTGGCAGCGAGCAGGGAACGGCCGGCAGCATCGCGTTCATTGCGGCAGCGACAGCCCTCGGCGCGACCGTGGCCTTCGCCAGCGGAGCGGTCATCTACAGTGCGGCGATCGGATGGGCGCTGTTCGGCATCGTCGTCGCAAACATCGTCCGCGAGCCGAACCAGGCCGTCGCGCTCTGCGCGGGAGCGGCGATCCCGCTCGTGATCGCGGTCGCGCTGGTCTGACGGGTCAAGTCCGACTTGATGATCGGCCGGGCGATCAGTCGTCTTGCCCGGCCGGGTCGCGGCGGGTGAGGCGGTGCGGATACATCAACTCGTGAGAATCGCTCCGCGAGGCGCCTGCTGGCGGAGCCTTCACGGTCGTATCCCGTAACGAGGTGGAGCAGGCGCGAGGGCAGTTTCAAGTCCTCTCCTGAACACCACTTTTCTTGAGGGGCTACCGACCTCAAGAACTTCATCCTTTTCAGAGCGTTGCGCGTATGCGACCATTTAACAATGGTATGCAACAATGCTCTACAGGCTCGTGATATCCGAGAACCTCACAAGCATGTTGTTGACCGCGCGGAACACCGCGTTCGCCCGGCGTCGCCACGTTCGGATAGTTTCAGCGGCGGAGGGACAAGCTGATGCCGGCCACGATGAAGGGACCCGCCATCTTCCTGGCGCAGTTCGCGGGCGACGCCGCACCGTTCAACTCCTGGCCGGCGATCACGAAATGGGCCGGCGATCTCGGCTATCGCGGCGTGCAGGTCCCAAGCTGGGATGCAAGGCTGTTCGATCTCGCGAAGGCGGCCGACAGCAAGACCTATTGCGACGAGCTGAAGGGTGTCGCGGCCGAGAACGGCGTCGCCATCACCGAACTCTCGACCCATCTGCAGGGCCAGCTCGTGGCGGTGAACCCGGCCTATGATCTGGCCTTCGACGCCTTCGCGCCCGCTTCGGTTCATGGCGATCCGAAGGCGCGGCAGGACTGGGCGGTCGCGCAGATGCTGCTGGCGGCGAAAGCCTCGCGCAATCTCGGGCTGTCCGCGCATGTCTCGTTCACGGGTGCGCTCGCCTGGCCCTTCGTCTACCCCTGGCCGCAGCGCCCGGCCGGCCTGATCGAGACCGCGTTCGCCGAACTCGCAACGCGCTGGCGGCCGATCCTCGATGCCTTCGACGAGTCCGGTTGCGATGTCTGCTACGAGATTCATCCCGGCGAAGACGTCTTCGACGGCGCGAGCTTCGAGATGTTCCTCGACGCGCTCGAGGGGCATCCGCGCTGCTGCATCAACTATGATCCGTCGCATTTTCTGCTTATGCAGCTCGACTATCTCGCCTTCATCGACATCTACCACAGCCGCATCAAGGCGTTTCACGTCAAGGACGCCGAGTTCAATCCCGATGGACGCCAAGGCGTCTATTCCGGCTATCAGCCCTGGCTGAGCCGGGCCGGGCGCTTCCGTTCGCTCGGCGACGGCCAGGTCGATTTTTCAGGGGTCTTCTCGAAGCTTGCCGGCCACGGCTATGATTCCTGGGCGGTGCTGGAATGGGAATGCTGCCTGAAGCACCCGGAGGATGGCGCGCGCGAGGGGGCCCCCTTCATCGAAGGCCACATCATCCGCGTCACGGAGAAGGCGTTCGATGATTTCGCCGGCGGCTCGGTCGACCAGGCGCGGATCGACCGGCTGCTGGGGCTGACGCGAGGAGGCTGAGCGATGGTCGAGGGTCGCAGGGACGGCGTCGGCGCGGGCCGCATCCGGCTCGGCATGGTCGGCGGCGGCGAAGGCGCTTTCATCGGCGCGGTCCACCGGATCGCGGCGCGGCTCGACGATCATTACACTCTGGTCGCTGGAGCGCTCGCTGCGACGCCGGAGAAGGCTCAGCGCTCCGGCGCGGCGCTGGGGCTCGATCCGGCCCGCATCTATGACGACTACAAGGCGATGGCGCGACGCGAGGCGCGGCTGAAGGACGGCATCGAGGCCGTCGCGATCGTGACGCCCAACCACCTGCATGCAGCCGTCGCGGAACCCTTTCTAAAGGCCGGCATCCATGTGATCTGCGACAAGCCGCTGACGACGACGCTGAAGGACGCGCTGAGGCTGGAGCGCCTGGTGCGCGACACCGGGCTGATCTTCGCCGTGACGCACAACTACACCGGCTACCCGATGGTGCGGCACGCCCGCGCGATGGTCGCCGCCGGCGAGATCGGCAAGGTCCGGATCGTCCAGGTCGAGTACGCGCAGGACTGGCTGACCTCACGTCTGGAGGAGACCGGCCAGAAGCAGGCCGACTGGCGTACCGACCCGGCCCGCGCCGGCGCGGGCGGCTGCATCGGCGATATCGGGACCCATGCCTACAACCTCGCCGACTACATTACCGGCCTGAGCGTGACCGCGCTCTGCGCCGAGCTGACGCGCTTCGTGCCCGGCCGAGCGCTCGACGACAATGTCGCGATCATGCTGCGCTATGAGAACGGCGCGCGTGGCCAACTCTGGGCGAGCCAGGTCGCGCCGGGCAACGAGAACGCCCTGCGCATCCGGATCTATGGCGAGAAGGGCGGCCTCGACTGGTGCCAGGAGCAGCCCAACCAACTCCGCTGGTCGCCGTTCGGCGAGGCGACGCGGATGATCTCGCGAGCGACCGGCGCCGCCAACGCCGCCGCGGCGCGGGTGACGCGCATCCCGGCCGGCCATCCCGAGGGCTATCTCGAAGGTTTTGCGACGGTTTACTCCGAGATCGCGGAAGCGATCCGCGCCGCCCGCAGCGGGGCAAAGCAGCCGGCGGAATGCCATTTCCCGACCGTGTCCGACGGGGTCAAGGGCGTCGCCTTCATCGAGGCGGCGGTGAAATCATCGAAAGCCGGCGGGCTCTGGACGGCTCTGCCGCGATAGACGCTAAACTTTGTGCGACGCGATATAAACTGTTGCATTGCAACAGATAGCGGCCGCGCGCCGGCGCTTGACATGTTAAGTCATAGCCTGTTCACTAAACAAATCGCTGAACTTGAGCGTTCGTTTCAAGACAGCGCGAGGAGACGCCGGCGTTTGCCTTGATCACTGGCTTGACCGTGGCGAGAACCGCGGTCGCGCAGGTTCATCCGTCACCCCAATGACGGCTGGTGGCGGCATTCCGAGGGAGGGACGAGACCATGAAAGCAATCAGGACCTGGATGCTGGCCGCGACCGTCGCCGGCGGCGCGATGCTGGGAGCGACGTCGGCTCAGGCGCAGGGCAAGTCGCTGACCCTGTGCTGGGCGGCCTGGGACCCGGCCAACGCGCTGGTCGAATTGTCGAAGGATTTCACCGCCAAGACCAATATCGCGATGAAGTTCGAGTTCGTGCCATGGCCGAACTTCGCCGACCGCATGCTCAACGAGCTCAACTCAAAGGGCAAACTCTGCGACCTGATCATCGGCGACTCGCAATGGATCGGCGGCTCGGCCGAGAACAAGCACTACGTCAAGCTGAACGATTTCTTCGCCAAGGAAGGCATCAAGATCGATGATTTCATGCCGGCGACCGTCGCCGGCTACGCCGAATGGCCCAAGGGCACGCCGAATTACTGGGCGCTTCCGGCGATGGGCGACGCGCTCGGCTGGACGTATCGCAAGGACTGGTTCGCGCGGCCCGCGCTGCAGGCCGAGTTCAAGGCCAAGCACGGCCGCGACCTCGCCGCGCCCAAGACCCAGACCGAGCTGAAGCAGATCGCCGAGTTCTTCCAGGGCCGCGACATCGACGGCAAGAAGGTCTATGGCGCGGCGATCTTCACCGAGCGCGGCTCGGAAGGCATCACCATGGGCGCAGCCAACGCGCTCTATCCCTTCGGCTTCAAATATCAGGATCCGAAGAAGCCCTACAGCATGGCCGGCTTCGTCAACTCCGACGATGCGGTCAAGGGCCTCGAATTCTACAAGTCGCTCTACAAGTGCTGCACCCCGCCGGGCTATTCCAACGCCTATATGCAGGAGGGCCTCGACGCCTTCAAATCGGGTCAGGCGGCGCTGCAGATGAACTGGTTCGCCTTCTTCCCTGGCCTCCACAAAGACCCGAATGTCGGCGGCGACAGGATCGGCTTCTTCGTCAACCCGGCGGAAAAGGAGAAGGGTTCGCAGCTCGGCGGCCAGGGACTTTCGGTGGTGTCCTATTCGGCCAATCAGGCCGAGGCGCTCGCCTATATCAAATGGTTCGCATCGCTCGACGTGCAGAAGAAGTGGTGGGAACTCGGCGGCTACACCTGCCACAAGGGCGTGCTGAACGATCCCGGCTTCGCCAAGTCCGCGCCCTTCGCCGCCGACTTCCTCGTCGCCATGGGTCAGGTTGTCGATTTCTGGGCCGAGCCCTCCTATGCCCAGTTGATGCAGGCCAACCAGGCGCGCATCCACGACTTTGTCGTCGCCGACAAGGGCACCGCCAAGCAGGCGCTCGACCTGCTGATCCAGGACTGGACCAAGGTCTTCAAGGAAGACGGCAAGCTCTAACGCGCTAGCCTCATCTGGTCCCTAACCGCGGGCTGCGCCCTCATCGGGCGCAGCCACCCCCCGGCTTTGCCTTTGAACGGGGCTGCGTCATGAATGCCAGCGACATCACCAGCATCAGGACCGCTCAAGCGATGCACGCAGCCCATGCCCCGATCGTCCGGCGCGTGCGCGGCCTCTCGGACAGAGCCATCGCCTGGCTGTTTATCGCGCCGACGATGCTCCTGCTGCTGGCGATCAACCTGTTCCCGCTGATCTGGACGATCCAGCTCTCCTTCACGAACTACCGCGCCAACCGGCCCAATGCGCCGCTGCGCAATGTCGGCATCGAGCACTACCAGACGATCCTGTCCGACCCGGAAATCTGGCAGCGCATGCAGGCGACGGCGCATTTCGTGTTCTGGACGATCCTGTTGCAAACCGTCATCGGCTTCGCGCTGGCCTATCTGATCGACCGCAAGTTCCGCGGCCACGGTTTCTGGACGACGCTGATCCTGATCCCGATGATGCTGTCGCCGGCCGTGGTCGGTAACTTCTGGACGTTCCTGTATCAGCCGCAGATCGGGCTGTTCAATTACGTGGTCTCGTTCTTCTCTGGCATTCCGCCCTCCTCTTTCCAGATGCTCGGCGACGTCACCCTGAGCCCCTGGGCGATCATCATCGTCGATACCTGGATGTGGACGCCCTATGTGATGCTGATCTGCCTTGCCGGCCTGCGCTCGATTCCCGATTACATCTACGAGGCCGCCGAGGTCGACCGCGCCTCGAACTGGCGGCAGTTCGTCTCGATCACGCTGCCCATGTGCCTGCCCTTCATCATGCTGGCGGTGCTGTTTCGCGGCATCGAAAACTTCAAAATGTTCGACATGGTCAACCTGCTGACCTCGGGCGGGCCGGGCTCGACCACCGAGCTCGCCTCGATCACGCTCAAGCGCGCCGCCTTCGAGGCCTGGCGCACCGGCTATTCCTCGGCCTTCGCCATCATCCTGTTCGTCACCGTGTTCGGGCTGGCGAACATCTATGTGAAGGCGCTGAACACGGTGAAGGCGCGATGAGCGGAGCATCCGCCAGCGCCCATTCGGTCGTCGCGCCGAGCGGCCGCGTCAAGCTGCTCGCGGGCGCGATCGTCGTGCTCTACGCGCTGGTTGCTCTCGTTCCGCTGCTCTGGATCGGCCTGACCAGCATCAAGACGCCGCCGGATTCGATCTCCTATCCGCCCAAGGTCGTGCCGTTCGTGCATTTCGAGCCGTCGGTCGAGGGCTATTGCAACCTGTTCAACGCGCGCTCGCGCCAGACGCCGGACTATATCGCAGCGCTGCCGCCGCCGGCCTCTGCCTGCGAGGCGATCACGCGCTCGCGCAGCATGGTCGTGGTGGGGCCGTCGAACTATGTGCCGCGTTTCGTCAACTCGCTGATCATCGCCTTCGGCTCGACGCTGCTCTCGGTGCTGCTGGGAACCTGCGCGGCCTATGCCTTCTCCCGCTTCAAGGTGCCGCTGAAGGACGATCTGATGTTCTTCATCCTGTCGACGCGGATGATGCCCCCGATCGCAGTGGCGATCCCGATCTACCTGATGTACCGCGAACTCGGCCTCTCCGATACGCGGCTCGGCATGATCCTGCTTTACACCTCGGTCAACGTCTCGCTGGCGGTCTGGCTGCTCAAGGGCTTCATCGACGAGATTCCGCGCGAATACGAGGAAGCGGCGATGATCGATGGCTATACCCGGCTGCAGGCCTTCCGCAAGGTCGTGCTGCCGCAGGCGACGACCGGCATCGTCGCGACCGCGATCTTTTGCCTGATCTTCGCCTGGAACGAATATGCCTTCGCCGTGCTGCTGACCTCCGGGAGCGCCCAGACCGCGCCGCCCTTCATCCCGATCATCATCGGCGAGGGTGGACAGGACTGGCCGGCCGTGGCGGCAGGAACGACGCTGTTCCTGATCCCGATCCTCGTCTTCACCGTGCTGCTGCGCAAGCATCTGCTGCGCGGCATCACCTTCGGGGCGGTGCGCAAATGAGCCTGCATCCGATCTCCCCGCGCGAGCCTGACGCCGCGCCGCCCTCGCGCTGGCCGAAAGCGCTGCGGCGCCGGCCGATGGAGATGCTGGCGAGCGGGCTGATCGGCGCCGGCGTGCTGATGCTGCTGCAGCCGCTTTCGCTGACGCTCTACGGCTACTCCTTCGTCACCACGCTCACCGGCGTCGTGATGTTCACCTTCGTCACCAAGTTTCCGGACTGAAGGCGATGGCGGAGATCCGGGTCGACAATCTGGTCAAGCGGTTCGGCGGTTTCACCGCCGTGCGCGATACGAGCTTCACCGTCGCGGACGGCGACTTCTTCTGCCTGCTCGGCCCCTCCGGCTGCGGCAAGACGACGACTTTGCGCATGGTGGCGGGGCTGGAGCTGCCCTCCTCGGGCTCGATCCGGCTCGACGGAGAGGACGTCACCTTCAAGCGGGCCCGCGAGCGCGACATCGCCATGGTGTTCCAGCTCTTCGCGCTCTACCCGCATATGAACGTGCGCAGGAACATCAGTTTTCCGCTGGTCTCGATGGGCGTGCCCAAGGACGAAACCCGGCGGCGCGTCGAGGAGGCGGCGAGGACGCTGCGCATCGAGCACATGCTCGACAAGGCGGTCTCCGGGCTCTCAGGCGGCGACCGTCAGCGCGTCGCACTCGGACGCGCGATCGTGCGCGAGCCGAAAGCCTTCATGATGGACGAGCCGCTCGGCGCGCTCGACGCCGAGTTCCGGCATCTGATGTGCGGCGAGCTCAGGGCGCTGCACGACCGGCTGAAGGCGACGACGGTCTATGTCACGCATGACCAGCTCGAGGCGATGTCGATGGCCGACGTCATCGCGGTGATGAACGAGGGCGTCATCGAGCAACTCGGTTCGCCGCAGGAGATCTACGACCGCCCCAGCTCGATGTTCGTCGGCGATTTCATCGGCTCGCCGTCGATGAACTTCGTCCACTTCGACGGAGCGACGACCACGGGGGCTACCGCGGTGACGATCGACGGCGCGGCGGTCGCCCTGCCGGCGCTGCGAGAGACGCGCGGGGCCGGCCCGCTGGCGCTCGGAGTCCGGCCCGAGCAGATCGTCATCGGCGAGCCCGGCGCAGCGAGCGCGGCCCTGCCGGCCGAGATTTTTGGCGCGGAGTATCTCGGCACCAACCAGATCGTCACGCTGACCACGCCGCGCGGAACGCTGAAGGCGCGCCTGCCGGCCCATCAGCGCGCCAGAGCGGGCGAGCGGGTCAGCCTTTCCTTCAAGCCGGAGCGGCTGTCGCTGTTCGACGCCGCAACCGGAAAGGTCGTTCGCTCGGCGCTGCACGAAACGGCGACGACGGGGCGCAGTCATGGCTGAGATCGCGCTCTCGCAGGTGACCAAGCGGTTCGGCGCGAATGTAGCCGTCGCCGAGCTGTCGCTGACCATCGCCGACGGCGAGTTCGTCGTGCTGCTGGGACCGACCGGGGCCGGCAAGACGACTGCGCTGCGCCTCATCGCTGGCTTGGAGAGCCCCGATGCCGGACGCGTCCTCATTGGCGGCGTCGATGTCACGGCCCTGCCGCCGGCCGCCCGCGACGTGACTTTCGTGTTCCAGCAATACTCGCTCTATCCGCATCTGAGCGTCTTCGACAATCTCGCCTTCCCCCTGCGCTCGCCGACGCGGCGCACGCCCGAACCGGAGGTCAGGCGCATCGTCGGCGAGGTGGCGGGCCTGCTGCGGATCGCAGACAAGCTCGACAACCGCGCGACGCAACTGTCGGGCGGCCAGATGCAGCGCGTCGCGATCGGTCGTGCGCTGGTGCGCCGCCCGGCGATCTCCCTGATGGATGAGCCGCTCTCCTCGCTCGACGCCAAGCTGCGCTCGGAACTCCGCGTCGAACTGAAGCGCATCCAGCAGGATCTCGGCGCGACCATGCTTTACGTCACTCACGACCAGACCGAGGCGATGACGCTGGCCTCGCGCATCGGCGTGATCGACCGGGGCCGGCTCGTCCAGATCGGCAGCCCGCGCGCGATCTACGAGGATCCGGCCGACACCTATGTCGCGACGCGGCTCGGCAGCCCAGGCATCAACCTGATGCCGCGCGCGCTGTTTGCGCACATCGATGCACCGGCGGCGGCAGCCGTGATCGGCGCGCGCACCGAGCATCTCGCCATCGCCAGGGCGAAGAACGGCGCGGTCATTGGCCAGAGCACAGGCAAGGTCACCTGGATCGAGCGGCTCGGCGACCAGAACCATCTGCATATCGCCATGGGCGGGCAGCAGATCGTCAGCCTGATCGATCCCGATGAAGGGCTCTCCGTCGGCGACGAGGTGGCCGTCAGCTTGCAGCGGCCGCTGTTCTTCGACGCCGACGGCCAGCGGGCGAGGTGAGCGATGGATGACGCGCTGAAGCGAAGGCTGATCGAGGCGATGACGGCGACTATGGTCACCTATGCCGACGAACTGACGGCGCTCGACCAGGCGATCGGCGACGGTGATCACGGTCTCAACATGAAGCGGGGCTTCGAGGCGGTGCTGGCCGATGCCGACACGGTCGCAGCCAAGCCGCTGCCCGAGGCGCTGAAGGCGATCGGCACGACGCTGGTGATGAAGGTCGGCGGCGCGTCCGGCCCGCTTTACGGCACGCTGTTCATGAGCCTCGGCAAAGAGCTGCCGGCCGAGCCGACGATGGCGGATCTGGCGTGGGCGTTGGGCGCGGCGATCGAGGCGGTGAAGGCGCGCGGCAAGTCCGAACTCGGCCAGAAGACCATGCTCGACGTGCTCGCCCCCGTGCAGACTGCGCTGGCCGAGGGCGAAACCGATCTCGGTACGCGTCTGCCGCGCGTCGCCAATGACGCTGCGGCGGCGACCGCGCCACTGAAAGCCATTCGCGGGCGCGCCTCCTTTCTGGGCGAGCGCTCGATCGGCCATGTCGACCCCGGGGCGCGCTCGTCGGCGTTGCTCGTCGGGGCCATCTGCGGCGTCCTGGGAGCCTGAAGCCATGCCAGCCAACCCGAATGTGGGAATCGTGATCGTGTCGCACTCGGCCAAGGTCGCCGAGGGGGCGGCCGACATGGTGCGCCAGATGGTCGGCGACAACGTGCCGCTCGCCAGCGTCGGCGGCAATGCCGAGGGCGGGCTCGGCACTGACGTCGCCGCGATCATGGCCGCGATCGACCGGGCCTGGTCGGAGGCTGGCGTCGCGATCCTGGTCGATCTCGGCGGAGCCGAGACCAATAGCGAGATGGCGGTCGAGATGATGCCGGAAGAGCGGCGCGAGCGGATCGTCATCTGCAATGCGCCGATCGTCGAGGGCGCAGTGATGGCGGCGACGGAAGCCTCGGGTGGATCGGCGCTTGCGGTGGTTCGCGCCACCGCCGAGGAACTGATGTCGGCCTGAAATGGCCGGCGGGACAATGTGGCGGGACAATCTGGAAGGACGTGACGGACATGCAGGAGGTGACGGCCAGCGCCCGGCTCACCAATACGGTCGGGCTTCATGCCCGCCCGTCGGTGAAGCTCACCCAGCTCGCCAAGCGCTTTGCCGCCCGCATTGAGGTGGCGACCAGCGCGGCCGGCCCGTGGACCGACGCCAAGAGCCCCGTGAAGATCATGCGGGTGAAGGCCGCGCAGGGCGAGGTGCTGCATTTCAAAGCCAGCGGCGAGGACGCGCCGGCGGCGCTCGCGGCCCTGATCGACATCGTCGCGCGCAAGTTCGACGAGGAGTAGCTACGATGGAGCGACGTCTGGCAGGCCTGCCCGCCTCGACCGGCCTCGCCTTCGGGCCGGCCGTGGCCTTCCGCGCGATAGGCGCGACGGCGCGCGCACAGGGCTCGGTCGCAGAGGAAAGGCAGGCGCTGGCGGACGCCGTCGCCTCCGCGCTGGCCGCCGTCTTGACGCTGGCCGCCAGCCTTGAGGGCGAGGCCGCCGACATCGTCGGTTTTCAGGCGGCGCTGCTCGACGACGACGCGCTGACCGAAGGTGCCTATGCGGCGATCGAACAGGGTGCGCCGGCCGAGACGGCCTGGCGGCAAGCCATGGCCGAGGAGATCGCCGGATACGACACCTCCGACGATGCCTATTTCCGGGCCCGCTCGGCCGATCTCATCGACGTTCGCGACCGCGTGCTGCGCTGCCTCTTCGGGCTTCCCGAACCGACGCAGACGCCGGTCGGCTCGGTCATCGTCGGGGAAGACCTGCCGCCATCCGCCTTTCTCGGGATCGACTGGTCCAAAGGAGGCGGCATCGTGCTTGGGGCGGGCAGCCCGTCCAGCCATGTCGCCATGTTGGCGCGCGGGCGCGGTGTTCCGATGGTGGTCGGCATTGGACCCGACTGGCAGGCACTGTCGGGCACGGTCGTCGTCGATGGCGCGGCGGGAATCGTTCTGACCGCCCCGACCCCAGACAGTGTCGCGCAGGCAAGGCTGCGGGCTGACGAATTCGGGCGCATGCGGACCCGGTCCGAAGCGCGGATGACCGAGCCCGCCTTGACCCTCGACGGCACCCGCATCGCGGTGATGATCAATCTGGCCGCCCTGGCCGATGTCGCAGGATTTCCGGTCGAGGCCTGCGACGGGATCGGCCTGACCCGGACCGAGTTCCTGGTCGAGCGGGCGCTGCATGACGAGGCGCGGCAATACGAACTCTATGCGCAATTGCTGCGTTGGGCCGCCGGCCGTTCCGTGACGATCCGCACGCTCGACGCCGGTGGCGACAAGCCGATAGCCGGCTATACGATAGCCGGCGAGAGCAACCCGTTC
This sequence comes from Rhizobiales bacterium CCH3-A5, assembly GCA_001556025.1. Classification (GTDB taxonomy): domain Bacteria; phylum Pseudomonadota; class Alphaproteobacteria; order Rhizobiales; family Beijerinckiaceae; genus Allobosea. The sequence goes on from LSIB01000176.1 coordinate 58,825, forward strand.
CTGGGCCTGCGCGGGGTCAGGCTGTCCCTGCGCCATCCGGACGTGTTTCGCGTCCAGCTCAGGGCGCTGGCGCGCGCGGCCGCGCTCGGCGCGCTCAAGATCATGCTGCCGATGGTGACCGCGCCGCAGGAACTGGAACAGGCGCGCGCGCTGCTCGACGAGGTGGTGGAAGAGCTTTCGGCCGAAGGCGCGGATTGCGCCCGGCCTGCGCTCGGCATCATGGTCGAGGTGCCGGCTGCGGCGATGGCGGTCGAGCGCTTCGACGCAGCCTTTTTCTCGATCGGCTCGAACGACCTGACCCAATACGCCACCGCAGCCTCCCGCGACGGCTCCGAGGTCGCGGGCCATGCGGACGTGCTCCATCCGGGCGTGCTCGCCATGATCGGCCATGTCGCCCGCCATGGCGCGGCGAGCGGTCTTGAGGTCAGCCTCTGCGGCGATGCCGGCGGCGATCCGCGTAGCATCGCCGCCCTGCTGCGGGCCGGCGTCCGCACGCTATCGGTCTCGCCGGGCCTGGTGGCGCAAACCAGGGCGACGATCCGCGAGATCGACCTGTCGTCGCCGGAGCCCGAGGCATGAGCAGCCCCGAACCGGCCGCGCCCGAACTCTCGCCGCTCGCCGAATACAAGGCGATCCTGCGCGCCGTGATCGAGAACCGCCCTTCGGGCACGCGTCAGCGCCTCGCGGCGGCGCTCGGCAAGAACCGCAGCTTCATCTCCCAGATCATCAGCCCGGCCTATGCCACGCCTGTGCCGGTGCAGCATCTGGAGACGATCTTCCACCTCTGCCATTTCGCGCCGCCGGAGCGCGAGGCTTTCCTCGCCGCCTACCGCGCCGCTCATCCGGGCCGGCTCGACATCGTCGAGACCGCCCGGCCGATGCGGCGGCTCGTGGTCGAGTTGCCGGATTTCGGCACGCCCGAGATGAACGCGCGGGCCGACCGTATCGTCATCGGCGTCGCGCGCGGCCTTGCTGCGCTGGCGCCGGGCGAGGCTGATGACGATGACGCCGAATCGCCGGGAGGTGGACGATGAAGAAGCTGATCAACACAGCCGATACGATGCTGTCGGAAAGCCTGAACGGGCTCGCCGCGATCCATGGCGACATTCTCATCCTCGGCGAAGGCGAGACATTCGTGCGGCGCAAGGCGCTGAAGCCGGGGAAGGTCGCGCTGGTCTCGGGCGGCGGCTCGGGTCATGAACCGCTCCATGCCGGATTAGTCGGCTCAGGCATGCTCGACGCGGCCTGCCCAGGTCAGGTCTTCACATCGCCGACGCCAGACCAGATGCTGGCGGCGGTGCAGGCCGTCGATACCGGCGCCGGAGCGCTCTTCATCGTCAAGAACTATGAAGGCGACGTGATGAATTTCGAGATGGCCGCCGAGATGGCCGCCGAGATGGCCGAAGGCAAGGTCGCGACGGTCGTCACCGATGACGACGTCGCCGTGCCGAAATCGACCTGGTCGACCGGGCGTCGCGGCGTCGCCGGCACGATGATCGTCGAAAAGATGGTTGGTGCAGCGGCAGAACAGGGCCGCGGTCTCGCGGCGCTGAAGACGCTCGGCGAAGAGGTCAACCGGCGCACGCGCTCGATGGGCGTGGCGCTGACATCCTGCACCGTCCCCGCCGCCGGCAAGCCGACTTTCGCATTGGCCGAGGACGAGATGGAGATGGGCGTCGGCATCCATGGCGAGCCCGGCCGCCGCCGGGTGAAGCTCGCCTCGGCCGACGCGATCGCCGAGGAGATGATGGCTGCGATCCTCGACGATCTCGACCTCAAGCGCGGCGCGCCCTGCCTGCTTCTGGTCAACGGCTTCGGCGGCACGCCGATGATGGAACTTTATCTGATGGCGAACGCCGCTGCCCGGATCATGGCCGGGCGCGGCCTGAGCGTCGCGCGCGGACTGGTCGGCTCCTATGTCACCTCGCTCGACATGGCTGGCTGTTCGCTGACGGTGACGGCGCTGGACGACGAACTGCTCCGTCTCTGGGACGCGCCGGTTCATACTGCCGCGCTGCGCTGGTGATCAAACAGCGAAGCCTACAGCCGCCGCGAAGGCTGCCCGCACGTCCCGCCGGAGCTGCGCCACTGGATTCTCCGCTAGGCGAAGCCAGCGCCGAGGCGCTGCGCGACTGGCCCAGGAGCCCTATTGTGCCGTTACGACTGGCCGTTCTCGTCCGGCCGCCAAGCTGAGGAACCACTCCCGCACTTGCCTCGCTCTTGTCGACAAGGGCGGCCCGTTTGGCATCACGAGGTAGTAGCTGAACTGTGTCGGGTAGGATTTGCCGAAAGGGTTCACGAGGCTGCCGGCTTTCAGCTCGCCTTGGACCAACCACTCCGCGAAAAGTGAAATGCCAAGGCCGTTGATGGTCGCGCTCAATTGGAAATGGCGGTCCTCTAGCATCATGCTCGGCTGATCGGGTCGTAACACGGTGCCGCAATCCGTCATCCACTCCGCCCACATCCGCTTATCGTCGACGTGCAACAACGTGCATCGCTGAACATCCCGAGGTTCTGACAACCCGAGCGTAGCCTGGTAGCCGGGGCTGCAAACTGCAACAAGTCGCTCGTCCCAAAGTTTCTCCGCCTCGAATCTCGGCCAGCCGCCTGTTCCCCACTGGATACCGAAATCCGCGAAAGCGTGCGGATCGGGAAAGTTCACGAACGTGTTGTTGTGATTGAGCAAGGTCACGTCGACATCAGGGAAGGACTGACGCAGATCGCTGATGCGGGCCGAAACGAGGCGGCTGGCGAACATCGGGACGAGGGCAACCCGCACCTCCGCCCTTCTGCGGGCGACCAGCGCGATACCCGCGCCGATCTGCTGCAATCCGTTATCCACATGGCTCGCCAGACGCGCCCCGTCTTCGGTCAACTCCAGACCGTGCGCGGTCCGCCGGAAGAGGACGACGCCAAGGTCCGTTTCGAGCTTCTTGATGTGGTAGCTGACCGAGCTCTGCGTGCTGCCGCAGTACTGCGCAGCCTTCGTCACGCTCCCGAGACGTGCGACGCTATCGAAAACATGGATCGAATTGATGTTGCGAATCCGGACCATTGGCGGCCTAGGAGGCTTTTTCAGCGCTCACGATATCATCGAAAAATTGAATATCTAGCGCGAATCTTTGCGATACCCCCACCCAGAGCCGGCGCATAGGCTTGCCGTCAGCGTACTCGCTTTCCGGAAACGCAACATGGCCGACACGATCCTGCGCGTCGATGCATTGTCCAAGAATTTTGGCGGCGTCCGCGCGATCCGTGATCTGTCGTTCGATGTGGCTGCCGGCGAGATCCTCGGACTTATTGGCCCAAATGGTTCGGGAAAGTCGACAACCGTCAATGTGCTGGCCGGCCTTCTGGCGCCGACATCGGGATCGATCGTCCTCGCCGGGCAATCCATCGAAAGGATGCCTGAGCCGCAGCGGGTCGCCAAAGGCCTTGCCCGGACGTTCCAGACCGCGCGCGTCTTCCCGGAGTTCACGGTTCGCCAGCACGTGACCATCGGCTGCCATGCGGTCAGGACGGTCAACCCCTTCGCCTCGATCCTGCCTTTCGGCAAGTCGTCCGTGGACGATGACGAAACCGCCGCACATGTCGATGATCTGCTGCGGCTTTGCTCGCTGGCGTCCGTTGCGGATCGCCCCGTGGGCGGCATCTCCTCGGCGCAGCAGCGGTTCCTGATGATCGCCACCGCCCTGGCGGCACGGCCGAGGATTCTGCTTGTCGACGAACCCGCCGCAGGTCTCGTCGAGCACGAGCGTCAGGAGCTGGCGGAACTTGTCCGGGGAATTCGCAAGCGCGGCCTCGCAGTGGTGATCATCGAGCATCACATGGCGCTGATCATGGCGCTGTGCGACCGCATCGTCGTGTTGAATTTCGGTTCGAAGATCGCGCAGGGAACTCCCACCGAGATCAGGGCCAATCCCGCTGTGATCGATGCCTATCTCGGCGAGGCGGCCTGAGATGCTGGGCATTCGCGATCTCCGGGTGAGCTATGGCGCGATAGAGGTGATCCATGGGGTCAGCCTCGACGTCGCGGCCGGCGAATGCGTCGCTCTGATCGGAGCGAACGGTGCAGGCAAGTCGTCGACGCTGAAGGCGATCTGCGGCCTCGTTCCGGTGCGGGCCGGAACCATCCGGTTCGAAGGGCGCGACATCACCAACCACAGCGGGCACGCGATCGTCCGCGCGGGGATCACGATGTGTCCCGAGGGACGCCAGGTTTTCCCGCAGATGAGTGTTCTGCAAAACCTGCGAATGGGGGCCTACACCAGAACCGACAAGGAGCAGGATGATGATCTCGACCGCATGATGGACATGTTTCCCATTCTGCGGGAGCGCCAGACGCAGGCGGCCGGGAAGCTATCCGGCGGGGAGCAGGAGATGCTGGCGATTGCGCGCGCGTTGATGGCGCGTCCACGCATCTGCCTCTTCGACGAGCCGTCCCTTGGCCTTGCGCCGAAGATTGTCGCGGGCGTTTTCGAGACCCTGGCGAAGATCAAGGCGATGGGAATGACCATCCTGCTGGTCGAGCAGAACTCCATGATGGCGCTCAACCTCGCTGATCGCGCCTATCTCTTCGAAGCCGGCCGGATCGTGATGGACGGCCCTGCAAAGGATTTGAAAAGCCACCCTGAAGTCGTGCGTGCGTATCTCGGCCACTAGTCAAAAAACAAAATCAAGCGGAGGAAGCCATGTCTACTCGAATGATAGCCGGCGCATTTGCGCTGGCGATAGCCTTTGCCGTCGCGGCATCCCCCAGCTCTGCCGCCGAGAAGAAACTGAGCGTTGGCGTGGCCGACGCTCTGACCGGCGGAGGGGCCGTCTACGGCCTGCCGCAGGCGAATGCCGTCAAGATGGCGGCCGACGAAATCAATGCCGCCGGCGGAATCAAGGTCGGCGCCGACGCCTACAAGATCGACGTCATCGCCTATGACGACAAGGCCAATCCGACCGAAGCGACCAACGCGGTCCGCAAACTGATCGATCGCGACGGGGTCAAGTATGTTCTGGGCTTCTGCTGCTCGGGCTCGACCAGCGCGGTGGCCTCCTTCATCGCGAAGGAGAAGGCCGTGATGCTCGTCGGCAACGCGGCGGAGCGGTCCATCACCACACAGAAGATCCCGAACCTCGTCCGCACGCGACCGCCAGCCGATTATACCGGACAGGCCGCAGGAACCTTCATCGCGCGCAAGGGCCACAAGCGGGTCGCCGTGGTCGGTGCTCTGGAGGTCGGCTTCTACTCGCAATATGTCGACGCCGTCGAGAAGGAGCTGAAGAAGGCCGGCGGCGAAATCGTTGCCCGCGAGGTGTTTTCGCTGCGCGATCGCGACATGACCCCGCAATTGACCAAGATCCGAGCTCTGAGCCCGGACGCTCTGCTGGTCGTCGGCTATGTCGAGCCGGCTGCCTTCGTGTATCGCCAGTCGGTCGAACTGGGCATCAACGTCCCGCGCTACGGTTTCACCAGCGGCAGCGAGGAGCAGTTCCTGCGCGTCACCACATCGGAACAGATGGAAGGCGTCTGGGATCTGCGGCCGACCGAGCTGACCCTGCTCTCCGCCAGCAAAAACGGGATCGCCTACCACGAGAACTATACCAGGATGTTCAAGGCCTCGCCCTCGCCGAGTTCGCCCTACGCCTATGACCAGCTCTATGCGTTGAAGGCGGCGATCGAGGCGGCCGGCACGGTCGACAACACGGAGGCCGTGGCCAAGGCGCTGCGGTCACTGCCTGTGCCGCCGCAGGTGGTCATGCAGTACCAGCCGGTCGACGGGAAGATGTTCGACGAGAACGGGCAGGCCTACACCTCGAATGGCGCGTTCCAGTGGCAGAAGGGCAAATGGGTCTACGTCGAGGACCTGCCCTCGGACGCAAAGGCCTATTCACTGTTTCTCGGCACGCTGAAGTGAAGGCGTAGGCCGGGCTATGCTGATCGAAATCCTCCAGCAGACGATCAACGGTCTCGCGATCGGCGGCGTGTATGTGCTGATCGCGCTTGGCCTGACGACCGTGTTCGGCATCCTCGGCATCGCGCATTTCGCCCATGGCTCGATCTCGATGTCCGGCGGGTATCTCACCTACTTCCTGATGACCGGCTACGGATTGCCGCTGATCGCGGCAATCGCGATCGCCCTGGCCGCCGGCGTGCTGCTGGGGGCGCTGGTCGAGATGCTGGCCTATCGCCCGGTCCGCCATGCCAATCATATCAACGCCTTCATCGTGGCCCTCGGGCTCACGATGATGGTCGAGGGGATCAACCTCCAGTTCTTCGGCCACGAGCAGATTGTGATTCCGACGACCCTGAGTCGAGTCTTCGACATCAAGGGGGTCACCGTTCCCGAACTGCGGCTCTATGTGATCCTCTCGGCGATCCTGCTCGTCGTGGCGATGATGATCTTCGTTGAAAAGACGAAGACGGGACAGGCGATCCGCGCTGTCGCGGAGAATCGTGACGCCGCTATCCTGATGGGCGTCAACGTGACCACGATTCCGTTGATCGTCTTCGGGATTTCGACCGCCCTTGGCGTGGCGGCCGGCATCATGGTGGGCGCGCTCTTCGCCATTGCGCCGGGCATCGGCGAGGGCCTGGTCGTGAAGGGCTTCGCCGTCCTGATCCTCGGCGGCCTCGGCTCTTTCCCGGGAGCTATCCTCGGCGGAACGGTCTTGGGCATCACGGAATCGATTGCCGCAGGGTTCGTCTCATCCGCCAACAAGGATGTGATCGCCTTCGCGGTCATGATCCTCGTTTTGCTGGTGCGCCCGCAGGGCCTCTTGGGTCGCGCGCCATGAAGTTGCGGCTCGTCATTCTTGCCTGGCTGCTGGCGTTCGCCGCTCTCGCCATGCTGCCTCAGGTCCTGAGCGTGAAGTACTACCTTCACCTCAGCATCCTGGCCTTGATCTGGGTGATCGTGGCGCAGGGTCAGAACCTCATCCAGGGCTTCACCGGCTATGTCTCGATCGTCCAGGCCGGCTTCATGGGCATCGGCGCCTACGGCTCGACACTGATCGGCATTCACTTCGGCTGGCCGATCTGGGCGACGATCGCAGCAGCTCCACTGATCACGGCGCTGTTTGCCTTGCTGACCGGCTATCCGAGCCTGCGCGTGAAGGGGCACTACTTCGCCATCGTCACCATGGCCTTCAACCTCATCATCGTGATCGTACTGGTCAACTTCCGCGAGCTCACACGTGGCGAAGCGGGGATTTCGAACATTCCCAAGCCCTGGGACGGGGATCGCGAAGCGTATTTCTATCTCGCCCTGATCCTCGCGGCTGCGATGACGCTGCTCGCGGCGCTGATCGCCAGATCGCGCGTGGGCGAGATCCTGCGGGCCATTCGCCAGAACGAGGACCTTGTCGGCGCGATCGGGATTGCCGCCTGGAAGTACAAGCTCTTCGCCTTCGTCATCTCGGCGATGTATGCGGGGCTGGCGGGCGCGCTCTACGCGCATTTCCAAGGATTCATCAATCCGGAGATTTTTGGCGTCGCGCAATCCCTTGATGCGATCCTGGCCGTGATTCTGGGAGGAACCGGGACGATTGCGGGGCCTGTCATCGGCGCATTCCTTGTCGTCTTCCTTCCCGAACTGCTGCGTTTCGCCGACAGCTTCCGTCTGATTCTCTACGGCCTGATCCTCGTCCTGGCGACGATCTTCATGCCGATCGGCATCGTCGGGATCGCCAAGACGCTGCTCGCCAAGCTCCATCGACCCGGTGTCCGCCATGACGGGTGAGGACGCGGCCCCATTCCTCGCCCAGGTTCGCGACTTTGCCCGCGATGCCGTCACGGTGCGCGCGCCGCTCTGGGCGAGGGGGCAGGCGACCCATCCGGAGGTGCTCGCGCGCGCTGCGGAGATCGGCCTCACCCGGATCGAGGTGCCGACACGGCTCGGCGGACTCGGGCTCGGTTTTCGGACGAAGGTCGAGGCCTGCGCGATCCTCGCCGCAGCCGACTTCGGCTTCGCGATGTCGCTGGTCAACACCCACAACGTCGCCAAGCGGATCGCGACGACCATGCCCGATACGGTGGCCCGCAGCTTCCTGCCCGACCTGCTGTCGGGGAGGTCGCTGGCCTGCACGGCCCTGACGGAGCCGGGAGCGGGTTCGGACGTCGCCGCCCTGTCTTGCACGGCGCGGGCTGCGGACAATGGCTGGTTTCTCGACGGGGAGAAGACCTGGATCGTCAATGGCCGCGATGCCGCGCTTGCCATCGTCTACGCGCAGTGCGGAGAGCCCGGGCAATATGCCGGGATCGGCGCGTTCCTCGTCGATCTGACGGATGCGTCCTGCCAGCGCTTCCCGATCGACACTGAAATCTCTCAGGCGAGCATTGGCACCGGTGGCTTTCGGCTGACGGGTTGTTTCGTGCCGACCGAGCGGATGGTCCTGCCGCCCGGCACCGCGTTCAAGGCCATCCTCTCCGAGATCAATGGTGCCCGCATCTACGTGGCTGCGATGTGTTGCGCCATGGTGTCGTCGGCCCTGCGGGTCGCGCAGGCGTTTGGCGAGACGCGGCAAACCTTCGGCCAGCCGCTGATGCAGCATCCGACATGGCGGGAGGGCATCGCCAGAAGCGCGACAGCCCTCGCCGCGTCCTGGACACTGGTGGAAGCCGCGCTTTCGGCCACCGAACAGGGGCTGGACGTTCGACATCTGGCTGCCGCGGCGAAGGTCAATGCCGTGGACCTTGCCCAGACCGTCCTGCCTCGCCTGCTGCACGCCATGGGCGCGGAAGGTCTCCGGGACGCCTATCCGTTCACGCGACATATCGGCGCCGCCCAGCTTGCGGCGCTCACCGATGGCAGCACCGCGATGCTGCTCGAGCGCCTCGGTCGTTGGGACCCGACGCCGATATTGCTGTGAGGAACAAATCCATGCGTGTGTTCCAGATCGAAGGCAATTGGGGCCCCGAAAACCTGCGGCTGTCCGAGCGGCCCGAGCCGATCCCGGGCGAGGATCAGATCCTGATCCGCATGCACGCCGCCTCGCTGAACGCGCGCGACCTGATCGTGCCGAACCGGGGTTATGGTCGCGCCACCGGGGAGTTGCCGCTGATCCCTGTATCAGACGGCGTCGGCACCGTCGTCGATGTCGGACGTCGCGTCACGCGGATGAACCCGGGTGACCGCGTTTGCCCGACCTATTTCCAGAACTGGATTGCAGGCGAACCGACGCCGGAACGCTTCGCCTCCGCTCTGGGCGGCCCGCTCGACGGCGTCATGGCGGATCTCGTCTGCCTGTCCGAACAGGGTGCGGTTCGCGTGCCCGACTACCTGACGCATGAGGAGGCCGCCACGCTGCCCTGCGCGGCGCTGACCGCATGGAGCGCGATCGCGATCCATGCGCGGACAAAACCCGGCGACCGGGTTCTGATCCAGGGCACTGGCGGGGTTGCGCTCTTCGCGCTCGTCTTCGCAAAGCTCCACGGCGCCCATGTCACCGTGATTTCATCCAGCGACGAAAAGCTGGAGCATGTCCGCGGTCTCGGCGCCGACGAAACGCTCAACTACACGACGATGCCCGACTGGTCGCGCGCGGCGCGGGAGATTGCGGCGGATCGAGGCGGCTTCGACACGATCATCGAACTCGGCGGCGAGGCCACGCTCGCGCAGTCGGTGAAATGCATCAGAGTCGGCGGTACGATCGCCCTGATCGGTGTGCTTTCGGGGCTTGGCCCGACTTTGCCGCTCGGCGCGATCGTGACCCGACAGATCAGGCTTCAGGGCGTCACCGTCGGGCATCGCGACGGGTTCGAGGCCATGCTTGCGGCGATGGCCCATCATCGGGTTCGACCGGTCATCGGCAAGAGTTTCGGCTTCGCCGAGCTGAAGTCGGCACTGGCCGAAATTGGAAAGGCGGACGCCTTGGGCAAGACGGTCATCCGGTTTGACGATCATGTCGCGTGATTTGCAGCCTTTCCATCCACGCCGCCATGCGATCGAGAAGCCGAATGCTGTCGCCTTCCGGATCAGCACGAGCCGCGAAGCCGTAACGTTCGCTGAACTGGAAGCTCGCGCCAATCAGGCCGCGCACGTCTTCCGCCGCAGAGGGCTGAAGCGCGGCGACCATATCGTGATCCTGATGGAGAACAGGCGCGAGTTTCTGGAGATCTGCTTCGCAGCCGATCGCAGCGGCCTCTACTACACGACAGCCAGCACCCATCTGACGGACGACGAGATCCAATACATCATTCGCGATTGCGGCGCTTCGCTCGCGATCATTTCGGACACGATGCTCGACAGGACTGCCGCCTTCGCGACGACCGGGTCGCTCGCATGCCCGATCCTGGTCGTCGGCCGATGCGAAGGAGCCTTCGAGAGCTTCGGTTCGGAGGCGGCTCTCGCGCCGGGCGATCCCATCGCGGACGAGTCGCAGGGTCTCGACATGCTCTACTCGTCAGGGACGACCGGCCGGCCGAAGGGCGTGAAATGGACGCTGCCCGACGCTCCGGTCGGCAGCCCATCCATGCTGACCGAACTCCTGACGGGGCTGTTCGGATATGATGGCGAGACACGTTATCTCTGTCCGGCGCCGCTTTATCACGCGGCTCCTCTGCGGCACACCATGGTCACGATAAAGGCCGGCGGGACAGCCGTCGTCATGCCGAAATTCGACGCCGAGGGCGCGCTCGCCCTGATCGAACGGGAGCGCATCACTCACAGCCAGTGGGTGCCGACGATGTTCGTTCGGCTTTTGAAGCTGCCGGAAGCGACCCGCAGCCGCTACGCGATGACGTCGATGAAGATGGCCGTCCATGCGGCCGCTCCCTGTCCGACCGACGTCAAGCACAAGATCATCGACTGGTGGGGGCCGATCGTCCACGAGTACTACGCCGGAACCGAGAACAACGGCTTTACCGCCATCGACACCGAGGAATGGCTGCGTCACGTCGGATCGGTGGGGCGGGCCAAACTTGGGATCATCCATATCTGCGACGAGGCCGGCGTCGAACTGCCGGTCGGCGCGGAAGGAGAGGTCTTCTTCGAGAACGGACACCAGTTCGCGTATCACAACGATCCGGCGAAAACGCTTTCCAGCCGCAATGAAAAGGGGTGGACGTCGCTGGGCGATATCGGGCGCGTCGATGAGGACAGCTATCTCTATCTGACCGACAGGAAGTCGTTTGTCATCATATCCGGCGGCGTGAACATCTACCCGCAGGAGGTCGAGCATCTCTTGCTGCAGCATGACGCGGTGCTCGATGCTGCCGTGATCGGCATCCCCAACGAAGAGTTCGGCGAGGAGGTCAAGGCCGTGATCCAGCTTGCCGAAGGCATCAAGCCGAGCGAGACCCTGTCGGCCGAATTGATCGCCTTCTGCCGCGCGCGGCTGTCATCGATCAAATGTCCAAGGACCGTCGAGTTCTGCGTCGAGTTTCCACGCTCGCCCACCGGAAAACTGCTGAAGCGGCGAATTCGGGAGCAGTTTCAGTCAAAGGTCCCGTAGAGCGCGACGAAGGTGAACGCGCCTCCCTTCGGTGCGCCGGTTAAATCTGGATCTCGTCCGTCGATCCGCAGGGCCTCGATCGACCCATGGGGGAGCGCTGGCCACGATGGCGCGATCCGTCTCACGAGTGCGAGCGGGGCCAATCCTGATCAGGCGCGCCGCCCTACGCACCCAGGAACAGGTGCTTGTAGCCGAACAGGGAGGTCGAGCCCCCGGTATGGAGGAAGACGATATCCTCGCTCTCGCGGAACGTGCCCCGACAGATGTGATCGATCATCCCCGCCATCGCCTTGCCGCTGTACACGGGGTCGAGGAGGATGCCTTCCGTCCGCGCCAGCAGGGTCACCGCATCCACCATGCCGCCGGTCGGCAGACCATATCCCGGCCCGACATAGCCATCATCTGCGAAAACATGCTCCCGCCTCACCGTCCCCCCATGCCCGAGATGATCGGCCGTGCGGCAGGCGAGGTCGAACACCATCTCCTCCTGCTTCATGCGCGGGTGCCGGACCGAAATGCCGAAGACCTCGACAGGGCTTCCCAAGGCCGCGAATCCGGCAACGAGCCCGGCCTGCGTGCCGGAACTCCCGGTGCCGTGGACGAGCCGCGTGATGCCGATCCCAAGCTGGCTCGCCTGGTCCAGCAGTTCGACCGCACAGGCCACATAGCCGAGCGCGCCGACGGGATTGGAGCCGCCTCCGGAAATGACGTAGGGCTTGGCGCCGCTCGCCCTGAGATCGTCGGCCACGGCAGCGCAGGCGGCCGCGACATCGCTGCCTCCGGGCACATAGCTCCGCGTGCAGCCGAACAGCTCGTCCAGCAGGATGTTGCCGTTCTCTTCATAGTCGGCATCGGTATCAGGCACGCGGCGTTCGAGAACGGCATGCGCCTTGAGACCGAAGCGCGCCGCCGCAGCGGCCGTCATGCGCACATGGTTCGACTGCACGGCGCCGGGCGTGACGAGGGTGTCGCAACCCTGCGCGAGCGCATCCGCGACCAGGAATTCGAGCTTACGCGCCTTGTTGCCGCCTTGCGCCAGCCCGGTGCAATCGTCGCGCTTGATCCAGAGGCGCGGTCCGCCGACGACGCTGCGCAGCCGGTCGAGAGGCTCGAGCGGCGTGGGCGCATGCGACAGGCTGACGCGAGGAAAACGGTCGAGGAGCATGTGGAGAAGCCTTTATTGGGATCATCGCGAGCAAGGCTATGCCCCTCATCCGCCGCTTAGAAATTCGAATTGCACAATGGTTATGCGGAAATTGCATGATCTTTGGGCAGCTCCAGCAAGGCGCGCCAGACATGTTCGACGATCGAGCGCTCACGCTCGGCGCGGCGATAGGCCCGGATTTCGACGTGCAGATCATAGTCGGACTTCAGGCCGCAGGAGACCAGCCGGCCGGCCTTGAGCTCGGTCTGGATCGCCGAGCGCGGCAGCCAGGCGATCCCGTCTCCGGCCAGCGCCATTCCCTTCAAAGCCTCGACCAGTGAACTCTCATAGGAGGGACGGGCCCTGCGGGTCAGGTCCCAGGCATCCAGACCCGAGCCGACGAGATGGCCGAGATAGGAGTTGGCGGCATAGGCGAGCAGAGGAAAGGCATCGTCCGACGCGGCCGTGATCGTATGGCGCGCAGACCCATCGTCGCCCGGCGCGGATACCGGAGCGACGACATCCGCCCCGATCACCGCGACCTCGAAGCGGGACATGCCGAACATCGATGGGATTGCGTTCGTATTATAGGCCAGAACGAGATCGCAGGCGCCTTCCATCAAGGCTTGCCCGCAATCATGCAGGTCCGCGGCGATCATCTTCACGTTGAGCTCGCCGGTTCTGTCGGCCTGCCTCAGCGCTGCTATCCAGCCCGGCGCGAAGTGGATGGCGAGGGTATGTGTGGCGCAGATCCGGATGGTGCGCGCATCGCGTTTGACGAGACCGCGGAATTCCGCCCGCTCGCGTTGCAGGACACGAACCACGTCCAGCGCGGTCTGATAGAAGGCGTGGCCTGCCGGGGTCAGTGTCGTCGGGAAGCGCGATCGATCGATCAGATCCGCACCCAGCCAGTGTTCGAGTGCACGGATGCGGCGGCTGAAGGCCGACTGGCTGATGTTGCGTTCATCCGCCGAGCGCGAAAAATTGCCGGTCGAGGCGAGACTGATGAAATCTTCGAGCCAGCCGATTTCCATGAAGCCTCGCGATCCAGAGGCCAGGGAAGGCCGACGGACGATGATCGGTCATGCAGAGCATGCATAATGTATCGAAAATGAGCAATGGCAGCGGCCGCACGCAGATCGCTAGTTTTCAGTCTCAGGATATCTGTCCCGTTGTTTGCGCGGGCGTTGGGTTTCACTGGGAGGTTTGCGATGCGCCTAGTCAGATGTCTCGCTCTCGCGGCTGGTTTGGGATCGGCCGCGGCTGGCCTCGCCACCGGCCCTGCTCTCGCGCAGAAGCGCGGCGGCACGCTCGTTCAGATCACCCAGCCGGAGCCCCCCACGCTCGGCTCCTACATCTCGACCGCCAACCCGGTCGGCCAGGTCGCCTCCAAGATCTATGACGGGCTTCTCGAATACGACTTCGACCTGAAGCCTCTGCCCAGCCTAGCCGAATCCTGGACGATGTCCGATGACGGCAAGACGGTGACCTTCCGGCTCAGGCCAGGCGTCAAATTCCATGACGGAAAGCCGTTCAGCAGCGCCGATGTCCAGTTCACCGTCATGGAGGTTTTGAAGAAGGTCCACCCGCGCGGCATCAACACGTTCTCCGAGGTCACGGCGGTCGAAACGCCCGACGCCCAGACGGCGGTGTTTCGCCTGAGCCGGCCTGCGCCTTACATGATGGCTGCGCTCTCGGGCTACGAGTCGCCGATGCTGCCCAAGCACGTCTTCGGACAAGGAGACATCCGCAGCCACCAGAATGCCAACACGCCCGTTGGGACCGGCCCCTTCAAGTTCACCGAATGGCGCAGGGGCGAGTTCGTCCGGCTGGATCGCAACGCAGACTACTGGAAACCGGGCCGGCCTTATCTCGACCGCATCGTCGTGCGGTTCATCGGCGACACCGGCACACGGGCCGCCGCGCTGGAGAAGGGCGAGGCGCATATCGCGGGCTTCGGCGCGGTGCCCTACAACGACGTCAAGAAGCTGGAGAAGCTTCCCAACATCCAGATCGAGACCAAGGGCTACGAGATGCTCTCGCCGGTCGTCGAACTGATGTTCAACACCCGGAAGGCGCCGTTCGACAACGCCAAGGTCCGGCAGGCGATCTCCTACGCGATCGACCGCAAATTCGTGATCGACAACATCTGGTTCGGGTTCGGCAAGCCGACCAACGGCCCGATCAGCTCCAATTTCGCGCCCACCGGGCTCTATAGCGCCGATGTGACCAACTACAACGTGCCGGATGGGATCGACCGGGCCAACAGGCTTCTCGATGAGGCTGGCCTCCCGCGCAAGCCGGACGGCGTTCGCTTCGAGGTCACCCACGACATCACGCCCTATGGCGAGGAATGGCGGCGGTTCGGCGAGTACACGCAGCAGGCGTTGGCCAGGATCGGCATCAAGGCGAACCTGCGCTACGAGGATGTCGCGACCTGGCTGAAGCGCATCTACACCGACTATGATTACGACGTTTCGTCCAACCACCTGTTCAATCTGGCCGACCCTGTGCTGGGCGTTCACCGGGCCTTCCACTCGCGGTTCATCCGGCCGGGCACCGTCTTCGTCAACGGCGTGCGCTGGAGCGACCCGCGCGCCGACGAGCTGATGGACCGCGCAACGATCGAGCCCGATCCCAAAAAGCGGGCGGAGCTTTATGCCGAAGTCCAGAAGATCGTGGTCGCCGCGGCGCCGCTCGCCTGGACCCACGAGATCAGCTTCGCCACGGTTGTCGACAAGCGCTATCGCGACCTCATCGTCAGCCCGCTCGGCCTTTTCTCTTCATTCGACCGCGCCTGGCGCGAGTGAGCGAGGCGGACGTCGATCGGCGTCCGCCACAGCGCAACCGGCCTGGAGGAGACGCTCGACATGCGCGGCATGCGACTGGTCCGGTTCATCCTGACGCGGCTGCTTCAGGCCGTCCCGGTCGTCCTCGGCGTCGTCGTGCTCAACTTCCTGCTGCTGCAACTCGCGCCGGGCGATGCCGCGACGGTTCTGGCGGGCGAAGCCGGCGGCGCCCCGGCCGAGTACATCGAGCAGCTCCGAGCCCGTTTCGGCCTGGACAAACCGATTCTGGTCCAGCTCGGGCTGTACCTGAAAAACATCCTGTTTCTCGATCTCGGCTTTTCGTTTCGCAACAACTCGCCCGTGCTGGGGCTAATCCTCGACCGGCTCTGGCCGACCTTGCTCCTGATGGGGGCGACGCTCGTGATCTCCGTCGGCGGTGGCGTTCTCCTCGGCGTGGTCGCCGCGATCGGAGTTCGCACATGGCGCGATCACCTGATCTCCGTCGCCGCCGTCATCGCCTATGCGACACCGCTCTTCTGGGTCGGCCTAATGCTCATCCTGGCCTTTTCCATTCGCCTCGACTGGTTTCCGACCTCCGGAATGGAGGATGTCGTCGCCTTCCATGAGGGCTGGGCGCGTGTCGTCGACATTGCCCACCACCTTGTGCTGCCGACCATCACGCTGTCCCTGTTCTATCTCGCCCTCTACACCCGGCTGATGCGCGCCACCGTGCTCGAGCAACGGGGCGCCGAATACGCGACCACCGCGCGCGCCAAGGGTCTGACGGAGCGCGCCATCACGATGCGCCACGTCTTGCGCAATGCGCTGCTGCCGATCGTGACCATGGCGGGCGTGCAGGTCGGCGCGCTGCTCGGCGGTTCGGTCGTTGTCGAAACCGTCTTCGCTTGGCCGGGGCTCGGCCAACTCGCCTTCCAGTCGCTGTTCGCGCGCGATTTCAATCTGCTGCTGGGAATCTTCTTTCTCTCCGCATGCCTCGTCGTGATCGTGAACATCGTCGTCGACGTGATCTACGTCCTTCTCGATCCCCGCATCCGGGTGGGGAGCGGCACATGACAAACCTCTTCTGGGTCCGCTTCATCGGCAATGCGCGCGTGCTGATCGGGTTGATCTGGCTCGCTCTCGTCGTCGTCGGCGCGATGGCGGCGCCGTGGATCGCCCCGCTCGATCCCTTCGCGATTTCGGGGCAGCCCTTCGTGCGGCCTTTGGACGGGTTCGCCTTCGGAACGGATTCGCTGGGACGAAGCGTCTGGTCGGGCCTCGTGCATGGCGCCCGCACGACGCTGCTGATCGCAGTCATCGCGACACTGGGCGCGGTCGCCTTCGGGGGGCTGATCGGCGCAGTGTCCGGGTTCTACGGCGGACGCATCGACAATGTTCTGATGCGCCTGACCGAATTCTTTCAGACCATTCCGTCCTTCATCTTCGCCATCCTGCTCGTTGCGGTGCTGTCCCCGTCCGCAACCAGCGTGATGGTCGCCATCGCGACCGTAAGCTGGCCGCCGATCGCACGCATCGTGCGGGGCGAGGTCATGTCGCTGCGCTCGCGGGAATTCGTCCAGGCCGCGGTTACGCTGGGGGAGGAGGATTTCGTCATCCTGTTTCGCCAGATACTGCCCAATGCCCTGTCGCCGCTGATCGTGACGGGCTCGCTGCTGGTCGCCACGGCGATCCTGACGGAATCGGCGCTGTCATTTCTCGGCCTCGGCGCACCGAACTTCATGAGTTGGGGCTTCATGATCGGTGCAGGCCGCAGCTTCCTGCGCGATGCCTGGTGGCTCGTCGCCACGCCGGGGATCGCGATCCTTCTGACCGTCCTCAGCATCAACCTCGTCGGGGAAGGGCTGAACGACGCGCTGAACCCCAGGCTGCGCACGCCATGACCGCTGCTCCTGCCACCATGACCGAGCCGTTATCCGCGGTTCCCCCCGACCCTGTCCTCCAGATCCGCGACCTCTCCGTCGCGCTGCCGGCCTGGGCCGACAGGCGCCTCGCCGTGAACTCGGTTTCGCTCACCGTCGGCAAGGGCGAAACGCTCTGCGTCGTCGGCGAGTCAGGCTCGGGCAAGTCCGTCATGGCGCGCTCGATCCTGCGGCTGTTGCCGGAACCGCATCTGCGCATCGTCAAGGGGCAGGTCCTGCTCGATGGCGAGGATCTGGCGCTGGCCGATGACCGGCGCATGCGGCAGATCCGCGGCGGCCGGATCGCCATGGTGTTCCAGGAACCGATGGTGTCGCTCAATCCGCTGATGACGATCGGTCGCCAGATCGAGGAAATTCTCGAGGTTCATACGGATTGGAGCAAGGCCGAGAGGCGCAGGCGGGTCGTCGCGACGTTCGAGGATGTCCGGCTCCCCAATCCCGACTTCATCGTCGGGGCTTACCCGCACGAACTGTCCGGCGGCCAGCGCCAGCGCGTGATGATCGCCATGAGCCTCGTGCTCGAACCAAGGCTGATCATCGCCGACGAGCCGACCACGGCGCTGGATGTCACGACCGAGGCCCAGGTTCTCACGCTCCTGAAGGAACTGCAGCAGCGGCACGGCACCGCCTTGCTGTTCATCACCCATAATTTTGGCGTGGTCGCCGAGATCGCCGATCGCGTGGCCGTCATGCGCTCGGGCGAGCTTGTCGAGTACGGGGCGGTCGGCGATGTGCTGACGAACCCGCAACACGCCTACACGCGCGCCTTGATCGAAGCCGTGCCCAGCCTGGTGCCCCGCAAGAATCCAGGCGTGCCTGCGCCCTCGACCGCCGAACCGATCCTTACCGTTCGAGGCCTGGAGAAAACCTATGGTCGCCCCAGCGCCGGGCCGGCATGGCTTTCGCGGCTGGTCCCCGGCATCGGCAAGGGCGGACGCGGGGCGGTCAAGGCGGTCGACCATGTCGATCTCGACATCATGCGCGGCAGCGCGGTCGCGCTGGTCGGCGAGTCGGGATCGGGCAAGTCCACTCTGGCGCGCTGCCTGATCGGCCTCGAAGCGGCGGATGCAGGGTCGGCGCTCATCGCCGGCGACCAGATCGTCGGGTTGAGCCGCAGCGGCTGGCGTCCGCTGCGCTCCCGCATCCAGATGGTGTTCCAGGATCCGTTCGCCTCGCTCAATCCCCGCACCAGGGTCGGCGACATCATCGCGCGCGGCGCCGTTCTCCAGGGCGAGAGCCCGCCCGTAGCCATGGCGCAGGCGCAGGAATTGCTCAAACTGGTCGGGCTCGAGGCGAAGGCCGCCGAACGCTTTCCGCACGAATTCTCCGGCGGCCAGCGTCAGCGGATCGGCATCGCCCGGGCGCTCGCCGTCAAGCCCGATATCCTGATCGCCGATGAACCGGTTTCCGCGCTCGACGTCTCCGTTCAGAAGCAGGTCCTCGATCTGCTCGACGATCTGCGACGCCGGCTCGGCCTCACCATGCTCTTTATCACCCATGATCTGCGCGTCGCCGCGCATGTGTGCGAGCAGATTGTCGTGCTGAAAGGCGGGCGTATCGTCGAACAAGGGGCGACGGCGGATATCTTCGCCGACCCCCGGCATGACTACACCCGTATGCTGCTCGCATCCGTGCCGGGTCGTGATTGGCAAAGCCGTCGCCGGCTCGATCCGGCGGATGGTTCGCCGTGACCGCAGGACCCCGACCGGCTCCGCTTTGCGAAGCATGTCATGGGGTTCCGCCCCTTCGACATCGCATCAGGGCGCCGGCCAGTTCGCTCTCGCGCCGAAAGCGAAATGCCGCCCGCCGATGCGTTGACCTGAGACCCTGATCCTCCTCCAGTCTGAGAGAGTGTCCTGAGTTTCATGTGTGGCCCTATGCGGCCTGTTTTTCCAACATGGATTTGAGGGCGAACTCGGCGGGCGCAGGCTGCCGCGGCTCTGGAGGTGGTTCCGCTCATCGCGGCATGCTGGCCCGTCTGAGCCGGGCCGCCGTTTCGGCGGGGCCAGCGCGGGATGCGCTCTTCATCGGCTTGTCATCGGGGAGCGTTGTCCTGCAAAGCGGAGGTGACGATCCGGCGCGCTCCTTGGCGCTCCTCCGCAACCTCACGAGGGCAGCATGACGAAGACGATTCTGATTTCCGGAGCGACGGCGGGTTTCGGGGCGGCCAGCGCCAGGCGCTTCGTCTCGGCCGGTTGGAGAGTGATCGGCACCGGCCGCCGGGCGGAGCGGCTCGACGCGCTGAAGGCGGAGCTTGGCGAGGCCTTCCATGGCGCCTGCTTCGACATCACCGACGAGGAGGCGATGATCGCAGCGCTGGGCGCGCTGCCCGACGCGTTCAGGCAGATCGATGTCCTGCTCAACAATGCCGGCCTCGCGCTCGGCACCAAGCCCGCGCCGCAGACGCGGCTCTCCGACTGGAAGACGATGATCGGCACCAATGTGACCGGGCTGGTGACGCTGACGCATCATCTGTTGCCGGGGCTGATCGAGCGGCGCGGCGCGATCATCAACATCGCCTCGGTCGCGGCGCACTACCCCTATCCCGGCGGCAATGTCTATGGCGGCACCAAGGCCTTCCTGCGCCAGTTCTCGCTCGGTCTGCGCGCCGACCTCCACGGAAAGGGCGTTCGCGTCACCTCGATCGAACCCGGACTGTGCGAGAGTGAGTTCACGCTGGTGCGCAACCGCGGCGACAAGGCCGCCTATGACGCCGTCTATGCCGGGGCAAACCCCCTGCAGCCCGGCGACATTGCCGAGACGATCTTTTGGGTCGCCAGCCTGCCCGCCCATGTCAATGTCAACAGCCTCGAGATCATGCCGGTGAGCCAGTCCTTTGCTGGCTTCCAGATCCATCGCGAGGGCTGAGCGTGGCTTATGATCTGGCGGTCGTCGGCGCTGGCATCGTCGGTCTCGGCCATGCGCTCGCCGCAGCCCGGCGCGGCAAGCGCGTCGTGGTAGTCGATCGCGATGCGCAGGCCAACGGAGCGTCCGTGCGCAATTTCGGCTTCGTCACGGTGACGGGGCAGGGGGCTGGCGATTGCTGGAGCCTCGCCCGGCGCGCCCGCGACATCTGGGTCGAGATCGCGCCGGCCGCCGGCATCGACATCCTGCAGCGCGGGCTCGTCCTCGCCGGACGCCTGCCGGAATCGGAGGCCGTGATCGAGGCCTTCCTGGCAACTGAAATGGGCGAGGGCTGCATGCGGCTGACGGCGGCGCAGGCCCAGCGCCATGTGCCCTGCCTGCGGCCGCAAGCCGCCCGCTTCTGCCTCTACAGCCCCCACGACGTGCGGGTGGAATCGCGGCAGGCGCTCCCGCTGCTGGCCCGCTGGCTCGCCGAGCGGCACGGCGTCGATTTCCGCTGGTCGACGAGCGTCGTCGCGGTTGAGGCGCCGAGGCTGATCACGGCCGATGGCGGCGTGATCGAGGCCGAGACCGTGATCGTCTGCCCCGGCGACGACTACACGGCGCTGTTCCCCGAGCGCATCGCAGCCTATGGCGTCACGCGTTGCAAGCTGCAGATGCTGCGGGTGGCGCCAGCGGTCCCGGTCTCGCTCAAGACGGCGGTGATGTCCGATCTCGGGCTCGGTCGCTATCTGGGCTATGCCGAATTGCCCGAAGCCGAGCCGTTGAAGCGCCGTCTCGACGAGGAGATGGCGGCGCAGCGCGACAACGGCGTCCACCTGATCGTGACGCAATCGGCCGATGGTTCGCTCGTTGTCGGCGACAGCCATCACTATGCGACGACGCCCGACCCCTTCAGTTCGGACAAGGTCGATCGCCTGATCCTGGACGAGTTCGAGGCGGTTCTCGATTTTCCG
The DNA here is from genome assembly GCA_001556025.1 of Rhizobiales bacterium CCH3-A5. Classification (GTDB taxonomy): domain Bacteria; phylum Pseudomonadota; class Alphaproteobacteria; order Rhizobiales; family Beijerinckiaceae; genus Allobosea. The sequence goes on from LSIB01000176.1 coordinate 79,964, forward strand.
GGCGCAGCCGTCACCGAACGCTGGATCGGCACCTACGCATCGGCGCCGGGCCGCTGGCGTTTCACCGACAAGCCATCGGACGCGGTCAGGATCGTGATCGTGACCTCCGGCTGCGGCGCCTCGACCGCTTTCGGCATCGGCGAAGAAACCATCGATGACCTTTATGGGCGGCTGGGATGATCTCGACATGAGCAAGTTCAAGGCAGTGGTCTTTGACTGGGCCGGCACGATGATCGATTTCGGCTCCTTTGCGCCGATGGGGGCCTTCGTCGAGACCTTCGGCAAATTCGGCGTGAGCGTGACGATCGCCGATGCCAGAAAGCCGATGGGCCTGCCCAAGCGCGCCCATATCGCCGCGATGCTGGCGCAGCCGCATATCGCTGCCCGCTGGCGGGAGGCGCAGGGCGCGGCGCCCGACGAGGCAGCGATCGACGCGGTCTACGCGCTCTTTGTGCCGCTGAACGAGGCGGTGGTGAGCGACTACTGCGCCTTGATCCCAGGCGCGCTCGATGCGGCCCTTTATGTCCGCCGCAGAGGCATGAAGATCGGCTCGACCACGGGCTACACCCGCTCGATCATGGAGCGCGTCCTGCCGCTTGCCGCCGCGCAGGGCTATGCGCCTGACAATCTCGTCTGCGCCGACGATCTGCCGCTCGGCCGCCCGACCGCGATCGGCATGTACAAATGCTTCCTCGACCTGATGGTCCACCCGGCCTCGGCCGTCATCAAGGTCGACGACACGGAGCCGGGTATCGCCGAGGGTGTCGCGGCCGGCTGCCTCACGGTTGGCCTGACCCTGTCGGGCAACGAGGCCGGCCTGACGCCCGACGAGCTCGCGGCGCTCTCGCCCATCGACCGGCAGGCGCTGCATGAGCGCGTCGCGGCCAGGCTAATCGCGGCAGGGGCGGACCATGTCATCGGCACGGTGGCGGAGTTGCCGGTGCTGATCGACAGGCTCGATCCCGAGCGCTGACCGGGCTGCCCTCCGCCGCTCACCCGCCCAGGCGGCGGTCAAAAGCCAGCACGGCCTCCAGTAGCACCTGCGCACCCGCCGCGCATTCCTCGAAGCTCGACGATTCCGCCTCGTTGTGGCTGACGCCGCCGGCGCAGGGCACAAAGATCATCGTCGTCGGCGCGACGCGCGCGATATAGGCCGCGTCATGGCCCGCGCCCGAGACGAGATCGCGCGTCTGGTGCCCGGCCGCTGCCGCACCCTCGCGCACGCAGGCGATCAGCTCCGGCGCGAAGGCGACCGCCGGCGAACTCCAGATCATCGCCTCCCTGTAGGCAAGTCCGAGCGGCGTCAGGCAGCGTTCGAGCGCGGCCCGGAACTCGGCCTCCATGACATCGACCACCGCCTCGTCCTTGTGGCGCAGATCGACGGTGAAGAAGACTTCGCCGGGGATGACGTTGCGGCTGTTGGGCCGGTTCTCGATCAGGCCGACGGTGCCGACGGCGTCGGGCGCGTGGGCATGGGCGATGGCGTCCACCGCCTCGATCACGCGGGCGGCGCCGAGCAGGGCGTTCTTGCGCAGATACATCGGCGTCGCGCCGGTATGGGCATCCTGGCCGGTGACCGTGACCTCGTACCAGCGCATGCCCTGCACCCCGGTGACGACGCCGATCATCCTGCCCTCGTTTTCGAGGATCGGCCCCTGCTCGATATGCAGTTCGAACATCGCCCCGAATTTGCGCTGTCCGACAGGCTCCGGTCCGCGATAGCCGATCGCATCGAGCGCAGCCTCGAAGCTGACGCCGTCGCGGTCGAGTTTGGCGTAGGCATCGTCCCGCGAAAAGGCGCCGGCATGGACGCCCGAGGCCAGCATGGCGGGCGCAAAGCGACTGCCTTCCTCATTGGTCCAGTTGACCAGCTCCAGCGGCGCGTTCGTCTGGTAGTCCATCGCGTGCAGCGTGCGCAGCACTTCGAGCCCGGCCAGCACGCCGAGCACCCCGTCGAACTTGCCGCCGGTCGGCTGGGTGTCGAGATGCGAGCCCATCGCGATCGGCAGCGCGTCGGGATCCTTGCCCGGCCGGCGCGCGAACATGGTCCCGACTTCGTCGACCGCGACCGTGCAGCCCAGCGCCTCGCACTGGCTGCGGAACCAGTCGCGGACCTGCCGGTCCTCGTCCGTCAGCGTCAGCCGCCTGATACCGCCCTTGGCCGTGCCGCCGATTTTCGCCGTGTCCATCAGCGTGTCCCAGAGGCGCTGCGGATCGATCTTCAGATTGGTCTCGGTCACGGCGTCACCTCGGTGCGGGCGACGCCGCGGGCTGCGTTGAGCGCCCGCCAGGTCGCATTGGCGACATGGGCGGCGGGGAAGGCCGGGCGCTTGACGTAAGCCCCGCCGCCGGCCTGCGCGCGCAATTCGCCGGGTCGCCAGGCGAGCGTTCCGCCCGCGATCGTCGCGACCGGCGCGCCCTTGCAGGCCTTGCCCTCGAAGACGTTGTACTCGATCCGGCTGGTCTGGCTGGCGGCCGCGATACTTTTGGTGGCCGCCGGGTCGATGATCACGAGATCGGCGTCGGAGCCGACCGCGACCGCGCCCTTGCGCGGAAAAATGTTGAGGATGCGGGCGATGTTGGCCGAGGTCGCGGCGACGAACTCCTCGCGGGTCAGCCGCCCCGTCGAGACGCCTTCGCTCCACAGCACCGGCAGCCGGTCTTCCAGCCCGCCGGTTCCGTTCGGAATCATGCGGAAATCATGTCGGCCGAGGCGCTTCTGCGCATCGGTGAAGGCGCAATGATCGGTGGCGACCACCTGCAGCGAGCCCGATTGCAGCCCGGCCCAGAGCGAGTCCTGATGCGCCTTCGCCCGGAAGGGCGGCGACATCACGCGCCTGGCGGCATGGTCCCAGTCGGCGTGGTAATATTCGCCCTCGTCGAGCACGAGATGCTGGATCAGCGGCTCGCCATAGACGCGCTGGCCTTTCGCCCGGGCGCGCGTGATCGCCTCATGCGCTTCGCGGCAACTGACATGGACGATGTAGAGCTGCGAGCCGGCCATGTCGGCGATCATGATGGCGCGGTTGGCGGCCTCGCCTTCGACCACGGGCGGGCGCGACAGCGCATGCCCCTCCGGCCCCGTAACGCCGTCCGCGATATATTTCTCCTGAAGCTGCGCGACGACGTCGCCATTCTCGGCATGCACCATGGGGATGGCGCCAAGCGAAGCGCAGCGCTGGAACGAGCGCAGCAGCACCTCGTCATCGACCATCAGCGCGCCTTTGTAGGCCATGAAGTGCTTGAACGAGTTGACGCCGTACTCGTTCACCACGGTCGCCATCTCGTCGAAGATCGCCTCCGACCAGCCCGTCACCGCCATGTGGAAGCCGTAGTCGCAAGCCGCCTTGGCGGCGCGGCTGCGCCAGTCGGCATAGGCCGCCTTCATCGAGCCACCGGGCGCGGGAATGCAGAAATCGACGATCATCGTCGTGCCGCCGGTCAGCGCCGCCTTGGTCGCCCATTCGAAGTCGTCGGCCGAGACCGAGCCCATGAAAGCGAGCTCGCAATGGGTGTGCGGGTCGATGCCGCCGGGCAGGACGAACGCCCCGCCGGCATCGACGATCTCGGCCCCGGCCGGTGCCTCCAGCGCCTCGCCGATCGCGGCGATGACGCCGGCCTCGACCAGCACGTCGGCCCGGCGCGAGGCGTCGTGGTTGACGATGGTTCCGCCGCGGATGAGGAGGGTCATGGGCAGGCTCCGGGTAGGCTTATGCTTGGCAAGGTGAGGCGCGGGGAACCCCTCTCCTGTAAGGAGAGGGGCAGGGGTGAGGTGATGGACGTGTGACCAGTGCGGCGAAACACCCAACCGCAGCGGCGGTGAGGTCTCGACTCATGCGGAGAGCGTCCTTCCCTTCACCCTGCCCTCTCCTCCGGGAGAGGGTTCATCGCGCCTCGCTGGACAAAGCGCTCACTTGAGCGCGGCGTCGATCACCGCATGGGTCCAGGCGCCGGTCGGAGCCTTGGAGATCACCGGTGTCTCGCCGCCGCCGCCGAGCAGGGTCTTGACCGTGCGGTCGTAATCGGCCGGGTCGAGCTTGCCGTTGGAACCGTCGGTGAGTTTGTTGATCTCGCCGAGCATCCGGGCCTGGTGCTTCTCGGTCTGCGCGCCGGTCGAGTCGTTGTTCAGCACGATCTTGACCGCTTCCGCCGGGTTGGCGCGGGCATACTCCCAGCCCTTCAGCGAGGCCTTCACGAACTTCGCCATGCGGGCGGAGAAGGCCGGGTCGGCGAGCTTGGATTCGAGCGCGTAAAGCCCGTCCTCCATGGTCGCGACGCCCTGGTCCTCGTATTTGAAGGCGACCAGCTTGTCGGCCGTAAGGCCGCCGTCGATGACCTGCCAGTATTCGTTATAGGTCATGGTCGAAACGCAGTCGGCCTGCTTCTGCAGCAGCGGATCGACGTTGAAGCCCTGCTTCAGCACCTTCACGCCGCCAGCCGAGCCGTCGGTCTTGTAGCCGAGCTTCGTCATCCAGGACATGAACGGGTACTCGTTGCCGAAGAACCAGACGCCCAGCGTGCGGTCCTTCAGATCGGTCGGGGCCTTGATCCCGGTCTCGGCCCGGCAGGTCAGCATCATGCCCGAGCGCTTGAAGGGCTGGGCGATGTTGACGAGCGCGACGCCCTTCTCGCGGGCGGCGAGCGCAGCCGGCATCCACTCGACCACGACGTCGGCGCCGCCGCCGGCGATGACCTGCGGCGGGGCGATGTCGGGTCCGCCCGACTTGATCGTGACGTCGAGGCCGGCCTCCTTGTAGAAGCCCTTGTCCTTGGCGACGAGATAGCCGGCGAACTGGGCCTGCACGACCCATTTGAGCTGCAGCGTGACCTTCTCCTGCGCCTGGGCGGCGGTGCCGAGCAGGAGCGCGGCGGCGGTGGCGAGTATGGTGGTCTTCATGGCAGTTCCCCTGTTGTTGGTGATTGACGTCGTCGTGGTCGGCCGGTCTCAGCGTGTTCTGAACGAAGGATGCCAGAAGGTCGCCGCGCGCTCCAGCAGCGTAAGCGCACCGTAGAACAACGAGCCCGCGAGCGCGGCGACGACGATCTCGGCCCAGACCATGTCGAGGCCCATCCGGCCGATCTCGGTCGAGATCCGGAAGCCCATGCCAACGGTCGGCGTGCCGAAGAACTCGGCCACGATCGCGCCGATCAGCGCCAGCGTCGCGTTGATCTTGAGCGCGTTGAAGATGAAGGGCAGCGCCATCGGCAGCCGCAGCCGCAGCAGCGTCGTTCCCCAGTCGGCTCCGTAGCTGCGCATCAGGTCGCGCTCCTGATGGCCCGCCGCCGAGAGGCCCGCCAGCGTGTTGATCAGCATCGGGAAGAAGGTCATCGCCACCACGACGGCGACCTTGGAGTGCCAGTCGAAACCGAACCACATCACCATGATCGGCGCGATCCCGATGATCGGCAGGGCCGAGACGAAGTCGGCGATCGGCAGGACGCCCCGGCGCAGAAACGGGCTGCGGTCGCAGGCGAGCGCCACCGCGAAGCCGGCGAGCCCGCCGAGCGCCCAGCCGGGCAGCGCCGATTTCAGCACGGTCTGCACGAAGTCGGGCAGCAGCGTGCCGCCGGTGGCGAACAGCTTCGTCAGGATCGCCGAGGGCGGCGGCATCAGCACAAAGGGAATGCCGCCGCCGACGCAGGCGATTTCCCACAGCGCGAACAGGACGAGGCCGAAGATCAGCGGCGGCAGCAGGCTGTGCCGGCCGCGCAGCCGTTCGGCGATCCTGTGATTGAGCCACCACGACAAGGCCCAGGCGGCGAGCGTCGCGATCCAGAAGAGGGCGGGAACCGCACCCGGGCTGGCATGCGCCCAGCCGATCAGGACCGCGAAGGCGAGAATCGGCATTGCGAGGCTTGCCGGCAGGCCGACATCGCCGCTTGCTGGCTGGCTCGCGGCAAGGTTCGCGCTCATGGCCGCGCTCCCATGGCGCGCGCGGTGAGCCGCTCGCTCAGCGCCACGCATTGCACGAGAACCGCCGCGATGATCGCGGCCGCGAACAGCGCCGCCCAGATCTGGATGGTCTGGCCGTAATAGGAGCCGGACAACAGCCGCGCGCCGATGCCGGCCGAGCCGCCGGTCGGCAGTTCGCCGACGATCGCGCCGACGAGACTGATTGCGACTGCGACCTTCAGCGAGGCGAAGAGATAGGGCAGGGCGGCCGGTAGCCGCAGGCGCAGCAGGGTTTGTAGGCGGCCGGCCGAATAGGTCCGCATCAGGTCGAGCAGCATCGGCTCCGGCGAGGTCAGGCCCTTCACCATGCCGATCGCAACCGGGAAGAACGACAGATACATCGAGATCAGCGCCTTAGGCACGAGACCGGTGACGCCGACCGCGCCGAGCGCCACGACCACGATCGGCGCGATGGCGAGGATCGGAATCGTCTGCGAGGCGACGAGCCAGGGCACGAGGCTCGCTGCCAGCACGCGCGAATGGACGATGCCGATCGCGAGCGCGATGCCCAGCACCGCGCCGAGCGCGAAACCCAGCAGCGTCGAAGAGACGGTGATCGCGCCATGAAAGACGAGGCTGCGCGGCGACGAGACCGGCGTCTCCACAGTGGCGGTCCAGAGCGCGGCGACGATCTGGTGCGGGGCCGGCAGCACCGGGCGCTCCAGCGCCCAGGCAGCGAGGAAGCGCTCGGACAGCGTGCCGCCCTGCGGAAAGCTCGGCAGGGCCGAATTCATCGGCAGCGCCGCGCCGTACCAGAGCGCCAGCAACACGGCCAGCACCGTCGCGACCGGCAGGATGCGGACGAGGCGGCGCTCACTCGTCATAGGAATGCCCGGCGCGCAGGCCCTCGCGGACGCGATGGGCGACTTTCAGGAACTCCGGGGTCTCGCGGATGTCGAGCGTGCGGTCACGTGGGAAATCGCAACGGATCACGTCGATGATCCGGCCCGGACGCGGCGACATCACCACGATGCGCGTCGACAGGAACACGGCTTCCGGAATCGAATGCGTGACGAACAGCACGGTCTTCTGCGTCCGGTCCCAAAGCCTGAGCAGTTGCAGGTTGAGATTGTCGCGGACGATCTCGTCGAGCGCTCCGAACGGCTCGTCCATCAGCAGGAGCTTCGGCTCGAACGAGAGCGCGCGTGCGATCGAGGCGCGCTGCTGCATGCCGCCCGAAAGCTGCCAGGGATATTTGCCGGCGAAATCTTTAAGCCCGACGAGATCGAGATAGCGCCGCGCCCGCTCCTCGCGCTCAGCCTTGGGCAGCCTGAACACCTCCAGCGGCAGCTTGACGTTGCGCGCGATCGTCCGCCACGGATAGGCGCCGGCGCCTGGAAGACATAGCCGTATTGCCGGGCGAGCCGCGCCTGTTCCGCCGACATTCCGTTGACCGACAGATGCCCGCCCGTCGGCTGCTCCAGATCGGCGATGACGCGCAATAGCGTGGTCTTGCCGCAGCCCGAAGGACCGATGAAGGAAACGAATTCGCCCGCCTCGACCGCGAGATCGACATTCGACAGCGCATGGACAGGACCGTCGCCGGTCTCGAAGACGAGCGACAGGCCGGCTATATCGACGACACGCGCCGCTTTTGTGGAGACCGTCTCGTCCGGAAAGGTCATGCTTTCGCCCACGGCCATGTCCCTCGCCGCATCCCGTTCGACGCCGCTGGCCGGCCTCGTGATATCGGCTACAGAATCCATGACCCGTCAATCGCTCCCATGGCCTGCGCGCCATCTCGGACGGCTTATCCATCACCGAATTTGACCAAATGGAAAAACCCGGCGCAAGCCCAGCTTTGCGCCAGCCCGACTACCGAAAAGCGTCGTCCCGCGCCGGCCTTGCGGGCGGAACAGGCTGCGCTGCCTGCGTTTTGAGCCGCCGCCGCCGCGAGAACAGGCGCGCCCCTATTGACGGTTTGGCATCTGGTTTGATCAGATGGTCAAACTTGGAATGCGTCCAGGTTGAAGGCACGATCGAGTGCGACGGCGTGAGCGCGGCCGTCCGGAAGCGGGAGTTGTCCCATGTCGCAGGACCATGTCGCCATTGCGTTCGCGGAGCCCGACATCGCGGCGCAGCGCCTCCCGCCCGAAGCTCTGGCGGCGAACTTCGCCGACATCCATCCGCCGCTCGACCGCCATGAGGCGCGCGTCGCCGCCGATCGCTGCCTGTTCTGCTGGGATGCGCCCTGCGTGACAGCCTGCCCGACGGGCATCGACATCCCGCTCTTCATCCGGCAGATCGCGGCCGGCAATCCGCTGGTCGCGGCCAGGACGATCCTCGACGCCAACATCATGGGCGGCATGTGCGCCCGCGTCTGCCCGACCGAGACGCTCTGCGAGCAGGCCTGCGTGCGCGAGGCAGCCGAGGGCGCGCCGGTCAAGATCGGCCTGCTCCAGCGCCACGCCACCGACGCGCTGATGGAATCGGGCCGCCAGCCCTATCGGCAGGGAACGCCGACCGGCCGCAACGTTGCGGTCGTCGGGGCGGGGCCGGCGGGGCTCGCCTGCGCCCACAAACTGGCTGTGCTCGGCCACGAGGTCACGCTCTACGAGGCGCGCGAGAAGCCGGCCGGGCTCAACGAATACGGCATCGCCGCCTACAAGACGCCGAACGATTTCGCCGCGCGCGAGGCCGAATTCATCCTCGGCGTCGGCGGCATCGCGCTGAAGACCGGGGTCGCGCTCGGCCGTGACATCACGCTGGAGACGCTGCAGGCCGAGCACGACGCCGTCTTCCTGGGGCTCGGCCTCAGCGCGGTGAACGCGCTCGGCCTCGCCAATGAAGCGCTTCACGGCCTCGAGGACGCGGTCGCCTTCATCGCGCGGCTGCGGCAGGCGAACGACCCCGGCGAGATCGCGATCGGCCGGCGCGTCGTGGTCATTGGCGGCGGAATGACCGCCATCGACATGGCGACGCAGGCGAGGCGGCTCGGGGCCGAGGAGGTCACCATCGTCTATCGGCGCGGGCCGGAATCCATGGCAGCCTCGCGCTACGAGCAGGAGCTGGCCCAGACCAACGGGGTGCTGATCCGTCACTGGCTTCAGCCGAAGGCGCTCGTGGCAAGCGCGGGTCGCGTGACGGCTGTGACCTTCGAATACACGCAGGCTCAGGACGGCCGCCTCACTGGGACGGGCGAGACGCTGACCTTGCCCTGCGACCAGGCGTTCAAGGCGATCGGCCAGGCGCCGGGCGGGTTCCCGGCGCTCGCGCTGGATGGCGGGCGCATCGTCGTCGACGCCGAGCGCCGAACCTCGCTCGCGGGCGTCTGGGCCGGCGGCGACTGCATCGCGGGCGGTCAGGATCTCACCGTCGCGGCCGTTGAGGACGGCAAGCAGGCGGCGTTGTCGATCGACCGGGCGCTCGCCGCCCGCCCTGCGGCTTGAGGAGACAAGACGATGGCAGACCTCTCCGTCTCTTTCTGCGGCGTCAAGGCGCCCAATCCGTTCTGGCTCGCCTCCGCGCCGCCGACCGACAAGGCCTATAATGTCGAGCGCGCCTTCCGCGCCGGCTGGGGCGGCGTGGTCTGGAAGACGATCGGCGAAGACGGGCCGCCGGTCGTCAACGTCTCTGGTCCGCGCTACGGGGCTTGGCATGGGCCGGACCGGCGCGTGCTGGGGCTCAACAACATCGAGCTGATCACCGACCGGCCGCTCGAGATCAATTTGCGGGAGATCGGGCAGGTGAAGCGCGACTGGCCGGACCGAGCCATGATCGTCTCGCTGATGGTGCCCTGCGTCGAGGAGGCCTGGAAGGCGATCCTGCCGCGCGTCGAGGCGAGCGGGGCAGACGGGATCGAGCTGAATTTCGGGTGCCCTCACGGCATGTCGGAGCGCGGCATGGGCGCAGCGGTCGGCCAGGTGCCCGAATACATCGAGATGGTGACGCGCTGGTGCAAGGCGCATACCCGCATGCCGGTCTTCGTCAAGCTGACGCCCAACATCACCGACATCCGCTTCCCGGCGCGGGCGGCCAGGCAGGGCGGCGCCGACGCGGTGACGCTGATCAACACCATCACCTCGGTGATGGGCGTCGATCTCGACGCGATGACGCCTTGGCCGCCGATCGACGGACAGGCGAGCCATGGCGGCTATTGCGGGCCTTCCGTGAAACCGATTGCGCTGAACATGGTCGGGCAGATCGCGCGCGATCCGGCGACGCAAGGCCTGCCGATCTCCGGCATCGGCGGCATCACCACCTGGCGCGACGCGGCCGAATACATGGCGCTGGGCTGCGGCACGGTGCAGGTGTGCACCGCGGCGATGGTCTACGGCTTCAAGATCATCGACGAACTGACCAGCGGCCTCTCGGCCTGGATGGACGAGAAGGGCTATGCTTCGGTGTCTGACTTCGTCGGGCGCGCCGTGCCGCGCTTCACCGAATGGCAGCACCTCAATCTCGACTATGTCGCCAAGGCGCGGATCGACCAGGATCTCTGCATCAAATGCGGGCGCTGCCACATCGCCTGCGAGGACACCTCGCATCAGGCGATCACGCGCGAGAAGGACGGCAAGCGCCATTTCGAGGTGATCGACGCCGAATGCGTCGGCTGCAATCTCTGCACCATCGTCTGTCCGGTCGAGGACTGCATCACGCTCGTGCCGCTGACCGAAGGCGTCGATCCGCGCACGGGGGTGACGGTCGGCGGCCACCGGACCTGGATGGAGCATCCCAACAATCCGGGTGCGGGCGCGGCGGCGGAGTGAGTGCTTCCCCACGCCGTCATCCCGGACAAGCGGCGAAGCCGCGCCGATCAGGGATCCATTCTAGAACCCATCCGGTCAGCGTTCCGGAATGGGTCCCGGGTCTCCGCTGCGCTCCGCCCGGGATGACGGCGCGTTTTGTGACGACGGAATACCCGACCTCATCAGCACACCGCGCAAGATTGTCCCCGTCACCGCCTCGCAGCTCTGCGCGAAGAAGGCCTCGTCGTCGAGGCCGCTGCCGGTCAGCGTCCTGATCTGCACGGCGAAATCGGCGTAATGCTGCGTCGTCGCCCAGATCATGAACAACAGATGGCGCGGCTCCATCCTGACCAGCGCGCCCTGATCCATCCAGCGCTCCAGCACGGCGACGGTGCGCGTCACCAGTTCCGCCAGTTCCGTCTCCAGGATGGTCGAGACGAGTTGCGCGCCCTGCATGATCTCCATCGCCCACAGACGAGAGGCGTCCGGGTGGTCGCGCGAGGCCTCCAGCTTGCGGATGATGTAGTCCGACAGCGCCTGCTCGGGGTCGAGCGCCGCATCGAGCTCGCGCAACGGGGCGAGCCACATCATCAGCGTGCGCGACAGCACCGCCCGGTAGAGCGCGTCCTTGCTGCCGACATAGTAGAGCAGATTGGTCTTGGAGAGCCCGGCTGCATCCGCGATCTGCTCGACGCGCGTGCCGCGCAGCCCATAGCGCGCAAACAGCGCCAGCGCGGCGTCGAGAATGCGCTCCATATTCGCGGCGCCGGCCTTCGAGGAACCGGCGCGCGCCGTCGGCTGGGCGCTAGTGGTGTCGGCCGTGTCCAGCATGTCCCCGTCGCATTGGCCCGGCGCGCCGCGCCGCTCCCTTCAGCCGATAGGCCGATCGCGACGCACCCGCAAGCCGGTTTCCCGCCCGGGCCGGGTTGGCTCGCGCTGCGGTCGGGATACCGGCATACTCTATAATTCGATAAAACCGGAAAGATGGGTTGACGACCGGGACGGCAGCCGCCATCGTCGCGTCATGGACACGAACGATGCAGCGTCACGGCTCGAGGCCTTGGGCAATCCGACCCGGCTTGCGCTCTTCCGCGCGCTGGTCAAGGCCGGGCATGGCGGCCTTTCGGTCGGCGAGTGCCAGCAGCGCCTCGCCATCGCACAATCGACCCTGTCCTTTCATCTGAAGGCGCTGATCCATGCAGGTCTCGTCACACAGGAGCGGCGGAGCCGCACACTGATCTGCCGCGCCAATTTCGACCTGATGAACGCGCTGGTCGGTTTCCTCGTCGACGAGTGCTGCGTCGAGGAGCGCTGCCGGGTGCCGGCCTCGGACGCGGCCTGACTTTGCCCGGTGTTTCGATGTTTCCGGATATGCAGGACCATCTCATGAACGAGGCCTCTCGATGAGCAAGACGATCGCGATCATCGGAGCCGGACCGGTGGGCCTCGCGGCCGCCGCTCACGCCATCGAGCGCGGCCTGACGCCGCTGGTTCTCGAGCGGGGACCGGCCATCGGCCATGCCGCGCGACAATGGGCGCATGTGCCGATGTTTTCGCCCTGGGCGTTCAACATCGACGCGGCCGCCGGGCGACTGCTCGCCGCGACGGGCTGGAACCGGCCCGCCCCAAATGCCTATCCTACCGGAAGCGACCTTGTCGGACAGTATCTGGCGCCGCTCGCCGAGCGGACGGCGTTGCGCGACGTCATTCGTCTCGACGCCGAGGTCGTCGCGGTTTCGCGGGTGGGCGTGGACAAGCTCCGCACGGCCGGGCGCGAGCGCGCGCCCTTCGCCCTGCGCTATCGCAATGGCGCAGGCGACAGGACGGTCCTGGCCGATGCGGTAATCGACGCCTCCGGCACCTGGTTCTCGCCCAATCCGGCAGGCTCAGGCGGGTTGCCGGCGATCGGCGAGGCGCAGGCGCGCGGGCGGATCAGCCATGGCATGCCCGATGTGCTGGGTGCGGCCCGCAGCCGCTATTCCGGGCGTCGTATCGCGGTTCTCGGCGGCGGGCATTCGGCGATCGGCACGCTGATCGCGCTCGCGGAGTTGCGGGACACGGCGCCCGACACCAGCATCATCTGGCTCTATCGCGGGGCGCATCTCGCCAAGGCTTTCGGCGGAGGCGCGGCCGACCAGCTTGCGGCGCGCGGCGAACTCGGGACGCGGGTCGCCGATCTGGTCGAAAGCGGGTGCATCGCCGTGCAGACCGGCTATCGTCTCGAGCGGATCGAGACGCAGCCAGCCGGGTTGCGCCTGATCGCGGATGACGGTCGCGCCGTCGCCGCGGACGAGCTCGTGGTCGCCACCGGGTTCCGGCCAGAACTCGACCTCCTGCGCGAACTGCGCGTCCGGCTCGATCCGGCGCTGGAATGCACGCCGGCGCTCGCGCCCCTGATCGACCCCAACGAGCACTCCTGCGGCACGGTGCGCCCGCATGGCGCGGCCGAACTCAGCCATCCCGAGCCGGGCTTCTACATCGCCGGGATGAAATCCTATGGCCGCGCGCCGACCTTCCTCCTTGCTACCGGGCATGAGCAGGTCCGATCGATCGTTGCGGAGATCGCCGGCGACCATGAGGCGGCTCGGCGCGTCGAGCTCGTTCTTCCCGAGACGGGGGTGTGCAGCGCCACCCCGGGCGGCGCGAAGGCGGCGGCGGCCTCGCAGTGCTGCGGCGGCCCGGCTCCGGTCGAGGTCGAGGCCTGCTGCGCTGACGACGCCATGGCGAAGGCCGCCGGCAAGGCCGGGTGCGGGTGCGGGACGAGCGCCCGCATCGACGAAGGCGCTATAGCCTGATGACGACCTCGCCTCCGCTCCCCAAGGTCGCCCCGTCCGGCGGCCTGGCTCTCATCGTCGCGCTCGGCTTCACCCAGGTCGCCGGCTACGGCGCGCTCTACTACGCCTTCGCTGTGCTCGCGCCGGAGATGACCAGGAGCTTTGGCTGGGCGCCCGAATGGACCTATGGCGCTTTCGCGGTCGGCCTGCTGGCCGGCGGGCTCGCCGCGCCCTTCGCCGGCGGGCTGATCGACCGCCACGGCACGCGCGCCATGATGAGCCTCGGCTCCGTCCTGGCGGCGGCGTCGCTGTTTGCGTTGTCACAGGCGCGCGGGCCGGTGAGCTTCTATGCCGCGATGGTCGCGCTCGAGATCGTCTCGACGCTGGTGCTTTACGACGCCGCCTTCACCGCGCTGACGCAGGCGCATGGACCGGGCGCGCGCCGCGCCATCAGCAAGCTGACCCTGATCGGCGGCTTCGCCTCGACCCTGTTCTGGCCGCTGACGACGGCGCTGCTCGCAGCGTACGACTGGCGGACGATCTACCAGATCTACGCCCTGGGCTATCTCATGATCTGCCTGCCCCTGCATGCGCTGCTGCTGCCGCGCGCGGCCGGCCCAGCCGCCTCGAAAGCGGCCGTCGGGTCCGGCGTCGTGGAGGACGGCTACCTCGCCGGCTCTGCCCGCCGGCGCGCCTTCCTGCTGCTGGCGCTTGCCTTCTCGCTGCAGGGCTTCGTCGTCTCGGCGATGTCGGTGCATATGCTGACGATGCTGCAGGGTCTGGGCTTGAGCGCGACGGTGGCGGTCGGCATCGGGGCCATGGTCGGCCCCTCGCAGGTCGCCGGACGGGTGGTCGAAATGCTCTTCGGCACGAGCCTGGAGCCTGTGACGACGGCGTGGGTTTCGGCTGCGCTGATGCCGCTGGGCTTCCTGCTGCTGCTCGTCGGCGGCATGACGGCGACGCTGGCCGGCCTCTTCGCCATCGCCTATGGCGTCAGCATGGGGCTGAGTTCGATCGTGCGCGGCACGGTGCCCCTGAGGCTCTTCGGCCCGGCCGGTTACGGCGCGATGCTGGGCAAGCTCTCAGCCCCTGGGCTCGTGATCAGGGCGGCCGCACCGCTCGCCTTCGCCGTCATGGTCGAGCGCGCGGGGCTGACGCCGAGCACCGTCCTGCTCATCGCGCTGTCGGGCGCGGCTGCAGTCTCGCTCTTCGTGTTGTCGCGATACCCTGTCGCGTCGCCGCCGCTCACGAAATGACCGAGGCCTTCAGGCCGCCTGCTCCAGCGACCTCTCCGTCGCGCCCTCCATGCGGCCGATTGCCCGCAGCACCGGCGCGAGTTCGCCAAGCGACATCTCCTCGAAAGGCAGGTTGACGAAGGCGCTGACGCGGGCGGTGAGGTCGCGATAGCTCTTCAGGAAAGCCGCGCGCCGCGCCGCCTGCGGGCCGGTCGCCGCAGCGGGATCGTCGAGCCCCCAATGCACCCGCAGCGGCGCGCCGGGAAAAGCCGGACAGGCGGCGTCGCTGGCGTCGTCGCAGACCGTGACCACGAGGTCGAGCGGCGGCGCGGCCGGCCCCAGGAACTCGTCCCAGGATTTGGAGCGCATCTCGGAGACGTCGTAGCCGAGCTCGCCGAGCAGACCGAGCGCCAGCGGATGGGGCGCTTCCTGCGGCCTGCTGCCGGCGGAATAGGCCCGGATGCGGCCAAGGCCCTCGCGGTTGAGCACGGCCTCGGCCATGATCGAACGCGCGGAATTGCCTGTGCAGACCACGAGGACGCGCAAGGGGTCCGCCCCGACGACAGGCTCTCGCCGCGCCGGCAGGATCGTCTCGCCCGCGCCGCAGGCGGCAGGCCGTTCGCTGCAGCAGGCCTCGCCCAGAAAGGCGAGCAGCGCGTCGGCCCGGCCGGCCTGCGCCGCAAAGATGATGTGCCGGCCCTCGCGCCGCGAGGCCAGCAGCCCGACCTGCTCCAGCGCGCCAAGATGTGTCGAGAGCGTGTTGTGCGCCACCGCCAGCAGGCGGCCGATATCGCCGGCGGCGAGCCCATGCGGCCGGTAGCGCATCAGGAGCCGGAAGATCTCGAGCCGCGTCGGCTGCGCGAGCGCGGCGAGCAGCGCGACTGCGTCCGGCGAATCGAGGCTCTGCGTCACGCGGCGTGGTCCTGCGGGGCGATGTCGCTGCGGGTCTGGTCCTTCCCGATCGTGTCGAGATGCTGCTTCAGCGCCATGCCCCGGAGCGTGGCGAGCGGCAGGCTCGAAAAGACCGAGATGCGGTTATGCAGCATGCGGTAGGCGTCAGCGAAGGCAAGCGCCTTCTGCACATCGTCGCCGATGAAGGCGGCAGGGTCCGGCAGCGTCCACAAAGCGGTGACGGGCGCGCCAGGCCAGGCTGGCGGCGCCTCGTTGGCGGCGGTTTCCGACAGAGTGAAGATGAAATCCATCTCCGGCGCATCGGGCCCGGCGAAACCGAGCCAGCTCTTCGGCTTCAGGCCCGTCAGGTCGTGGTGCAGCGAGGCTAGCAGCCGCTCGGCGAAGGGGTTGACCGCGCTCTGCGGCTGGCTGCCGGCGCTGAACCCCTCGAATTTTCGCGGCGCAAGCTTGGCGAGGATCGCCTGCGCCATGAGCGAACGCGCATGATTGCCCTTGCAGATGAACAAGACCTTGAGGGGAGCCGTTTCCATGACTGTCTCGTTATATCGGTTATGCTCGACATGTTCATGCGCTCATAATATGTCGGAGTCAATCGACATATTGACATATGATCGTCGTCCGGGCGATGCAGCGTGGGACATCATCGGATGGGAGAGCGGAACATGCGGGTCGGCATCAACGGCATGGGGCGGATCGGGCGGCTGGCGCTGCGGGCGGCCTTGGGCGCGGCGCACAGACCAGGCGACGACCCGCGCGCCGGCAACCGGCTCGACATCGTGCATCTCAACGAGATCAAGGGCGGGGCCGCTGCGACCGCGCATCTGCTCACATTCGACAGCATGCAGGGCCGCTGGCGTGCCGATATCGGCCACGAGGGCGACGACGCGATCCGGATCGACGAGCGCAGGCTCGGCTTCTCGGCGAAGCCCGAGCCCGGCGAGATTCCGTGGAGCGATCTCGGCGTCGATGTCGTGCTCGAATGTACCGGCAGGTTCATCACCACCGCGACGATCGAGGGCCACCTGAAGCAGGGCGCGAAACGCGTCATCGTGGCTGCGCCGGTCAAGGATCCGTCCGTGCTGAACGTCGTCGTCGGCGTCAACGAACATCTCTACGAGCCGGCAAGGCATCCGATCGTCACCGCCGCCTCCTGCACCACAAACTGCCTCGCCCCGGTGGTGAAGGTCGTCCATGAGAATTTGCGCATCCGCCACGGCCAGATCACCACGATCCATGACCCGACCAACACCAATGTCGTCGTCGATGCGCCCCACAAGGACCTGCGCCGCGCCCGTTCGGCGATGCTCTCGCTGCAGCCGACGACGACCGGCAGCGCCACCGCGATCGCGTTGATCTACCCCGAGTTGAAGGGCAAGCTCGATGGCCATGCCGTGCGCGCTCCGGTGCTGAACGCCTCGCTGACCGACTGCGTCTTCGAACTGGAGAGGGCGACGACGGCGGCCGAGGTCAACGCGCTGTTCGAGGCGGCGGCGAAAGGGCCGCTCGCGGGCATCCTCGGCTATGAGCCCAAGCCCCTGGTCTCGATCGACTACCAGGGCGACACGCGCTCCGCCATCGTCGACGCGCTCTCGACGCTGGTCACAGACGGTACGCTGCTCAAGGTCTACGCCTGGTACGACAACGAGATGGGCTATGCCTGCCGCATGATCGACCTCGCTTGCCATCTCGAAGCGGTCGGCATCTGAAGGCCATGACCGCAGGCGCGCGCAACTACGCCATCGTCACCGCCGCCTATTGGGGTTTCACCCTGACGGACGGCGCGCTGCGCATGCTCGTGCTGCTGCACTTCTTTCGGCTCGGCTATTCGCCCTTCACGCTCGCCTTCCTGTTCCTGCTCTACGAGGCGGCCGGCATCGCCGCCAACCTGATCGGCGGCTGGCTCGCGGCCCGTTACGGCATCACCCGCATGCTCGCGGTGGGCCTGACGACCCAGATCCTCGGCTTCCTGCTGCTGTCGGCGCTCTCGCCGGACTGGACGGCGGCGCTCTCCGTCGCCTGGGTCGTGCTGGCGCAAGGGATCTGCGGCATCGCCAAGGATCTGACCAAGACGGCCTCGAAATCGGCGATCAAGGTGGCGGAAGCCGCCGCCCGCACCGAGGATGCGGAGGGCAGGCTGTTCCGCTGGGTCGCCTGGTTCACCGGCTCGAAGAACGCGATGAAGGGCGTCGGCTTCTTCCTCGGCGGGCTCCTGCTGGAGGCTTTGGGCTTTCGCGGCGCGCTCTGGGCGATGGCCGCCATGCTCGCGCTGATCCTCGCCGGCGTCGTCACGTCCCTGCCGGCGATGCTGGGCAAGGCGAAAGCGAGCAAATCCGCCCGCGAACTCTTCGCCAAGAACCGGGGCGTCAACCTGCTGGCCATGGCCCGCGTCGCGTTGTTCGGCGCGCGCGACGTCTGGTTCGTCGTCGGCGTGCCCGTCTTCCTCTACGCCTCGGGCTGGACCTTCACTATGGTCGGCACGTTTCTGGCGCTCTGGACGATCGGCTATGGGCTCGTCCAGGCGGCCGCGCCCGCCTTCGTCCGGCGCAGCCCCGACGGCCTGTCGAGCGAGGTTCCCGCCGCGCGGCTCTGGTCGCTGGGGCTGGCGGTGATCCCCTTCGTCATTGCCGCGCTGCTCGCCGGCGGGGTTGGCCTGCGGCCCGATCTCGTGCTCGTCGCGGGTCTGGGCCTGTTCGGCTTCGCCTTCGCGGTGAACTCCTCGCTGCATTCCTACCTGATCCTGGCCTATGCCGGCTCTGAGAAGTCAGCGGAGGATGTCGGCTTCTACTATGCGGCCAACGCGCTCGGGCGTTTCGGCGGCACGCTTTTGTCGGGCCTGCTCTATCAGTGGGGCGGGCTGCAGGCGTGCCTTGTCGGCTCCGGCCTGATGCTGACGACATGCTTTATCGCGACGCTGGCGCTGCCGGGCTCCGTCGCGGCGCCTGCCCCCGGCCGGGGCGGCTAGCTCCGCAGGCCCGGCGCTTCCTGCCCGGTACGCGCGACATAGTCGGTATAGCCGCCGCCATAAGCGTGGACGCCGTCGGGCGTCAGCTCCAGCAGCCGGTTCGACAGCGCCGCGAGGAAATGGCGGTCATGGCTGACGAACAGCATCGTGCCCTCGTACTGGGCGAGCGCGTTGATCAGCATCTCCTTGGTGGCGATGTCGAGATGGTTGGTCGGCTCGTCCAGCACGAGGAAGTTCGGCGGGTCGTAGAGCATGGTCGCCATCACGAGCCGCGCCTTCTCGCCGCCCGACAGAACCCGGCAGCGCTTCTCGACATCGTCGCCCGAGAATCCGAAGCAGCCGGCTAGCGCCCTGAGCGAGCCCTGTCCGGCCTGCGGAAAGCGGTCCTCCAGCGACTGGAACACGGTGCGGTCGCCTTCCAGCACCTCCATGGCGTGCTGGGCGAAATAGCCCATCTTGATCGAGCCCCCGAGCGCGACGGAGCCCTCATCGGCTTCCGTCGCGCCGGTCACCAGCTTGAGCAGCGTCGATTTGCCCGCGCCGTTGACGCCCATCACACACCAGCGTTCCTTGCGGCGGACCTGAAAATCCAGCCCCTCATAGATCGAGCGGCTGCCGTAGCGCTTGTGGACGCCCTTCAGCGTGACGACGTCCTCGCCCGAGCGGGGCGCGGGCTGGAATTCGAACGACACGGTCTGGCGGCGCTTGGGCGGCTCGACCCGGTCGATCTTGTCGAGTTTCTTGACCCGGCTCTGGACTTGGGCCGCATGCGAGGCCCGCGCCTTGAAGCGCTCGATGAAGGCGATCTCCTTGGCCAGCATTGCCTGCTGGCGCTCGAACTGGGCCTGCTGCTGCTTTTCGGCCAGCGCCCGCTGCTGCTGGTAGAACTCGTAATCGCCGGAATAGGAGGTCAGCGCGCCGCCGTCGATCTCGACGATCTTGGTGACGATGCGGTTCATGAACTCGCGGTCATGCGAGGTCATCAGCAGCGCACCCTCATAGCCTTTCAGGAAATGCTCGAGCCAGATCAGGCTTTCCAGATCGAGATGGTTCGAGGGTTCGTCGAGCAGCATCGCGTCGGGCCGCATCAGCAGGATGCGGGCGAGCGCGACGCGCATCTTCCAGCCGCCCGAGAGCTTGCCGACATCGCCTTCCATCATCTCCTGGCTGAAGCCGAGCCCCGCCAGAACCTCGCGCGCCCGGCCGTCCAGCGCATAGCCGTCGAGCTCCTCGAAGCGCCCCTGCACCTCCCCATAACGCGCGATGATCTCGTCCATCTCGTCGGCGCGGTCGGGATCGCCCATCGCGGCTTCCAGTTCGCGGAGTTCGGCGGCGACGCTGCTGACGGGCCCGGCCCCGTCCATCACGGCCGAGACCGCGCTGACGCCGGCCATGTCGCCGACATCCTGGCTGAAATAGCCGATGGTGACGCCGCGATCGACCTGGACCTGGCCTTCGTCGGGCGCATCCTCGCCGGTGATCATCCGGAACAGGGTGGTCTTGCCCGCGCCGTTGGGGCCGACGAGCCCGACCTTCTCGCCCCTCTGCAGCGCAGCCGAGGCCTCGATGAAGACGATCTGCTGGCCGTTCTGTTTGCCGATGCTGTCGAGGCGGATCATGGTTCTGCGGGGCGTCCTTGCAATGCTGCAGCGCACATAAGCTATGGCGCGCGCGGACGGAAGTGCAGGGCGGCAACGACCGGCGTCCCAAACAGGATAAGCGGCGCCTGCCGCATTGCCCGCAGGCCCGGCTTGGCCTATGGCTGCCGGCCGCTTCGCGGCGCACCCGATCGTTCAGGGCTGGCCGCGGCCGATTTTGCGACAGTTCTGAAGTCCTGCGCCGCCGGGTCCGTTTGCCGGCCCGGCCCGCTTTCGCCTCCGGGCGGCGGCGCAGGATCGACCATCGGGAGACCGTCATGACCACGGCCGCCATCGGCATCGATTTCGGCACCACCAACAGCGTCGTCGCGCTCGCCGATGCGAGCGGCGCGGTGACGACGCGCTCCTTCCCGACAAAGCAGGGCGCGGTCGACGCCTATCGCTCGGCGCTGATGTTCTGGCGCGAGGGCCGGCCGCCGAAAACCCATATCGCCCATGTCAGCGGCCCCGATGCGCTCGATATGGCGCTGGGCATGAGCGCGGAACACCGCTTCCTGCAATCGCTGAAGACGCATCTCTCCAGCCGGGCTTTTCAGGAGACGCGGCTGTTCGGCAAGCTCTTCCGGCTCGAGGACCTGATCGGCGTCTTCCTGCGCGATCTCGCGCAGGGGCTTGACGACGTGGCGACGCTGCCGCTGGTCTCGGGCCGCCCCGTCGTCTTCGCCGGCGAGCGGCCCGACGAGGAACTGGCGCTGGGCCGGCTTTCGGCCTCCTACGCCAAGGCCGGCATGCCGGGCGTCGATTTCGCCTATGAGCCGCTGGGCGCGGCCTACTGGTACGCCCGCGACCTGACGCGGCCGCAGACCATGCTGGTCGCCGATTTCGGCGGCGGCACCAGCGACTTCTCGGTGATGCGCTTCGAGCCGGGCTCAGGCGGCCGGTTCACAGCGACGCCGCTGTCGCATGCCGGCGTCGGCGTCGCCGGAGACACCTTCGACTACCGCATCATCGAGCATGCGATCTCGCCCCGGCTCGGCAAGGGCACCGATTACCGCTCCTTCGAAAAACTGCTGCCGATCCCGGCGCATTATCACGCGGCCTTCGCGCAATGGCACCGGCTCTCGCTGATGAAGAGCCGCGAGACCATGGCCGAGTTGCGGGCCCTGATCCGCGACGCGGTCGAGCCCGGCAAGTTGGAGGATCTGCTGACCGTGATCGAATACGACCTCGGCTACGAGCTCTACCGCGCCGTCTCGGCGGCAAAGATCGCGCTGTCATCGCAGGACGAGACGGTGCTCGATTTCCGGCAGATGGACGTCGTCATCCAGACGCCGATCAAGCGCGCGCAGTTCGAGCGCTGGATCGCCGAGGATGTCGGTGCGATCGAGGCCGCGCTCGACAGCGCGCTGGCGCAGGCCGGGCTGCAGTCGGGCGCGATCGAGGCCGTGTTCATGACCGGCGGCACCTCGCATGTGCCGGCCGTCAGGGCGCTGTTCGACCGTCGTTTCGGCGCGGAGCGCATCCATGTCGGCGACGCCTTCCGCTCGGTCGCGAGCGGCCTTGCTCTTCTGGCGCTCGACCGGCAGCGGGCGGGGCTGGCGGCCTGAGCCGCCTGCGGCATCCCTGCCGCGCCTTGCCCCCCCGGGCCGGCGGGGCTACATCACGGGTCCATTCAAACGGAGCCTCACGCCGATGTCGTCCGATGCCGATCTGCTCGCCGACCGCCGCAGCCTGAGGCGCAAGCTCAGCCTGTGGCGGCTGCTCGCCGTCGCCGGCGTCGTCGGCGCAGCCGTCATCGGCGGCCTCGCCTGGAGCGGGCGGACGCCGGGCTCGCTCTCGCAGTCGCATATCGCGCGCGTCACCATTTCGGGCTTCATCTCGGGTGATCGCCGCACGCTGGACCTGATCAAATCGGTCGAGGACGGCAACGCTGCCGCTGTTCTGGTCAAGATCGACAGCCCCGGCGGCACCACGACGGGGTCCGAGGCGCTGCATGACGCGCTGCGCCGCCTCGCCGCCAAGAAGCCGATGGTTGCGGTCGTCGACGGGCTCGCGGCGTCGGGCGGCTATATCGCGGCGCTCGGCTCCGACCGGATCGTCGCCCGCCAGACCTCGCTCGTCGGCTCGATCGGCGTGCTCTTCCAGTTCCCCAATGTCGGGCGGCTGATGGACACGATCGGCGTCAAGCTAGAGGAGGTGAAGTCGAGCCCGCTCAAGGCCGCGCCCAACGGCTTCGAGCCGACCTCGCCCGAGGCGCGCGCCGCGCTGCAGCGCGTCGTCGACGACAATTACGACTGGTTCAAGCGCATGGTCCGGGACAGGCGCAGGCTCGCCGATACAGAACTCGCCGCAGTCTCCGACGGGCGGGTGCATTCGGGCCGGCAGGCGGTCACGCTGAAACTGGTCGACGAAATCGGCGGCGAGCCCGAGGCGATCGCCTGGCTGGAGCGCGAGAAGGGCGTCGCCAAGGATCTGAAAGTGCGCGACTGGCGCCGCCGCGCCGAATCCTCCTCCTACGGGCTGTGGAGCGCCGGCGAGGCGCTGGCCCGGGCCGCCGGCCTCGAAACAGTCGCGACCATCATCGCGCGCGCCGCCGACCAGCCGATCGGTTTGCGGCTTGACGGGCCGCTGGCGCTCTGGCAGCCTGCGCTCGAAAAGTGATGTTGATACAAGCGGTTATACTGGAACAATGATTAAGTCAGAACTCGTCCAGCGCATCGCCGAGCGCAACACCCATCTTTACCAGCGCGATATCGAGAACATCGTCACGGCGATCCTCGACGAGATCGTCAAGGCGCTGGCGCGCGGCGACCGGGTCGAGCTGCGCGGCTTCGGCGCCTTCTCGCGCAAGGCGCGCGCCGCCCGCATCGGCCGCAATCCCCGCACCGGCGACGCGGTCGCGGTCGACGAGAAGTTCGTGCCGGTGTTCAAGACCGGCAAGGAGCTCAGGCTCAGGCTGAACGACAAGGCGTGACGACAACGATCCCCTGAGCCCTCATCCTGAGGAGCAGCGCAGGCTGCGTCTCGACGGATGATCCAGAAGCGGCTGGAGCATCCTTCGGGACGCCATTTCTGCCGAAATAGCTCCTCGGGATGAGGGCGCGCATAGGCAAGTTCGGAGGGCTGCCATGAAATCCATCCTCAAGCTGCTCGTGCTGGTCCCGGTCGCGCTGGCGATCGTGCTGTTCTCGGTGGCCAACCGCGCGCCCGTGCGCGTCTCCTTCGATCCGTTTAGCCGCGATGCGCCGGTTTTCGCCTACAACGTCCCGCTGTTCGCCGTGGTGCTGGCGGCGATCGCCGCGGGCGTGCTGATCGGTGGCTTCGCCGCCTGGGTCGGCCAGGGTAAGCACCGCAAGGCGGCGCGGCGCAACCGGCGCGAGGCCGAGACTCTGCGCTCGGAGGCGCAGTCGCTGCGCTCGGCCGTCCCCGATTCCGCCCTGCCGGCGCTCACGGGCGGCCGGCTCTAGAATGCGGCTGTTCGACGAGGCCGCCATCGACGCGGCGCTGAGCTATCCCGGCCTGATCGACACGCTCGAGCAGGCGTTTCGCGAGGGCTGCGTCCAGCCGCCGCGCGGCCATCACGATGTCGGCCGCGGCGGTGAGAGCGCGATCCTGCTGGTGATGCCGGCCTGGAGCGGGCCGGAGGCGCCTGTGCCCTATATCGGCACCAAGATCGTCTCGGTGTTCTTCCAGAACAACACCCGCAATCTGCCCGGCGTCATGGGCGCCTATCTCCTGATGGACGGGCGCACCGGCGCGCCGCTGGCGGTGATGGACGGCAACCGGCTGACGCTCTGGCGCACGGCCGGCGCGTCGGCGCTCGCCGCGCGCTACATGGCCGCGCCCAAGGCAAGCCATATGCTGATGGTCGGTGCGGGCGCGCTCGCGCCTTTCCTGATCAAGGCGCATTCATCGGTCAGGCCGCTCACCGACATCGCGATCTGGGCGCGCCGGCCCGCGGCAGCCGACGCCGTCGTCGTGCAACTCGCGGCCGAAGGGATCGCCGCCCGCGCCACGACCGATCTCGAGGGCGAGGCGCGGACCGCCGACATCATCTCCTGCGCGACCAATGCTACGGAGCCGCTGATTCACGGCAAATGGCTCAAGCGCGACGCGCATCTCGACCTGATCGGCGCCTTCACCATGGGCATGCGCGAATCCGACGCCGAGGCGCTGACCCGCGCCCGTGTGGTCGTCGATTCGCAAAAGGCGATCGGGGAGGGTGGCGACGTCGCGATTGCCATCGCCGAGGGCAGCTACAGCGCCGACAAAGTCGCCGGCACGCTGGCCGATCTCTGCACCGGCGCAATCGCAGGCACTGCGCCCGGCGGCGAGATCACACTGTTCAAGTCCGTCGGCGTCTCGCTAGAGGATCTGGCGGCGGCGATCGCGGTATGGGACAGCCGCCGCGCCTGAGCCGGCGTCAGACCCTGATCGGCGACCCTCCAAGCGCGCCGAGCAGCCAGAGCACCAGCACGATCGTCAAGGCGAGGCCGAGCACGCCGCCCAGCCCCGCCCCGCCATAGCTGCGATGACCATAATAACCGCCGCCGCCGACGAGCAGGACGATCAGCAGGACGATGACGAGCGTGGACATGGGGCACACCTTTGCGAGACCGCATCGTCGGCCGCGCTGGCGACCGACCGAATGGATTCACGCAACGCCGGGCGCGCAGGCGATGTTCCCACGCGCCGGCGATCATCCTGCGCGCCGAGGCCTGCTCACTCCACCTTGACGCCGACCTCCTTGATCAGGTCGCCCCATTTCTTCATCTCGGCCTGCAGGAACGCGCCCAGCTCCGCCGGGCTGTTGCCCACCGGCTCGGCCGCCAGCGCTTCCATCCGGTTGCGGACCGCCGGGTCGGCAAGAGCTGCCTTCGTGTCGGCCTGCACCTTGTCGATCACCGCCTGCGGCGTCTTCGCGGGCGCAAACAGCGCAAACCATGACGAGACGTCGAAGCCCGGCACCGTGTCGTTGATCGGAGCGAATTCCGGCGCGCTGGCCGAGCGCTTCGCCGTGGTGATGCCGAGCCCCCTGATCGAGCCGGCGCGCGCATGCGGCAAAGCCTGCGTGATGTTGTCGAAGATCAGGTCGATACGCCCGCCGATCAGGTCCTGCGTCGCCTGCGCCGTGCCGCGATAGGGCACATGCACCATCTTGGTCCCTGTCAGCTTCTGGAACAACTCGCCCGAGAGATGCACGGACGTGCCGACGCCGGACGAGCCATAACTCAGCTTGCCGGGATTGGCCTTGGCGTAGGCGACGAGTTCGGCAACCGACTTCACCGGCAGGTTGTTGCTGACGACGAGCAGGTTCGGCACCAGCGCCACCATGGTGATGGGGGTGAGGTCCTTGGCCGGGTCGTAGTTCAGCTTGGCGTAGAGATACTGGTTCGTCGCCATGCCGACGGAGACGATCAGCAGCGTGTCGCCGGTCGGCTCGGCCTTGGCGACGGCGTCGGTGCCGATATTGCCGCCGGCGCCCGGCCGGTTCTCGACCACGATGTTCGTGCCCCAGGCCTGACCGAGCTTCTCGGCCATCAGACGGCCGAGGATGTCGGTCGCGCCCGCCGGCGGGAACGGCACGACGAGTTTGAGCGTGCGGCCCTGCGGCCAGGGGGCCTGGGCGAAGCCGGAAGGAGCGAAAGCGAGGCTTGCGCCAAGGCCGCCGAGCAGGCTGCGGCGGTCGAGCGGGAAGTCGGTCATCGTCCGGGTGTCCTCCAATGCAGGGCTGCGGGACGTCGATGCCCGCATGTTGCCTCGCCGCCAAGGCTGCCGCCTCGGCCAACGCTTGTCCATCGCGAACTGCCGCACGGCGGCGGGCGCTTGACCGCGGCCACCGGACGCGGCGATTCTGTGCGTATGCGCCAGATCACAAGCCGAATCGCCGCCTTCGCTCTCGTCCTGACGGCGGGCGTCGCCGCGTCTGGCGCGCTCGCCCAGTCCACCGC
>LSIB01000177.1 GCA_001556025.1 Rhizobiales bacterium CCH3-A5
GCCGAGATCCGTCAGAAGAATCCCCTTGCAAAACCGGGGGCATCCACACACGCCCCGGGTTGGACTGCGACGCCCTGCGCGCGATCGCCGGTATGATGGAGGCCTACGGCGCCAGCGCTTCCGCGTACGGCGGCGAGTACTTCATCCCGACCGCCGACGACCCGGAGGGCGGCCGTCGCGCGCATCGCCCGTACGTCCGTCCCGAGCGCTGGCGCTCTGAGGCGGCCCACTGCGGATTCCGATTCCGACCGGCCATCATTCCGATAATTGACCGGCCGGGATT
>LSIB01000178.1 GCA_001556025.1 Rhizobiales bacterium CCH3-A5
ATGAAGGTGTTGCCGAGATCGCCGGCATGGAAGGAGAAATGGTACGGCGAGCCCGAAGCTGTCTTCAGCATGGCGACGGACGGTCCCCAATGGTTCCCGTCTGGCTTGCCGACTGGATAGCTGTGGAAGGGTGACAGCGCGGCGAGATTGCGCGAGGTGATCGCCCCGGACCGAGCGCGGTGCTTGAACAGACCCGGCATCTGCGCCCAGTAGGCGGCCTCAAGCCCAAGATCCTCGCGCGCGACGAC
>LSIB01000179.1 GCA_001556025.1 Rhizobiales bacterium CCH3-A5
GGTCGATGACGACGCCACCCATGGCTCGGCCCGCTTCGCCAACGACAACGAGGTCTCCTCGCTGACGCGTGGTCGATCGGGGCTGCTGATCGGCCGCGATCCCGTAACCGGGAAGCTCATGCGCTATGATGGGCCAGCCCATCTTCTCACCATGGCGCCGACCCGCACCGGCAAGGGCGTCGGTACCATCATCCCAAACCTCCTCACCGCCGATCGCTCGGTCATCTGCATCGACCCCAAGGGCGAGAACGCGAAGGTCACGGCGCGCGCCCGGGACCGCTTCGGCAAAGTTCATGTGCTCGATCCTTTCGGCGTCACCGGCATCCCTTCGGCCGCATTCAATCCGCTGCAGTATCTCGATCCCGACGACATCAATGTGGCCGAGGAAGCCGCCACGCTCGCCGACGCGCTCGTGTTCGACGCGCCAGGCGAAGCCGGCGAGGCGCATTGGAACGAGGAAGCCAAAGCCCTGATCGGCGGCATCATCCTGTCTATCGCCGCTGACGAACCCCGCGAGCGGCGCAACCTCGCGACGCTCCGCGAATGCCTCACGCTTGCGCCCGATGCCTTCACTGCCCTGCTCAAGCGCATGCAGGCATCGACCGCAGCCGGTGGACTCGTCGCGCGTGCCGCCAACCGACATCTCGGCAAGTCCGATCGCGAGGCTGCCGGCGTTCTCTCGGCCGCGCAGCGCCATACCCACTTCCTCGACTCGCCGCGCATGACGGCCGTGCTCGAACGGAGCGACTTTTCCTTCGCTGATCTCAAGCGCCGAACGGCAACTGTGTTTCTAGTCCTGCCGCCCGATCGGCTCGGGACGTATTCGCGCTGGCTGCGCCTCATGGTCACCCGCAGCCTCTCCGACATGGCGCGCGGCCCCTCCCCTTCCCCGGCGGGCTCACAGGCCGCGCCGGTCACGCCGGCGGAGCCGGTGCTCTACCTGCTCGACGAATTCGCAGCGCTGGGCAACCTCGCGACGGTCGAGCGCGCCATGGGCCTCATGGCCGGCTACGGCGTCCAGCTCTGGCCGATCCTCCAGGACGTCCATCAGCTCCGCGCCACCTACGGTCGCCGCGCCGGCACCTTCCTGTCGAACGCCGGCGTCCTCCACGTCTTCGGCGTCAACGATCACGAGAGCGCCCGCCTCGTCTCCGACCTCACCGGCCAGGAGACCGTCGTCTTCCAGACCATGAGCCGCGCCCTCGATTCCGACAAGTCCGGGATCTCCTATGGCGAGCAGCACGTCGCCCGCCCGCTCATGACACCCGACGAGGTCCGCAACATGCACCCGTCCAGGCAGATGCTGTTCATCGCAAACCAGCGCCCCATCATCGCCGGCAAACTGCGCTACTTCGCCGATCGCGAGTTCGAAGGTCTGTTCGACCGTGGGTAACGCGCGATTCTGCGGGCGCTGGAGCGCGTGAAGCAGGTGGACCGGCGCCATGCGCCGGAAAGCTCCTGCATGCGGCCCTCTGGCTCTCTACGGCGCTATGACAAAGCGCGTTCGCCTCCGCGCCAGCGCGGCAAAAGCCGCGAATGTTCTTATCGTCATGATCTGGAACGGGTCGTTCCATCTTAACCAAAGAAACCCAGTATTGTCTTTGTCCGTCAAATGATCGCTAGCTGACCCTCAAAGCTGCGGCCCTGCACTCAGCGCTCCTGGTTCCACGGGTTAACGACGGTTAGCCCCATCGGCGCAAAGTCCGCCATGTTGCGCGTCACCAGGGTCATGCCATGTACGATCGCGCTGGCGCCGATGAAGGCGTCGCGCTCGGGGCGCGGGTCGGGCGCGTGAAGACGCGCGCAGGCGAGCGCCACGGCCCGGTCGATCAGAACGGTTCTTTCCGCGAATTCAGGCAGGACATAACCGTCCATCCAGGTGCGCAGCCGCGCGCCCTGCGCGACATCGCGGCGCTCGATCAACAGGATCCCGAGTTCAAGCTCCATCAGCGTGACAGCCGACACATAGAAGGTCGCGGCATCCACCGCCGACAACCAAGCCACTACGCGATCATCTGCCTTGCCGTCTCCTGCCTTGCGCAATTCGGAAATGACGTTGGTATCGAGCAGAAACATCAGGAGAACTCGGCCGGCCGCGGCAGATTCCGCATCGCCGGTGTCTCCAGCTCGATCTCCGCCAGGCCCGGCATGGCCAGCGCCTCGACGATGCTGCGCCGCGCGCCTGCCAGCCGCTGATAGGCCTCGTAGCTCAGCAGCACCTGGGTCGGACGGCCCCGGTTCGTGATGACGACCGGACCAGTCCGCGCCGCCTTCTGCGCCTCGCTCGCGTTCTGCTGGAACGCACGGCTCGAAACAGTCGTGATCGACATGGCAAACACCCCTCACAAGCGATGTTGATACATTAGAACATAGACCGCAGCTCGGCAATACGACGATGCCAACACGTCATGGACCAGTCGCGGATCAGCGAATCGCAATGCCTTTAGACATCGCTTGGCTGCGCCGCATCATCCTTACGCCCGCTTTTTCTCGCGCCGCCGGCTGCCGATCAGCGCCATCAGCATCGGCCCGAGCGAGAACTCGGCCGCTTGCGCCTTTCGCGTCAGCTCGCGCAGATAGCCGCCTGCGCTGGAAATCGCCTCGCCGCGCTGCAGAATCGCCGCCACGACGATCGAAGCCTGGACCTCGTCCATGACGCTGATGGCTTCCTCCCAGGCGCTCGGACTGATCCCCAGCATGGGCCGGACCACGGCGACCGTCGCCAAAAAGTCTCGCCAGTTTGCAATGCCGCCCTTCGAATAGTCGATCAGGTCGGGACAGGCGTCCAGAACCATTCCTAGCGGGAACGATCCTTCCGGCACCCGCTTCGTTTCCGGCACGATCTCCAAACCAG
>LSIB01000018.1 GCA_001556025.1 Rhizobiales bacterium CCH3-A5
CCCCCGATGCTGGACCGGCCTGCTGGCCGCTTCCAGGGGGTAAAACGGTCACCGCAGGCTGCATGCCGGTGGCCGATTGACGAGCGATATCGGGGTCTTGTTTCCGATCGCACTATGAGGTCGTAGCTCGTTGTACTCCCTACGCCAAGCCTCCACTTTCTCCCGGGCATCGGGCAGGCTCATGAACCAGTGAGCGTTGAGGCATTCGGTCCGGAACTTCCCGTTGAACGACTCGATGAAGGTACGCATCCGGCGTAGGCCGCCTTGCGCGGTCTGATGCCAACGGCCCTCATTCCTGACCGATATGGGCCCATTCGCGCATCCCGATGGATGTGATGGTGCTGGGTTGATCGACGAGGCGGTTCCAGGCGTCGCAGGCGGCGTCGATGATGTTGTTGTAGGGTACGCGTCCGGCGTGGGCCGCCTTGCGCGGGGTGATGCAAATCGTTGAGCACTGTGAGTATGGACAGCCATACTGACAGTGTCTTGAATCGCCTCGACGTGGTCGATACGGGGCGTCGTCGCCGCTGGAGCGACGGCGAGAAGGAGCGGATCGTGCTGGAGAGCATGGTCGGTCCGCGCCAGATCTCCGCGACGGCGCGGCGGCACGGGATCGCGCGCTCGCAATTGCTGGCTTGGCGGCGTGCGATGCTTGTCGAGCCGAGTGCTGCGCCTTCAGGCTTCATTCCGATGCTGGTGACGCCCGAGACTGACCAGCGCGAAGACGCGCGGATGATGGGCGCTGGTGCGCCGCCGGCCTTGGCGGTCGCCGCGCTGACACTGTAGCCGGCATAGCCGTCCATCTGGAGCACGCCGGTGAAGCCTTGAAGATGCCGGATCGGCTGCTCAGCCTTGCGGTCGGGAGCGTAGAGATAGGCCACGCCCGGCGGATCGGCGCCGCCCCAGGGCCGTTCGTCGCGGGCATAGGCGAAGAACTGGCCGGTCTTGGTGCGGCCGCGTCCGGGATCGAGCACCGGCGCCGTGGTCTCGTCGGCGAAGAGCTTGGTCGACGCCTTCAGTCGCTCGAACAGGCGCTCATGGACGGGCCGCAGAAGGAAGGCTGCCTTGCCGACCCAGTCAGCCAGGGTCGAGCGGTCCAGGTTCACGCCCTGCCGGCCATAGATCTGGGCCTGGCGGTACAACGGCAGATGATCGGCGTATTTGGAGACGAGGACATGGGCGACGGTCGCCTCGGTGGGGATGCCGCCCTCGACGAGCCGGGCGGGGGCCGGCGCCTGCACCACGATCTCCTCGCAGGCCCGGCAGGCGTATTTCGGCCGGCGCGTCACGACCACGCGGAACTGGGCGGGGACGATATCGAGACGCTCGGAGACATCCTCGCCCATGGCATGCAGCGCGCCCCGGCAGCACGGGCAGGTTTTCTCCTGGACGTCGATGATCTGCTCGACCCGCGGCAGGTGCGCCGGCAGCGCTCCACGGTTGGCGCGACGCTTCCTGGCCCGATCGGCCCGCTTTGCGGGATCAGCCGCTTCCTCGCCGGCGAGGCCCTCGGCCTCGATCTGCTCGGCCT
>LSIB01000180.1 GCA_001556025.1 Rhizobiales bacterium CCH3-A5
ATCGGCGACCGCCTCCACGGGGCCGAATGTCAAAACCGCCGCCAGCATGGCGCCAACCTGCTTTGGAAACTCATCAAGCATGATCGCCCCTTCGCGCTCGGGGATATTTTTGGAAATCTGCGTTCTGGAGCGCTCCGCTGTCAAATACACTTATACCAACAGGCGATGAGCCCGCGAACAAGGGAGAGGCATGGTGCGCATTTTTGTTGATATGGATGGCGTACTCGCCAACTTTGACGCCCACCACGAAGCTGTCTTTGGCATCCGTCCGGACAAGAAAGTCGACAATGTGAACTGGCAGCAGGTCCGCGATCATAAAGGCTTCTATGCCGGTATTCCGCCCATGGATGACATGATGGAGCTTTGGAATTTCGTCACGAAACATGATCCTTACCGCATCGTGCTCACCGGCATCCCGTATTCGGTCGAGGAAGCCGAAAGCAATAAGCGGGGATGGATCGCGAAACACCTCGGGGACCACGTCGAGGTTCGATGCTGCAAGTCGAGAGACAAGTCCCTGCATGCCGAACCTGGCGACATCCTGATTGATGACTGGGACAAGTACCGTCATCTCTGGGTGAAGCGGGGCGGCACCTGGATCACCCACACCTCCGCCACGAATACGATTGCGGAACTGACAAAAATCTTCGGAGATTGACAGCGGTGCACATCCAGATCGGCATGCCCGGCGCAACTGGGCGAAGCATCCAAAATCTTTGACGGCGTTGGTTCGGTCACAAATATGCTCAAGTGACCGTAGGAATATAGTGCATTAACAATGTTGTGCGGACAGCACATCATCCAGGATCATGACATCTGGATTGCCGCTTCGGGGCGGCCCGTCGCAAGCAGATTGAGAGGTTCGATATGGCCCTGACTGTCCGCGCGTTTCTCAAATTCATTTTGAGCGCTTTTGCCATCGGCCTCGGCGGAATGGGCGCCTCCGCTACGGAGGGGGATCGGCATGAGGTGACGACATTGTCGAATCTCATCGGGCGGCTGCGGAGCGATGCAGCGTTGCGCGCCCGGTTTGCCGGGAATCCTCGCGGCACCCTGTCCGAACACGGGATCGATCCCTCGCCTTACAATTTGCCCGATGCGATGAACGCGGAGCAGATGGGCCGTCTGCTTGCTCAGAATTCGCCTGCGCTTGCGCCGAATGACGAGCCGCCCCCGGCACCGCAGCGGCCGGCAGCGCCGGCCGCTGTCTACGGTCCTCCCCCGCGGACGCCCGTGCAGGAGCCCGCGCCGCCGGTGCCGCAAGAGAAACAGCCGCTGCGCGGGATCCACACGATCATCTACGGCCCTCCGCCCGGACCGCGGAAGTAGCGCCGGCCATGCCGCACCCTCCGACATACGACGGCAATCCGCAGCAGCTTGCCCGCTGGCGGCCGGAGCATGATGCCCCGCCGAGCATTGCGGTCTGGGAGATCACGCTTCGTTGCGATCTGGGCTGCTGCCATTGCGGCTCGCGCGCCGCTCGCGCGCGGCCGGATGAACTGAGCACGACTGAGGCTCTCGATCTCGTGCGCCAGTTCGCCGATCTAGGCCTCAAGGAGGTCACGCTGATCGGCGGCGAGTTCTACATGCGCGACGACTGGGACCGGATCGCCGCCGAAATCAACCGTTGCGGCATGTTGTGCAGCATCGTCACGGGCGCGCGCCAAATGACCGCCGAACGGGTCAGTCGCGCCGTCGCGGCAGGGGTCGGGAAAATCTCGATTTCCATCGACGGGCTGGAACGGACCCATGACGCGATCCGCGGCTCCAAAGGCTCATGGAAGGCCGCGACCGCCGCGGCGCGGCGGATCAGCGACAGCGGCATCGATCTCTCGGTGAACACACAGATGAACCGACTCACCATGCCGGAGCTTCCGGCGGTGGCGGACATGCTCGTCGACATCGGCGCGCGAAGCTGGATGGTCATTCTAACGGCGGCGATGGGCCGGGCCGCCGATCATCCGTCGCTGCTGCTGCAACCCTACCATCTGCTCTATCTGTTCCCCCTGCTGGCCGACATCAAGCGTGAGAAACTCGATCCGAACGGGATCGCCTTTTTTCCCGGCAACAACGTCGGCTATTTCGGACCATTGGCGGAAACGCTCCGCTACGGCAGCGAGTTGGGTCACATGTGGGGCGGCTGCGGAGCGGGCGACTCGACGCTCGGCATCGAAGCGGACGGGCGGATCAAGGGCTGTCCGTCGCTGCCGACCTCCGATTATGTGCGCGGCAATATTCGCGAGCGCCCGCTGCGCGAGATCGCGGCAGAGCTCAAGCGGGAGAAAACGGAAGCTCCCACGCAATTGTGGGGTTTCTGCCAGAGCTGCCGATATGCCGCACGCTGCAAGGGCGGCTGTACCTGGACGTCGCATGTCCTGTTCGGCCGGCCGGGCAACAATCCATTCTGCCATTTCCGCGCGCTTACCATGGCCGAGGCCGGCTTGGTTGAGCGACTCGAGCCGGTCGCCGTGGCGCCGGGCAAGCCGTTCGACTTCGGACATTGCCGGATCGTGGAGGCACCGTTTGGGCCGGACATAGAATCTGATCCCCTCATCGGGATGACCAAGCTCAGTCAGGTCTTCGGTCTCAACGCTGGCGCTGCAGGTCTATGGTCGAAGCAGGAGTTGTCCAACACACTTGAATACAGACAATCAGACAAGACGTAAGCCCGCCGCCAGACATCATATGCCGCACAGCGCAGCGCTGACACAACCGAAGCAGGCGGTGGCGATATGCTTGAGTGAACCATTCAGAATTCTTCAGCCGAATTCACCCCAGCGGCCGTTTCAGAAGCCTATTCTTCCAGACAGTGAGAATCTGCAAAGGAAGTCGCGTCATGCACAATACCAAGCGAATCTTCAGCCTGGCCGCTGGCTCGGCGCTGATTGCAATTCTGCTGTCGGCGACATCTGCCTCAGCCTATACGGTTTCGGCGCCGACGACCTACGGAAATATTTCCGTCTATCTGATCCATGGCTCAAGCAACGACAAGGTCAGGCTGAATACGCTGGACCGCGCGCTCGAAAATGGCGAGGCGCGCGTGACTGTTAGCGAAGCCGGCGTCAGGGTGCAGAATTTTTCCGACACCGCCGTCTTCGTGCCGTTCGGAACCGTCCTCAAAGGCGGCGTTCAGGATCAGGTTGCGGGCGCAGATATGATCGTGCCGCCGCATTCGGAACCGCTCGATCTACCAACCTTCTGCGTTGATCCGTTTCGCGCGCAACCGCGTGCCGGCGAAAGCGAGGGGCTGCTCGTCGGCATCGGCACGACCATGCCGTCGCTCACCGCCAAACTGATCATGCTGACCAGTCCAGCCTCCCTGGACACCGGCCCGAACCTGCGCTGGTTGGGCGTGTGGTGGAGTCTTGACGCCATCAAGGCCCGCCTATCAAGCCGGTTCGGTCATCCTTTGACCCCGGCCAAACCGGCAAGCTGGACATTGACGGATAGTCCCAATCCTTCGACCCAACTCCGCGACCGTACAGGCGCGTGGGTCAACGGTCTGGCCCTCGACCTCGATGACGCGAGCCTTGCCGGGGCGGAACGTCCGATCACCGCCGCGCTTGCACCCTTGGCCAATTCGTCGCCCGACATTGTCGGCGCGGCCTTCGTCATCAACGGCCATTGGATCGGCACGCAGATCAACAGTTCGCATGCCTTGTTTGCGATGATCTGGCCGTCGCTGCTGCGCGGTCACGTCATCGAGAGCCTCGTCGAGGAGGGCAAGGTTCAGGTGCCGGTGCCCACCGCGAGCGAGATCGCAGCCACGATCGATCAGCCCTTTGAACCAGCGCAGGGCCAGGCCGTCAGTGGCATTCACAGAAAGAGATATGAAGGACCCAGGTATGGGAGACTCCTGATGCTCGGCCGCGACGATATTGCCGAAAGGAGAATTGCCGGATTCCTGAACGCCTATGAGCCGCGGCAGGACCAGGCAGCCGGCGGCATGACGATCTTCGATAGAGGATCGTCGATGATGACCAGAATCATCGCGGGAGGACAGGTGGTGCAGACAACCCTGTTGCCGAAGCGTGATCCCGCCATTGCAGCAGCGGACCCTGCCGAACTGATCCTCTCCATGCTCACCGCCAGCCAGATCGACGGCCGGGCGCTGCCACCGTTGCAAGAGACACCCTATCTCACTAGACGCACCGTTCTGGACCCGATGACCGGCCATAACCACGACGTCTGGAGCGTCGCCGCGCCGGCCCCCGATGCTCGGCGTGCGGACGGAGCCACCACGGCGCAATGGTCAGATGATGGGAGACGCCTCCCTTTGGCTGGTCGACGCGAAGCGCTTTTCAATTGAGCTGAAAATTAGAGAACTAAGGCTCGACGTGATAACGCAACTGGATCATTTCGCTGGTCGATGTCACGGCCACGCCGAGGCTCCGCGCGAGGTGCTGGAGCGCGGAGGGGAGATCGGTTGCTGCGGCAATCGCCTCCAGCATGGGCTCGGGCAGGGCATCGCCGGTGATGACGGCGACCAGAACCTGCGCTCCCGGTACGGCATCGAGCCGGGCATAGCGGGCGCGCACTGGATCGTTCTGTAGCGGATAGTAAAAGATGCCGTCAGTGCGGGTTTCGCGCCTGCGCAAGGTAGGGTGCAGGCGCTGCCAGCCGACGCGATCCTTGCAGAACAGGGCGACATGCCAATCGGGTTCCGCATCGAGCCGGATGATGACGGATTCGCCGTTCCTGAAGATGGGGACATCCACCTCCAGATCATCGGGGTCATAGATGCCCCGCGTTAGAGGGCGCAGTGTCGGACCATCGGCGCGCTTGCCGCCCTCGCCGATGATTTGCAGGCGGGGCGAGAACGGCGCGGAAAGGACGAGCGAGTCCCAAAGGCTCGGATGCGGCCGTTCGCCGGCCCGCGTCTTGAACTGCTGAAAATCCTCGAGTTCGAGGACTTCCTGAGACACGAAGAGATGGTCACAGACGCTGCCGATATGGCGGATCGGAATATGCGAGGGATGCGTGTACGGCGTGCCGTTCTTCCATCCCGAAACGAGCGGCGGCGCGACGCTCAAGGCCTTCGCCAGACCCGCATAGTTCTTGATGGAGGGATGATTGCTGAAAAGATACTGAAATTTCTCATCGAAATGCTTGATATGCACATCTCGCATCACCCATCTCCGGCCCGCTTTTCGATTCCGCCCGCGACAGCCCTGTTGCCGTCAGATCTCATGGCGCCGTTCCAACGCACGCGGCTGAAGGAACCATAGTTCACAAATCCACCGTTGCTTCCTTAAGTTTGTGCAAAAGCGCCGAAAACTCGGCGTGTGGCGGACGCGTGCATCCAGTCGTAGGTTCTTGGAGCCTGTTTGAAAAGAGTTCGTAACAGGTTGATGGGCCTTGTCCCGGATGCAATGCGGCGCGTAGCGTCGCTTTGCTGATCCGGGACAAGATAGGCTCTCATGATTTTTCAAACAGCCTCTGAGAAGAACGGCGAGGCCGTACCATGGCTGCTCGCCGGTTGCCGGCGCGCGAAGTCAACTCCGCCGTGAGGGCGGAGAAGATTTGCGCCCCGCTGGCGATTGGCTGCTCCGGATCACAATATTCGGCACGCGATTTTCGAGCGCTTCAACCTCGACGATTATCCGGGCGCTCAAGGCATAGGTCCGGCCGCCATGCTCGAAGCGGGCGAACTCAATGCCGGCCGGCACCGTAATCGTTTCGGCGACGGCCGCCGCCTTCTTCTCAAGTTTGCTGGTCGCGGCTCTGAACACCGCCTTCTTCTCAGGCTTGTCGGAATTGCCGAAACTGGCGCGAACCGCCGGGCTGAGGATGACTTTGGTATCGGACATGCTTGCTTCCTTTCAGACACACTTCGCCCCTGATGGCGAAGCGGCGGCTGAAGAAGCAGCAGGTCAGGTCATGCAAAAATCCCAGTCAATGACGAAACTCTACCATGCAGCCGGGGGCCTGAGCAAGGCGGCTGCCATAGCTTACGGCGTGATCTTGACCGGGCGCGGCCTCGCCAGTGCCGGATTGGTCTACCAGTGCGATGGGATCGGTCACTCCCTGCCGCTTACCATGCTCCGCCTGATCTCCATCAGAATTCGGCCGGCCCAGTTGCCGCCATTCCCGTCCGGTCCCACGCCCCAGAACGGTTCGCCTGGAGAATCCTCTATGAGTTCAGCATTTCCAGTTTCTAGCAGCATGGCGGCAAGATCGGCGTTCTGTTCGAATTTAGCGCGATCAGCCCGGCGCATGATATCGGCTTTCACATCGTGCCAATCCGACCGCGGCTCGCGGCCGTTGCGCTTGAACCAGGAATTCTGGGAGATCCGGCGCGGCGCCGTCGGCGGAGCGGCAAGACGCTTCGCAAAGCCTGGGCTCAGGGTGGCGCGTATCGCGTCCCGATAGTCCGGATCGTCCGACTTCTGCGCCTGATAGAAATGCTCCACCGTCGGCCATGTCTCGCCATCCAGATCGATTGGACTCGGGAAGAAATGCGAGAGGAATCCAAACGCCGTGCGGTCACGCCCGAAATAGAGAATGCGGCCATCCGCCGGGATGATGCGCGGGACGGTCAGGACAAAGGGCGCCTGAATTCTCATCGGTTGCCTCCTCGCGGGGGATCGCAGCCCGCAGTTCGCGCATGGTCGGCACGGTCAAGGTGAACCGGCGGGCGCCCGTGTACTCCGCAACTCACTTTTAATTGCCGGCGATCGGCCCCAGCAAAGATAAAGTACCATGGCTCAGCCGTATGCGGACAGAGGCCCGCTCGAAGTTCTGGTCAGGATCGGGTGTCTCAAAAGCTATGATCCTCGTCGCAATGGGCGGAAATCTTATCAGGCGAAACGCTCACCCGTGAATTGCCAACCAGGCTCTGAGTTCCCCAATACCAGACCAGCACCGCGAGCGTCACGACGAGTCCGCAAAAAGCTCCAAGAGTTTCTTGTGCAGTATTCATCCAGTATCACTCCATCAAATAGGCAGGCCCCGACGCTGGATTTCCTGTTTCAGCACCGCTTCGGACTCTGTCAAAACCAGCGGATTCAGAACTTCATTCCATTGCACAAGCAATTCCTCGTTGGTCATGACGGAGAACAACGCCGGAAGGTTGGGCGGATTATGAAGAGGCATAAACTCGATAGGGGTTGCAAACTCACCGCCACCATCGTCGAAGAGCGTCTGGGCTAGGCCCCCTGTCAACATGCACCGATGTGGGCCCTCATTCGCAACAACGCCGTGGTGCAAAACCGGCCCTTCCAGGAAGACGACGCCGGCCAGCGGCCATATCTCGGCAGCTTCGCAGACACCGGGGTCGATATGCCGAGGGATCAAAAGGTCCAGCCCATTCCAGTCTGACCAGAACAGGCCAACGGCCGCACCGGCACCTTTGACGCGTACGAAATAGAGCTTCGTTTGATCCGATGGTATGTCGTCGTCCATCGCAACTCCCCAGCAGCGAAATCTCTTTTAACGAATTTTGTGTAAAAAGAAAGACTGGCAATTTGGGCGCCCGCAAGAAAGGTGACTTTGACAAGGGGAGCGGTAGCGCGGATTGCGGGGGCGAAGATTTTGTTTGTAAAAGCCTGATCGGCGGCCGTCAGGACTGACGTCAACAAAACAATTGATAGCGCAATGCCACACCCGGCTGAACCGAGCGCGGCGGACCATGCCATCGGCGCCCAGTTTCAGCAGGATGGTGCAACCACTTATCGC
The DNA here is from genome assembly GCA_001556025.1 of Rhizobiales bacterium CCH3-A5. Classification (GTDB taxonomy): domain Bacteria; phylum Pseudomonadota; class Alphaproteobacteria; order Rhizobiales; family Beijerinckiaceae; genus Allobosea. The sequence goes on from LSIB01000180.1 coordinate 7,678, forward strand.
GAGGACCCAAATGGCCCGCTCGGTGGCCGTTGCAAGGTGGACAGCATTCGCAGGTTCACATTCGTAAGCCAGAGTCCAGCAAGCAAACCATGTCGGAAGCCGCGATCTCGCGCAAAGGCCCGTGTCGCGTCAGAAACCAGGACCAAAAATCCCTGCTTTCCGCAATTTGAAAAGGCGCTGCACAATGATGCAGGCATTTTGGTCATGCTCTGCAGTCAACACCCATAGCCCGCGATCACGTATACGCCTCCTAAGAGTATCTCAAGCCAGTCAACGGCGACAAGGGACCGTAGGTCTCGCGACAAAAGTCTCGACGAAACCATTATCGCACGGACCTTCGGCTGATTGACCTCCACCAGCCGAATGATAATTGGTCTGAATTGCCTCACTCGAAGCACCATGGGTTTCGATCGCTCTATGGTCAGCTATGTATCGAGGAGGAGCACCGACGCCGGCTTGCCGCAAACATCTTGCGCACAGAACCCCTCGCGTCAGCGCACAAACCAGCCTTTGGCTCCGCGCCATACCGATGGAACCGCTGGCATGGATAACCCGGCACCCGAGCCGAAATCGCTTGTCAACCAATACCAGGAGTGAGCGCAGGCTGGGGCTCCTGATGAACAGTTTTGCGTCGAAACTTGGAGAAATAGCATTGAAGGCATGGTTTCAGCGGCTGACAGATCTCACTTCAATTGCTCGCACGGAAGACATGCTCAAGGATGCGCTTCCCGACTTCGCCGCAGAGCTTGGATTTGACAACTACGCCTATCTCTATATTCACCCGTCCCGAACCTACGCTGTCTCGAACTATCCGAAGGAGTGGCAAAGGCGCTATTTCGAGGCTCGCTACACCTCGATCGATCCGGTCGTGAGAACTGCCGCGACGACGTTGCGTGCATTTGTCTGGAGCGGAGAGCACAGGCAGCGCTCGGAATCGAAAGAGATCCGCCGCTTCTATTCCGAAGCCGGCGACCACGGAATCCGTTCGGGCATCAGCATCCCCGTCCGCACGGCCCGCCGGCATATGTCGATGCTGACGCTCGCATCGAGCAGGCCCACGCTCACGCTGGAACACGACATTGACCAAATCGCGGCTGTCACTGCCGTCGCCTTCCTGCACGCCAAGATCGAGCAACACAGCACAACGCCGACGGCGCAGTTGAGCCTCAGCCTGACACCCCGGCAAGCCAACTGCCTCAAATGGTCTGCGGAGGGAAAATCGATGAAGGCAATCGCGACGATCGAGAACATGTCGTTCGCGACCGTCAACTTTCACCTCAACAACGCCCGTAAAAATCTCGATGCCGTAAGCCTCGCGCAGGCCACAGCGCTCGCGACAAAGCTCGGCCTGATCTGAACGGCGATCAGTCGGCCGGCATCTCCGGCACATGCCCGAGCACATCGAGCAGCGTCGACAGCACGGTCTGCTGCGCGTGCACGTCGATCATCGCCCTGACATAGGCAAGCATGGCGGCGTTGGGCGCGCCCTCCGGCGCGGGATGTTGACTGGCTTCCGCGTGTCGCATCTCGGCGACCTCACGGAGGTAACGATGTTTTCGGATCGCCTCGATAACGATTGGCTCCAGAGCGCTTTTCGGCAGCCCTCCGGTCAGCCCTATGATGGGCCTCAGTACTATCTTCGCCTGCGGCTCTGCCTGATCGTCCCCCGAATGTATCATCATCTCAAATCTACGTCGTGCGTCCGCGGTCCGCCCCCGCCGACAGAATCCTGTGACCCCAAGCCGGGGGGTAGAAAACCGTGTCCACACGGCCCCATGACCTTTAGCACCGAGGCGCCTGGACATACGTCACAGGCCCCCGGCCAAATGGTCAGAGGATGTGGTGCCGTTGCGGCCGGCACCAACCGGTAGACAGGGGTTTCTACTCCCCGGGACGGCGCGTACCGTCTTGATTCGCTTATAAGGCCACGGCCTCTTCAACGCCAGAGCTAACGTCCCGATCGGGATGAATTTCGCCACTTTTTGCTCATGCGGATCAAATCATCCCGATCAGTTCTTTTCGTTGCGCAGGCCGCGAGCGAGTGCCATAATCATCCCGATAGGGACGATCATGCAGGCGACTGGAATCAAGGACAGTAAAAGCCTCGGGGCAATCATCCGAGAGGAACGCAAAGCCCAAAGACTGACACAGGAGCAACTCGCCGGCCTCACGGGCGTCGGCGTCCGGTTCGTGCGTGAGCTCGAAGCCGGCAAGGAAAGCTGTCAGATGGGCCGCGCCCTCCAGGTCGTGGCCGCCCTCGGCCTCAGCCTGTCGGCCGGCCGGCGCGGGGACGCGGCTTCATGAGCCGTTTGCTCGACGTCTATTTCCGCGACGCGAAAGCTGGAACCCTGAAGCAGGACGATAGCGGAGCCTTGGATTTCGCCTATGACGCGGGCTATCTCGCAGGGCCGGAGCCACAGGCGATCTCCTTCTCCATGCCGCCCCGGGAAGATCAATATGGCGATCGCGTCGTTCGACCGTTCTTTTCCGGTCTCTTGCCGGACGAGGGCGCGCGTCAACGTCTCGCCAGCGCGCTTGGCGTTTCCGCCGGCAACACATTCGGTCTGCTCGAAATCATCGGCGGCGAGTGCGCCGGCGCCCTGTCGCTCTATCTTCCCGGCCAGATGCCACCGCCTCCAGGCGATGACGGCATCGAGATTCTCGATGATAGACGATTGCGGGAGATTCTCGGCAAGTTGCGCGAACGGCCGCTTCTGGGGGGCGAGGACGGCGTGCGCCTGTCGCTTGCTGGCGCGCAGGACAAGCTCCCGGTCGTCGTCGAAGGCGAGGCCATCGGACTTGCGAAAGGCGGCCGGCCCACGACGCACATCCTGAAGCCCGTCATTCCGTCGCTGAACGGCGTCGTCGAGAATGAGTTGTTTTGCATGCGCCTCGCCGCGCGCACGGGGATTCCGGTCCCGAAGACCGCGATGCGGCGTGCCGACGACATTCCGTTTCTGCTGGTCGAGCGCTACGACCGCATCCAGGGAAAGGACGGAATGGTCGCACGGCTGCATCAGGAGGACTTCTGCCAGGCTCTGAGCGTGCCCCCGGAGCTGAAATACGAAGACGAAGGCGGCCCTGGCGCGAAGCGTTCGCTGGAGCTGATCGATGCGGCCTGCGCGCGCCCGGCCGCCGACCGCCTGCGTTTCATCCGCATGCTGGTCTTTCATTATCTCGTCGGCAACGCGGACGCCCATGCGAAGAACTACGCGCTGCTCTACAGAACGAGAGTCCCGGATGTCGCCCCGCTCTACGACGTGGTATGCACGGCGGCCTATCCAAGGCTCGCCGGGAAGCTGGCAATGGCTATCGGCGGGCGCTCCGTTCCCGACACGATCCAGTTGCAGCATTGGCTGACGCTCGTCCCGGAGACGCGCGGCGCCGAGCGGCTCCTGATCCGTGATCTCGCCGATGTGGCCGGGCGCATAGAACAGGAGGCGGATGCGTTGCTCGCCGAGATCAATGACGAAGGCATCGATCACGCAATTCTCGGAACAGTCCGCCACGTCATCGCGACGCGCGCCACTCATCTTCTCAGGATCGTCGAAAAGGAATGAATTGCTTGGGATCGTCTCCTCGCACGATCCCGCCGATGCCCGGCGGTTCGATATCGTACCGCACAGTCGAGGTTTGCAGAAGCCGGGGAATCTCTTCGGCAACCACTCCCATTCACCGAGAGAAAAGCATTGCCTCGCATTGACATTTTACGTGAATTGCGTAAATTGCGCGAAATTGAAAGGATACGCTCATGCCGCATGTTCGGGCCGTCCCTGCCAGCGATTTCTCGCGGAATTTTGGAAAGTATCAGGACGAGGCGATCAAAACCGGCATCATCAACGTAACCAGCCATGGCCGCGTTGTTGGAGCCTACCTCTCGGCGACCGAGCTGGAGCATTTCGAGCGCCTCAAGCGAAGGGAACGCGAGGTCCTGAAGATCGGCGAACTCGACGATGAAACGCTCGCTGCGATCGAAGCTGCCGAGTATGGCTCCGAGCCCAGGTGAGTATCCCGACACCGAAGCCCGGCCTCGTCATCCGCTACAGCTTTCTCTGGAGCTCGGAACGCGAGCGGGGTTCTGTCGAAGGGGCGAAGGATCGACCCTGCGCAATCGTGGTGGCAGTCCCTCACGGCGACGACGGACAGATTCGCACTGTCGTCGCACCCATCACGCATAGTCCGCCCGAAGATCCCCGCACATCGCTGGAAATACCGGCCGCTGTGTGCCGGAGTCTGGGACTGGATGGCGCGCGGCATTGGGTGCGGTTCGACGAACTGAACCGCTTCACGTGGCCTGGCTATGATCTCAGGCCCCGACCGGATGGGTCTTATCAATATGGGATGCTGCCGCGCGCCCTGTTTGAGAAGCTCCGCAATGGAATTATCGAGGCACAGAAAGCCCGACGTGGTCGCGTTGTTCCCCGCGATGATTAGGGTTGCGCGAGACACGCCTGCCATCCCGTGGGCGCAAGCAGCAATCAATCACGGCGAGCTCGACCGGTTGGCGCCGATGCCCGACAGATCGATGCGGATGCCCGACTTATTGGGATCGCCGCTCGTCGGCTCCTGCGGCTGAGATGACCGCCCGGCCTCGGCCGGTTGAGGCATTTCCTTTTCCTCCTTGACCTCCGGCGGTTTCGGGCCGCCCGGATCGGGCGCGGTGAACACCGATGTTCCCTCGAACCGGCCACGCTTCCAGGCATCGATGGCATCGTCGAGAACCTGCGGCATGACCTCCTCGGCCGTCGGCCGGCCATACCATTTCCAGACGATCCGCCAGACCTTGCCGAACAGGGCGGTGCCCATGCGGATGTTCTTGCAGGAATCGAAAAGATCGGCCGACAGCTCGGACGGGTCGTTGACGCCGACGCCGGCGGGAAACTGCGTGACGCCGACGCGCACGACGGCATGGCCGACCTGGCTGCGAACGAGCTCGAGCGCTTCTTCTGGCGTCTTGACCGGCGGCACGAGGATGATGCGATCGCCGCTGCGGACGATCACGGCGAGCGGATCGGGGGATCCCGCCGCCTTGATGAACGTCTCGATGATCGCGGGCTTCAGGGAAGGGTCGGCGCATTTCTGGATGAGGTCAGCATCGAGAGCCATGAGCGGATTCCTGCTTAACGGTTGAAGGCGGTGACGAGGGGAAGGTCGAACAGCCGCGCCCAGGCTTCGGTTGCCGCGCGCTGAATCGCCGGAACGGATGTGCCGGCGGCCCACCATCCGTTGGCGATGGCGACGATCGTGTCCGGCCGATGCAGCATGGATTGCAGGACAGGCCAGACCAGAAGCTGCTCATAGCAGATGAGCGGCACAACCCGGCGGCCGGCAACCTCGACGACGGGATCGGCGAAGAAGGTCGCCCCCGCGCCGCCGTTTTCTCCGAGCCATGCCCGCCAGGGCTGCCACATCGACACCGGCACGGGCATTCGCGAGCGATAGAGGATGGCAGCGCCGCGCGCGCCGACCGCCACCATGACATTGTCGTAGCCTGCCGGATCGATGTCAGCCCCACCGGCAACCACGGTGACGTCGCGACCGGCAAGCGCATCGGTCCAGAAGCGCGCGACGGTCGGTGTCAGCAGGCCCAGTGTGCTTTCGGGGAGAACAACGACCTTCGCACCCGCGCGTTCGCGCTCGAGCACCAGCTCAACAAGGGCGTGGTGCTGATCGAGGGCGTTGCCCTGTCCGAGCGAGGCGCTCAGCGACGTGTCGATACCCTGCCATTGATCCGTCGGGGACGGGAAGGTCCAGGACATCGCCGACCAGAGCCAGGCGCATGCAAGGACGAAGGTCGCGACAGGCCACAGGCGCATCGTCATGGCGGCGAGGCCAACCACCGCTGCTCCCAGCCCCCACCATCCCCAACCGGGAAAAAGGACGCCGGCGGCCGTGATCGGATGCGCCCATCCGACGATGCCGAAGGGCGGGATCGCCATCAGCGCGACGGCGATCAGATACCGGATGGCGATCCAACGCCGGCGTCGGCTCCACAGCGCGGCATGGACCGCCACGAAGCTGATGGAGGCGGCAAACCAGAGCAGGATGCCGGCCCAGACCGTCGTGCCGAAGAAGGTGGCGACGCTCTGCGGCAGGCCGCGCGAGGCGGCCAGAAAATATCCGGCCGCCACCGCCGCGGCCGTGATGCGGCTTTTCGATCCCGCCCAAAGCGCCGGAAACAGCATCGCGAGGGGCATGGCGAGCACATGGCCGCTCCAACCGATCCAGCCAACGACAACGGCCGCGACCACAAGAAGAAGGGCGAAGGGACGATCAGGGATCGAGAACAAGGACCGGTCGCGCCAGCCCGAGAAGACCGGCCTCCGGGACCGGCCCGAAATACCGGGAATCATAGGAACCTGCGAAGGATGAGTGAAGAAAGATAAAGCCGGGAGGAACGACACCGCCCGCCCAGGGCGAAAGCAGCCTGCCTTGCCCATCGACGGGACTGAGACGCGAGCGGGGCAGGGACACACCATCGATCTCGACGTCCGCGCCGATGACGACAACGGCGCCGGAACGCGCGACGATCGTCTTGATGAGCGGGGCCGAGCCGCCGTCACACGGCCCGCGCCGGAAATATCCGCGCTCGAGGCCGAAGTCGGAAACCGGCCCGGGCGGTGGGCAGATGAAGACGAGATCGCCGACAGCGGCCGGCCGATCGAGCGGCGCGATCCGCCAGAGCCCGAGCGGCTCGCTCGGCGTCAGATTGAGGCGCAGGCCGCCGAGCCAGGCGATGCCGGCAACCGCCGCCATCATCATGCTCGCCCCCACCAGAACCGCAACGACCTGCCGTTGCCGCCCAGCCCTTTTCCTTCCGGTTGCCACTCCATGTGCCGGCGATCCAGCTTCGCGCCCGATGGTCGACGTCATTGCAGCGTCAGCCCCTTCGTCTGCGTCTGGCGGACGGTCTCGGCCTCTTTGAGGGCGGCGGCCGTGCGTTGCTGTGCGGCGAGCTGCTGCGCGGTCCTGAGATCCGGCCAGGCCGCTTTCAGATCCTCTTTCTGCGCGGCGTTCATGCCGTCCGAAAGCGTCTTGAACGCCTCGCCGTCCGCTTCCCTGGCAGCGATGCCGGTAAGGCTGCGCTCGCCGAAACGCTCGGAGACGGCGCGAGCAAATCCTTCGAGCTCCGCCTCGACCATCTTGTCCTCGAGGGCGAACTCAAGCGCCGACGGGAGATCGTTGCGGTCGATGGCGTCGCGAATGCGTTCGAGCGTCTGTTTCGCCGACGGCGACAGTGCTGGAATGTCGACCGCGACCTTCAGCCTGGTGGCGCGCTCCTCCGCCTCGTAGCGGTGCTCCGCCTCATTGCGCAGACGCAGATAGCGTTCGAGGTCGCGGGCAAGCGCCTGTGCGTTCTTGCCGGCCAGCTCGCGCTCCTGCTTGTCGGCGCGGCTGGCGAGAAGACCCGTCTTTCCCTTCAGGGCGCCGAAACTGTCTGGCTTTTCGGAAAGTTTCGACAGGGTGGTCGCGGCGGCTTGCCTGTCCTTCAGCATGGCGTCGACGTCGACCTTGCGGAAGGAGGATTCCGGATCGGAGAAGACGAGGCGAAAGCGCGTGGAAACCTCCTCCCACTGCTTCTTCAGGGCGGGATCGGCAACGAGCTTGTCCTCGATGATCTGGCCGATTGATTTGGCGAATGTGGTGATGCCGGCGACCATCGGTTTTGCCTCCCGGACGATGTTGGACATGGCGATGTTGGGCGCAGCCTGTTTCGGACGAGCGCCAAGGCCGAAGCGGGCGCCGACGGCGGCGAGGCGCGCGCCGAGATCGGCGAGCTTTTGCTTCTGCCGGGCGGTCCAGCGGACCTTGTCCGCGACGAGCGTGCGGGCGACGCGCATGAGATGAAGGCCGCGCGTTTCGGAGAAGCGCAGCGCGGCGCGATAGGAAGATGCGCGCTCGTAGTCGAGCGTCGTTTCCTTCGAGCCGTCGCGCGACAGACGCTCGCTCAGCCTCCGCATCGCGAGGTCCCGGATCGGCACGACCTGCCAGCTATTGCGCTTGGCCGCAGTCCCATCCGGCAGCGTCACCGTCTGCGCGCCCTTGTGCTCGAGACCGATGCGATCGCCGATCTCGGGATCGGCTTCCTTCATCGCGCGAGCGAGGTCGACGCCCCAGATCGTGCGCTGCTCGCCCTCGCGGTAGGACAGCGTGACGAAGTAACTGTCGCGGTTCTCCGGCTTGTTCTCGAAGGGCGCTTCGCCATGGTCGACCAGGACGCCGCTGGCCCGATTGGCGAACTCCGCCATACCGACATAGAGCTCGGCCGTCTCGCGATGGCGCGTCATGGCGACATAGGTGAGGTGCCGGTCGAGCGTGCTGGATGCCAGCACCTTCACGCGGTCGACGGTCGCGCCCTGCGACTTGTGAACCGTGGTCGCATAGCCGTGGTCGACATTGGCATAGAGATGCTGCTCGACCGTGACCCGGCGGCGGCTTTCGCCTTCGCCGATCTCGGTGACGATCCGGCCGGCGGCGGCTTCGATGACATTCGCGAGCATGCCGTTCTTCACGCCGAGCGATCCCTCGTTCTTGAGGAACACGATGCGGTCGCCGGCGGCGAACTGGCGGATGCCGTCCTCCGTTCGGAACGCAAAGCCCTTGCCGACCAGGTCGCGCTCGACCAGTTTGGCGCGCGCCATCTGGTTGAGCTCCCGCACGTCCCGGCGGCGATGGGCGAGAATGAGGCTGGACTTCGCGGGATCGTAATCCCGGTTCCAGTCCTCGATCAGGGCGCCGATCGCCTCGGCCCGCGTCCATTCGGTTCGCACCATGCCGGCGTCTTCATAGGCGTCGAGGGCGCGCGCCACGTTTCCACGCGCAAGATCCAGCGAGGCGTCGCGCATCCACTGCTCGCGCTGACGGTAGACGGTTTCGAGTTCGGCGTAGCCGATGCGGTCGGCAATCGCGCGGAAGGCGGCGCCCGCCTCGATCGGCTGAAGCTGATCGGGATCGCCGACCAGGACCAGCTTGGCGCCGGCCTTCGTCACCGTTTCGACGAACAGCGCCATCTGGCGCGACGACACCATGCCGGCCTCGTCGAGCACGAACACGGTCTTGTCGTCGAGCTGGTCGCGACCCTTGCTCCAGGCGAGCTCCCACGACGCAAGCGTGCGCGACGCGATGCCGGCTTCCTTCTCCAATCCCTCGGCCGCCTTTCCCGCGAGAGCGGCGCCGACAACACGATACCCGGCGGCTTCCCACACCTCCCGCGCGGCCTTCATCATGGTGGTCTTGCCGGCGCCGGCGCGGCCGACGACAGCCGCGATCCGCGCCTTCCCGGCGACATGGGCGACCGCGTGGCGCTGCTCGTTCGAGAGCCTGGAATGGCGCTCGAACGCCGCCGACAGCACGGGCTTCCGCACGCCATGCGAGGAACGGCCGGCAAGCCAGATTGCCTGACGCGCCATTCCGGCTTCGAGCGCAATCAACTCGTGCGTGGTGTATTTCGCGGGCTCGCGGGCGCCCGACGCAAGAGCGATATGCTCGCGTTCCAGACGCAGGACTTTCGGGTCCTGGAGGATGCGCGCCATCAGATCCTGGAAGGTCGCGGCATCGTCGACATAGCGATGTAGCACCTTGGCAATGTCGCGCTCGGTGAAGACGCTCATCTCGCGCGTGACGACATCCAGCACGATCTCCGGGCGCCGCAAGATCCGCTCGCGGTTCTCGGCCTTGCGCTCCTTGAACAGCGCGATGCGCTCGAGGTCGGGCGGCGTTCCAGCCGTCTTGCTCTTCCGGTCGATCGCCTTGGTGGCGACTCCGATATGGGTGGTCGGCACAAGGTCGATGCCGCGCTCGGCGTAGGAGCGGCCGTCGACGCGAATGTCGAGCCCCGCAAGCGCCAGATGCTTGTTCTGAAGGGCGAGCCATCCCTCGCGCTGTTCGAGGAAGTCGGCTTTGTCACCCGACCAGAGGCGATAGGCGATCTTGCCGGCATCGTTGCGCAAGATCGCGCCGTCCTGGCCGATCACCGGCACCTTCTTCGGCCCGAACCCATCCTCGCCGAGCGGGCGCAGCGTCGTCATCAGGTGGATATGCGGATTGCCGGGCTCGTCATGAAACACCCAGTCCGCCACCTGCCCGCGGGCAAGCACCTGGGTCGCCACGAACTCTTTCACCAGCGCGATATTCCGGTCGACATCGAGCTCGACCGGCAGGGCGATGATGAATTCCTTGGCGAGCTGCGCGTCGGAGCGCTTCTCGAAAGCCTCGACCGCGTTCCAGAACGCTTCGGCAGCACCCGCCACCGAGCGGTCGGCGATCATGGCCTTCGCCCATTCCGGCGCATCGGGCGGCAAAAGGAACTCTTCGTGCCGCAGGCCGCGCTTGGCCGAATAGTCGACCGTCCGCCCCTCCGCCTGATGCTCCATCCGCGCGCAATGCCGGTACGCCGCCGACAGCACGGCGCTGCGGCCGGAGCCGCGCGAAATGAGCTGGGGCGTGAAATGCGTGATGGCCAAGGCGGCGCGATCTCCCGGTCGAGGACGAAACAGACATGTTCGTCGGGAGTGGCGGCGGGGCGCCACCAGACCGGGACAGCCCCGGTCGGTGGCCAAGCAGGACGTCGCGGCAGCGACGTATTACTGCGCCCTTGGACCGCTCCTTCGGAACGGCCGGGATGATTTCAGGCGGCGTCGGCCTTGCCGACTAGCTTTTTTATTAGTCGCCCCATCGGGCGGCTTCCGGGATTCTCCATGCAGACCAGCAACGCTGACCGGCATGGAGAATCCCCCGGAAATGAAGAAACCGTCGTCGAAAATCCGCGAAGAAATCGCCCGCCTGCAGGAACAGTTGAAATCCGCCGAGACACGCGAGGCCGAACGGATCGGGCGCATTGCGCTCCGGGCCGGGCTCGGCGAAATCGCGGTCGAGGAGAGCGATTTGCAGGCGGCCTTCGAGGAACTCGCGGCAAAATTTCGCGGGAAGGGCGGAAAGGCGACCGGAAGAAAAGGGGGAGCCGATACCGGCAGCGAGAATGGCGACGCCGGCGCGAAGGTCGCGGCTGGCGCGTCTGCGGATGGCGCTGGCGAGGTGTGAACGCATGCGCCAGGCGTCATCGACCGAAGCCCGCAAGAAGGACACGCGCGAGAAGATCGAGCTCGGCGGCCTGATCGCCAAGGCGGGTCTTCGCTATGAGAAGCGCGCGGTCCTCCTCGGCGCGCTGATCGAACTCGGCCGCAGGCTGAAGAACGACGAAACGGAACGGGCGCGGCTCGCCGCGATCGGCGCGGAGGCGTTCGGCCGTGACGGCGAATAGGCTCCTGCTGCTGATCGTGCCGATGGCGCTGATGCTCGGTGCCATCTTCGGGCTGAACGGCGTCGGACAGAGCCTTGCCGTTCTCGGCAAGACGGAGGCGCAGCGCCTCCTCTACGTCCGCGCCGGGGTCGCGATGCCCTATATCGTGACAGCGGGAATCGGCGTCATCTTCCTGTTCGCGACCGCTGGCTCCGCGTATATCCGCGCGGCTGCGTGGAGCGTCATCGCCGGATGCGTGTCGGCGATTTCCATCGCCATCGCACGCGAGGCGATGCGCCTGTCCGCGCTTCCCGCAAGCGCCACGTCCGGCCGCTCGCCGCTGGCGCAGATCGATCCGGCGATCATGGTGGGAGCCGGCATCGTGCTGATGGCCGGCATCTTCGCGCTGCGCGTCGCGGTGAAGGGCAATGCGGCCTTTGCCGCACCGGCCCCGAAGCGCGTTCGCGGCCGGCGCGCGCTGCACGGCGATGCCGACTGGATGCCGATGCCGGAGGCCGCAAAACTCTTCGGCGAGGCCGGCGGCATCGTCCTTGGCGAGCGGTATCGCGTCGACAAGGACAGCGTGGCCGCCGAGCCGTTTCGCGCCGCGGCCCGAGAGAGCTGGGGGCAGGGCGGCCGCGCGCCGATGCTCTGCTTCGACGCCTCCTTCGGCTCCTCGCATGGCGTCGTCTTCGCCGGCTCCGGCGGCTTCAAGACGACATCCGTGACGATCCCGACCGCGCTCAAATGGGGGGGCGCGCTTGTCGTGCTCGACCCATCGAACGAGGTCGCGCCAATGGTGATCGACCATCGGCGCGCTGCCGGACGCACCGTGCATGTTCTCGATCCGCGGGAACCGGGAAACGGCTTCAACGCCCTCGACTGGATCGGCCGCTTCAGCGGCACGAAGGAGGAGGACATCGCCGCCGTCGCCTCATGGATCACGAGCGACAGCGGCGGGGTGCGCGGCGTGCGCGACGACTTCTTCCGCGCTTCCGCCTTGCAGCTCCTGACCGCGCTCATCGCGGACGTTTGCCTGTCGGGGCATACGGAAGAAAAGAGCCAGACGCTCCGCCAGGTCCGCGCCAACCTGTCCGAGCCGGAGCCGAAGCTCAGGGCGCGGTTGCAGGAGATCTACGACAACTCGACATCGCAGTTCGTGAAGGAGAACGTCGCCGTTTTCGTCAACATGACGCCGGAGACATTCAGCGGCGTCTATGCCAACGCCGTGAAGGAAACCCACTGGCTATCCTATCCGAACTACGCCGCGCTCGTGTCCGGCTCGACCTTCGTCAGCGACGACCTCGCCGGCGGCGACACCGACGTGTTCATCAACCTCGACCTGAAGACGCTGGAGACACATGCGGGGCTCGCCCGCGTCATCATTGGCGCATTCATGAACGCGATCTACAATCGCAATGGCGAGGTGAAGGGACGCGCGCTATTCCTGCTCGATGAAGTGGCGCGTCTCGGCTTCATGCGGATTCTTGAGACGGCGCGTGATGCCGGCCGCAAATACGGCATCACGCTGCTGTTGCTGTTTCAGAGCATCGGCCAGATGCGCGAAACATATGGCGGCCGGGACGCCGCGAGCAAATGGTTCGAGAGCGCGAGTTGGATCTCGTTCGCGGCGGTGAACGACCCGGAAACCGCCGACTACATCTCGAAGCGCTGCGGCATGACAACGGTCGAGATCGACCAGGTCAGCCGCTCGTCGCAGGCGTCGGGTTCGTCGCGGACGCGATCGAAGCAGCTCGCCTCGCGGGCGCTGATCCAGCCGCACGAAGTGCTGCGCATGCGCGCCGACGAACAGATCGTGTTCACCGCCGGCAACGCACCGCTGAGGTGCGGCCGCGCGATCTGGTTTCGGCGCGACGACATGAAAGTCTGCGTCGGGGAAAACAGGTTTCAACCGGAAGGGAAACCATGATGGGCGCGCGCGGCACGTTGGTCGGCGCGGCATTGGTGCTCTCCATGACCGGCATCGTCTGGATCGTCAATGACGACCGTTTCGGGCGGCCGGCTGCAACTCCGCATGAGGACCGGTCCATAGAGGAATTCACGATCCCGCCTTTGCCGCCGATCGATACGCTCCGGGCGAGGTTCGCGCTCTGCGACGGACCGATCCGCACGAACTGCGTCGTCGACGGCGACACCTTCTGGTTCAAGGGGGACAAGATCAGGATCGCCGATATAGACGCGCCGGAAATTTTCTCGCCGCATTGCGAGGATGAGAAGCGTGCCGGCGCAATCGCGCGGGATCGCCTTCTCGTCCTGCTGAACGCCGGCGGCTTCAGCCTACAATCGGGATGGCGCGACACCGATCGCTATGGCCGCAGGTTGCGCACGGTCACGCGGGACTATTCCTCACTCGGCGAGATGCTCGTCGAGGAGGGCCTGGCCCGCCGCTGGAACGAGCCGGCGCGCGATTGGTGCGCGTTGGATTGAGCCGGCGCGACAGCCCGCATGTTCGTCGGTCTCGCCGGCATGGCCGGCGACGGCCGAAGGATCGTCGGCGTATCATCGCCAACATGAATCAATGAGCCACGAGCGATTCAGAAAACCAATTGGACGTCGACTCCCGGCTGAGAGATTCTGTCGGCATGATCGCACAGCCCTATCAGCTCTATGTCGAACGAACCGACACGGCAAAGAACATGGCGAGGTTCTACGCCATGAGCATCGAGCCGACCCTGTTCGGCGATGTCTGCCTGACGCGCCGCTGGGGCCGGATCGGCGCGCAGGGTCAGATGATGGAGCATCATTTCCTCCGCGAGGAAGAAGCTGTCGGACTGTTCCTCGACCTGCTGCGCCAGAAGCGCAATCGCGGCTATCGCCCCACCGGAAAAGCTGCGCAGGCATAGCCGCGCCACGGCGGGCGCCCACGTTGGCGGGAACCTCGCGTGATGGCGAGTCGGCTCCGACCATACGGCGCCGACGCGACGGCGGCGCCGGCTCAATGAGCCGGCTGGCGATCGTAAGGATTGTATTCGTGGATGATGTCGAGGTCGTCGCCGTCGTCGATCTCGTGGCTCGGCAGGACGCCGTATTCGCCGGCGACTTGAAAGAGCGTGACGGGGACCATCAGGGTGCGGGCGAGGTCGAAAGCGTGGTTCTGGGCGAGGGAGAGGTCGTGCGCCATTTTGAGGCTCCATCCGGAGCGGGCCAATTCCCGCTGATGGCTCCTCGAAGGTCCGGCCCCGGTCGCGATCACCGCGCGGGCGCAGCCACGCGGCCGCACGCTCGCGTAGCGGACCCTTCATGGGTTGATCGTGGAAGATCCGGGGATGGACCAGGACGCCATCAGACCAAGCGGGATTGGACCGCCTCCGGTGCGAGCCGTGCCGGGCGCGATCTTTCCGTTCCCCGGATGAAACGTCGATCCACGCGACGTCCCGAGCCGGTCCAGCGCGGAGCCTCCGTCCTGACCCGCAACGGCTGTCTGTCGACGGCGCTGCATATCGTTCCCGGCCACGCCGACACCGCATTCACGAAACGCTCGACGATCCGTCGGTAAGACGGCATGCGGTCCAAGGTGTGGGATCTCGCGGGCCAGACCGAAGCCGGAGCCACTTGCCTGAGCAGCAGCCGCAGGCCGCCCTTCCGGAGGCCGAGCTATGACGCCGGAGAGACGGTGCGACAATAGTCCGTCAGAAAGATAACCTACGGCCCCGCCAGGGGCGGTAGCCGGCACTGCGAGAGGATCGTGACCCGAATGGGCCGAAACCGCGCAGCGGGTTCGGTTCGCGCAGCGAATAGAGCCGTGCCCCGAAGGGCCTCGCCCAAAATCAACCGATGTCGAAGTGGATGCCGGATTGAAAGATGATCTGTATCGACAACAACCAGACACCACCCCCAACCATCGGCTCCCGTCGAGGCAAGAGACAGACAGACCAGCGGATAAAGCTTAAGTCGAAGACGATGCTTCTGGGAAGTTGGCGCGCAGATACTCAGCAGCCGCTTCAGCTGTCGGGAACGCAGCAAGTTGGCGCGGCTCTTCGTCAGGCCGCTGCGGCTGCCGGATCACCGTCACCTGACCGCCTTCAAGACAGGCGTTGGGCCGCTCCCGGAACTTCAGCCATTCAGCCTGCTTCGCTTCGGCCAACGCGCAAGCAGCATCGTAATCGTCCGCGAAACCGAAATGGGTTGAGCGATCCCACGCCCCGCCATTCAGGCATCGGACCTCGATGCGACCATCCGGTCGTGTGAGGCCGTAAGGGCGATCCCACCATTGATCGAGCTGCGCCTTGCTGCGCGTGTCGTTCGGGGTCGCGTCGAACGTCTTGGGCAATTTGGGGTCGAGTGGAATCCGGTTCGGCATGGAGATCCTCAAATTCGGAAAGAAATTGCCAGAGAGCGAGACGAATTGGGAGAGTAAAATTCGCTTGAGGGCAGACGATTCATGCGCCGCCGACAGGGACACGGGCGCCGGCTATGGCGCCCGCAGGGTCACGCGGAAAAGCCTCCCTCACTGGGGAGGCTCCTCCGCCCAGGTGGCGAGGATCGCGTCGCGCTCGGCGATCGCCGCCGCCAGCTCGGCCTCGATCAGGCGCCGCTCGTCGGCGTAGACGGCGTTCCTGAGCTCGGCCCGCAGTTCCTCGATATGCTGTTCGATCGACATCGTCGTCTCCTTGATGTTTGTGAAAGACGACACCACCGGTCATGGTGGTCCGGAGGGATCAAGGATCGCGCAGCGACCGCCGGAGGCGGCGAGTGGGGGAGCCGATTTTCTGACGTCGCCCCTCGCGGGCGGCGGCTGAAAATTGGGGGCACCGCTCGTCCTTGATGCCTCCGGAGCGCCATGGCACCCTTGGACGAACTGAGCAGTCCCCCGTTCCCGGTTGTGCGCCCGGCAAGCCGGAAGCGGGCTCGATGCCCGGTTCCGGCTTCATTCAGCGCGCAAGAAGCCCCGCCCTGGCGGCGGGGTTCCTGCGTCGCGGGGATCAGGCGTCCCGCTTCGGGCGGTTCCAGATCAGGGCATAGTTCCCTTCAGCCTCGTTCGGCCAGAGCGCCGCCGTGATCGGGGCGTTGAAGCTCGGGTCGTCGAGCTTGACCGAGATGTAGGGCTCGCCGTCGTTGGAGACCGCGTTCCAGCCCGCGCCGACCTCGACACCGTTGCCGGCCGTGATGCGGAAGTCGGGAGCGTCGCGGGAGACGCGCTCGATCGGGTTCAGGCGAGCCCGGAAGCCGACGGTGAGAGTACGGACGTTGCCGGTAATGCCGTTGCCGTTGGAGGTGAAGGTGCCGATGACAGCCATGATAGGTTCCTTTCCGGTTTGCTCGGGCCGCGCCTGTCGTGGCCTCGATGACGGTGAAAGGACCGGAGGCGATCGACCCCGCACCCGGAGGGCCGGAACGAAGTGGAGGGCGGCCGGGCACGGCAATTTTGCTTCGCGATGCAAAGGCGGGCTTGCCCGCCGGCGGAAAATAGCCGGGGCCGGCCGTTGCGAGAAGGCGATCGAGACGCAGTCGTCCTTCGGTCACACCGGACTCTTCGAGGTCTGCGCAGGCGCCTCCCGAACCACAAGGCGAGAAGGAGCCTCACCACGGCACCCGCTCATCAGTGGTGTTCAAGGACCATGTCAACGGCAAGAACATCACCGGCCCGCTCTTACCGCCTCCCGGATGCCCGGCCACGCCCGGCCCCTCGACACCTTCCGCTATAATCCGTCCGCATCATAGCCAGCGACCCGCGAGAACCAGCCAGCATGGATGAGCTCCAGCGTCGGCCAGCCCTACATCACGCTCACGCCGGCATCCCCGCTTGACGACGCTCCATCCGGTGGTGCGGCCGGGTGAGATGGAAAGTGACTATGCGCTGATCTAAACGCAAGGGTGCGCACCCCGCCGACGCGGAGGTCCCATTCCGGCGCGTCACGCCGGGCGCTCGGCGATGAGCGATGGGTAACACCGCGCCACCCAGGGGCAACCTCAAGCCGGATCTACGACAGATCGTCCGGCCATTGCTGCGCTCCGTGAAGAACACGCAGAATGCGAATTGCCTCCGCCGCAACCGTGTAGGCCGCAATATACGGCGTTCCGGTCACGACAAGCTCACGTGTTCCCGAGACCCGGCCGGGCCGGCCGCTCTCGGGGAAGTCGAGCAGACGGCGAGCCGCCGCGACGATTCGTTCGTCAATCGCGACAGCGGCGGCGGGATTTTCCGCCTCGATATAATCGAAGATGCCGTCGCGATCCGCGAGCGCGAAAGCCGACCAGGTGAGCCTCATGCTTTGAGATCGCCGGCCTTGCGGCGGGCAGCGGCGCGACGCTCGGCAAAATGCGCCTCGACCTCATCGTCGGGAAGGTCTGGCCGTGTATCTTCCAGCGCCTCGCGCACCTTGGCCCGAAACCAGGTATCATGCGCCTCGCTGCTCGTGACGAGCTCGAGGGGCAGCACACCCTCGTTGGCGGTGCGGGTGAGGAGAATCCGAACCGCATCCGATACCGTGAGGCCCATGTTTTCGAGCACGGCGGCCGCCCGGTCGCGGATGTCGGCGTCGATTCTGGTCTGGACGAGTGCGTTTGCAGGCATGCTCGTCTCCTTTCTCGATTCAATGTAATGCAATTGAATGACGCTTGCCAGCCCACTACAGGCCGCACATGCCCTCGCACTCATTCGGCCAGAGATCGAGCTGGCCTCGATCGGCGGCCGTCGACAAATCGGCCTGGTCGAGCGGTACGCATGAGCGATGCAGGAACACCTCGCCGCGTATGCCGCGCAAGCCGGTGCGAAGCGCCTTGTCGGCCGCGACGGCATCGGCCCATGCCTCCGGATCGTGGTCGCGCATGCGGCGCCAACGCGCGTTGTCGTGGAAGGGGCATCCGATGCAAGCCGACTTCGGCGGCTCGGGATAGCCATGCCGGCGCAACCATGCGAGACAATCCTGCCTGCTCATCCGCTTCTCGATCAGCGGGAAACGCTTGATCTGCCACGCCTCGAAACTCGGCTTGGCACGAATGACTTCGTCGCAGGAAATGCCGATCCACTGCTCGACGACGGGATACGCCGGCGAGCGTTTACGGGTGAGGTCCACGAGCTCGCGCACCTTCCGGCGGATCGGCACGATCTTGAATTCCGTCGTGCATTGGCGACGGATCATGCCGATGGAGACGGTCTCCGTCGTGGCCCGGCGCGAACCGATCTCGACGAGTTCGCCATCATCGTCCTCGTCGAAGACGGGAACCAGCGCGCCGGCGGGGGTGACGGTTTTCGCGAAGGCCGGGATCGAGGCCCAGCGATTGCCAGCGCCGGCGGCCAGCAGCTCGTCGCGGATGTTGCCGGCCGAAACGACATGGACCGGGAACGGCAACACGTTGCCGGACATCAGCCAGTCGAGATGGTCGTAGACGGCGCTCGGTTCCCAGCCGGTGTCCGCGAAGATCGCGCAGTCGGGCATCGGCCCGATCTCGCCGTGGGCGGCGAGCAACGCCATCGTGGTGGATTGAACGCCGGCGCCGAGGCTGAGCGCGCGCAGGCGGATGGGGGAGGGCTGGAGGCCTTCCCGATCAGCAACCGGAGAGAACAGCATCAGCCTTTCTCCCCGCCGTCGCCTTCGATCCAAAGACGGAGGTCGCGCCGCATCAACCCAATCGGGCCGTTGATCTCGGTGATCCGCGCGTCGCCGGCGACATAGCCGCCGATGCGGAACAGCTCGACGAGATGGCGCATCACGTCGCGATAGAGGTGGCCACCGACAAGAGCAACGTCACGGAAAGTCTGACGCCCGTGATAACCGCAAAGGCGATGGATGTGCATTCCGGGATGCTGCCCAACCTCCTCAATCTGGTCCTGGGTCTCGGGACGCGGCCAGCGCGTCCCGAGATTGCCAGCCTTCATGGCCGCGGCCATCTGCCGGGTCATTTCGGCGTCGTACATCGCGATCGGCGTGGCGGCCGCACGAAAGCCGAGATGGGCGGAGAGGAATGCGACCTGAGCTTTCTCGCCATGAGGGTCGACGGCGCGCAGCGTCCGCCACAAGGGACCGTCATAGCGTTCGATGGCCAGCATGGTGGCCGGGCCGTCGCGCTTCGTCGTTGAACAGGCGAGGATCAGCAGGCGCTGGGAGGGGAGGACAGCCATTATGCTGCCTCCCGCTCGTCGGCAATCGACGGCTGCCTATCGTGCAGATAAGTGACGGCGCGTTGCGCATGGGCGGCGGCCTGGAAGATCGCCTTCTTGTCGTCGGCAAGGACGGCCAACCAGGAATCGAGGTACGATGCGTGATCGGGTCGCGGCTCGAGCTCCGGAACAATGCCGAGATCCGCACAGAGGAAGCAGCTTCCGAGTTCGGCAACCAGCTCCTCGCGCGCCCGCTCGGTGCGATCCTTGCCGTAGCGCGACAGATCGCGGTTCACGCGATGGGGAGCTGCCGTCCAGTGCGTGGCCTCATGGCTCAAGACCGCGACGTATGAAGCAGCATCCCGGAAAGTTGCAACAGGCGGCATCTGGATGAAGTCGCCAGCAGGAGAATAGAACGCCCTGTCGCCACCATGCCGAATCACCGCGCGGGTGTTGGCGAAGAAACGATCGACATGCTCGATCCGCTCGACAGGATCACGGACAGGCTTGGCCTGCGCATAATATTGCGCGGGCAGCCCGTCGATCTGCGCGACATTGAATGCGGTGTAGGCTTTGAGGAACGGGATTTCCCGGTCGAACTCTTCACCGGCGACACCGACTTCGGTCTTCGTGAACCGGCTGGCGAAGACCACCATGGTTCCGCTCTCGCCCTTGCGGACCGCGCCTCCAAGCTCAATGGCCTGCTTGAACGTCATCCAGATGGGCGCTGAAAATCCGCGCGCCAGGGCTTCCGACCAAAGCAACAGCACATTCATGCCGCTATAGGGCAAACCGTTGTGGCGGAGCGGGCGCGTCACGCGGCCAATAGCGTTCGCCGAGTTCCATGGCTGCATCCATGGGCGCACGCCTTTTTCGAGATCGGCGACGATGCGTTCGGTGATCCGCGCATAGATGTCGGTGCGCGAGCCCTTTTCCTTGCTGGTCATGTTCTCAAACCTCCTTGTCGGGGCCGCGCCCATCGCGGCCCGTCGCGGAGGTCCGTGGCCGGGGCGATCAGGAGGGGCGCGCACCCGACCGGGCCCGTCGCATCGCGACGGGCGGGAAGGGCCGGAACGAAGTGGAGGACGGCGAAGCCGTTGCGCGGGCCACCGGCCCCGGCAGGACCGCCAACCGGGACGGGCCGCGGTGGGCGCGCTCCTCCGCTTTCTTTTTGCCCGCTTGCCCATCCCGATCTGGCGCAACGCCACAGGCCGCGCTATATATCTGACTAGCTGACTAGGTAGAAGTGCGAGCCAATGAGCAAGCAGGCGGGACTGAAGAACATAAAGAAAGCCGGACGCCGCCCGGCGGCGGGACGGTGGAAGCTCGAGGACGCGAAAGCGCGCTTCAGCGAAGTGGTCCGCCACGCGCGCGAGGATGGTCCACAGCGTGTGACCGTGCGCGGCCACGATTCGGTCGTCGTGATGAGCGTCGAGGAGTTCGAACGCCTGGTGCCGGAAAAGCCGACGCTGCCGTTCGTCGAGTTCATGGAGAGCCTGCATCTCGGCGGGCTCGATCTTGAGCGCGAGATGGATCGCGGCCGGGATGTCGAGCTTTGAGGGGCTGGCTGCTCGATACGAACGTCGTCGCCGCTCTGATCAATCCGCAGGGTGCGCCGTCGGTCAAGAGCTGGGTCGCGGGACAGGAAGAAGAGACATTCTTCATCAGCGTCCTGACGCTTGGCGAATACGACAGGGGAATCCACAACCTTCCCGACGGTCATGCGGAGCGCCCGCGTTATATCGCGGCGCGCGACGCGTTGGCCGAACGCTTCGGCGATCGTGTCCTTTCGCTGAGCGACGAAGTCGTCCGGCGATGGGGAAGGGTTTCGGGAGAGGGCAAGCGGGCGAGCGGACACGCCCCGCCAGTGATCGACACGATGCTGGCCGCGACGGCGCTCGAACACGATCTCTATCTGGTGACGCGCAACGTGAAGGACGCCAGGCCATCCGGCGTGACGGTGTTCGATCCGTGGAACGACGATGCAGCAATGTTTCCGCTGAGCCCCAAAGCCGGGCGCGTGCGATAGCGACATGCGAACAGGCTGGCCCCTTGCGGGACCGGCCTGTTCGGCAAGGAAGAAGGGGGCGAGGCCGAAGCCTCGCCCGACGGGCGGCTCAACCGAGGGCCGCCATCTGCAATTCGGCCGCCTTGCGGTCGAGGGTCTGGCCGGGATGCTCGACCGGACGCTCGAAGGGCTTCCAGCGCTCGCCAACGATCTGCTCGTAGGCGGCGACTGCGCCTTCGGCGGCCATCCGCAGGGCATGGGCCTGGAGCCCCATGTCGGCGGCGAATTCGCGCTTGCGCTGCGCGGCGCTGTCGAAACCGACGGGGCCATCGAGGTCCTCGTCGCGCAGGTCGTTGGCGGCCTTGGCCGTCATGTCGCGGGCTTCCGTCACCGCGCGGGAGTAGAATTGGCCGGCCCCATGGGCGGAGCCGACATAGGCCCCGACGATGCGCTGGAGGTGGATCTGCATCGCGCGCTCGCC
Source organism: Rhizobiales bacterium CCH3-A5 (assembly GCA_001556025.1). Taxonomy (GTDB): domain Bacteria; phylum Pseudomonadota; class Alphaproteobacteria; order Rhizobiales; family Beijerinckiaceae; genus Allobosea. Next base: position 29,468 of record LSIB01000180.1, read on the forward strand.
GAGGCCTTCGCCGAGCGCCTCGGCGGTCTCGACGATCATCCGCTCGTGCAGGTCGCGGATGCCGTCGCTGTCGAGCACCGGCGATCCGAAGCTCTCGGCGATCATCAAGGCCTGGGCCGCATCCGGGCAGGCGAGCCGGACCATTTCGAGGGTTGTGCCCTTGCGAAGCTGGACGACGCGGGCGGTCTGGCGGGGAGCGGTTCTGGACATGCGGATTTCCTTTCCATCGGTTGTCCCGAAGGCTCGTACCGGCCCTTGCCGGCCCTCCCTTCGGGTGAGCTCGTGGAAAACCGGCGGTCAGACGGACGCTTCAGGGTCCGGGGCGACCAGGTCGAGCGAAGCCGGCTTGCGGGCAAGCGGGGCCTACGGCCCTGCGCCAACCCGCGGGCCTGCTTTGCCGAGATCGGTCGTTCCGGCCGCAACGCGGCGCGAAGCGGCCTTGAAGCGGCCGGCCGCCGGTTTACGAGCGCAACCTCAAACCGAAGGGAGAGCTGGCAAGGATCCGCGTCATCCCGGCGACCAAGCGCAGGAAAGGGGGGCATGTCCGGATCTCCGCCAGATCGCGGCGGCCGGCCGCAGCATGGGCCTCGGCGTCAATGCCCGCTCTTCCCGGATGTGCGACCGCCGATCGCCGGGCGCTGACATTGCCGCCCGACAGCGCCGCCGCCCTCACGCAGCCTGCGATGGCGAAGAGCCGTGCCGCTCGCGAAAGGCCGCGATCGCCCGATCCTGCCGGGCCAGCTTCCGCGCGAGCGCGTCGATCTCCGGCTGCCGCTCGGCCGAGAGGGCGGCGAGGTTTGCACGGTAGCGTTCGAGGAACGCGCCCGGATCAGGCGGCTTTCCGCGCCGATAGGCCGTGCGGCGCGGCTGCAATTGCGGGATCAACGCCGTCATGCGGCGCGTGATCTGCCGGTCGATCATGTCGAGCTGGCGCTGCGTCTGCCTGCGCGCCTCCTCCATCCGGGCGAGCTGCGCACGGCGGTCAAGAGAAGTGGTCATGGCGCGCTCCCGCGCCTGGCGACGAAGTCCGAAGGGCCGTCCCATGCGCGATGGCGGGCTTCGTCGATGACGAAGCCGAATTGCCCGACCCGATACTCCGTCGACGGCACGAGGAAGCGTCGTTCCTCGACTGCCTGGCCACGCTTCCCGCCGCGCGTGGCGACGCACTCCACGGAGCCCTTCTCATGGTCGGACGTGATCGCCGCGATGACGATCCAGTCGGCCGCGTGCTGTTTCTCGAAAGCAACGCGATCCCGCTCGCGGGATTCGCCAGGTCCAAGGACCGTACCGAAGATCTTCTCCCAGGCATCCGGCCAGCTATCCTTGATGGTGCGCCCCGCGCAGCGGCGTTCGAAGCTGGTGAACAGATGCGGGAAATGGATCGCGACGATCGCCCAGCACTCATCCTCCTCGTACCAGCCGCCATCGGCGCGCAGTATCGGATGGACCTGCGCATTGCGCTCGGCCGATAGGTGAAAGCCGCCGTGACTGGCCGTGTCATAGAAGATGACGCCATCGGCATAGATCGTCGCGCCCTGCGAGGCACCCCACGGCGTGCTCGCGGCGATCCGCGCATCGCGGCGAGCGAGCGCCTTCTTCTCCTGACTGTGCTCGGCCTGTTCGAGGACCGCATTTCGGAATGCCGCCGCATCGGCGAGCTCGCCGGAATGGCCATAAAAGTCGTTACGGGTCCATTCCGGCATGGGCCTGCGGATTCGCCAGCCTGTCGCGAGATAGTGCTTGCCGTCGCTGGCCGGGACCATGGCGAACGCATTGTCGCCGACGAGCGCGACGGCCATGCCGTCAGCGCTGCGGCCAAAAGAAACCCCCGAAATATCGGGGGTTTCGAGATTGCCGTTCAGGTGGGTGAGCGCGTTCATGCCGCTGCCCTCCCCTCGATGACGTCGGCGCCGACCTCGTCGGCGGTGACTTCTTCGAGCACGGCGCGGGGATAGCCGTGGCGTGACAGCCACTCCTTCGCGTCGGCCTCGTGGGTCGCGAGATAGACGAGTTCGGCGTGATCGCCGGCACCGGCGAACACACGGACCGAGCCGATGGCCGGACGTTCGACGATGGTGAAGTGGAGCTTCGAATCCAGCGAGAACGTCCGATGGACGCGGATGGCGATGACGCCGCCGGCGCCATAGTCGGCCTCGTGCAGCGTGAAGCAGGCGGGCACCGCGATGTTGCCGACGCCTCGTTCGCCCTGCTTGCGGGTCAGCCGACCCCGGCTGTTGTTGGACCGCCAGGTCGATAGCTTCTTGTTGAAGCGCGCCGGCGGTTGCGGCGTGCCATCGGACCAGGCGACGATCGAACCGATGGGTGCGTTGTCGAAGATTGTATGCGCGGACATGATGTCCTCCGTGTTTGCGCAGGTGTGGAAACAGAACCGCCGCCGGTTTGGCCGGCGGCGGTGGATCATTCGGAAGGTGAAACGGGGGCGGCGCTATTCGGCCGCCTCCAGATATTCGCCAGCCTCCTCATCGGCCGGGTCCTCTGCGACCATGTCGATGTCCTCCCCCGGCTCGTCATCCTCGTTCGCGGCAGCGTGGGAGGACAGCCAGTGCGAGAGGCCGGCGGCATCCGGAGCGAAGAGCGCTGCGGAATGAACGAAGTGCCCTTCCTTGAAATGCTCGACGAGCGCTGCGCGCGTGTCCTTCACCCTCTGGCGCGGAAGGACCGGCGTGTCCTTGCACGAGGCTTCAAGCGCGGGACGCGACAGGCACGAGAGGAAGTCCTCCGTACCCATGTTCGGCAGGAACGCATTCGCGCCGATCGCCTCGCCCGCGATGCGGGCGACGATGCCGCTCTTGCTGGCGTTCTCCCGGCAAGAGAACACGTCGATCAGCATGGAACGGGCCACGACGCGCAGCGTGTCCATATCGAAGGCGAGCTTGCCCTCGGCATCGAACAGCATGACACCATGCCTGGCGAGCTTGCCGTGGCCGTAGTTGCCGCTGCCTGCGCCCCTCGTGACCGACACGTTCTGCCCCGCGAAGGCGAGGATCAACAGCGCCATCAGCATGTCATCCTCGATCGGCGCGCGGCCGAGCGCTTCGCGCAGCGCATCGGTGCGGTAGTCGCCGATCATCTCAATGCCCTTGTGCGTGACATCGGGACGGGGTTTCGCGACAGAACCAACGTCGTTCTCGTCAGTGCCGTGCGAACCAGCCGCCGACTTCCCCTTCGGCTTCTTCGGCTCGGGCATCCGGTAATGCACCGACTGCACCTTGCCGTCGCGATCAATATACATAGCCGTGCAATCGCCCTTGCCCGGTTTGCCGTGAACGCGCTCGGCCTTCCTGGGCAGTTCGGGCTGACCCCAGCTATTCTGCTCGGTGATGATCCCCTTTTTCGGGAGATGGTTGGTCATCCATTCCTGCTGAGCGCCGAGGAACGCCTCGACATTGGTGGTGTAGCGGCTGTCCTGATCGGCCGGCGCGAACAGATCCTCGGTCCATTCGATGCCATAGGCCTGGGCCAGATCGTCGCCGAAGCTGGCGTCGCGGGCATACATCCGCTTCTTCTGCAGCGCCTGCGCAACGCTCCACCACGACACCTGCGGATCACCCTTTTTCGGCTTGTTCGCCTTCCAGACCTGCTGCTGCTCCTCGAGCGAAGCCGCCGCGATCGTACGAAGCTGCTGCTCGTTCGGCATGTCGCCCCTGGCCATCTGATCGAGCATCGCCGGCAGCACGTTGGCGAGCAGGCGCAGCTTCTTGATCTGGCGGACCGGCAGTGCGAGCGCCACGGCGATCGCTTCCTCGGTCCAGCCGAGCGCGACAAGCCGCTCGATCGCGCGCCATTGGTCAACGGGATTAAGCGCCTCCCGCGCCAGGTTCTCCACCATCGAGCGCATGGCGCCATTGTCGTTCGCGGCCTCGACGACCAGCACGTCGATTTCCTCAAGACCCGCAGCGATCGCCTGCTTCACGCGCCGATGGCCGGAATCGATGATGTAGCCATTGCCGCCGCCGGTTTCGGGCGCGATGACAGGAGGCTGCACGATGCCGACCGCCTTGATGGTCGCCAGCAGCAGTGCATCGGCCTGCGGCGTGGATTTCGTCTGGCGCATGCGGTCGGGATTCTCCTTCAGCGCACGCGGGTCGACCTTCATGAGACGCATGGAATTGCTCCTTCAAGGGTTGCGGACGCGGCCTTCCGCCCGTCCTTTTGTCGTCTTCTTCCCGAAGACACCCTCCGGCCCGCGGAGCGGGCAGACCGGCACAATTGCGGGCGAGCATCCCTGCCCGGTCGGACAAGCGGGGCTCACAGCCCCGCGAAGGACGACGGGACGGGATCGCGCTGGCCGCGATTGAGCGACAGCGTTGCCGGTCAGGCCGCTCTGCGAGGAGGTTTCCCCCTCCTTTTCTCTATTTCCTGCTTTTCGTCCGGAACGCTCTGACCTCAGCCAGGTCGTAGGCTCGGTTCAAGCCGCGAGCGCGCTCGGCGCTGCCGCATCCTCGACGTCGAGCGCCAGAGCCCGCTCGATCTCCACGAGCTGCCGACGCTTGTCGGCGAGTTCGTCGGCGAAGGCGAACTCGCCCTCCCCCCGAGACTGATAGGAGGCGAGCCGGCGGCGCGCATCGGCAAGACGCTGGCGATAGCGCTCCTGCTCCCCCTCGAAATCGTCGAGCGCATGTTCGAGCCGGGCGACCGCGCCGAGCGGCGTCACCGTCATGGGCAAATCGATCTCGTATTCGGCGTTGGTTCGCAGCAGCATGGTGGTGTAGCGATAGCCGTCCTTGCCGAAACGCTGGCCTTCATATTCGAGATCGAAGCCGCCGACCGAGGCGATGATCGCCTCGCCCTCCTGCTGCAATTGCACGAGCGTCAGAATCTCCTTCATCAGAGCCCTGCCCGCCTCCTTGCGCCCGGCGTAGGAGGTGTCCGTCACGTTCATCGTGAAAGCAGCGCCGTCGGTCGGAACAAGACGCTCGATGTCCTGGCCAATTTCCGCGATGCGGCGCGTCGAGATGTCGATATCGCGCTCGGCATCGCGAATCTGCCGGCGCACGGCATGCTGATCGTCGATATGCGCGGCGCGAAGCCGTTCGAGCCGGGCGATATCGGCTTCAAGCCCTGCCTTCTGCATCAACCTCTGGTCGCCGGAAGCGATGGCCTTGGCCATGGCGAACTGGTTCGCCTGTCCATCACCGAGATCTTCAAGCCTGCGGATCGAAATATCGCCGGAGAGCGCGGCCGCGATGAAACGGGCCTTGCGCTCGTTGTTCTGCCACATTGCGGCATCGAGCGAGCCCTCCGTCGCGTAGGCGTAGATATCAACCTCGTCGTGCTGGTTGCCCTGGCGAACGATGCGGCCCTCGCGCTGCTCGATCTGCGAGGGCAGCCACGGCACGTCGAGGTGATGCAGCGCCTTCAGGCGCAATTGCGCGTTGACGCCGGTGCCCATCGTCTCCGAGCTTCCGAGAAGGAAGCGGACCCTGCCGGCACGCACGTCGCCGAACAGCCTCTGCTTCGCCTCCGACTTCTTGAAGTCCTGCATGAAGGCGATTTCGGCGGCTGGCACGCCGCGCCGGATGAGCTCGTCCCTGATCCAGCGATAGGCCGAGAAGCCTCTGGTCTTCTCGACATTGATCGTGCCGAGATCCGAGAAGATCATCTGCGCGGCGCCGGGTAGCTCATAGGGCCTGCCGTCCGGCTGAACATAGGTACTCGCTTCGGTCTCCCGCCAGATGCGGAAGGCGGTGTCGATCATCATATTGAGCTTGTTGCCGGGCTCATTGTCGTTGTCCGCATCGACCAGGCGAAGATCGATCGCCGCATGACGCCCGTCGGTGATGACGGACAGCAGGATGTCGTCGCCAGGTTCGACAGGCCGATTGCGCTGCTCGATCGCCTTGATGCGCGCGTCGAGCTGAAGCTGGTAGCGCTTGAAGGCGGCGGTCGGCTTCGCCGTGACGATCTGCCGGCGGCCGGTCGAGATCGCCGGCACCCTGACGAATTGACGCAAATCCTCCGGCATGACGACGTCGGCGAAGCTGCGGAACATCGCGATAAGCTCCGGCACGTTGACGAAGCTGGCGAACCGCGACACCGGCTTGTATTTGCCGGATGGCTGCAATTCGAGCTCGGTCGTGGTGTCGCCGAAGGTCGATGCCCAGGCGTCGAACTCGTGCAGACCGCGCTGCGCCAGCGCCGCATGGTCCATGAGCCGCTGCACGGAGAACATTTCGCCGAGGGTATTGGTGATCGGCGTGCCCGACGCGAGCACGAGCGCACGGCCAGGATTCTTCGTCTCAATGAAGCGGGACTTCACATAGAGATCCCAGGCGCGCTGCGAGCCGTTCGGATCGACGCCTTTCAAGGTGCTCATGTTCGTGGCGAAGGAGAGCTTTCTGAACTCCTGCGCCTCGTCGACGATGATCTGGTCGACGCCGATCTCCGAAATGGTGAGCAGATCGTCCTTGCGCGTCGAGAGTGCCTCCAGCCGCTCCTTGAGGCCCTCCTTCAACCGCTCGAGACGTTTGCGCGACACGCGATCATCGCTCTCGACCTTGAGCAACAGCGTCTCGTAGAGCTCCAGCTCGTCCTGGATCATCTGTTGCTCGAACACCGAGGGCACGCCGATGAAACGGAACGCGCTGTGCGTGATGATGATCGCATCCCAGGTCGCCGTCGCTGCCCGCGACAGGAATCGGGCGCGCTTGTCCTTGGTAAAATTCGTCTCGTCCGCGACGAGGATACGGGCGGAAGGATAGAGTGCCAGGAACTCGCGCGCCGCCTGCGCCAGGCAATGACCGGGGACGACCAGCATCGCCTTGGCGATCAGTCCGAGCCGGCGTTGCTCCATGACGGCGGACGCCATCGTCATGGTCTTGCCGGCGCCGACGGCGTGGGCGAGATAGGTCGAGCCCGCCGCGATGATGCGCCAGATGCCGCGTTTCTGATGCCCATAAAGAGTAAAGGCGCCAGAGGCGCCCGGAAGTTTCAGATGGGAGCCGTCGAATTTTCGCGGCGCGATGTCGTTGAAGCGATCGTTGTAAATCCGCGCCAAACGGTCGGTGCGATCGGGATCGGACCAGACCCAGTTCTGGAACGCGGTCTTGATCTTGTGCAGCTTTTCCTTGGCTGCCTCGGTATCAACGACATTGAGCACGCGGCGTTCGCCATCGGGGTCTTTGATAGTATCAAATATCTGCGGCACGCGGCTGTTGAGCGCATCGGCGAGCAGCTCGCCGGCATGGCGGCGATCGGTGCCCCATTCCGATGTGCCGGCGGCCATCCAGCCAAGCTGACGGGCCTCGACCGTCCAGGACGCCAGTTCCGGCATGTGATGGATCTTGATGTCGGCTCCCATCGTCTCCTTGACGAAGGTGACGACGTCCCTGGCCGGAATCCAAGGGCTTCCGAGCCGCGCGGTGATTTCGGAAGGACCGAGATCGGGGGGCTGGACCGCAACAAGCGCACGGACATTGCGCTCGAATGCGGGTTCAAGCGCGGCGGCACCTTCGGCCACGTTGAGCTTGTCGCGCACCGGACCGGAGAGATAAGCATCCGCCGTCTGCCACGAGCCATCGGCAGGGTTCTGGAAGATCGCATCGCCAAGCTCCGCAATGACGCCGGCGGCGTCCTGATGCAGAAGCTCGGCAATATGCTCGATATCGACGCCGCCGCGCTCGTTGAGCACGACGGCCAGCGCATCGGCGGCCGAGGTGATGACGGGGGCTGCGGGTGGCGCGATCACGCGCTCGGAGAAGATCGGTCCGGGCTTGGACGTATCGGTATCGAGATCGTAGTTCTCGATCGAGGCGACGAGCCAGCAGTCCGGGTCGTCAAGGAACGGCTGGATGTTCGGCCGGCGATGCGTCTCGCGCACCTCGCCGCTCTCATCGTCCTCCGTAACCGAAACCGTCGTGTGATTGATCGGGCCGAAATCGCGGACAAAGCTCGACCATGCGATGCGCAGCCTGACCTGCGCATCCCTCCACGGCCGGTCGAGCTCCTGGCATTTCAGCACCTCGCGCACGGCATCGCGGATCGGAATCAGCTTCTGGATAATGCGGACATGCTTTTCCGGAATGCCGTCGGTGCTGCGGCCTTTCCGGACTTTGACCGCGACGGATTCACCATCGAGGATCTGCATCAGGCCCCGCGCCTTGTCGAAGAAATAGCTGCCTTCGCGCACAGGACGATTCGCGGGAAGATCGGCATCGTCAAGATCGTCGACACCCCCAAGATCGAAATCGATCTCGCCAGGTTCGCCGTCATAGATGGCTTCCGGAAGAAGAAGGACGGCGGCATCCAGCGCCGCGCCGAGATCGACGCCCGCGTTCGGCAGGCAGGTATAGGTTTCGTCGGGACCGTAAATGCCGCGACGAAGCGCATGCGTGCCGAGCACGAAATCCGGGTGCTGTGCGAACCAGCGATTGACGCGGATCGCCTCCTCATCCTCTGTCGCTGGCCGCACCTTGTCAAGATCAAGCCAGGAAAGATCGCCCTCCGGCTCCCCGGCCTTCCGCCTGCGGAAAAAGAGCACGTCGACCACGACCTCCGTGCCGGCCTCGGCCCGAAAACTGCCTTCGGGCAGGCGGATCGCCGCGATCAGATCGGCCGACTTCGCGATATGCTCGCGCGCCGTGGCGTCGCCCTTGTCCATCGTGCCCGAGCTCGTCACGAGGGCGGCGAGCGCGCCCGGCTTCAACAGGTCGATGGATCGCGCAATGAAATAGTCGTGCAGCGTCAAACCCAACGAACGATAGGCCCGGTCCGACCGCACGGTCCGGCTGGAAAAAGGCGGATTGCCGATGGCGAGGTCGAAACTCGGCGGCAGTTCCGTGTGCGCAAAATCGCTGGAGAGGATGCGCGCGCGAGGCTGCAACAGCCGGGTAATGCGCGCCGTGACCGGATCGAGCTCGACGCCGGTGACATGGGAGATATCGCGCAGTCCTTCCGGCATCAACACCGGAAACAGGCCAGTGCCGATTCCCGGCTCAAGAACACGGCCGCCGCGCCAGCCGAGACGCTGGAGACCTGCCCAGATCGCCCGAACGATGAACTCTGGCGTGAAATGGGCGTACTGCGTGCAGCGGGAGAGCGAGGCGTAATCGGCTTCCCCGACGGCGTCCTCAAGCGCCGAGCCGATCTCATCCCAGCCCTCGCGGAAATCGACCTCGCCGGGCCGACGAAAAACGCCGTTCGCAAGATCCGATGCGCCGAATCCGGTGAAGCGGATCAGCTTCTCCTGCTCCGCGCGCGTGGCGGGACGCTCCGCCGCTTCGATTTCGGCCGCGAGCCGGATCGCGGCGATATTGTCACGCGCACGAGCCTTCCAGCCCTTCGCCAGGACACGATCACCGACGATATGGAAGTTCTCGCCTCGCGTGCGGCTCCCCGGTGAAGCCGCACGCGACGCCTTGACGCCCGCAATTGCGGGCGCCGGCGTTGATGGATCGGGATCGTCGTCATCGTCGGGCTCCGGCGTGAAATCGCCGGCAAAGGCGGTCACGCCTAGCCCGAGGCCGGACGACAGGGCCGTATTGCCGAAAAGGTCGATTGTGAAGGGATCGTCGTGCGCCATTGGAAATCTCCTGTGCTGCAGGCGCGCGCCGTCGGCCCGCCGGGCGGTCCCGGCAGGTGCGAACGGTCGCGATGGTGATGGGGTTGGAGTAGGTTACGCGGAGGCTATGGCTTCTCGATCATGTCGAGATGCATCTCATCCTTCAGGAACGCGATGCGCAGATGCGTGCATCCGGGACCGGAGGCGATCAGGGCTTCGAGACTTTCGGCGGGAAAGAAGTCCACGCCGTCGTCAGGGCCGAAGCTCCTGCGCTTCACCTCGAACCAGCCGTCATGCTTGCCGGGGTCGCATTCCTCGGCATAGGCGACCAGCGGCTTCGCACCTTCGGCGAGCGCGCCGTTGGAGCATAGATAGACGCCATGATCTCCGACGAGCCACAAGCCAGGCTTGCGGGTGTCGATCGGGGAGTATCCAAGGCAAGGGTCGCGGAAGCCCCCGTTGACCTTCGCATCGGCAACGCCGCGAGCGATGACGTCACGGACGGCTGTGAGTGAGAACGTCAGTATCATGCCGTCCTCCTCACGCCGCGATCGCATCGGGCAGGTAGCGCAGATGCACCGGCAGCTTGGCCGAGATTTCCGCATCCGCAAGCTGGTCAAGCAGCTTGAAGTCACGGGCATGGCTCGGCGCACACATCATGACGATGCGCTGGCCGCGCTGGCCGTGCGGGAAACGCCAGTCGGCATAGCCGCGATAGTCGTCATGGGTGCTGGACCAGATATGCTCGACACGCTCTTCGCGTGTCATCGCTCGGACGGGTCGGGATTCACGCTCGACGATGGCAGCCTTCATCTGCTCCGGGGAACCGCGATCGGCGAGATCGCAATATCCGTGAAAATGCCGGAACCGGCCGTCGATCGTGAGCGTGAAGAAGATGCTGGTGATCGAGCCGGTGAGGAACTCCCGCATGGCGAACACATCGCCACGCATCCAGAGCGGCGGCAGGATATCGAGCATGTAGTCGTGCTCGGCCTCGCCGATCTCGAACCATTCGCCGCGATAGAGCGCACTGTCGTCGCCCTCCCAGCGGTTCGGTCGCTGCGCGTGCCGGTCGAACATGCGGAACATCTGCCGGCGGTCGGCGACGCCTTGATAGACCTTGCGGATCGGAGAGAGGGTCATGAGCGGGCTCCTTTCAGCCTCGTCGGGCCGGAGCGCGGCACATCCTCGTGGATGTCCATCCCTTCGGCCCTTCTGACCCCTCTTCCGCGGCCGCCTCTCCGTCCGGCCGGGTCAAGGGCCGGCACAGCCGGGCGAAGCTTTACCCTTGACGCGGACGGCGGGCATGCGGCAGCCGGATTTCCGTTCCCTCCTCTTCTTCCCTTGCCCTTGCCTTCAGCTCGGCGTTCCAGTCGACCTCCGTCGATCGGAGGCGTTCGAAATCGCACGAGACTTCGCACGCGATCCGCGACAGACGATCCGCGTAGGCCTCGCCCTGCGCGTTATTGTCGGTCGCCGCAACCAGCAGCGCGCCCTCGCGCGCCGCGAGCGCGCGAATCGCCGCGTCCGTCGCCGGCGCCCAGCCTCCGCCAGTGCTGAGATAGACACTGTCGATGCGCATGCGCTCCAGAGCGGCGAGGCTCAACGCGTCGATCGCGGCTTCGGTGACGCAGAGGCGCAAGGCATGAGCGAGACCGAAACGGAAGAGCACTTTCGCGCCGCCGGTTGCGAAGCCACGCCATTCGGGACCGCGTTCCTCCCAGCCGGTGACAACGCCGGCGACGTCCCTATGCGCGGCCCACATGCTGCCACGCGGACCTTCTCGCACAAGGTCATGTCTGGTCGCGGTGCGGATGACGGCCTCCGAAAGGGAGCGTGCATCATTGAGATAACGCCAGGTCAGCGATCCCGGCCATGGCTTCCGGCGCTTTGACCATCGGTCGGGGATAGAAGCGACCGACTCGGGCTCACGCGCGGGCCGCGTCCAGACGGGCTCCTTCGGCACGAAGCCGACCAGTGACGCGACGCGCTCGAGAACCTCGACGAAGGGCACGCGGTCGATATGCTCGACCAGGCTGAACACGTCGCCCTTGGCATCGCTCAAAGGGTCAAACCATCCCCTGCTCTCGTGGATGACAATGACGATCTGGCCGCCGCGGCGATATTTGACCGCCTTTCGCGTGCTCTCCTTCAGGTCGATCGCAAAGCCGGCCTTCTCCAGGACGGCGGCGCAATTTACGCGGTCCCGTAGTTCTTCCAGTTCACTCTTTTCCATAGCCTTGCCGGCACGCCCTCGCGTCCGCCTTTCCTTGCCTTTTCCTTTCCCCGCATCTCGCGGAGCCCTGTCCGGACACCGCGAAGAGCAAAGGGGGCAAGGGCGCGGCCGGCAACTGACGAAAAAAGCAGTGCGCCGAGCCCAGCCGGCCGGCCGCGGCGCAGCTTCCCTTGCCGCCTGCCGCTCGCAAGCGACACCTCCGGAAGGAAAAGAGTCGGCTCAATGAGCCGGTCCGCCGTCGAACGGGTCGTATTCGGCGAGGGTCTCGACTTCGCCGTCATCGAACTCCGCGCCTGCAGAACGCCGTAACCGTCGTCCGAACGGAAGAGCTTGACGGGCATCATGAAGATCTGTGCGAGCTGGGTACGGCGGGTCGGGAGAGCCGCATTGGTCGGCGCTCAACGCGGCGACACCGTGCCGGTCGGGCTCGGACCGAAAAAGGACGCCGGGATCGCTGCATCAACGAGGAACCTGCAGCAGGCCCCCTGTCTGACGCTGGGGCAAAACCAGCGTTCCGCCACGGCATCGCACATGCCTTTATCGTCATAGTCGTAAATATCGGGCGCCCAACATGGGCACGTGGCGCTCAAAGCGTGACGCCTTGAATGTCAGAAAAAGATACGCTATTTTCTGACACATGAAGATGATAACCGCTTCTGTTCCCGACAGGATGATGAAGCGTGTCCGCGCGAGCGGACGCGGCAGCGTCTTCACGCCCAACGACTTCCTCACCGTCGCCGCTCGCTCCGCGGTCGACCAAGCCCTTTCCCGGCTGGTTAAGAGTGGCCAACTTCGGCGTCTCGCACGTGGGCTCTATGACTTCCCCAAGCTGCATCCGAAGCTCGGTCCGCTCTCGCCCGCTCCCGATGATGTCGCCCAAGCGCTCGCCCGGGAGACCGGCTCGCAGGTCCAGATCGCCGGCGCGCGGGCAGCGAACGCGCTGGGCCTCTCGACACAAGTTCCAGCCAAGAGCACCTATCTGACCGATGGTCCGTCACGACGCGTCGTGCTCGGGAAGCGCGTGGTCGATCTTCGCCACGCGTCGCCAAAGCATCTGATTGCGCCGGGCAGCCCCGCCGGTACCGTCGTTCAGGCCCTTCGCCATGTCGGCCCCGTGCGTGCTGCCGACGTCGCGCAGGTCGCCGCGCACCGGCTCTCGGCCACCGACAAGAAGACGCTGGCCTCGACCGCCGTTCAGGCGCCCGCCTGGATGCGACCGACTCTGGTCTCAATCGCCAACGCGGCGATGGTCGATATCGATGGATAAGGTCGCCTGTCTCCCTGCCAATGATCGCGCTGCCCTGTTCGGGGAGACCAGCGCCGGCCGCGGCATCGCCGACACGATCATCGAAAAGGACTTCTGGGTCTGCTGGACCTTGAGGCGCCTTTTCGGTCTGCCGAAAGGGACGACGGCGACTCTCGTTTTCAAGGGTGGCACATCGCTCTCGAAGGCGTTCGGCGCCATCCGCCGCTTCTCCGAGGACATCGACCTGTCGTTCGATCGCGCCGAACTGGGCTATACCGGCGAGCGCGATCCCGAAAAGGAGGGGATCAGCAGGAAACAGTCGGCCCGGCTGATCGACGACCTGGTCGGTGACGTCGAGCGTCACATTGCCGAAAGACTTTTCCCGGCGCTCCGCGCCGCGATCGTCGAACAGCTTGGCGAACCGGCCAACCGCGAGTGGACGTTGGAGATCGATGCCCGCGACGCGCAGACCATCAACTTCCGCTACCCGACGGCGCTGTTCACCACAGAATATGAGGGCATGGCCTACATCACGCCGCACGTGAAGCTCGAACTCGGCGCGCGCGGCGATCCCTGGCCAACCGAGGAGAAGACGATCCGCCCCTATACGGCCGACGACTATCCCGATTTCTTCGAGAAGCCTGACACCAGTGTGACCGTGCTATCAGCACGGCGCACCTTCTGGGAAAAGGCGACGGCGCTCCATGCGGAAGCGCATCGGCCAGACGAGTCGCCAACACCACAATATTTCTCGCGGCACTATTACGACCTTGCCATGCTCCTCGACACGGACGAGGGCCATGCCGCTGCGGCCGACTTCGATCTGCTGGCGCAGGTGGCAAAGCACAAAGCCACCTTCTTCCGTTCGGGCTGGGCCAGCTACGAAACTGCTCGGCCAGGCACGCTCCTGCTGATGCCGGACGCAACACGGGTCAAAGACTTGCGAGCCGATTACCGGGCGATGGCGCCGATGATGTTTGACCAGACGCCGCCGTCATTCGACGACATACTGGCAAAAATTGCCGCGCTTCAAGAAACGGTCAACAGCTAACTCAAGGCTGTCCGCTGGGGAGTACGGACATCAGTTCGATTCGATCCATCAGCACGAGATCGGCTTCATCACCCGCCCGCTGCACCTGCCGGCGGAGAAGTTGGCGGCCGCGGAGTTGTCCGTCCACATGCTGATGGGTCGCATCGAGGCGATTGACCGCGAGGCACGACTTCCATTCGCCTGGTTCTTCCTGATGACGCACGGCAACAGGGTCGAACCGGAGGTCGGTGAAGCCATCGCCCAAGGGTTGCGCGAGGCGCGCGTGCGGCTCCCGGACCAGGACGCCAAGGTGTTGCTGCGATGGGCCGACGAACGATACGGATTCTGACATCGGCGACTTACGCTCGAAATGGTATAGGAGCGCTATGACTGTTCAGACCGGCCTTGTCGAACTGCTCACGTTGCACTCACCGAGCACGCCTGATGCCAAGGAGCTCATCGAGGCACTCGGCGACTTCGCGAAGTCACGGGCGACGCGGGAGCTGATCCGAAGCAACGTTCAACGCAGGATTCAATGTGCGCTTCGCGTACCGCTGCTCAAGGACGGTCACGCGGTCCGGCCGACCGAACTCGGGCGTGTGCTGCGCAAGGTGATCCGGTCGGCGGTCGAGGCTTCGTCTCCAGGCGATCATGTGTTGGTCGATTTCATCGTCACGGCCGACTCTCGCCTCGAGATAAAGGCCGGACCTGCGACCCAGATGGGTGGCGTCGATGGTGCCGCCATCGACCGGATCTTCAGCCCCTGACGTTCGCCCACGCGCTTGAAAAAGATGCGTCAAAGCCCAGCAGACCCAGAAGTCCTTTAACGACGCTTAAATGCAACATATGAAATAAGTGAATTATATGAAAGTCGCCGGAACAACGGCGCCCCAGCCGCGCCTCCAACGACCTCATCCATTTAGATGACGCCCCAGGCCCGATAGCGGCCCCTCCCCGTCATTTCCCGCACGCCAAGTTCCCCAATCAAATTCAGGGCACCCCGCGTCGTTACCCGTGCTGCCTTGGCGATCATCGGTGCCGAGACGATCGGGTGGGTCAGCACGAGATCCATGACGGCAGGCAAGCTGCTGCTGGATCGGCGGCCGCGCAGTTTGCGTTCCATCTGATCGCGGGCCTGAGAGAGCCGATAGACCTCCTTCATCCCGAAGTCTGCCGCCGCAGCCATCGCTTCGAGAAAAGCAGACAATCGCGTCGATCGGGCGTGGGCGCGCCGTCGCTCTCGCGGCACGGCCTTCAATCCGATGTTGAAGGTCGGAACATGCGACGTGACCTTGCGCCGCGCCCGGAGATAGGCGCTCACGAGCTGACCTCCCAGGCCGTGCTGCCGCTGTATCGGCTCAAGCGTTTCCCAGGCATCGAAGAGAACAGCCGCCGCGAGCGCCGGCGGCAACATCTCGACCTGCTTCATGACCTTCCTGAATTCCGTCAGTCGCTCCTGCTCATCCCAATCCGAATCCCGGATCACAAGGTCGCCGACGACGAGTGACGATCGGACCACAGGGGCAGCCGACCTTTCCGCTTCAAGCCCATCGATGACGCGCCGTGAACGGTCGAGGATAGCATCAATGGCCGCGAACTCGCGGGCAAGCGGATCGTCGTCATCGTGCGTCTCGATCTCCGCCTCACGGTGCGCGCCCTGATCGTGGAAAGATGCGAGCGACGCTGCGCCGACCAGGATCGCGATGCCGGCCTCGCTGAGCGCCCAATCCGGGTTCGCTCCGGCAATCCGGCGCCGGGCGCGCAATATCGCGTGGGCAAGCGTCAGCTCATGAGTGGGAGTTCGAATGTCCATATTGGCGTCGTGGAGAACCAGGTCCTCGACGTGGACAAGCTGGCCCGAGACCCACATGCTGGCGGCCGAGTCGAAGAAATGCCCGCGCTGGACGACCCCTGCCCCGACCGGGCTGCGGCGCACAATTTCGTCCAGGCGAGCCAACTGGTCCTCCGCGCGCACGAGGGCCGGAAGCAGGCTCTGGATAGCCAAATCGGTAAGTTCATAACTCATTGGTATTTCGTGCTTTTGTTTATCATACGGAAGTTATCACGTCTTTCACTTCCGTCACATAGGTATCTTTTTCACACGCGCGTATTATAGAGAGCCGATCAGCCTCCGTGATTGAACAGGCTTGGCTGTAAGCGAACCCAGAGCCGCCAAAACCGCTGATTTTGCGGTACTTTTCTCATGGCCGAGCACGCAGAAAGCTCACTAGAGACGTTTACAAACGATCGTTTGCTGATAACTTCTGCATTTGAACAAGCCGGCTCCCGGAGACGAAAAATGCCGAACTTCAGCGAATTCATCGAGGCGAATCGACGATTTCGGGCGTGCCGACCCGCCCAATGTGCGCGCTATCCCCTGCCGGCCTGCCGATGAAAGGGCCCGGGTCGAAGCAACGCTTGATCGGCTATGCCCGTGTCTCGACCGACGAACAGGCTACCGAGGCGCAGGAAATCGAGCTGCGCGCCGCCGGCTGCGAAACCATCGTGGTGGAACACGGGTCCGGCGCATCGAGAGCACGGCCGGCGCTGGCCCGGCTCGTCAATACGATCACAGCCGGCGAGGTGCTTGTGGTCGCCCGGCTCGATCGCCTCGCCCGTTCCGTCAGCCACCTTCTCGACGTGATCGAGGATCTCAGCGCCAAGGGGGCGCATTTCCGCTCGCTGCGCGATCCGATCGATACCTCGACGCCGCAGGGCATGTTTTCGCTTCAGGTTCTCGGCGCCGTCGCCCAGCTCGAGCGCGCACTGATCTCCGAACGCACCAAGGCCGGGATCGCGGCCGCCCGGAAAAAGGGAAAACTCCCGGGCAATCCCGGCGTGCGGGCTCGTCGACCGGAAGCAATGGCGAAAATTGCGGCGGCGAGGCAGGCGGCCTATAGCGCGAGCGTCCACGCAACGATGAACGACTGGCTTCCCACGGTTCGACGGATGCGTCCCGACCATCCATGGGACGATGTCGTCCGCGTGCTGAACCAGAAGGGAGCACGGTGGACCGAGGCTCGATTGCGCCGGGCGGTCCGATGGCTCGTCAAGGAACATCTCGCCGATACGGCCTTGCTGAACAAGTCCCCTCCCCGCCTCCCGGAAGATCGGCTGATGACCTTAGTCGCCGGCATCGCGGCATCCAATCCGGACCATTCGATGCGCGATATCGCCATCCAGCTCGAACGCCTGCACGAACGAACGCCGCGCGGGAGCTCCAAATGGTCGCCTTCCTCGGTGAAGAATCTGCTCGATCGCGCCCAAAGAGCGGGGCTCCTTGTCCGCGAGAGTTCCACAACGACGTGATCCGGCGCGAGCCGCTCTCGCTCTGGGCCGGAGGCGTTGGATTGTGGCGGCTAGTTCAGGTTCTGACGGGGCGACAAATCGGGCGCGCTCCGCATTTTGCTCATCACGTCACCGACCGCCATTCGAAGTTCGTCCTGGGCATCATCCATTCCCACGTTCGCGGTGTAGGCTGATAGCGCGGCCAATTTAAGTGCGGCGAGCATGGTCGCCTCACTTCCCAGCTCTCGCGAGACCCTCGTCGTCGGGTGCCGTTTCAGAACATCTGTTGCAGCGCGCGAAATTGCACCGGCGAGTTCGTGGATAAGTGCGTCGAAAGTTTCTATCTCGACGTCGGCCTCCGACCGGCTCGGCCGCGGACCTGGCGACACGTTCCGAATTGCTTGAGTGACTTCCCCAACCGCTGCATCAACCAGACCGACGAGTTCATCGGCACGGGCGTCAAGTTCCTCCCAAGGAATGCAGCGCGTCCCGAGACCCAGTTGCGCACGTAGCTCCGCGGGCGAGCGGGCCGAAATGGAGGCATGGATAGTGAGGCCGCTAGAGCCGTCACCGTAAATGGTCAAGAGCCGGACACGAGGCGGCCGATCGCAACGACGCCGCAGTTCCTCGACCCGATCGAGAGCTGCGGCGATCGCGCTCCGACAGATGTCCGGTTCTCTCCCATTTCGCACCTCCCCAATCCGCCTTCACACGTCGGACATGGTATCCGAGTCGGCTCGTGGCAGCGAGTCGTTACGAGACATTGATTCAACCGTCCGACGTCTGCCCGGCGCGCGATTGCTGAATGTGCTCATTCCAGTCCTCTGCGTCTGGCCACAGCCGGAGATATTGCGCACCCGCTTCGGCTGCGATGTGCCGGAGGCGCTCCGCATAAGTATCCCCCTGGTCGTTGCCATCCGAAGCCGCGACGATCTGCGCGCCCGGTCGGGAAGCGAATGCTCTGATCTGGCTTTCTGTCGACGGCGCCCAACCGCCCCCCGTGCTGGCGTAGGCGCTATCGGGTCGGCGCTCTTCCAAAGCCGCAAGACTCATCGCGTCGATAGCCGCTTCGGTGACGCAAAGGCGAAGCGCCTTGTCGCTTCCAATTGAGAAAAGCGCCTTCCCGCCGCCGCGTGCGAACCCACGCCAATTTGGACCCCGCTCCTCCCAGCCCACAACAATGCCGGAGGCGTCGAAATGCCCCGCCCAAATGGATCCCTTAGGGCCTTCACGGAGCCGGCCGGCAGCGACTGCTGCTGACACGACCGCTTCGGGGATGGCGCGAGTGAGGGTCAAATAGGACCACGCCGCAGAGCCCGGTCTCGGGAGCGCGCGCTCCGACCACCGACTGATGATGGCCCCGGGCGAATATTGTTTCGACTTTCGCTGCCAGGCCGGAGCTGATGGCTCAAAGCCCACCAGATCAGCAACCGCCTTCGCGGCGGAAGCAAAGTCTGGCGAGCCGAGACGCTGGGCAAGAGAAAGCACGTCGCCCTTGGCGTCCGAAGTCGGATCAAACCACCCTCTTCCTTGATGGATGACCACGATGATTTCGCCTTCACCGCGCCGATATTTGATGGCTCTTGGCGTGCTCTCCCGCAGATCGACCTTCCACCCATTGGTTTCGAGAAGCGCTGGGCACGTCACGGCGGCTTTGAGCGCATCGATGTCATAGCGGGGCATGCCGTACCCCTGAAATTATGCCGAGCTTCGCGGACCTTCCCGTTTGAGGGATTACAGTTGTTACCCCACTCTGCCAACCATTTGAAATAACGGTTATTTCTGTCTCACGCGGGCGCTCAGCCCTCGGCGAAGTTCCGCCATATGCCATGCCCGGTAGCGGAAGAGTAACAACTGTAACCCCCCACGCCTCTCTCATTGCGTGCTCCCCGCTCCTCGCTTGAAGGCGCCATCGGCCAGTCCGAACAAGCTCTTTTCGAGGTGCAACTGGCCCTCCACAGCGCGATCGATCATTGCCCGGAAGTAGCCGCCGGGGCTCGATATCTGATCCGGCGATCGAGCAGACTTTTCGAGCACGGTGGCGAGGATTGCCGCTGCGGCGTATCGTCCAACCCTACCCACGCCATCCACCCATCCCGCTTCCGAGAGGCCGATCATCACCCTCATCACAGGCGCTGCCGCAGCGAGTTCAGGCCAACTCCTGAACTCCTTCCCCGCCATCTCGCATGCCTGCGGGCACGCTGCCCGCAGCAATCCGACCGAAACCGATGCAAGCACGGAAGATTGAATTTCATCAACCGAAGTCGAGCGCTTTTCTCCGCGTGAAGCTTCGACGTGCGGCCGAATCAGCTCAGACTTTTTTTCGGTTGATGCGGCGACCGCGAAGCGGTCGTAAGCCTGAGAGGAAATTTCTCGCTCGATAGAGCGAGGCCGTTCATTCTTACTTTCAATAGAGTTTTGAGAGGTTGTATTAATATTAGGGCTGACTCCGATGTCACCCTCGGCTGACATATCATGCTGCACATATTCATCGGTAACTTCGGCCACAATCCCGGTGTGCATGTCCTCCAGCGCCGCGGCCTCTTCTTCCAGGTTAAGGCCAAGGCCCTTCACGCGCTCAAGCTCTTCCGACCATCTCGCAGCAAGCTCCGGATAAGCCTCGCATGCGTCCACAATCGCACGAGAGAGTCGCGTGACCGTCCTGCGCGCCTCTTGCTCGCTGTTTAGCCGCGCCTGGAACTCGTCAACGAGGGCCTTTAGCTCCTTTATGCGAACCTGGGCAGGGGTGAAGTCCAGCCCATAGCCCTTGGAAATATCTCCGTCCTTGCCGCGATAGACGAAGCGCCGGCCGGTCGGGCTGTCCCGATAAGCCACGATACCGGCCTCGACGAGCCGCCGAATGCAACGCGTAACCTGGCGCTCCGATCGGCAGGTGTACTCCGCGAGCTTGGCGTTAGAGATCGCGACGATCGGACGGTTGGCGCCCTTCCAATCGTCCGCCCGGGATAGCCCGATCAGGATGTCCATGATGTGATAGGTCGAGCCGTCTATTCCCAAGATAGGCGCAGCCTTTTTGAGAATGATAGCGACCTCTGCCTTCGACGTTTCAGGAATGTCGTTGGCCATCGCAAGGCGGGCGCTTGCAAGGATTCCCGGCGTGATGCGTCTGAACGACGCGATTTCCATAGATTGGGCCATAACCAGCCATTCCGCGACCCTTCGGTTGCGGCTCCCATCGCTTGAATGAAAGACAGGCCAGCAAATCGGCGCACAACATCACGCCCGGACTGGAAACCAGGGCTTGATTGTGCAAGCACTCCATCATAGAATCAGTTTGTCACTGCTGATGCCGATGGAGCGAACCGCTCTGTTAGCCAGGGATCCAAGGGCTTGCCGATTGCAGTCGGCGAGCCCTTTTCCTGTCTAGGTGTCAGGTCATGACTTCGCCCCTTGTTCCGAACGTTTGAATTCATCCACCAACTCCGGCAGTCGCCCGAGTAACCAAGCTGACAATCCGGGGGCGGCGGCGTTTGGAATTGAGAACTGCGTGGACTTCGGCGTCTTCTTCGTCGTAACGATGAGACCGTCACCGAGATCGACTTCCTGGATCGCCCTCTCCTTCGCCGGCGTCGGCCGATCGAGCGTTCGAAGCACAGCAGCCAATCTGTCGTCGGAGCCCAGTGCCTGCCACTGCTCGGACCCCACCAAACCATTGATGGCTGAATTCAGATCGGGCGGCAGCTTCTGATCCTTGAAGAACGAGCCGAGCTTCTCCCATTTTGGCCGACCAGTCGACTTTGCGGGTCCGATCTTCCGGACCAGCGCCTCGGGAACCGCACTGGCCGTCGCAGTCAGGATCGAGATGTAGGGCAGGGCTTTTTCTTCGTTTCGACCGAGGGCTCTGGCGATGACCTCGCGCGAGAAACCGCGCTTCTTAAGGTCGTTGGCGTATAAGGCCTGTTCGATGAACGAAGGATTCTCCCGCTCGGCGTTCTCGATCCCCTGCGCGACGACAAGTTCCTCGTCCGTTAGTGGCGCGACAACCGCCCGAACAGGAATTCCGAGGATCTGGCATGCGCGATGTCGCCGATGTCCATAGGCGACCTGGTAATGACCTGGGCGATCAGGCAAGGGCCGGACAAGGATAGGAAGCTTCTGCCCCTCCCTGCGAATGCCCTCGACGAAATTCAAAAACTCGGGATCGTCCTCAAAGTCCATCCGGTCGCGCACAAAGGCTGGGTCGACATTCGCCGGATCGAGTTCAACTGCAATCTCGGCCGACTGAAGCTGAGCGCGCAGCCGTTCGTTCTCTGCCTCGACCGCCGAGAAAGTTTGCTGCATCGACTTGACCGCTCCCGACGTACCGGGGGCGTGGGTCCGCGACTTGTCGGCGACCGGGGAGGGGATATGCTTCTCCAGCTCGGCGCGATCGACATTGCCGAACAGGTTCTTCATCCGGTTAGATCGGTCCTTGGCATTCGTCATGGCCGCCCCCACACATGTTTGAGGTGGTTCAGGACCTCCTGATTGACTGCATCGACGGACTCGAGCGCGCGATTGAGAGTGTCCCGCCCAACAGCGCCTCTCGCCATTTCGTAGAGGCTCTTCTTCTCGAGCCCGGCAGACGCGATCGCCGTCGTTTCGACCACGGCCGGCGCCAGCACGTCCGCTCCAAACAGCGATCGGAGGAGCGCTACGATGTTCACCTGCGGGACGTCGTGAGGATCGTGCCGCGTCAGCAGGTATCGGATGAAATCGTGCTTAAGGTCGCCACCGTTCTCCTGGATGACATGGAGGATGTCGCTCGTCATCTTGAGAAACTGATTCATGCTCGATACGTCGAGCATGGCCGGATGAACCGTTACGAGGAGAGCCGTAGCCGCGTAAAGCGCGCCAAGAGTCAGATATCCAAGCTGTGGAGGAGCGTCGATCAGCACGACGTCATAGTCGTCTTCGACGCTGTTGATCACGGAACGTAGCCGGCGAAAGAACATGCCTTCGCCGCGGCCTTCGCCACGAGCGATAGCCTGCGGCGTCTCATGCTCGTATTCCATGAGCTCGAGATTACCCGGAACGAGGTCGACGCCGTCGAAATAGGTCTTTCGGATGACTTCGCGGAGCGGAACACGCAGGTCGTCGTCGTAGCGGATCGCTCCATAGACGGTCTGATTCTCGTCAACGTCCAATTCCGGCTGGAATCCGAACATCGTCGAAAGAGAAGCCTGCGGATCAAGATCGATCGCGAGAACGCGCAGTCCCTGAAGCGCAAGAAAATGCGCGAGGTGGACCGTTGTCGTCGTCTTTGCTGAACCACCCTTGAAATTGGCCACGGCGACGATCTGCAATTTTTCGCCAGGCCGCCGGCGCGGCAGGAAATTCAATGCTTCTTTCGGGCGCTTCTGTGCGAGATGCGCTCGAATCTCGTTGATTTGCGTGAGCGTATAGGCGCGGCGACGATTGTCCCTGCCATGAAGCTCGGGCGCCACGCTCTCGCCGTCCAGCGACATTTGCCTCAAGGTCGATTCGGCGATCCCGACCATTGCGGCGGCCTCGCGCGAGGTGAAAGTCTTCAGCGACTTTTTCGCTTCGGGAGGGTACATCTGTGATCGTAGCGACTGGAGCTGCGCCGCGAGCAGATGCGAGTGCCGCGTGATCTTGGCGATCGACTCCTCGCTATCGGATTTATAGGCACTCACTGCGGTCATATCGCTCTCGACGGAAATTTCCTGATAATCGCTGAAAAAACGTCGGGTGACGATTACGCGATTCCCGTGGGCGGTCAAATCCTATTTGGTTAACAGATACTTAACGACGTGCTCGCGCGGCACGATCGACTCGACCCGTCTGCGGCGTTTAGCGCATTGCAATCAATGCCATAGCTTCACGGCGAACCGAGCAACCAGCCTCGAGACCACTCATACTTTTATTAGGGTAAGACGATCACTATTCGGCGCGTGGCAACCGCCTTTCGGGCTCTCACTACGCCGACTCACCCTCGATTCCGAGAATCGCACTCATAAATTCGCTAGTCGCGGTCGCCATCGGATGGTGGCTTTTAGTTCTCCGACCTTCACGGATTCGGAGCAATACGCATGCGGGCCATCGCCGTCTCATCCAATACCAATAGTAATTCGGCCGTACTTCTCGATTCGATGCACAGACTTCGCGCGCGCGTTTTCGGCGAGCGCATGAAGTGGGATGTCGTCGTCAAGGATGGCCGTGAGGCGGACGAGTTCGATGCTTGCCGACCGACCTATGTGCTGGCGCTATCCGATACCAACCAGGTCGCCGGTTGCGCGCGACTGCTGCCGGCGACCGGACCGACATTGCTGTCGGTGCTGTTCCCTGAACTTGTCGATTCGGGGGCGTTCAACCCGCACGCAGCGATGATCGAGAGCTCGCGCTTCTGCGTCGACACGTCGATTGACACGGGGAGGGCAGGGCAGGCGCTTCACGACGCCACCTGGACTATGTTCGCCGCGATCATCGAATGGTCGATGGCGAACGGCTACCGCGAACTCATCACCGTCACCGATGTTCGCATCGAGCGAATCCTACGCCGCGCGGGATGGCCGATGACGCGGATCGGCGAACCAAAGCCGATCGGAGACACGACTGCTGTGGTCGGCGTGCTTTTCACAGACGAAGCCAGCTTCGAGCGCGTGCGCCCTGCAAGCTACTTCTCCTCGATCAACCCGCTTCCGCAGGCGGCTTGAGAGGGACTCGACGCGATGACGCAATTGCTCTCGCATCCGCGTCTGATCCGCAAGCTGCAGGAGGCTCTCGGCGACCAGCTCTGCGTTGCGCTCGACGACGCTTCCGTGGTCGAGATCATGCTCAACCCGGACGGCCGGCTCTACATTGAACGCCTCGGTCACGGCATGGCCGCGGCCGGAGAGATGAGCAGCGCCGCAGCGGAGATCGTCATCGGCAGCGTCGCCCATGCTCTCAATTCAGAGGCCGATGGGGAGCAACCGATCATCTCCGGGGAGCTTCCCATCGGCGGGCACCGGTTTGAGGGGCTACTGCCTCCGATCGTGAGAGCGCCGACCTTCACAATCCGCCGGCGTGCGTCACGGCTGATCCCACTGGACGACTATGTGAGAACGCGTGTGATGACCGAACGCCAGGCGGACATTATCCGCAACGGCGTCGCCTCGCGCCTCAACATCGTGATCTCCGGCGGAACGGGCTCGGGAAAAACGACGCTCGCGAACGCCATCATCGCCGAAATCAGCGAGACGGCGCCCGACGATCGCGTCCTGATTCTCGAAGATACCGCCGAGATCCAGTGCCCGGCGGAAAACGCTGTCGCGCTCCACACGTCCGACACCGTCGACATGGCGCGGCTGCTGAAGAGCACCATGCGCCTGCGGCCCGATCGCATCATCGTCGGCGAGGTCCGCGACGGTGCGGCGCTCACGCTCCTGAAGGCGTGGAACACAGGCCATCCCGGAGGCGTCGCCACAGTCCACGCCAACACCGCGGAATCGGCGTTGCGCCGGCTCGAGCAATTGACCGCGGAAGCCAGCCAACAGCCGATGCGCGAGGTGATCGGCGAAGCGGTCGACCTTATCGTCTCGATCGAACGGACCACGAGAGGGCGCGTGCTGCGCGACATTCTTCACGTCAACGGCTTCGCCAACGGCCGCTACCAGACCGAATCCTATGTTTCGCAGGAGGAAGCCCATGTCGCATGAACGCCTTGCCACCCGCCTGATTCTGGGGGTCGTGCTCGGCCTGCTGATCGCTCACCCGGCGCTTGCCTCGTCAGGCGGGAGCTTGCCTTGGGAAAGCCCACTCGAGCAGATCCAGAAATCCATCACCGGCCCGGTCGCCGGCTTCATCGCGCTCGCGGCCGTCGCGGTCGCCGGCGGCATGCTGATCTTCGGCGGTGAGCTCAATGATTTCGCGCGGCGACTGATGTATGTCGTGCTCGTCGCCGGCATCCTGCTCGGCGCCACGCAGATCGTCGCCCTGTTCGGCTCGACCGGCGCGTCCATTGGCACGGTAGCGTCAGCATCGAATAGTGCTCCCGTTCCGCCCGGAAGCAGGGCAGGGGCTCATGGCTGAAGCCGGGTCCACGCTCGCACGCTCGCGCATCCATCGCGCACTCTCACGTCCCAACCTGCTGATGGGCGCTGACCGCGAGCTCGTCCTGCTGACGGGCCTTGCGGCGATCATTCTGATCTTCGTGGTTCTGACCTGGTATGCGGCGCTGTTCGGGGTCGCTATCTGGACAGTTGTCGTCGGTCTGCTGCGGATGATGGCGAAAGCCGATCCGGCGATGCGCCGCATCTACATACGCCATGTCGGCTACCGCCAGCACTATCGCCCGACTTCGTCGCCCTGGCGGCGTTTCTGAGGTCCGGTATGGTTGCTCTGCGTTCCTTTCGCCATTCCGGTCCGTCTTTCGCCGATCTCGTGCCCTATGCGGGCCTCGTCGATGACGGCGTCGTCCTTCTCAAGGACGGCTCGCTCATGGCCGGCTGGTATTTTGCCGGCCCGGATTCGGAGAGCTCGACGGACGCCGAGCGCAACGACGTCTCGCGCCAGATCAACGCCATTCTCGCCCGTCTCGGCTCAGGCTGGATGATCCAGGTCGAGGCGTTGCGCATTCCGACGACGCACTATCCAGCGCGCAAGGACGGCCATTTCCCCGATGCGGTCACGCGTGCGATCGACGAAGAGCGCCGCGGCCATTTCGAGCGGGAGAGAGGGCACTATGAAAGCCGGCACGCGCTCATCCTGACCTGGCGGCCGCCTGAGCGGCGCAAGTCGGGCATCGCCAAATACGTCTATTCCGACAGGGACAGCCGCTCGGCGAGTTTCGCGGACACGGCGCTTGCGAATTTCAGGACGTCGATCCGCGAGATCGAGCAATATCTGTCGAACCTGCTGTCGATCCAGCGCATGCGAACCCGCGAAACAACCGAGCGCGGTGGAGAGCGTGTCGCCCGCTACGACGAACTCTTCCAGTTCGTCCGCTTCTGCGTCACCGGGGAAAACCATCCGGTCCGGCTGCCCGATGTCCCGATGTATCTCGATTGGCTCGTCACCGCCGAATATGAGCACGGGCTGACGCCGACGGTCGATGGGCGTTTCGTTGGCGTCGTGGCCATCGACGGTCTGCCGGCCGAGAGCTGGCCGGGCATCCTGAACATCCTCGACCAGATGCCGCTGACCTATCGCTGGTCGTCACGCTTCATGTTCCTCGACGAGATCGAGGCGCGCGAACGCCTCGAGCGCACCCGCAAAAAGTGGCAGCAGAAGGTCAGGCCCTTCTTCGACCAGCTCTTCCAGACCCAGTCGCGTTCGGTCGACCAGGACGCCATGGCGATGGTCGCCGAGACGCAGGACGCGATCGCCGAGGCGGCGTCGCAGCTCGTCGCCTATGGTTACTATACGCCGGTCATCGTGCTGCAGGAGCGCGACGCGGATCGGCTCCGCGAGAAATGCGAGGGCATTCGCCGCGTCATCCAGGCGGAAGGTTTCGGCGCGCGCATCGAAACGCTCAACGCGACGGAAGCGTTCCTCGGGTCGTTGCCTGGCAACTGGTATGCGAACATCCGCGAACCGCTGATCCATACCCGCAATCTCGCCGATCTGCTGCCGCTCAATTCCGTCTGGTCAGGAAACCCGGTCGCGCCATGCCCGTTCTATCCGGAAGGCTCGCCGCCACTGATGCAGGTCGCCTCCGGCTCCACGCCCTTCCGACTGAACCTCCATGTCGACGATGTCGGACACAGCCTGATCTTCGGGCCGACAGGGTCCGGCAAATCCACGCTGCTGGCGCTGATCGCGGCGCAATTCCGCCGCTACAAGGACGCGCAGATCTTCGCCTTCGACAAAGGCCGTTCTCTCATGCCGCTGACGCTTGCCACCGGCGGCGATCACTACGAGATCGGCGGCGGGGCAGGGGAGGGGACTCAACTCGCTTTCTGCCCACTCGCGGAGCTCGGCACCGACGCCGACCGCGCCTGGGCCTCTGAATGGGTCGAGACGCTTGTCGTCCTGCAGGGCGTCGCGGTCACACCCGATCATCGCAACGCCATCTCGCGGCAGGTCTCGCTGATGGCCGCGGCGCCCGGACGCTCGCTGTCGGATTTCGTGTCGGGAGTTCAGATGCGCGAGATCAAGGACGCGCTGCACCACTACACAGTCGACGGGCCTATGGGGCATTTGCTCGACGCCGAGCGCGACGGTCTCGTGCTCGGCGGTTTCCAGACCTTCGAGATCGAAGAGCTGATGAACATGGGCGAGCGCAGCCTCGTGCCTGTCCTCACCTATCTCTTCCGGAGGATCGAGAAGCGCCTGACCGGCGCGCCGAGCCTGATCCTGCTCGACGAGGCCTGGCTGATGCTCGGCCATCCCGTCTTCCGCGACAAGATCCGCGAATGGCTGAAGGTGCTGCGCAAGGCCAATTGCGCAGTCGTGCTCGCCACGCAGTCGATCTCGGATGCCGAGCGTTCCGGCATCATCGATGTGCTGAAGGAATCCTGCCCAACGAAAATCTGCCTACCGAACGGAGCGGCGCGTGAACCAGGAACGCGCGAATTCTATGAGCGCCTGGGATTCAACGAGCGGCAGGTCGAGATCGTCTCGAACGCGATCCCGAAGCGCGAATATTACGTCACCTCGCCCGATGGCCGGCGCCTCTTTGATATGGCGCTCGGGCCCGTCGCTCTCTCCTTCGTCGGGGCGGCCGGCCGCGACGATCTCAAACGCATCACCGCACTCAAGGCGGAACACGGCCCCGCATGGCCGGCACATTGGCTCCAGACAAGGGGGATCGCGCATGCCGAAACGCTACTCGCCGATGACCAGGTTTGAATTTCTGCGCGGCGCGGCGGCCGCGGCGATCACGCTGCCGTTCATGACCAGGAGCGCATTCGCAGGTGGCGGTCTGACCGGGGGCGCCACCGAGTACACCCAGATGCTCAACAATGGCGAACTTATCTCGCTGGTCGGCAAGTCGGCCGAGCAGGTGAACAACCAGATCACGCAGATCACCCAGCTCGCGGAACAGATTCAGAACCAACTGAAAATCTACACCAACATGCTGCAAAACACCGCACAGTTGCCGAGCCATATCTGGGGGCAGATTCAGAGCGATCTCAATCAGCTCCGCAACATCGTCAGCCAGGGACAGGGCATCGCCTTCTCGATGGGCAATATCGACGATGTGCTGAAGCAGCGCTTCCAGAGCTACAGCGACTTCAAGACCAGCCTGCCGAACAATGCCAGTTTCTCGTCGACCTATCAGACGTGGTCCTCGACCAATCGCGACACGATCAGCGGCACGCTGCGCGCCGCGGGACTGACCGCCGATCAATTCTCAAGCGAAGAATCGACGATGTCACAGCTTCGCTCCCAGTCGGAAAGCGCCGACGGCCAGATGAAGGCCCTGCAGGTCGGCCACCAGATCGCGGCGCAGGAAGTCGCGCAGATGCAGAAGCTGCGCGGGCTCGTCTCGCAGCAGATGACCATGATGGCGACCTGGTATCAGTCCGAGCAATCGGAAAAAGACCTATCGCAGGCGCGGCGGCAGGAATTCTTCAATTCGACGGCGCCGTCGACGTCCGGAGGACAGGAGATGCGGCCGAGATGGTGAGGCGCTCCGCCCTGATTATTGCGATCTGCGTCGGCGCGGCGGCAGTCCTCGGCATCTGGGTTTTCGTCGTCGGCCCGTCGAGCGAGGAACGGGCACGCGCGACGGAGTTTTTCGAGACGCCGCAAAAATACGACATGAAGAACGGTCAGGAGATGCGCCCGCGATGGTAGCTTCCTTTCGCTCCTCGAAAATCCTGACCGTCGCCGCCGTCGCGGGATTGGTTCTGTGGACGATCCATCCGGCCGTGGCCGCTGACGGCAGCGTACTGACCACGGTGGAGAATCAGGTCGTCACAGCCGCGAAAGGCTGGGAAACAACGGTCACGAACGCCGCGAAATCGCTGTTCTGGATTCTGGCCGGCATTGAGGTCGGTGTCGCCGCGGTCTGGCTCGCCATTCAGGCGGCGAGCATCGAAGCCTGGTTCGCCGAGCTGGTGCGCCGGATCATGTTCATCGGCTTCTTCGCCTTTGTCCTGACCCAGGGGCCGAGTTTCGCCAAAGCGGTCGTGGACAGCCTGTTCGAGATCGGTGGCGGCTCCGGCTCGGCCTCGCCGGCGAACGTCTTCAATGCCGGCCTGACGGTCGCGTCCGCGATGTCGCAGAAGATCTCCTTCGGCGTGTTTCAGGACAATGCGCTGGCGCTGTCGGCCTCGCTCGCCATGATCGTCAGTGTCATCGCCTTCTCGCTGGTTGCGGCGATCTTCCTCGCGGTGCTCGTCGAGATGTATGTCGGGCTTCTGGCCGGCATGATCATGCTCGGCCTCGGCGGCTCGTCCTTCACCAAGGACTTCGCGATCCGCTATCTCGTATACGCCTTCTCCGTCGGCATGAAGCTCATGTCGCTGGTGATGATCGCCAAGATCGGCTCCGACGTGCTGATCGGGCTCGCGCAGGACAGCACGGTCGGCGACCAATATCAAACCGCGCTCGCGGTAGCCGGAATCGCCGTCGTTATCTTCATCCTCGCAATGTACGTGCCGACCATCGTCCAGGGCGTCGTTCAAGGCGCATCGGTCAGCGGCGGCATGGAGGTGATCCGTCACGGATCGCAGGCTGCGAGTTTCGCGGCCGGCGGCGTGGCGCTCGGTGTCGGCGGGGCGAGCGCCGGCGCGGCCGCCTTCAGCGCGGCGCGCGCAGGCGGCTCATCGTTCGGGGGCGCTGCAATGGCCGGACTGCGTGGCGCGGCATCGGCCGGGGGCGCTCTCGCCTCGGCGGCGAGGGACAAGGCGATCGGTGCGCCCGGCGCCTATGCGGGCTCCCTGCTCGGCCTCGCCAACGCCAAACTCGACAAGGGGAGCAGCGGCTCGCCAACCCCGCCACCCGAGAAACATGACAAATGACGGACGAAACGCGCTTGGCTTCTCCAACAAGATCACCTGAAAATCCCTACATCGCCGCCCGCCAGGAATGGACTGAGCGCTATGGCTCGTACATCCGCGCCGCAACGGCATGGCGCATTGTCGGCATCACAAGCCTTGGTCTGGCGCTGATCAGCACGAGCTACGCGCTCTATCAGAGCACGCAGGTCAAACTCGTCCCCTACATCGTCGAGGTCGACAAGTTGGGCTCCGCGGTCAATGCGGGTTTTCCGGCGCAGATCGAATATGCCGATCCGCGCGTCGTGCGCGCGACGCTCGCCGGGTTCATCACGAACTTCCGCTCGGTGCCGCCGGATACCGTGGTCCAGAAGCAATACATCGACCGCGTCTACGCGATGCTGCGCACCACGGACCCCGCGACCGAGAAGGTCAACGCCTGGTTCCGCTCGAGCTCGCCCTTTGAAAAAGCCAAGACCGCGACCGTCGCGATCGAGGTCAACAACGTCGTGCCGCTCTCGCCGCAATCGTTCCAGATCGACTGGACGGAATATGAGCGCGACCGGAAGGGCAAGGAAGTGGCGTCCCGACGCTTCCGGGGCGTGGCAAGCGTCGTGCTGATCCCGCCACAGGATGAGGCCGTGATCCGCCTCAATCCGATCGGGCTCTACATCAAGGACTTCGACTGGACCGCACAGATCTGAAAGGCGCGCCCGTACCCATGACTGCAACAAGATCAAAATTCCGGGCTGTCCTTCTGATCGCGACCGCCCTTGTATCCGTCACCGGCCTTCGTCCGAGCGCCGCCCAGAGCCTGACCGGCAAGGAGGTGAAGGGCATGGACATTTCCGGCCAGTGGCGCGGCCGGGCCGGGCTCGTGACGCGCGGCGCTGACGGCAAGGTGATCTTCCTCTACGGCGAGGTTCAGCCTTCCGTGGTCTGCTCGCCGCTTCAGGTCTGTGACATCGAACTCGATGGCGGCGAAATCGTGCGCGACGTTCTCGTCGGCGACACGGTGCGCTGGAAGGTCGAACCCGCGACCTCCGGCGCGACCGGAGGCCAGGCGATCCACCTCATCGTCAAGCCGACCGAGTCCGGCCTCGTCACCTCCATGGTGGTGACGACCTCGCGGCGCACCTACCACATCCAGCTCAAGTCGCACCCGACCCAATATATGGCGCGCGTGGGCTTCGAGTATCCGGAGGACGTTTCCTCGCGCCTAGCCGACGTGAACGCACGGATCGAAGCCGGCGGGATCGGCGGCGTCCCGGCCGAGCAGTTGAACTTCAGCTATTCGGTTTCCGGCAGCGCCGGCTGGCGGCCGACCCGCGTCTATAGTGACGGCACGAAAACCTACATCCAGTTCCCCGCGTCGGTCGCCTCACGCGACGCGCCGGTCCTGTTCGTGGTCTCGGGCGGCCAGAACCGCATCGTCAATTACAGGATGAAGAGCAACGTGATGATCGTCGACTATGCAATCGACAAGGCGATCCTGATCTCCGGCGTCGGCTTCTGGCATCAAGAGAAAATCACGATTCAGAGGGGAGGGTAACACCGTGGCCAGTCATTTCCTCGCCCCCTTCCGGTTGCCCGCAGCCGCGGCCATCCTCACCGCCCTCCTTCTTTCCGGATGCTCGACCATCGGGACCGACGGGCTGGTGGCGAGCACCGCACCGGCCGAGTTGTCAGCGCCGACCGCCTCGGCAGTAGCGGGCGATCTCGTGCCGCGTCTTGCAGAGCAGATCGGGCAGGGCAAGGCGACGATCGTCCTGAAGCCGGACGGGTCCGCCTTCGGCTCAGCCCTTGAGGCCTCTCTTCGTGGCTGGGGCTACGCCGTGACGACCGACCAGGACACGAAGGATCCTCAGGCCATTCGTCTTGCCTATGTTCTCGGCTCGGTGGATGGGCAGATCCTTGCTCGCCTGTCGACAGGATCGATCGAGATCGGGCGCGTCTATTCCGCGACGGCGGCCGGCGCACAGCCGGCAAGCCCGCTCTCCGTCATGAAGCGCGGTTGAGGGGAGGGGACATGACGCAATCCCTGCAACTCGGCGGCGGCCCAAGCGGTTCTGGCCCCACGCAGAACATACGGCGTCTCAACCGGCTTCCGATCATCGCAGCCATCGTGCTCAGCGTTCTGTTTCTCGCCGTGATCTTCTATGGGCTGATGTCTCGAGGACTGATCTTCGGTTCGAAGCCCGATACGAATGTGGCGGGCGGCGCACCGGCGACGACCTTTGCCGACCAGATGAAACGCGGAGTCGCGGACGGCATCATCGGCGACGGCCAGCAGGCGCAGCCTTTGTCCGCGCCGGTCAGCGAATCGAAACCCACGCCGCAGAATCCTTTCGTCGCGCAGCCGGCGGCGGCTGAACCGAAGAGCAACTCGCTCGAATCCGAGGAAGCGTGGCGGGCGCGTCTCGCCCGGGAAGGGCAGGAGCAATTGCTGAGAGAGCGCCAGCGCCAGCGAATGGCGCGATTGCAGGCCGTCAGCATCGCGCTCGAATCGCCGCTCGCCATCGACACGCAGAAGATCAAGGCGGCGGCCACCACCTCTACGGCGCCGACACCCTCGGCCGGCGCGATAGCGGCATCGCCATCGTCCTCGGCAAGCGATCTCTATAGCCAGGCGCTTCAAGCCGGCCTCAACGGCCAGAACCTCGATCCGAACGGCCAGACCAAGAAGGAGTCCTTCTTCAATTCCGACCTGGCGAAGCTCGGATACCTTCCGAACCAGGTCGTCGCTCCACGCTCGTATTTCGAGCTGAAGCGCGGGTCGGTCATTCCGGCCACGCTGATCACCGGCATCAATTCCGATCTTCCCGGTCGTATCACCGCCCAAGTGAGCCAGAACGTCTACGACAGCGCCACCGGCTATCGTCTGCTCATTCCGCAGGGCACGAAACTGATGGGCCGGTACGACAGCAAGGTCTCCTTCGGCCAAAGCCGCGTTCTCGTCGTCTGG
This sequence comes from Rhizobiales bacterium CCH3-A5, assembly GCA_001556025.1. Taxonomy (GTDB): domain Bacteria; phylum Pseudomonadota; class Alphaproteobacteria; order Rhizobiales; family Beijerinckiaceae; genus Allobosea. The sequence continues at coordinate 62,643 of LSIB01000180.1, forward strand.
ACCGATATCATCTTCCCGAACGGTTCGACGCTCCAGATCGGCGGCATGGCGGGAACGGACACCGAAGGCTATGGCGGGTTCAACGACCAAGTCGACAACCACTACTTCAAGACGTTCGGCTCGGCGATCCTGCTCGCGATCATCGGCACGGGCATGGATATGGCGATTCCGCAGAATTCGACCCTCGCGAACCAGACGACGGCGTCTGACGCAGCGCGGCGCAATTTTGCGGAGACGTTCGGGCGGGTGGCCGAGCGCACCATCAACAAGAACCTCGACGTGCAGCCCACGCTCGAAATCCGCCCCGGCTATCAGTTCAACGTCCTCGTCGATCAGGATATCGTATTCCCGGGCGCATATAAGGGTTGAGGTCAGCGCGACGCCGGAAAGAAGAAGGAACTGGTTGGCTTTCAGGCCAGGTCCGAGACCTTAGTCGCTGGACCTTCAGCCCCTTGCAGTCTTAAGCATTCGTGGAATACTGGATAAATGAAATTCTTGATCGTAGATGATCATCCAGTCTTGCGCGAGGGCATTGCAGCACTGCTGCGCCAAGCCGGATCGGATGTGGACATCATCCAGGCGGGGGATGCAGCGGAAGGTTTGCGGCTGGCTGAAGCGCACGCCGACTTCGATGCTGTCATTCTTGATATGATGTTGCCCGGCATGGATGGAGTGACCGCGCTCGGAAAGTTCGGACTGGTGCGGCCGGAGCTCCCGGTGATTGTCCTGTCGTCCTCCGAGGATCCTGCCGATGCGCGACGCGCTCTGGCGCATGGGGCCCTCGGCTATGTGCCGAAGTCGGCGAGCCAGCATACGTTGCTCGCAGCCATCCGGCTCGTGATGAACGGCGAAGTTTACGTACCGCCTCTCATCCTCAGCGCCCTGACAGCGACGCAGCCCATGTCGCCCGGACATCAAACAATAGCGGGAGTCATTTTGTCGGATCGTCAGCTGGAAGTGCTGCGGCGGCTAAGTATGGGCCAACCGAACAAGATTATTGCCTACGAACTCAATCTCTCGGAGAAGACCGTCAAGGCGCATGTGACGGCAATTTTCAGGATGCTGAATGCTGTGAATCGCACCCAGGCTGCGGCCGCGGCACGTCAAGCCGGGCTCGTCTGACCCAAAGCCATCAGTCGTCGTCCTCGGATTTCTGCGCATGCGCGATCAGGTTGAGCATAGCCGCACGTAACCTGCTGTTCGGTACCGGTTTGTGCAATAGCAGGAGATTGCTTGCTTCTGCTTCAGCAAGGCGGTCGGGCGCCGTGTCTCCGGTAACCAGCAATGCCGGGATCGTTACATTGTATTCTGATCGTAGGTTCTCGATTGCCGCTATACCGGTCTCACCATCGCGCAGACGATAGTCCGAGATGATCAGGTCGGGACGTGTGGGGCGAGACGCAAGTAGCTCGATCGCCTCTATTCCAGAACTGGCCGTGACCACTTCGTAACCCCACCCAGCAAGGAGTTGCTCCATCGCCTCACGGATCGGCGCTTCATCGTCGATCACAACCACAAAAGCCGGTATGAAGGCGCCAGGCGGATCCTGGCGCGTGCCATCTGTGAGAGCAGCCTCGTTGGCACATGGGACCGAGACTTCAAAACAGGAGCCGCGACCGGGACAAGAACGCAAGCCAAGCGGTGCCTTCAGCACGTTGCAGATGCGGCGAACGATAGCAAGCCCAAGACCCAGCCCTTTCGTTCGGTCGCGCTCCGGGTTTCCAACCTGCACATACTCCTGGAAGATGCGATCCATATCCTCCGGAGCAATGCCGATCCCCGTATCCCAAATCTGAATTGCAAGGCGATCCGCTCGCCGCCGGCAGCCGACAAGGATACCTCCACGCAACGTATAGCGGACTGCGTTTGAGACGAGGTTGCGCAGCACGCGTTCGAGCAGGATCGGGTCTGTGTCAACTACGATCGGGCAAGGCCGGCATCTCAGGCGCAGACCCTTGGCCTCAGCTTCGACGGCAAGATCTTTACAGAGTCGATCAAGATAAGGCCCAATCCGGAAGGCTTGGTTCCGAACTTCGACGACGCCAGCATCGAGACGTGAAATGTCAAGAATCGCAGTGAAGAGGCCGTCCATTGCCGCTGCCGAATCCTCGATCCGATCGACCAGGACGTAAGCTTCTTCAGGGAGATCAATACGGCGTAGAGCCCCTGCGAACAGACCAAGGGCATGCACAGGTTGGCGCAGATCATGGCTCGCCGCGGCAAGGAAACTCGACTTGGCTCGGCTGGCGGCTTCGGCGATCTCTTTCTGGCGGCGCAGATCGGCCGCAAGAGCTTCTGTCTGTAAGCGCAACCGAATGGTTTCGGAAAAGGCCCGATTGCTTAAGATTCCGAGCAAGACCATGGCAACGACGAAGATCAGCATCAGCGCGCTGCTGGCCTGCTCGACGGCGGTGTCCTCACGAAGACTTGTCAAAGCATAAGGGAGAGTTGCTGGAAGGAAAAGAGCGAAATAGGCGGGTAGATACGGGCTGAAGGCGGGGATCGCGCCGGCCGTGACTCCGATGGTGACGGCAACGGCGAGGAAGCGGACATCAAAGGCAGCGTCGGGCGTGAGGACCACGGATGCAAGTCCCCAGGCGACGCCCTCCGCCAAAGCGAAAAGAGTGAATACGAGTGGCCAGACCTTTTCTGCCCGCGTGGCAGGCGGTGATCTGCGATAAGCTAACGCCAGGGTCACATGACATATGGCGCAGACGGCAATGGCAGTTGCCCATCCTCCTGCTACGGTGGGGCCAGCCTCGCCAAGACGAACGAGAAATACGCCGAGAACAACAGCTGCAAGAGCAGCAGCGGTAACGCCGGGAATAACCGCACGGAAAATAGCATCAACCTGCTCGCGCCGCAGCCTTTCCTCGGTTGGCGTAAGCCGCATCCATCGATATGGGACCAGCATCGGCATTTTCAATTCCCGCCCTCCCATCGGCGAACGTCATCGGGCGTCGCGGTATCGTTGTCAGCTCTGACTCGTTGTATGATGGCCTCACCCCATCCCAGCGATTGCGCAACGCAAAGGCTATGGGCGGGAGATTGCCGATGATCTACCGTTAAGAAGACCGTCGGCACCAGTATCATTGTGATATCCTGTAGAAGTCTGCCGCGGCGCCAGCCATGTGCTGCCCGTCAGAGTCTGCCCGGCAACCCGTCAGATATTTCAACGGCCATCGCATTGGGCCGCTATCGCTCATATTCCTCGGCATCGTTGCCGATCGCAAACATTGCGCGGGACTCTCCGAGCGGCCCGCCTGCCTTCCTGCATACAATCACCCGTATCGCCTCCAATATGGACACCCTTTCCTTTTAACAAAAAACATGTAACAAACAATCCGCGCCGGACGCTGATAAAGGTCTTAAGACCTTTGGTCCGCGCCCAAGACCAATAACTATTTGTCCATTGTCGAGTGGAAACCGAGAATAGGGGTGGATTCTGTAGTGGCAGGGGAATTCGGTGGCCATTGAAGTGGTCTTGGCCGGCGGCCCTCCATGCAAGCGACTGGTGGAAAGAGCCCGATGCCTCTTATCGTTGAAGAGACCCGATCCGCACAAATTGCTACCGTTCTCGGTGGCTCTGAACACTTCTGCTCTTGCAAACCAACCAACGACTTAGAACGCTCGGCACGACGAACTGCAATGAGAGGCGGTTATTACGATGTCGCGACGATCAAATTTGGAGAGTCAGACAATTTCAGAGCCGAGGATACGCGAACTCAATTCGCGGTATCGCAATAGCGGGAGACCAGACGTTGTTGGCAGAAAATGCACCTTCACCGATCACCGGATTGCAGATATCGCCTGACCCGCTTCCCCCTCTTTCCAATCCAGCATGGCCCGCAATCCCTTCCCGCCGACGCATAAGAACGACCGCGATAGTTTTTGCGGCTATCGTTATCACGTTATTGACTCTCGTCCTGCCGTATAATTCGCCTGGCTCCGCTCTTTTACTTGATCGACAACAGTACAGCATCTTTCCATACCCGTTCACAATTCAGAATATCATATATCTCTTGCTCGCCTGGTCCCTGGCTGACCTCTACGTCAGATGGCGAATGACGAAGCGGGAATACGCCTTTCTGAATGCCGGTTTCCTGCCCGAAGATTCCATAACGATGCTGGAATTGCATGAACTCGGGCCGATCCGTGCCCGGGTGGCCCCGCTCCATGACGCAGAAAGCGGCTTCTTACCGACGCTCATGGATATGACGATCCTGCAGCTTCAGGCGAGCAAGTCGGTCGATCAATCCATGACGCTTCTGACCAATGCTCTCAGTTTGATGGGGGACCGCGTCGAACTGCGCTACCAAATGCTCCGCTACATGGCTTGGTTGATCCCGACCATAGGTTTTCTTGGTACCGTGATCGGCCTGTCACTGGCGCTTCACCTGATTGACCCGAAGAACATGGATCTCGGGCGTGTGGTGGGTGGTTTGTCTGTCTCATTTTACACGACGTTAATCGCGCTCCTGGCCAGCGCATTGCTCGCCTTCGCGCAGCACAGCGTGCAGGAACAGGAGGAGTTGGCCCTCAACGCGGCCGGTCAGTACTGCCTCGCCAACCTGATCAACCGCGTCTACATCGATCAGGAGAAACCGGGCGGAGCGACATGAAACGTCGTAGGCACCAGTCCGACACCAGCGAAGTGGCGTTGATGGCGGTGATGACGAAGGCGATGGGCGCCTTCCTCATCCTCATGGTATTTGCCATGCAATACTATATCCCGGATTTCACCGCTGAACAGATCGCCGCAATCGTCAACCGATCTATTAGCGGGGTCCGCCAGGATCTTGCCAGCGCGGTCGAGCGCATGAAGAGAGGCGACTTCACCAAAGAGGAGTTGGAGGAACTCCAGCGCCAGATCGACGTGGCGCTCGCAAAGCTATCGCAAGCCGAGAGCGACATCGCGCGTCTTCAAACACGGCTCGATCAATCCGTCTCACAGCTCAAGCGCATTGAGGGTGATCGTGCCCGGCTGGAGGCAGAAGGCCAATCGCTTCGGGCCGAGATAGCGCGTTTACGCGCATTCGATCCATCAGCCATGCAAGCAGCGATCGAACGCCTCACCGGAGAACTCTCCGACAAGCTCGCTGAGGTCGAGGCTTTAAAGAATCAACTGCATAAGCTTTCCGGTGCCCGAGCACTCTCCATCCACATGCAGTATCAAAATTGTGGTGATAAAATCATCGCGTTGGCGGTCGCACGGCAAGACGGGCGAGATGGGAAGTCAACTTCCTTGATACCAGTCGATGGTTCGACAGCGTACACGCCGGTCGGAAGGTCGTTTACATCGACTCCCGAGGGCACGAACAGCTATTTCACCTTTCTCGCCGATCCTGTTTATGGAGAAGAGGTATCGCAAGTCTGGCTCGCCCACAGAGCCTTGCCCGGCGATACCTATGCAATCTATCTGAACGACCTCAACCGCGCCATGGAGCAGCAGGCCAATACTCAGGGTCCAAGCATCGAGGAAAGCTCCTGTCATGTTCGCTTGTCGATCTACGATGGCAAAACAAACTTGAACCTCGACCAATCAATCGGTGCGACAAATCCCTTTGCCTTCGGGAAGGCTGTACGTGTGACGCAGGACGCTCTTGTGCCCGTCAACACCTCTTCATCGGAAGCGCAGTGGTTTCAGCGTAATCTATTGGAAGCTCCGTGCAAGGCGCTGACATGCGATCCTAATTCGCAGGAGGCCCGGAAGACGGTGTTCGGACTGCTCGAAGGTATATATCAATACCGCCTGTCCAGGACTCCAACGCCCCGGATCCAGGTGGATCCCAATGCGGTCAATCAGATCGTCGACGATCTGAAAACCGGATTTTTGTCCGGCCAATTCACGCAGAATTCGCTATCTCGCTTTGCTGCGCTCGCTATCGCGCCGCCCGCCGGTTCGGTGACATCAGGGGCCGCTCCAGGTGCTGATATTATCGCTGAAGCCAGAAAAAGACTCGCAGATGCCGACATTCCGTTATCGCTTCAACGCGAATTCCTGACTCGCGCAAGTCAGGGATGGTGGAGTACCGATGAATTCGAAAGACGGATCCAGAGCGTCGCGAAGACAACCGCCTCGGCACCTTCGCCCTCTGGCCCGACCTCCGTGGAGAATCCTGGGCGCGTGATCGCGCTTCTCAGGACACTGACGGATACCGGTTTCATGACACCCGACGTGGCCGCGCGATGGAGCGTGCTGGTGAAGCAGATGCCGCCATCGCCCCCCGCGGCCAGTGTACCGACAGGCCTGAACCGCAACGAGATCATCGCGCAGATGACCAATAAAGGCTTCCCGCCGGAATTTGCCTCATTCGTCGCCGGCCGCATGATGTCCGGCGCGATCAAGCTGGACGACTACATATATGCCATGAAGGTCACAAAAGGAAACACACCCCGATGAGCCGGCGGATGGTTCGATGCCTCCAGGGGCATCCTTTCGATGCAAGCGCCAACGAGGTCTGTCCGATCTGCGCTGCGCGGGAGGCCAAGGGCGGCGTGACGCCCGCCAAGATGCCGGCAAGCGGCGGCGTCCACGGCGAGCAGGCTCCGCCGCCTCCCGCACCCTGGCAAAAGAGTCCGCTCGTGTGGACAGTCGCCGGCATCGTCGTGCTCGGAGCGATCGTTTACGTTTTGCAGCCGAAAACAGTGCCACCGGCGCCGCCCGAATTGCAGAAGCAAGCTTCCGCGGACCGGTCGGCTCCCCCGTCTGAAGCAACACCCGCGCCGCAATCAACCCCACGCCCGGTACCTGTTTCGCCGGCGAACCCGGCTCCCGTGGTCGTCCCCACCCAAGCATCCACGCCGCTGGGGCGTGTTGAGGCAATGGTGGCTGCAATGAAGGCGCTGCGTGCGGCGCCGCTGCCTGCCGGCTTTTCAGCCTGGACGGGCGGACGCGCGCCTGTTGCCGCCGACCTTCCCGACGGCGCAAAGACCCTTCTGCAGATCGGTGGCATCGGCAAGGATGCCTTGGGCACCTATCTGCGCATGGAGGCATCCCGCACTTCCACACCCACAACAAAGGTCAAGCTGCTTGAACAGGCCTTTGTTCTTGGCGAGGCACCCGCTGCGGCACTCGAGATCGCAGAAATCCTCAAAATATCGGACCCGGCGCGGGCTTTCGCCTTCGCACGCGAGGCCGGTGACAGGGGCGTCGTCGCCGGCGATGGACTGGCTGTCGCGCTTGCCGGCGCCAACCCCGCCGCATTTCCGCTTCCCGACGCCGTCCGCCGGCGCTTCTACGAGCGCTCCAACGCGAGCGTGAAGGACGCGGGCGCCGGGCTCGACACCTCAGCACTTCCTGAACCGACCGACGTGCTCTGTGGCCGCGTGCGCAATGGCGATACCGCCGCCATCACGGAAGCCGGGACGCGGGGCAGCAAGGGTGATCTTGAGGCGGCTGGCTGCTTCACAGCGGCTTTGCTCGTGGACTTCAACAATCTGCCGCAAAGCGGCGTGCCAGCAACGCCAGCACGCCCCAATGCCGCGCTGGCGCGGGAGGTCATTTCCCGGCTGACGCCGTCCTCGGACCGGCAGCCAGGTTTTATCGATGCCATGGCGGGAGATTTCGCCCTGGGGGCCAACGGCGGCGACGTCAACCCGGTGGAGGCGGCCATCTGGTTCCTGCACGCAGCGAGCCTCGCACCCGATGTCTCGCTCCCGAGCAACGAGGCGCCAGCGGTCGCGCGTTATGCAGAAGCGATGGCGACGCTGCGTCCGCCAACAAGCGACGCGGTAGCCGTGGTTCTGGATCCGTTGCGCGCCGCGATCATCGAGCCCGCCCCCGCGCCGAAAACGGCCAAGCGGCTGGATATCGGCATTGCCGCATTTCCCGTGCCGTCCAAGCTCGCGTCCGACAACGGATTGACCGCCGGGCAGGGCGCGCTGGTCGGCCGTTTTGTCAGAGGCAGCGCAGCTGAAGCCCAAGGACTGCTTGTAGGAGACATCGTGACGGCGGTGAATGGCAAGCCGGTTGAAAACGCAGACAATCTATCGACACTCGTCGAGCAAACCACAAACGGAAAGCCGGTCTTAGACTTCATCCGTAACGGGCAGCGTCGGACGCTGCAGATCCTTGCCGCAGCTGTACAGGTCGCGCCGGCAGGGCCCGCCCAGCCTGCGCCGCCTGCTCAAGCACGGAATAAGCCTGTCGCGCCTGGGTCGGCCGACCCCGTCTGCTGGTCCGACACCCTGTCGCTGGCTGAGAAGCGCAGTCGTGGTTGCCTCACCGCCGAGGCGAAAACGGGGCCGGGGTCCAGTCTCGCAGTGCTCGACGATCTGCCGTATCTGCGCATCAGCTGCTGCGACGGGCTCACGCCGCGTTTCACCGAAGTGCAGCTTCCCGGCGATCCGCCCGAGGATCTCGCCCGGCGTTGGGTGGCCTGGATGCCCGATCGCTCCATTCTGCTGGTCGATGGCTACACAAGCGCCGCAGCCGCGCAGCAGGCGGCGAGCTATGCGCAATCCACTGCCGACCCTGCCGCGAGATCCGCGTCGAGCGTGCGCTATCAACGAGCCCTGATTGCATTGGATGATCATACGGTACCGGCCCAGGCAAAAATTGATTCCACCATCGTCACTGTTGAATCTGGAAAGTATCCTCTGCCGAGCGGCAGCGGCAATCTCCAGCTCTATACACGGTGCTTCTTCATGATGGTTAGTCGTCCCTATGTGTTGTGCAACGCTCATCTGCCGGGCACTGTCGCCGTCGTCACCTATGTGCGTCAGACGAAGGCAACCGACAGCAAGGTTACGTCAGGACCAATGCAGCTTCTCAGCGCTCTCCTGGCAGAGGGAATGATTAATGGCAGCCTGCCTGCCTCGCCGCCGCCCTGATAGCGCGCCTACGGGTAGCTGTGGTCGAGAGCCTTGGCCTGCTCCCGGAACCAGGCCTCGAATGCCTTGCGTATCTTCGGATCCAGCTTTCCCGTCAGCCCGTCCAGAACACCCCTGAAGAGGGACTCGGCAGGATCACCGGCGGGAGTGATCACCCAAGCAGCAAAGGCGAAGATGGCAGCGTCCTCGTTGCGATAGCCGGAGCTCTCACCGCCCTGAAGGACAGAGTCCGCGAAAGCGGCCATCGACATCGGGTTGCCGCGCACCGCTGCCTCGATCAGGAAATCGCTGCTGTCCTTGGTGCTGAAAGCAATCGCAGCGTCCGCAAAGCGTCTGGTGCCGAAGGCGAGCAGCGCCGTCGCGTCGCCGCCTTCCGCACGGACTGTCAGCGTTTCGATATCCTGCGAGCGTTGTGCGGGCGTCCCGATCGGTGGCGACGCACTGAGGCGGTTGACTATGCTGCTCGTCGTCTCGGGCAGCGCAGCGAGGTCAACACCCGCCTTTTGGAGAATGGCCGTGGCTCTGGTCTCGCCGGCCTTGGCTCGATCGACGATCGACAGGGCACGCCCATCGCCGAGAGAATAGGCTCTGGCGTAGATCGCCGCGGCATTCTTGCTGCCGGTGGTCGTCGGCAATGTCGCGCCATTACCCGAGATGAGCCGCTCATAGGTTCGCGGCTGCACGTCCAGGAGAGCCCCCGCCGCCGAGGAGACGCCGGCATGCGCGGCGAGGTCATTCCAGTCCTGTGCGAGTGCGGGCTCCGGCTTGAGCCGACTGGGATCGAGATCGAGCACCGTCGCAAGCGCGGCGCCGCAAACGAGGCAGCCGAGCGCATAGCCGGCCTCGAATGAAAGGGCAGCGCGATCGAGATCGCCGCGGTTTACGGCCGCGATGCCGCCGAGATAGAGCATGAGGCCGCCGGTGTAGTTAAGTGGGTCGGGCATGGCGTCGATCGCTGCGGAAGCCCTTTTGTCGAACTGTTTTTTCGCCCACGCCGCTGCGGGCATCTTCGCCTGCCGCCAGGTCGGCTGAAGGTCGTGGAACGTATCGAGCGAGGCGAAGATACGGCGGACGCGTTGTTCGGGCGTCAAGGCGACGGTTGCCTGCGTCTGCAGTTCGGACGAGCCCGTGTCATCTGCGGACGCCGAAGCGGCGGGGAAGGCGACAACGATAAGCGCCGCAATCAGGGCGGCAGTCGGCAATGTTTTCTTCATGGCAGTCAGCCCTTTGTTGTTAACTGGTGGATGCCCAAATCCAGCTTCATTGCGCGCCGGTCGCTCGATTGAACCAAGAGATCAATGCTTCGATCAGCTGCCGTACAGACGGCGATGTTCCACATCTTCGATCTTAAGTGGCCGCCCGTCACGCCGGGAGCGCCCGTGGAATTGCTGTAGAAACGGCGGTCGCTTTTCATCTCACTTCGCGCCGCGCCACGCTTGCCAGGCATCGGCGAGGGCTGGATGAAGGGTGCGACCGTCCCCGGACTTTGCCGACGCCGGCAAACACAACAGGTTCCGCTCACCAATATCGACCCTGAACGCGTCTTCGCCGGCGACCGGTGGCTCGATGCGCCGAACCTCCGGCCAGGCGACGCGGCGGCTGCGGCCATCGAGATCGCCGAAGAGATCGCCTGCCGCATTCGGCAGGGCGGTGGTGGTGAAGCCGTCCGCCTCGATCGTCGCGACCGGCCACGAAATTGCCCGGCCACGAGCCTGCCACCCCCTGATGGCGGCGAAGACGATCGCCAAGGCGGTGCAAGCGATGAAGATGCTCCAGCCGAGCAGTCCGAGGAACGCCCCGACGTTCAGATCAACTCCCTTCACCGTCGCTGCCGTGGCGGCCAACAGAAGGATGAAGACGGCAGCGCCCGCGAGCAGCACCGAGCCGCCGAGCGCACGCCAGATCGACGGCGCTGTTCTGACGACCGGAACGAAGAACGTCCCTGTGGCTGCCTGGGCGGCCGACGAAAATCCGGCCAGATAGCGTTCCCGGGCAGCGAGGGTTGTGGCGTGCGCAAGCTCGCCCGACTCGCCGCGCGCCTGCTCGGGGATTTCATAGACGGTCTTCTGAGCTCCGTCCTTCTCCGCCACCGTGACAGGAAACAGGCCTGTCCCGCCTACCGGCCCGATCGCTGCGACGTCGCGCCAGGGAACGAAGCGGCGCCGCCGCCCCAGAGACGCGAGACCGGCATAGGGATAGGGATCGATGAAGATCCCGCCGGGCGTGACGACAAGCGGAGTGATCCGACGCGCGGCGGCATCGGGATCTCGCCCGGCCCACCATGCGCTGAGATGCATCGCGGTGAAGGCGAGGCCGGCCGCGAGCATGCCCAGCCCTCCGATACCGCCGAAGAGCAGCGGGATGGCGTTCGACAGTGTCACCGGTCTGGTCACGAGCTGCAGCAGGCAGAGAATGGAGCCCGCGAGGGAGCAAATACCCAGGATGGAAAACACACCGATCGGGCTGCGAAAGGTCTTGCCTTCGACGCTGAAAGCGATGCTTGGTTCGTCCATGTATTCCCCCGCATTCGTCAGGCGCCGGGCAAGACAGCACTCCGCGCGCCTCGGTTTCGAAATTGTCCATGGTCGGCTCCGCCGGAAAGCGGGACCGCGACCGATCCTCGCAGCGCAAACGCCGCCGCCTCTCGTCATTCAGCCCGCCGGAACCTCCGAGCAGGCCGGCCGCCGGATCTTGCCGTAACGTCCCAGCGCCCCCAGCAGCGACATCTCCTGCCCCCGGCTGGACCAGCCTCCATCCTTGAACTCAAGCGTCACCGTGTAGACCGGCCCCGCCGGCTGCCACGGGCTCCAGACGCCCTTGGTGCCGTCCCTGCCGACCGAGATCTGGCGCGCCGCGGCGGCGCTGTAGGCCAGGCTTCCACGCCAGCCGATGCCGTTGCGCCGGTCGATATCGGTCGTTGTCTCGCGTCCTTCGAGATGCATGTCGGCATAGGCAACGTAGATCGTGTGCCCCTGGGCGCGGCCGGTCGGGGCCGCTCCCAAAGTCTGGGTGAAGCCGCCCGATGATGGCGGCGTGACGTCGATCGCGACGACATGATCCGTGCCGCACTTGATCCGGAACGTCTCGAACAGCGCGTTGGCCTGGCGCTGGGCTTCGAGGCGCGGCGAGGGCACGGTCTGCACCGAAGCGGCCAGGGCGGGGAGCGTGCTCAGCGCCATGACCACGGCCGCGACGGGAAGACGGATGCGAGAGAGCATGGGAACCTCCTCTTGCTGCGTGGGGCGGCTCAGCCGGTGAGCCTGGCGAGATATTTGTTCCAGAAGGCGAGCAGCGGTCCGGTCAGCTTGAAGCGCTCCAGCGCGGCGCAATCGTAGCGGCCGAGCAGGGCAGTCGTGTCGGCGGCGCCGTTGTCGAGTTCGCTTAGCACCATGGCCTGCACCGCCGCCGCCAGCTCGTTGTCCGCCTTCCGCGTCCGGTAAGAACGTTCGAGCCGCTCCAGCCGCGCGTTCTCCTCGTCCGAGAGGATGGTGCAGGCGCGGTGCAGGCTGCGCGTCATGCCGATGGCGTAGGCGATGTTGCTCCGCTGGAAGATCTCCGGCTTGCCGACGATCTCGTCCTCCAGCTTTCCGCTGGTGATGGCGACGATCATCTGGCGGTTCTTGACGGCGATCTTCTGCTGGCTCTCCTGCGCCTGCGCACCGGTCGAGGCGAGCAGGATGAAGGCGGCGAGGGCGAGATACTTGTTCATGGCTCATTCTCCGTCCGTTTCAGGTGATCCGATGAGACGTAGCCGCGCGTCGGCCGCCACGGTATTGCTCCGACTTGCCGACGGATGCCGGCACTCAGTGCAGCCTTCGTCGGCGCTTGCGGCAGCTTCCGTCATGACGGGGCTCGGCGCGGGCTCCAACCGGCCGTTGCGCGCGGCATAGGGGACGTCGGGCTCGATACCGTCCTGGCCGACGACGGCGTGCACCCATCGGTTCTCCGGCTCGTCCCACGCGACCAACAGCGCCCGATCGCCGCCGCTGACCCGTCCCTTTTGCGAGACAACGACCGATTCCCACCCGCCATGGGCGTCACCCTCTTCGCGGCAGATCGCGATGCCGACATTTCCTGTGCGGGCCGTCCCGACATTCATAGCTATAGAGACGCCGCGCCCGCCGCTGATGGCGGAAGACCGGACCCCTTCCGCAATGGCGAAGCCGCCGAGGCCAGCAACCGCCTGTCCTCCTCGGGATTCTCCTCCGTCTCCGGCCCCGGCATGGAGGTTCCAGGCAATTCCTTGGTCTCCCGCAAGCGCCAGGCCCCGCTCACATATTGCGAGACCACGACTTCCGGCCCGCGCGACGCCCAGGCCGGCGACCCAGGCCACGCCACGGTCTCCGGCATGAGCCTCGCCGTCACAGATTGCGACCCCTTCGTTTCCGACCACCGCGAGTGAGGGAGAGCACCCGCGATTCGGATCGCCGCGCAGGATGGCGTGAGGAGCAACAGGAAGAGGGATCTCGTCTACCCATCTCTCCCCCCAAGTTCCCATGTCCGGAACGGGGCCGCGCCGCGACGACACGCGGGCGACACCCCCGTGCCCGGCGACCGCAACATGCCCGTCCAGCACGGATGCGGCGCCGACCGCCCGCAACGCCGCCACAGCACCCCGCAACGTGCCCCGATAGAGCGCCGTCCCGTTCCGGAAACCAATCTGCTCGCCACCACCCGGATGGGGCGCATGTTCGCCCTCGACCCGGACCAGACAGCACGGCGCTCCATCGGTGAGCGCAAGCTCACCTCGTCCCCAGGGCGCTCCGAACCACCATTGGCCATCCTTTCGGCCTGCCGCCAGATCTTCCGCCGGAATATTGGCGCAGAGAACGACGATGTCCTCTTCTCCCACCGGCTCTCGCAGGATTTCCGCTTGCGGATCATGGCTGCGGGCGGCAGCCCACCACTCCACGCCAATGTCGAATGTCGGCGGAGGTGGCATCGCGCTTGCACTTCGCGGCTCCAGGCCTTCGCCTTCCCAAATGTTGCGTGGCCCCATCATCCCATCAATCTGCCGGAATTGGCCATTCGCATAGCGATAAAGTCCGGGCTCGACGCCGCCTGACAAGGAAGAGAATACGGTAAACTCGCGTTCGTCCGAACTCTCCCAGAAGATCAGTGTCGCTTGCTTGCCCAGATGGATGTCGGCTTTGGGGCCCAAGGCCGTTGCGATCATGAGGGCGTTTTCGCCGATGTCCATATCCTCCACGGCATTCCGCGCCACCCCGATCCCGCCACGTCGGACCTCGAGAAAGCGACAACCGAGCGTCGAAACCGCGATTCCCCCGCTCACATTTCCTCGGACCCCACCTAAAATGGCGGCGCCGCCATGCCCCGCGACGACGGTGCTGAAGCGGCTGAAAAAAGTCGCGATCGCCACACCGTAATCTCCGGCCCGCGCCGTGCCGCCGCCCTCGACAATCGAGAGGCCCCCTACGCCGGAAAGCGCCGTGCCCCGCACGCCGGCGATTGCCACACCGGCAATCCCCGGGCCCGAGGGATCTCGCAGATAGAGAGGCGTTTCCACGTCCGTCCCCGCTTCCGCGAGGCCGCAGAAGCCGGCACGGGCAAGTCCTTCATGACCCGCGGTCGCTGTACCGAAATCTCCGGCCAGGGCAACGCCATAGCGATCCTGTACTGCCGACAGAGGCGTCTTCAGGGACGCATCGTCCTCTCCTGCCGCAAAAACACTCAGAGCCGCCATGCGCGTGCCGCGAAACAGCACGAAACCCGAGGCGAAGCTCAACAGGCCGAGGATTTCCAGCCCGTCCGCGCCGACGATCGGTCCGCATGGATCCTCGGCATCGAGCTCGACCACGGCCCACACCGGGCAGTCGAGGTGAGCCATCGCATGTGGTCCACCGAGGTCAAGCAGGCCTTTGAAGCGAAGCGGCGTTTCGAACGCGCCATCCACACTATAGGACGCCTCGATCCTCTCGAAACGTCCGTATGCCGGGAGTTCCAGATCATCGTCCTGACGGGCGCCGCAGAGCACCCGGCAGGGACCTTTACGAGAGCTTGTCATCCGATCCGACTCCAATTTTGTCCCCCCTTGAGCGCGCGGCGCGATACGCCGCCAGGCGTTCACGGAGACGCCCTGCAATGCTGGTCCAGGAATCCTGTCCGTCCCAGAAAACGAGACGGCCGCGTTCGTGGATCGGGCTCTTCAGCTCGATGACGAAGAAGAGCTTGCCTTCGAAGGCCGGCAGATCCATCGAGCGCAGCTCCTGCACCTGCGCCCAGGGGACATGCACGGTCGTGATGTCGCCCTCCCGGTAGCCGACGCCCTCTTCCGTCAGCTCGCGGATGACGACGAGGTCCCGGCCGAGGCTCCGCAGCGGCCTCTCGTCCCGGAGAGCGGCAATGGCTTCCTGCAGCGTACCGAATGCGAATCCGGCGATCGCGATCGTCACGAGCGTGCCCATCGGGATCGGACCGAAGGCGACGAGTTCTTCCCGCAATGACCGGGTTCCGAGCCCGGCCCACCATTTGCGGATCGTCGGGAACCCGTTTTCGGGCACGAACACGAAAATGACGTAAATCGCCACGACTGTGGCGAAGGTGCCGAGGGCGAAGAATATCGCGAATTTCAGCGGCTTGGAGGGCCGCTTGAGTGAACCGTCGAAAGCATCCCTGAAGGTCTCGCCGGTAGCCGGGGCACTCTGTTCGCTCATCATCCCGCATCCTTCGCCAAGCTGGTCTTTTCGATGGTGACGGAAGTCTTCATCATGGCCCCCTCTTGCCAAAACGTGGCGCAAAGACACGCGTGTGGACACGCTTCGCGTGAGATTTCCTGCCGGCATTCTTCAGTCATGGCGCACCTTCGAGCCAGCGCTTCGGATCGACCCAATGTCCCTTCCGCCGCATGGTCAGCGTAAGTGGAGCCGGCATCGTTTCGCCAAGCCAAGCACCGGCGGCAACGCACGCGCCAAAACGGAGGGCCGAGGCCAATAGCGGCCCATAACGCAACTCGGTTCCGTCGCTATGCCGGATCCAGATAAAACCACCACCGTCCGGTGCTGCTTCGAACTTGATAAGGCGTCCCCCCTGCATCGCCCTCACAGCGAGGCCTGCTCGCGTGCTGAAAACAAGAGCCGGGTGCAACACGGCTTTCCCGAGGATAGGGTGCATACGGTAGCCGAAAGGTCGTTGGATGGCTGCGTCCACCGGAGACGCCTTGGTGGACACTGCAGGACATTCGCGGGCGAACGCCCCGAAGGGCTGTATGATCAACGAACCGAGCAGCACGGCCAGGATGTGGTAAAATCTCACGATCCCCCCTCTTCGATTCGGTAAAGCTCCATATCGATTGTATCGCTGTCTCCGAGAATGCTCTGAAGGCAGGGGACAGGGTTGCTGCCCGAACTGCTGGCACAGACGAGCCGGTGGCTCGGCGCGTTGTTCGTGCAGGCGCTGAAATCGACCTCGACATAGGTCGGACCATGTGTCGTCTTGTAGGAGACGCGGGCGCAGGTCGCGACTTCACCATAAAACTGGCTTTCGCGGACGCGGCCGTAGCCGTCCCGGCCCAGGCAGAGGATTTCCGCAGCGTTGGTGCGTTCGGGCTTTTCGCCCTTGGGCAGGACCATCCAGCAACCGCCGGCGGCGAGAGGCGGCCGCTGTTCAGCGCCGGCACATAGCGCTGGAATGACGAAAGCCGAGGCGATGAGGACGAAATAGGCCCAATGATTCCGCATCAAATGCTCCTGTTGCATGGATATGCTGGTCGCACGTGTCCAGCCGGCTCAAGCGGACCGGGCCGGGGAATTGCCGGGCGTCGCCGTCGCTCGCGCGACCGCGCTCCAGCTTTACAGTGAGCAGAACGCCTCTCTCACCGTGCAGCGGCCCTTAGCGTCCTGCTCGCACTCCGCCAGCGTTACTTGGCGTGCGGCCGCGAGCGACCCGCGCCAATCCGTCCACCAATTGCCATCGCTCGTGGTCACGAGGGCGGCGCAAGCATTGAAGAACCAGAGCCGCACCCGGCAGCCCGGCAGTCCCCCGGCCATACAAAATCGCACCGCAGCGGCCTCCGCGCGGGCACGGGATTCGTAGCCGTAAGCCTTTCCCCATCGCAGGGCACCCTTGTCACTGTCTGAGATCGCGATGGCGCCGTAGCTGGACCGGCTGGCACCGCTGCCTGGTGCTGGTCCAAAGGGCGAGAGTCCGTCATTCGATCCGGCGCAGGACCTGTAGCACTGGTTGTCGATGCCGTTGCACATCATCGAGCACTCGTTGTTCTGAGCTGCGGCCGGAAAGGATAGAAGCAACGCCGCACTAAAACACAGCGCCGACAGAATACCGGCGAGACTGAGATAATCAGATTTCGACATTTTCGTTCTCGATTGTGTCAGTAAATATTGACCCCTTCAAAGTGACATTCTTTAGTCTAAGCCTATCTCCCGAATTCGGGCGGTAAATCGGGACTTTGGTCCCGAGACTTTGGTCCCGAGATTCTACGGCGTTGGGAGACGAAGTCGGTTGTAGATGGCGACCAGTCGGCTATGGGTCGCCCGGTCGAATGCCGGATCGCTATCGTTGCGCCGAGAGTATGTTCCCGTCAGCAGAATCGGAATGCCTGGCAGACTGACCGAGCAGGTCGCATTGCGATCTTTAGCTATAGGCTTTGCGATGCAGGCAATCGTTGGATTGCCGCCTGCTGTACTGGTCCGTGCTGTTTCGCCCGTCGATAATCCGACGATATCGGTGATTATCTGACCAGCTGTGTTGGCTCCATCCTGGTCCGGGGCACCCCGTTGAACAATCGGCTTTTTCAGCACGTAGAGTGTTACCGGGCGATCGCCTGCGAAAGAGATCGTTGCGCGCGCAACATACGGCGCGCCCGCTGGGGGATCTATATTGACTTCATATTGCGTAACTTTCTCCGCACCGTCTCCACTTCCGATCGGCGGCAGAAGCTGCGCCACCCCGCCCGCAGCCTGAATACGTTCGGGAGTCGGCGCGGGTGCGGGCTCGGAGCTTGTAGTCAGTTGCAGCGCTTCGTTTGCGATTTCATTGACCCGGTCGAATGCGCTGCCCGTCTTGCTTCCCACGCCCGCAGCCGTCGCCCAGCCCGACAGGGGAGGCTTCGTGCTCGCGCCTGCCGCCTTCGCTTCCATAGCCCCAGCAAGGGACAGGGCCGTCACCACCATGAGAACTCGATGCATCGCCGCACTCCTGCTTTTCATTTCTTTTAACATAAAGTTTGTAAAAAGCAAGAGCGCCATCGAACGTGGACGAAAGGGGCGGCAGGGAGGGCAATTGCTAATGACAGAATATATGTTAAAAGCATCTCATGAAGCTTGATCAACTCGCAACCATCACCGACGCGACAGTTCGGCAAATTCGCTTTCTGATCGCGGAGGGCTTCGTGCCGTCACCTGATGGAGGGCGGACCTATGCCAGCTATGACGACAAACATGTCCGTGCGATCCGACGATTCCAGCGCCTCAAGGCGCTCGGGTTTCCCAATGCCGCCATCCGCATCCTGCTGGATGCGCGGGAGGGCGTGCCGATCCCGGTTGTCGAGGGCGTCACCCTCATCGTCGCGTCGGAACTGATTGGCTGCGATCTGGATGTTGGGCCGATCGTCGAGCGCGCGGGCGCCCGGTTGCGCGAGGCGTTGGGCAAGGTGAGGCCAAAGGCGACCAAAAAACGTGGCGCTGGTTGATATAGGCAAATGGAGTGCGGATCGCGTGGAAAAGAAGGGCTGACATGACGGAGCCGCTGATTGATCCGCTGATGCCTTTTTTCCGGCCTGCCGCAGCGCCGCCCCCGCCTCTTCTGCTGTCGCGCACCGACATCCATCTGTGGCTGACGCCACCCATGGCCCGGCTGCGCATCCATCGCGCCTTCGACAATCAGGAGGGCGTGCCGATCGAGGCCGTCCTCACCATGCCGCCCGCGCTCGATGGCGAAGTCGTGCATGGCGTAGCGGTCACCATCGGCGGGCAGACATGGACGGCGCATGCTCGCGCCCATCGCCGTGGCGAAGGGGAATATGATGGAGCTGCCATCGACGGTAATCGCGCCGTCTTCCTTGAGGAAGCAAAGCACGGTTGGCGCGTGCTATCGATCGCAGGTATTCGGCCCGGCGAGCGCGCGTCAATCGACTGCGACAGCGTCGTCGGTCTCGAAGTTGGCGAACAGGAATTTCTATTGCGTCCCGGTATGGACCGGGATCGCTCTGTTACCCGATTGCCTGACCATCAGGCGCCACGTCGGACAGACATTCACCACCCCGCAACGCTGACCATTTGGGCGACCGAGGAGCTTGGCGTTCATATGATGGGTCAGGATGTGCCTATCGGGATACCCATGCCGATTGATGGCGCGCCTCTGGCCCTTCATATCAGGGTGCCGGCTACCGTACCGCGTACAGCGTCGACGCAGCCGGCCGACATTGCGGCCGAGACAGCCCTTCATGCGGCGAGGCAGATCAGCACCCTTCTTGCCAATCCCGCTGTGGTCGACCGGCAGGCGATCCGCGCGCTGGCGATTTCCGCCAATCTGCTGACAGCTGAGACAAGCCTCGTCTTCATAGGCCCTGAAGGCGAGGCGAGCGGTGTCTTGCCGACCATGCGCAAGGTGGCGCTCGTCGACCGGCCGCGTTCGCCGGTCGAGCCGATGGTGCCAGCCGCTCCAACCGTCGTTCCCGAAGCGTCGCCGCCCGCTCCATATCCGCCGGAGGTCCCGCCCGGGGTCCCGCCGGTCGTACCGGGACGAGCCCGATTTCGCCTTCCACGCTTTCGGCTTCCGTCGTCGGGTGGCCGTCTCACGTCGCCAGGCGCCCCGCCGCCTTGGAACGTTCGGTTTTCTAATTGGCTACGCCACGTTGTGCGCCGCCGGCCGAAACCGCCGCCGCTCCCCGAACTCGGCGCGCGCCTGGTTGCCGCAGCGCCTCTGGTGTTCTGGCGACAGGATGGCGCGCTCGCTCTGCGCTCCGGGGACGCGGGCCATCTGCCCGAGGCCGTCGCCACACTGGTACGAGAGATCGCCGTCGTCCCGGAGGTCAGCGCAACGGGTCGGGCTTTGCAATTGGCCCCCGAACAACTTGCCATCGGTTTGCTCGCCATGGCAGCAAGCAAACATGCGGGAACACCGCCCGGCCTGCTCGGCTATCTGTTCCCAGACGGTCCTGATACGCCGCCGCCGCCTGTTAGCAGGCTAGCCCGCCGAATGGGGATTGCATGAAGGGATACCGCTCAGGACTCGTGATTGTCTTCCCCATCGCGATCGCTATGGCGGCCTCGCCGGCAGAAACGCGAGAGCGGGGTCCCCTCCTCGCACCTTGGGGCGATCCAGGTATCCGCTTCACACCCGATCAACAGCGCGGTCCCTGGGCGCGTCGATGGGTTGGGGGGGAAGGGGCGGTCAGGATGATGCTCACGATCTACCGCTCGCCCGACGACGCCGAGCGCGTTGCAAATCTTGCGCGTGGACTGGGCGAGAGTCCGGCAGATGATGACGATGCAGCCTTCCTCCACACGCTCCTTCCGAACCGATGGCCGGTCAGGGGGCGCGCGCCTCAGACCATCGCCTACAGCGCCATTGCACGCGGCCTGTGTGTCGACTTCCATATCGGGCGCAGGAGGACAGTGCGCTACAGCCTGTGCAGTGCCAGCCGTCCGGATAGCGCGGCAGTGGCCACGGTCCTGACGCCGAAAGGCGAGGACGGCGCAACAATGGCAGCACTTTTACTGGCACGCTATGCCGCGCGCCACCCCGTGCGTGTGGCCGAGCCGGATTGAGGTCGGCAGCCGAAAGCATTCGCCGCCCCGCTTACTCGACGTAGAGGCCTCCGCCTTTACAAGGGATTCGCTGTGCTTTCGTGCCACTTGCCCAATGAACCGGCCAGTCCCAGCCCCGTGCAATCGACTCGACGATGCCACCATTTTCAACGGCGGAGTAAAAGCCGGCCAGGCGGCGGCGTAAATGTCGCCCGCGGCGATGTTTTGCGGAGGGTTTCTGCCAGCCTTTCTGGCGCGGCTTTGGGCGAGACGGTAGCTTTCGCCGTTCATCTCGAGGATGTTGACGTGGTGTGTGACGCGATCGAGCAGCGCGCCGGTGAAGCGCCCCGCCGAAGGCGAGGCGCGATGATCGGTATCGTCAATCGGTGACGATCATGCCGGCGCGGCGTGCCTGCCTCGTATGCCAGCTCAAGGGATGGTCGGGCGTGAAGAATTTCACGACGGGTGACGGGTCGATTCCCCGGCGGATCCTTGCGCTGTCGGGAGGGTCTGCGATTGCGAAAATGCGATACGAGGGTTAGATTTAACCGATATCTCCACATCGGGAAACTCGTATGGCGGGGTTGAGTGGGGCGACCGCGTTCTCTTCGTTACGTGCGTATGCCGTCGCATTTGTCGTTCTGGCCGTGGCCATCGCAGCCGGCTCCTGGATATTGCCCAAGGGGTCGCCATTGGCCGTGTTCCTGTTCGACCATTCCGACACATCGTTCTTCAGGCGCGTCTATCCGTTCACCATCCAGAACGGCATGTATTTGATGATGGCGTTCGGGCTGGCGGAACTCTGGCGCCGACACGCCGCAACGGCACGTGAGGGACACTATATCGATCAACACCTCCTGCCCGAGGACGACGCGGCCATTCTGCAAGTGGACGATCTCGGCGCGATCCGTCACAAGATCGCCGATCTCAAGGCGAGCAAACAGGCATTTTTGCCCCAACTGATCGACCTGTCGATCCTACAATTGTTCACCAGCCGGTCCCTCGACCAGACGGTCGCCATCTACACCAGCACGCTCGAGCTGATGAGCCACCGGCTCGATCTCGCCTATCAGACGATGCGCTTTCTCGTCTGGTGCATCCCGACCACCGGATTTATCGGCACCGTCGTCGGCATCTCGATCGCGCTGGAGGGCATGCAGGATCCCAAGAACATTGAATTCGAGAAGGTGACGTCGGGCCTTGCCGTGGCGTTCTACACCACGATCATCGCCCTCGTCCTCAGCGCCATTCTGGTGCTGTTGCAAAACGTCGTGCAGCGACGCGAGGAAATGGCGCTCAACCAGGCTGCGGACTACACGTTGCGCAATCTCATCAACCGCGTCTATCTCCAGCCCGATACGAAGGCCGGGTGAGACTCCATGAGAAGGCCGAACCGCTCCATCGAGACCTTCGACATCTCGCTCATGGCGGTGGTGACGAAGGCCATGGGCGCCTTCCTCGTGATGATGCTGCTGCTGCTGCCCTATTATTCGTCGAGTCCGCTCGGCAAGGACGAGGCGCAGGACCTAGCCAAAAAGGTTCAGGACGCCGACGCCAAGATTCAAAACGTGCTTGGCAGGCTCGGGGACAGCGCATTGCGCAGGGATTTGAACGCGGCGCGCGATCAGCTCGGCTCCGGCCAGCAGCTTGTCAATCAATTGAAGCGCTATGTCGATCAGCTCAGTTCGCAGGTGAACCGGCTGGAAGAGCGGCTCAAGATGGTCGCCGCTGATCTTGAGCAGCTCAAGCGGGAAAATGCGCGCCTTGCGCCCCTTGAAGCAGAAAACAGCCGCCTCGAGGAGGAGAACGCCAGGCTCAGGGAAGAACTGGAGAGGCTCAAACAGCAGATCGCACAGTTGCAGCTTTCGACGCCCGAACGGGTCGCGGAGTTGCAGATGCGCATCAGGGAACTCGAGGCGGAGATTGCCCGGCTGCGGCAGGAGAACGCCGGTCTCAGGTCACAGGTCGCGGACCTGCAAAGCCAGGTCGGGCAAATGCGCCAGCGCGTGGCCCAGCTCGAGCAGGAGAATGCCGCGCTCTACGCTACGGCTGCGCGGGTCGCGCCGCTGGAGCAGGAGAATAGGGAGCTAAAGCGTGAAATTGCGGATTCGGAGGCGAAGCGAAGGCGCTATCCGGTGCTGACCGGAACGGTCGTCAGCGACAATTGCGGCGAGACGCTTGCTTTCGGCGCTTACACGAGCGGCACGGTGTTCGCCGGCCAGAATGTGAAATATCTCCTGAATCAAGCGGGTGGCCTCGGAAATCGGAGCAATCCTTTGTCAATCAGACCCCAGACTTCGTCGGCTGCCACGGGACATGTTTCAACCTTCGTGATCAGAAATGACGCCCGTAATCCAAACCGGTATTTCCTGGTTCTCTCCGACCGGCGGCCTCCCAAATCGCAGAACCCAGGTGCCTTGCAGGCCCGCGCAACGGACTGCAGGGCGACGATCTTGGTGTCTTATACGGTCAGTGACAGGCAATACAATACGTGGTGGCAGGATCGAACGATGCGGGCGGGGAGCGCCGTGGAATATGTCGGGGACGTGGTCATTGACGCCGACGACAGTATGAGTCTCGTCGCTCCCTCGCCCGAAGGACAGCAATGGATGGACGATCAGATCGCACACAGCGTCATCCTGCCGCCGGACGCCCCCAGCGTGACGCCGCCTAAACCGCAACCCTGAAGCTCGGAGAGGGGGCACGAGCGTGGCAAAACTGATCCGTTGCTCCGGGGGGCACGTCTTTGACAGCGACGCCCACGAGGCGTGCCCGGAATGTGAGCGGCTTGGCATTCGTCACAGACCGGCATCCGCCTCCGCTTCACAGGCAGGCGGCGGCGATGCCGACAAGCTTCGCCCAAAGCCGAGCCTGCCCGTCAAAGCCGCAGCGCTCGCGGCGGGCGGAGCGGCGCTTCTCGCGCTGGCCGGCTATTTCATGTTCGCTGAACCGCGTGTGATCTCCGATACGGCGATTGCGGAGACCGATGCGGACTTTGCTGCCTGCGATAAGTCAAACCGTCCCGTCGAGGCGTGCGACAAGGCCATCCAGTCGAAGAAGTTCGCGGGACCAGCCCTGAATGCGTTGTACCGGCTGCGTGGCGACGCCTATTTCAGTGCTGGCAAATACGATCTGGCCATCACGGATTTCGACCAGGTTATCGCGCGCGATGCGAATGATTACCTTCCATATTACAACCGCGGCGTCGCCTGGAAGCGGAAGAACGAAACGACGAAAGCAGTTGCGGATTTCAGGAAGGCGATGGCGCTCAATCCGCCGGAAGATATGCGCAAGACTCTGCTGGCGGAGCTAAAGGCGCTCGGCAACGATGACGCCAGAACCAATCCCGCGCCACAGCCATCCGAAAACAATGACGCACCCAAAAAGCCGGAGCCGGCCCCTCCGCCGTCGCAAAAGCAGATCGTGGTGACGCCGAAAGTCCTGACCGACGCCGATAAAATTCGCGCCGATCCGGACTACAAGGCGTGCACGTCCGGACCGTCGCGAATCGACGGCTGCAAGCGCGCCATCGCCTCCGGGAAGTTCGACGGTATCTTCCTAGGCGTTGTTTATAACAATCTCGGGCATGCTTACACACAAATTCCTGACAGGGATGCGGCCCTCGAAAACTTTGACAAGGCGGTGCGGCTCGATCCCGACAATATGACTGCCCGCGCCAACCGCGGCCATATGCTGTATTATAAAAAGGAGTATGACCGCGCATTGTCCGATTTCGAGCAGGCAATCGCACGCAATCCGAATGAACCGTTTTTCCACTACCTGCACGGCATGATCCGCTGGGCCAAGGGGGAGCCCGACGCGGCATCAGCAGATTGCCGGAAGACGATTGATCTCACCCCGCCGGACAACGTCTTCAGGAAGAAATGCGAGGAGGCCATCAGGGAGATTGGACAGGGCAAAACTCGGGCCGAGCCGCCGAACTGGGGTGCTACCGCCAAATAGTCCGCGCAGGCGGACCAGGAGAGCCAGAGGATACAGAGCATGGCAAAACTGATCCGCTGCTCCGGGGGGCACGTCTTTGACAGCGACGCCCATGAGACGTGCCCGGAATGTGAGCGGCTTGGCATTCGTCACAGACCGGCATCCGCCTCCGCTTCACAGGCAGGCGGCGGCGATGCCGACAAGCTTCGCCCAAAGCCGAGCCTGCCCGTCAAAGCCGCAGCGCTCGCGGCGGGCGGAGCGGCGCTTCTCGCGCTGGCCGGCTATTTCATGTTCGCTGAACCGCGTGTGATCTCCGATACGGCGATTGCGGAGACCGATGCGGACTTTGCTGCCTGCGATAAGTCAAACCGTCCCGTCGAGGCGTGCGACAAGGCCATCCAGTCGAAGAAGTTCGCCGGGGCAGCCCTGAATGCGTTGTACCGGCTGCGTGGCGACGCCTATTTCAGCGCCGGCAAATACGATATGGCCAGCAAGGACTATGACACCCTGCTGGCGCAGTTGAGCGACAAGGAACTCGGCATCGCCATCGCGGAATTCGATCAGGCCATCATGCGCGATGCGAAAGATTACTTTCCCTTTTTCATTCGCGGCGTCGCCTGGAAGCGGAAGAACGAAACGACGAAAGCAGTTGCGGATTTCAGGAAGGCGATGGCGCTCAATCCGCCGGAAGATATGCGCAAGACTCTGCTGGCGGAGCTAAAGGCGCTGGGTAGCGATGATGCCAATCCCACGCCAGAGGCACCAGCGAATAATGACGTGCCCCAAAAGCCGGCGCCGGCCACTCCGCCGCAGGAACAGCAGACAGTGGTTAAGCCGAAAGTTCTCACCGACGCCGATGAAATACGCGCCGACCCGGACTTCAAGGCGTGCACGTCCGGACCGTCGCGAATCGACGGCTGCAAGCGCGCCATCGCCTCCGGGAAGTTCAATGGTGCCGCCCTAGGTATTTTTTATAGCAATCTCGGGCATGCCCACACCCAAACTCGCGACTGGAGTGCGGCCCTCGAATACTTCGAGGCGGCGGTGCGATTCGATCCCGACAATATGAATGCCCTCGTCAACCGCGGCGCGATGCTATATTATAAAGGTGAGTATGATCGCGCGTTGTCTGATTTTGAGCAGGCAATCGCACGCAATCCGAAAGATCCGTTTTTCTATTGGCGGCGAGGATTGGTCCGCTGGGCCAAGGCGGAGCCCGACGCCGCATCGGCCGATTTCCGGAAGACGCTCGAACTCGCTCCGCCTGACAATATCAGGCAACACTGCGAAACGTCGCTCAAGGAGATCGGACAGGGCAAGACGCGATTCGAGCCGGCGGACTGGAAGGCCTCCGCCAGGTAGCCTGCGACTTTCCAGGCGCCAAACCGTCTTCCAGCCAGCCTTGTGATGACCGCGAGCGTCCACAGGACAGCAAATAAAACGATCAGCTTCCGGATATCAGCGCTTTGTTACAAAACACGTCTCATTGCGCGTCCGCCGCACCCTTTGATCGTCCCGAGAGCCATGAGCAAACGGTGGCGGCAATAGTCCCGTAAATCGCGTAAATCAAAACCGCCCCGCCGCCTAGGCTGAACAAGAAGAGGCCGACCAGCGCGCTTATGACGAAGCCTGTTCCCGCAGTCTGAATGATGCGCCCGGCAAAGGTCGTTATGGCCGCAAGACGCGAATCAACCAGTCCTGTAAGGGCGGCGGGAATGAGTCCCACCTTATAGGAATAAGCGAACATGACGCCGAGAAACATCGGCGGCTCCCACGGTCTGACGCCAATGACTATCGCCGTGCCGAGCGCCAGAAGGAAGCCCACGGCGGGGCCAACGATTAGGAAGATAAGTGCGCGTTTCATTTCGATTGACCGCAATCCGGATCGCACTTTCGGCAACTCTTTGGATCCTCCCGAGAGCCGTGAGCAAATGACGGCGGCAATGGCTGCGTAAATCGCGAAAATCAAAACCGCCCCGACGTCGTGTCTGAGCAAGAAGAGGCCGATCAGCGCGCTTATGATGAAGGCGGCTCCGGCGGTCTGAAGGATGCGCCAAGCAAACGTCGTTCTGGCTGCAAGACGCCAATCGATCAACCCTGCAAGGACTGCCGGAACGATTCCCATCTCACAGGAATGGTCGAACATGACGCCCAGAACCGCTGGCTCCCAGGCTTTGACGCCGAACGCCATCGCTGTGCCGAGCACCAGAAGGAAGCTCACGATTGGGCCAACGAATAGGAAGATGAGGGCGCGTTTCATTTCGATTGGTCGCAATCCGGTGTCGGGCTGGTCGAATGATAGCAACGATCGGCCCACTTCAAAGACATAGGGTCGATAGGCTGGCCGTCGTACCTCACTTCAAAGTGGAGGTGAGGATCTGTCGTGAGGCCGGTGACGCCGACGGCGCCGATCGGATCGCCGGGCGCGACACAGGTCCCGACGGTAACGGAGATTGCGTCGAGCAGGGCATAGACGGTCTGATACGAGCCGCCATGATCGACGATCACCCGCTTGCCGTAAGCCTTCCCGGTTCCGGCGGCTGTGACACGACCAAGAAGGGCGGCGACGACCGTGGTTCCGACCGGAGCGGCCCAGTCGATGCCGGCATGCAGGCGAGTACGGTTGAGGAGTGGATGTGTCCGCATACCGAATCCGGCGCCGGGTTGGATCTCGCCGCCTGCTACCGGCCTCTGTAGCACCATGGTCGCCGGGTCCGGCTCGATGTCCGCGCAATTCGCCGCCCTGGCTTGCTGCGCGCCAATTGCGGTCGAGCAAGCCAGCGCAATGAGTGTCCCGAAAGTGAGCAGGTTTCGCATGGTCCGCATGTCCCTCGACTCGAATGCCGTGGCGACCGGATCGCTCAATCGTGCCGGAATGACCATTGCCAGGGATTGCCTGGGCTTGCCCGATAAGCTGGCGGCGCGGACGGCCAAGGTCACGAGGAGGCCATGAGCCCGCGTCTCCGTCCAATGCCTGTCAATACCCGGCAATAGTGACCGCGGGTCAGGAGCTCTAGATGGCAGCCAGTCGAAACCACGAAAGGATGCGAGATGCGTTACCGGATTGTGTTGTGCCTTGTCTCCATGACGGTGTGTGGCTCAGCTAAGGCGGGTGAGGTGGTTCATCCTGGGGATTGTCTCAAGGTCAAAACGGTCGAGCAGCGAATTGCCACTTGCACCGCTTCCATCGATATTTTTGAAAAATTGGGAGAGGGTATCGCGGTCATGGCCGCCCTGGACAAGAACTTCATGCCGGCTCTCGGTATCACGTATGAAACGCGCGGGACGGCTTTCATGGAATTGCGGGACTGGGAGCGCGCCAAGAGCGATCTCGACAAAGCAATCCGCGCCAACCCGAATTATCTGATGTCCTACCTCAGCCGCGGCAAGGTGGAACTGGCGACCGGCAACTTCGATCCCGCCATCGCGGATTTCTCGAAGATCATCGAAGTCTCCGGGGACGTGGGACAGCCCGAGACGCGCATCTGGAGAGGCTTGGCCTGGATGAAAAAGAACGAGTTGCAGAAGTCGCTCGCGGATTTCTCCGAGGCCATAGCGCTCAAGCCCGATTATGCCGACGCCTATTTTAGCCGGGGCATGGTGAGGGAACGCCTCGCACAGCGCACATACGCTGTTCTCGACTACCGGACGGCGCTCGGCTTTGTGCCCAATCACCGGCAAAGCCGGGCAGCATTGCGGCGCCTTGGCATCGAACCATCGCCGTGAGCGTGCCGCGCGCCGATCTAAAGTGTGAGCCTGTACGCAAAGAGATTCTTCCCGGCCACTCGATCATGCGCAGGTGCGACAGGGTGAGCTGTCAAGAATGATCACTACAGGTTCTCCGTTGCTGACGTATACTGGGACAGGGCGAGCGATCAGCCTGCGCGGACGACGAGGGGCGCTTGACCCCGCTGATGATAACCGCAGCTTCAAGGCAGATGAGTTTTAGATCAAACGAAATGGGGGCGACCGTGAAATTTTATATCAGCGAAATCTTGTCTGTTATCGCTCTCTATTTATTCCTGTACGTTGTGCTTGCATTCCTGCTCACAGCTTATGGAACTGTAGCGCTCTGGTATTTGATCTGGATCGCCTGCATGGGTGGCGCGGTGGCGCTAACATGGTTGGTAGCCAATCAAAGGGAGGGCGTGAACCGGCTGAGCACATTTCTTGCGATCGCGGCGGCGGCGGTTCTCGCTCTGGGATGTCTGACGCTCTTTCCGCATGGCAAAAACACCATTGGCTATTATACACTTCTATTGAGTTTCATTGTCGTGCCGGGCGTTTCTCTGGGGACCGGAGCGGTGCGTCTATTCCTCGGCCCATGGCGACCGCTGACACGAAAGGCCCTCGCTGTCGGCGCCATCGCAGGTGTCATTGGCGTGGTTATGATTATGCTGATTATGAACAATCTGGGGGCCGCGAAACTATTCGTAGGCATGTTCACCATACCAGTCGTGGACATCTTCGGCTTCGACCCATTTTCGTTTCTTGGTTTGCAATCCGGCATTTATGTGCGCCGAACCTTGTTGCAGGAGCCGCTTGGTGAATTGAAATTGGGCGGGGGGCTGTTGTTTTTTCTCGCGCTTCTTTTCCAGGGCGTACAATCGGCGCTGGCGGCCATCTGGGATACTCTCGTGCTTGGTGTCGGCGCCTTTGCAACGAGCTGGGCCGGAACGCGACTGCTCCTGAGAGGGCCGTGACGACTTTCTCCATGATACTCCGGGTGAGGGCTTGATGTCGAAGATCCACAGCCTTTACGTCAAGTGGCGGGCCTTCCGTGATCTCGTCGGTCATCCGAAGTCGGATGCCGAACTGGCACGGGAGATTTTCGGCGACGATGACGGGCCGGTGCGATTCACCAAGGTGCTCCATGGCGATGTCGGCTGCGCGCCATGGATCGCCGACGAGATTGTCAACCACATCAACAAGCGGATCGCGGGCTTTCGCGGCGCCCGCTCTCTTCCCGTCCTGTCGTCGCAGACCTTCAAGGGAAGCGACCTTGCGTTGCCTGTCTACGCATTCACAAACAGGCTGATCGCGGCTGCGGGCGCAGTGGACGAGGACCGGCTCGAGCGCGGGCATGCGGGGCTGCTTGAGGAGCTGGCGATCGCTTCCCCCACGGCCCAGGCTGAATCCAGGCTAGTGGTCGAGCGCTATCAAGGAACGCGCTCGTTCGCGCCGTTTGTCCCATCAGGCCGCCGCGTGGAGTTCAGGCCCGGAGATAAGGGCCAGATCGCCTTCACCGGCGTATCCAAGGCGCCGGTGGCCGGCTACGCGATGTTGACCCGCGATCCGGCGGGGAACGGCCAGCGGCTGTGGGAAGCGGATTGGGCCGAGACGGTGCTCTGGCTGCCATCCCCGTTCGTGCCGACACTGAGCGATGGCCGCGCATTGCTGATGCCCGAGCCGCAACCCGCCTCGCCGCTTCCCGGCCGCTTTATCGTGACGTCAGTCCTCGTGTGGGACGGGAAGGCCATCGCCAAACTCGATCCGCGTGGCGCCAATCCGCCGACTGCCGCGCTCGACGAGGAAGAAACGACGCGCTTTTTGACAAACTTGCGCCGGGTTCTTGACGACAAGCAGAGGAAATGGGCGGGCGCCGTGACGGCTGGCGCCGCTGAATATACGGTGACGGCTTGATGCCGCAGGAACATGGGGGTGAGGTGATGTCTGGTTCGGCGCCGGGCACGGGCAAGGATACGCTGCCGCGACGCAGACAGAGGATTGCGCTTCTGGTCGGCAATGCCGCCTATCCTGGCCAGCGGCTCGCCAATCCCGTCAATGACGTGCGTCTTATCGAACGCACGATGCGCCTTCTGGACTTCGACGTGGAAGTCGTGATCGATGCGACCAAGGCGCAGTTCGAGACGGCGATCGTGCGATTTGGCGAGCGTATTGAGCAGGCGGAGCTGCTCGAAGCGTCATTCTTTTACTACGCGGGGCATGGCGTCCAGTACCAAGGCGACAATTTCCTCTTGCCGATCGATGCCGAGATCCAGGCGACGCGCTATCTCAAGAGCGGGGCTGTAAAAGCCGATGCCGTGGTCGAGCAGTTGGCACTCAACAGCGCCGCGGACCACATCGTCGTGTTCGACGCCTGCCGCAACAATCCGATCCCCGAAGCCTACAACTCGACGCGTGATGTCACGCAAGGGCTGGCCGATATTCGTAACACCCCGAGTGGCACGCTCATTACCTTCTCGACAGGGGCAGGAAAGGTCGCCCTCGACGGCGATGATGGCCCTAACAGTCCCTATGCCGCCGCTCTCGCGCACAAGTTGGCACTGCCTGGCCGGCGGATTCTCGAAATCTTCGGTGAGGTCAATGGCGAGGTCGGTCGCCGGACCAATGGCAGGCAAGTCCCGGCAATGTTCCTGTCGGGCGCTCTGCCTATGATTGTGCTGCGGCCAATATCAGCCGACGTGCACGCTGAAGCGAAAACAATGACAGTAATCGGTAATCAAATTCAGCAATCTGCCGGCCAGTTTGTGAGTTTCAACGTCGGCGTTGGCGGCGTTGGCCTCAGCGGCAAGCGGGCTTTCCTGCCCGGCAACGGTGTCCACGAGTCTTTCAAGGACATCGACGTGGGGCCGGAGATGGTCGTCGTGCCAGCCGGCACGTTCACGATGGGCACGGGCGAGGACGAATACGGCGACTTGAATGAACGGCCAGCCCATGCCGTCACGATCGTCCGACCGTTTGCGGTCGGCCGTTGCTGCGTAACGGTGAACGAATATCGGAGCTTCGTCGACGCGACGGGGCATCCTACTCACGAGCCGATCTTTTCCCGTGCCGGCGCGTTTTTTGCCTTCGGTGATCTCGTCGTAACAACGAAGCCCGGCCGGAACTGGCGCCGGCCTGGCTTCGCCCAGACCGACGACCACCCTGTTGTGGGCGTGAGCTGGGCGGACGCGAACGCTTACGTCACATGGCTCGCAGCAAGGACAGGGCAGCCCTATCGCCTGCTGTCTGAGGCCGAGTGGGAGTATGCCGCGCGCGCGGGTTCATCCGACCGTTACGCCTGGGGGCGGGACATCACCCGGGCGCGCGCCAACTTTGACGACGACCCCGAGCTTCGCCGCCGCCATCCGACCGCCTGGCGATATCAGGCCCGCCGGGGCACTTGTCCGGCGGTACACTACGATCCCAACGCCTGGGGCCTTTTCAACATGCATGGCAACGTGGCCGAGTGGGTCGAAGACGATTGGCACGAAGACTATCAGGGGGCGACGGGCGACGGCACGCCCCGGGTCGACCGACAAGCGGACGATCCGTCGCTTCCTGCCCTAAAGGTCATTCGTGGCGGTAGTTGGGACAGTACAGACTCCCATGTGCGCAGCGCCTCGCGCTCGTCCATCCATGCAAGCTGGGCGACGAGCTGGATCGGCTTCCGTGTCGCCAGAGACATCAACGACAGCGCCTGACCTAATTCCTCCGGGCAAGGTTCGCCAATGCCCGGCAACTCCTGCCAATGGTGGCGGCGGATCCGCGGTGGCTAGGTATGGGCAACCAAACCACGGGAGACTATGCGATGAAAAAAATAGTTGCACTGACGCTCGTTACCGCCGCCATGGCCCTCGCGGGCTGCGACATGCCGGACAAGCTCGAAAAACCCAATCCTGTTGCTGAATGGACCTGGACCGGCAACCCCAAACTGGACAACGGAGGAACGATCTCGCTGAACCTTGGCGGGGATGGAAATTTCAAGGCTCGCAGCACGCCCCCCGGCGAGGAGGCAAGGTCGGTCGAGGGCCGATGGACGGTGGGCGAAAGCTGGAACGAGAAGGCCTGCGGGGACCGGATCAGTCTTTCGGATGAGGACAGGCTCACACGGACCGCGGACGGCAAAGTTGAGAATCATCGCGTATCGCGGGCTTCCATTGGTTTGCTATATTGGGTTGCCAAGGGAGCCGAGTTGCCCAGCGGAGCGAAAATCGTCAGCAAGCAGAATATGACCGATTGTCAGGCGACAGGACAAACTGCCCCCCTGACGCCATGAGGAACTGACCCCTCTGGAGAGGAGGTCGG
>LSIB01000181.1 GCA_001556025.1 Rhizobiales bacterium CCH3-A5
CACCCGGTCGTTCGCCCCCCACCCCCAACCCCTCCCCACGAGGGGGAGGGGAGTCGCGTATGCCTGCACGGTGGCTTCGAGGCTCACTGCCGCTTCAGCCCCGATAGCCGGATCATGCCGTCGGGGTTGATCGTGAAGCCGTTCATGTTGGCGCGCAGCGCGAAGAACACTGTCTGGTTGTAGAGATAGATGATTGGCAGCTCGTCCTGCAGGTATTTCTGCGCGGCGTCGTAGAGCTTCTTGCGCTCGGCGACGTCGTAGACCGTGCGGGCCTGATCGAGCAGCTTGTCGACCTCGGGGTTCGAGTAGCGGCCGTCGTTCTGGTTGCCCTTCGAGGTCACGAACTGGTGCAGGTTTCCGTCCGGGTCGATGCGGCCCGACCAGCCGATGCGGCTCATCTGGAACTTGCCCTGCTGCTGGTCGCGGAGCTGGCTGGCGAATTCGGTCGATTTGATCTGGATGTCGATGCCGGCCTCCTGCGCCATCGCCTGGATGACCTGACCGAGCTGGGCGTCGACCGGGTTGTTGGTGACGAACAGCTCGACCGAGACCTTGGCGACGCCGGCTTCCTTGAGCAGCGCCTTGGCCTTGTTCACGTCGCGCGCCGGGACCGGAAATTCGGCGCTGACATAGGGACTGCCCGGATTGAAGGGCTGGATCATCGGCTCGTAGAGCCCCTCGAACACCACCTGGCTCAGCACCTTGCGGTCGATCGAAAGCGAGAGCGCCTGCCGCACCCGCTTGTCCTTGCCCATGGGCTGATTGGCGGCCTCGCCATGGGCGGTGTTGATGGTGATGCCCTGATAGCCGATATTGGCGGTGCTCTGGACTTTCAGCGCCCTGTCGCCCTGCGCCGACTTCACGTCGGTCGGGGCCAGACGCTCCAGTATGTCGAGCTCGCCGGAGCGCAGATTGGCCAGCCGCACCGTGGTGTCGGGGATGGCGCGGTAGAGCACCCGGTCGAAATGGTAGTTTTGCGCCTCCCAGTGCTCCTTGAACCGCTCCAGCACGATGCGGTCGTTCTGCACGCGCTCGACGAATTTGTAGGGACCGGAGCAGACCGGCTTGGCGCCGACATCGGCGGTGAGGCTCTTGGGCGCCAGCATCATACCGGCGCGGTCGGTGAGCTGGGCGAGCAGCGTCGCATCCGGGCGCTTGAGCTTGAGCGCGATCGTGCTGGCATCGACCACCTCAATGCTGTCGACCGAGGCGAGTTCGGATTTGCGTAGCGAGTCCGGCAGCGTGCGGGCGCGTTCGAGATTGGCCTTGGCGGCCTCGGCGTTGAAGGGCTCGCCATCATGGAACCTGGCGTCGGTGCGCAGCTTCATCGTCAGCGTCAGGCCGTCGGCGGAGAACGACCATTCGGTCGCCAGCCGCGGCGTCAGCTTCAGTTGCGGATCGATGTCGAGCAGCTTGTCGCAGAGCCCCTTGAAGACGATGCGACCGACGAAGGTGCGCGCCTTGTGCGGGTCGAGCACGTCGGGGTCTTCCTGCAGGCCGATGCGCAGGGTCGAGGGCGTCTGCGCCATGGCGGGCAGCGCCGCGAGCGTCAGGACTGTCGCCGAGGCCAGAACGGTCAAAAGTTTCATCGAAAATCCCCTGTCTTTTGTTACTTTCAGCCACGTCGTCAGCCGGCCGGAGCAGGTGCGGACCGTTGGCCAGGCGTTCTCCTCCACCCCGACCCGGCCCATGCCTGCACGTCTTCCGGCGTTCCACCGATTTCGTTCCAACCGGCACCAATCTGCAGCAGTTTCGGCGCGCCGTCGATGCCGCATCGTGGTCGCACCCGCCGTTTTCTGCATGCGAACGCTGGTGCAACCTGCATGCAATTGCGCGGCCAATCTCCTGCTTCGGCGGGAGGCCTCGCCCAGTCTGCAGCACTGTCGCGCGCGCTGTCATCTCTGTTATCAGGGGCGAAGCGAATGAAAGGGCCGATGCCGATGCTGCTGGGTGTGATAGCCGACGACATGACGGGCGCGACCGATGTCGCGCTGATGCTGAACCGCGCCGGCATGCGCACCGTCCAGGTGATCGGCGCGCCTGTCGCCGGGGCGAGCCTGCCGGTGGCGGACGCCGTGGTGGTCGCGCTGAAATCACGCACAAATCCCGTCGCCGAGGCTATTGCGGATTCGCTGGCCGCCTGCGAGGCCCTGCTGGCGGCGGGCGCGCGCCAAATCCTGTTCAAATACTGCTCAACCTTCGATTCGACCGCGCAAGGCAATATCGGCCCCGTCGCGGACGCGCTGATGCAGCGATTGGGTGCGAAAGGCGCGATCATCTGCCCCGCCTTTCCGGCCAATGGCCGCTCGATCTACCAAGGCTATCTCTTCGTCGGCTCCGTGCCGCTTCACGAAAGCTCGATGAAGGACCACCCGCTGACGCCGATGCGCGATTCCAGCCTCGTCCGGCTGATGGCGGCGCAGACGCGAGCAAAGGTCGGCCTTGTCGACTATGCGTCGGTTCTCGCGGGACCCGACGCGGTCAGGGCGCGCATGGCGGCGCTGACGGGCGAGGGCGTGCGTTATCTTGTGACCGACGCACTGACCAATGCCGACCTGATGGTGCTTGGCGAGGCAGTCGCCGACGCGCCGCTGCTGACCGGCGGGTCGGGCATCGCGATGGGTCTGCCGCAGAATTTCCGCAAGACAGGGCTCTTGCCCGAGCGTGAGGTCGCGACCAGCTTGACCGCGCCCGCCGGGCGCGCCGGCATTATCTCCGGAAGCTGCTCGACGGCGACCCGCGGTCAGATCAGGGCTGCGGTCGAAGCCGGCATTCCTGTGCTGAAGGTCGATCCGATGGCGCTGGTCTCCGGCGAGCAGAGCGCTGAAACGCTGTCGGCATGGGCGCTGGCGCAGCCGGCCGACAAGCCGTTCCTGCTCTATTCCAGCGACGACCCCGCCGAGGTATCCGCCATCCAGGACAGGCTCGGCCGCGACAAGGCCGGCGAGACGGTCGAGCACGCCTTTGCGGGGACCGCGAAGCTGCTGGTGGCTGGCGGTGTCACCCGCCTGCTCGTCGCCGGCGGCGAGACTTCCGGCGCGGTGGTGCAGGGGCTTGGCATCCGCACCCTCGAAATCGGCCCCGAGATCGACCCCGGCGTGCCCTGGACCCGCGTCGTCGATGGTCCCGAGATGGTTATCGCGCTGAAATCTGGCAATTTCGGTGCGCCCGATTTCTTCCTGAAGGCATGGAGCCTATTGGCTTGAGGTAACCAGCCCCGTCATCCCGCGCGAGCGAAGCTCGTCCGGGATCCTTCATAGAGCACCGCGTCGCCCTGTGATGGATCCCGGAGCTGCGCCGCTTCGCGGCTTGCCCAGGATGACGGCGGTTTTTTAGCGAGCAGCGAGAATGGGCGCCGGCCTCGTTCCTGGCTCGTCAAACTCGTATAGACTTGGTCGCCAGAACAGGGGGCTTGCATGGACATGGCGTTTCTCGGCGACCTTCTGACCAGTGTCGCCGATCGCGGCCGGGCGCTGATCGGCTTCGAGCGTTTCGCCGGCCGCAACCGGCCGATCGCGCAGCTTTGCGAGGATCTGCTGTCGGGGCGGGGCGAGGCCTCGGGCATGGCGCTGGCGCAAGCCGTGCTCGACGCCTGGGAGCGGCTGGACAAGGCCGGGCGGCAGGGCTTTTTTGCGCTGCTGCAGGAGAGGTTCGGGCCCGACCACGACAGACTCGGCAAGGCCATTGACGCCTATCGCGCGGAACCGTCCGCCGCCAATATCGCGGCGCTTCATCTGGCCTCCGAGCCGCGCCGGCAGGAACTGCTGCGCCGCCTTAACCTCGCGCCGGGCGGCACGCATGTGCTGGTCAGGATGCGCGAGAGCCTGTTCGAAGCGATGGAGGCATCGCCGGAACTCGCGGCGGTCGATGGCGATTTCCGCCACCTTTTCGGCTCCTGGTTCAATCGCGGCTTCCTCGTGCTGCGCCGGATCGACTGGCGCACGCCGGCCAACGTGCTCGAAAAGATCATCCGCTATGAGGCGGTCCACGAGATCCAGGGCTGGGACGATCTGCGCCGCAGGCTGGAGCCGGCCGATCGGCGCTGCTTCGCCTTCTTCCATCCGCAACTGATCGACGAACCGCTGATCTTCGTCGAGGTGGCGCTGACCGGCGAAATCCCGCGAAGCATCGGCGAGGTTTTGAGCGGCGAGCGCGAGGTGCTGCCGGCCCAGGCCGCGAGCACGGCCGTGTTCTATTCGATCTCGAACTGCCAGGAGGGCCTGCGCGGCATCTCCTTCGGCAATTTCCTGATCAAGCAGGTCGCCGAGGATCTTAAGCGCGAACTGCCCAATCTCGACACCTTCGTCACGCTCTCGCCGCTGCCGGGTTTTGCGCGCTGGTTGTCGGCCACCGTCGAGGAACCGGGCGATTTCCGGATGACCAACGAGGAGCGCGCCGAACTCGCCCGCTCGCCCGGCGAGGCGGTTTCGCTCGACGAGGCGACGCGCGCCCGCCGCGACAGGCTGCTCGGCCAGATGGCGGCGCAATACCTGCTGCGGGCGCGCACCGCGTCTGGCCGCGTCATCGACCCCGTCGCTCGCTTCCATCTCGGCAATGGCGCGCGGCTGGAGCGCATCAATGTCGGCGGCAATCTCTCGGCGCGGGGCCTGCGCGAGTCGCATGGCGTGATGGTGAATTACCGCTATGACCTCGACGAGATCGAGATCAATCACGAGGCCTTCGCCACCCGCAATACCGTCGTCGCCAATTCCAGCGTGCGCAAGCTGCTGCGGCCGGCGGCCTGACAATCAAAAAATAACCGGAAACGCCTGAAAGGACCCGAAATTATGGGCAACCATCTGTTCGACCTCGTCCGCGCGCGCATGCCTGCGCCCGCCGCCCCCTTCGCCCTGCTCGATGACGGCCGGCGCTATTCCTATGCCGACATGGTCGATGTTTCGGGCCGCTTCGCAAATGTGCTGGTCTCGCTCGGCGTGAAACCGGGCGACCGCGTCGCGGTGCAGGTCGAGAAGTCGATCGAGGCGCTGATGCTCTATCTCGGCGCGATCCGCAGCGGGGCGATCTTCCTGCCGCTCAACACGGCCTATACGCCGGCCGAGATCGAGTATTTCCTGGGCGACGCCCAGCCCGCCGTCTTCGTCTGCGATCCGGCCCGGGCCGATGCGATGAAGCCCTATGCCGACAAGGCCGGGGCCAGGCTGGAGACGCTGGGCGTCTGGCGCTCGCACGACGTCTCGGCTGGCACGCTCGCCGACAAGGGATTGGCTGCGCCGACCGCCTTCGCCGACGTCGACCGCGGCCCCGACGATCTCGGTGCGATCCTCTACACTTCGGGCACCACCGGGCGCTCCAAGGGCGCGATGCTCTCCCACGACAATCTCGCCTCGAACGCGCTGGCGCTGGTCGACTACTGGCGCTTCACGCAGGCCGACGTGTTGCTGCACGCGCTGCCGATTTTCCACACCCATGGCCTGTTCGTGGCGACCAACACCGTCCTCTTCTCCGGCGCGTCCATGATCCTGCTGCCGAAATTCGACCCCGACCTGGTGTTCTCGCATTTGCCGCAGGCCACCTGCATGATGGGCGTGCCGACCTTCTATGTCCGGCTGCTGCAGGATGCGCGGCTGACGAAGGAGGCGACCGCGCATATGCGCCTGTTCGTCTCGGGCTCGGCACCCCTGCTGGCAGAAACCCATCGCGAATGGCGTCAGCGCACCGGCCACGCCATCCTCGAGCGCTACGGCATGACCGAGACCAACATGAACACCTCCAACCCCTATGACGGCGAGCGGGTGGCTGGCACGGTCGGCTTCCCGCTGCCGGGCGTCTCGGCCCGGGTCACCGACCCCGAAACCGCGAACGTGCTCGGCGCGGACGAGATCGGCATGATCGAGGTCAAGGGCCCCAACGTCTTCAAGGGCTACTGGCGCAACCCCGAGAAGACGGCGGCCGAGTTCCGGGCCGACGGCTTCTTCATCACCGGCGATCTCGGCAAGATCGACTCAGCCGGCTACGTCCACATCGTCGGGCGCGGCAAGGACCTGATCATCACCGGCGGCTACAACGTCTACCCCAAGGAGGTCGAGACCGAGATCGACGAGATGCAAGGCGTGGTCGAGAGCGCGGTCATCGGCTGCCCCCATCCCGATTTCGGCGAGGGCGTCACGGCGGTGGTGGTGGTCAAGCCCGGCGCGACGATCACCGCCGCCTCGATCGCCAAGACGCTGGAGCAGCGTCTGGCGAAGTTCAAACTGCCCAAGCAGGTCTTCATCGTCGACGATTTGCCCCGCAACACCATGGGCAAGGTCCAGAAGAACCTGCTGCGGGAGCAGTACAAGGAGATTTACGGGCGGGCGATGAAGGCGGGGGAGTGAGGGCGCATTTTTGCATCACCCAGCCTTCCGGAGCGCGATCCAGTCCTTGAGCGCCGCATCGATGCGGCTCTGCCAGCCTGGCCCTTCCATCCTGAAATGATCGACGACATCAGCCGACAGCCGTATCGTCGTCGAGATTTTAGGGGTGATTGAGGGCGGGCGGCCACGGCGGACGAGCCGGTCGCCCTGATACACGTCGGCCTCGGCGAATTTGGCGAGCCATTCCGGCGCGGACAGATCGGGTGGATCGTCCGGGTCAACCCAGGATGGGTCCAAATGCGGCTTGTTCCTCGTCATTGGCCTTCCTCAAACTGATGATCCGCCTCTTGCCTGCGCGCTCCGTCCAAACGGCAGCGACCATCCGGCCGCGCATGAACCCGACGGTGATCAGTCTTTCTTCGCCATAAACGAAGCGGTCGTCGATACGCGACACATGACGGTTCTCGAATATCTCTGCGGCTTTCTCGAAATCGAGGCCACGCTTCGCGAGCGTCGTTTGGCGCTTGGATTGATCAAGCTCGATTTCCATTTAACGTAACAACAAAAATGCGTCATTCTGCCTTGTGCAACCGCCCCAGCGGAAACCGCGCCACATCGGCCAGCAATTCGACGAAGCCCTTGGCCTGCAGTTCCGCCGTCGCCTTGCCCTTCTCCGCCGTGGCGAGGCTCGCATCGCCCGCCGCGCCGGACGGATGAACGTCCTGCGCCATCCAGGCCATGGCGTGCAGGCCGGTCGGCCTGAGCCAGGCGTAGCCCTCCTCGGCCATGGTCACGGTCGATGGCTTGAAGGCGCCGGCCTTCGTCATGTCGACGAGGTCGGGCGTGAAATGCAGCATCAGCGAGGTCTCGATGTCGCCGCCATGGATGCCGTGATTGGCGTCGAGCTCGGCGAAGACGTTTGGCGGCAGTCCGAAGGCGCGCCATGCTGTGGTGACGGCCAGCATGCCGTGGCTGACGCGCAATTCGCGCGCGACCACCTTCATCGGGTCGAT
This sequence comes from Rhizobiales bacterium CCH3-A5, assembly GCA_001556025.1. GTDB lineage: Bacteria > Pseudomonadota > Alphaproteobacteria > Rhizobiales > Beijerinckiaceae > Allobosea. The sequence goes on from LSIB01000181.1 coordinate 7,328, forward strand.
ATTGCCGCCATGCGAGGTGACGATGACGAGCTTGCGCAATCCGGCTCGCTTGACGCTCTCGCCGATCTCGATCCAGGCCCTCGTCGCGGTCTCCCATGTCAGCGTCAGCGTGCCCGGCGAATGCAGGTGCTCGTTCGACTTGCACACGGCCATGGTCGGCAGCACCAGCACGTCGAGCCCGGCCGGGACCAGCGGCATGGCCAACCCGAGCATCGCGTTCATGATCGTGGTGTCGACCGAGACCGGCAGATGCGGCCCATGCTGCTCGATCGCCGCCAGCGGCAGCACTGCGACGGTCTTCTCCGCATCGAGATCTTTGAAATCCGTGGTCTTCAGGTCGCCCCAGAAGCGTGCGCTCATGTCCGTCTATCCTCGTCTTGAAAGTTCAAAGCGGGCGAAAGGCGCCCCCGTCGCCGCCTCCAGCACGTCCCAGAGACGCGCGGCGACGGCCGGGTCGTTGGCCTCGCCCGTCGCTTTGGCCGGCGCGGGCGCGCCCCTGATCTCGCGCCAGCCATCCGGGCCGTAATAGCCGCCTCCGACTATGCTCGGCGCGGTGGCGGCATAGAGCGTCGGCAGGGCTCCCGCCGCCGTCGACTGGCTCAGCAGCGGCGCGACTAGCGGAACCAGCCGCCAGAACAGTGCCGCCAGACCGGTGCGGCCGGTCGCGGGGCCATTGCCGATCAGCCCGCTCGTCGCCCAGCCGGGATGCGCAGCCACGCTCGTCAGTCCCCAGCCGTGCCGGTCGCTGCGCCGTTGCAGCTCCAGCGCGAGGATCAGCATGGCGAGCTTGGACTGGCAGTAGGCTTTCCACGGATCGTAGCGTTGCTCGCCCTGCAGATCGTCGAAATCGATCCGGCCGCGCCGATGGGCGAGGCTGCTCAGCTGGACTACGCGCGGTGCAATCGCCTTCTGCAGCAGCGGTAGCAGAAGGCCGGTCAAGGCGAAATGCCCGGCCACGTTGACGCCGAATTGCCGCTCGAAGCCGTCGGCGGTCAGGCTTCGCATGGGCAAGGCCATAACGCCGGCATTGTTGATCAGGATGTCCAGCAGCTCGGAGGAGGCCAGTCGGTCGTTCGCGAACGCCGCAACCGAGGACAGGTCGGCGAGGTCGAGTTCGGCGAAGCTCACCTGCGCATCGGGCGCAGCGGCGCGGATGGCTGCGAGCGCCCGAGCGCCCTTCTCGGCATCGCGGCCCGCGAGCAGGACCGTGGCTCCCGCCCTCGCCAACCCCAGCGCGGTCTCGTAGCCGAGCCCGCCCGGACCGGTGACGATGGTGCGGCGGCCGCTCAGATCCGGCATGTCCGCGACAGACCAGCCGCGTGCTGACGATGTCATTCGGCCGCGGCCCTCGCGTCCGCCTCCCAGCCCAGCAGCTTGCCGGGGTTCATCAGCCCGAACGGATCGGCCAGACGCTTGAACTCGGGCTGGGGCGCATCGGTGCGCTTCCAGCCGGCGTTGTTCAGGACCCATGTGTGCGGGTTCGAAGCCTGGATGCCGGCCTCTTCGGCCAGCCGCATGATCTCGTGCAGCCGCTCGGCCGTGCTGAAGCGCACCAGCGGCAGGCTGGAGTGATAGACGCGGCCCTGCCGGCGCTGGAACTCGATGTGGAAGATCACATCCTCGCGGAATTTTTCCTCCGCCCAGTCGAGTAGTTCGAGGTTCCGGCCGTGCGGAAAACGCAGTTGCAGATAGGTGATCGCAGGATCGACCTTCAGCGCATGCAGCGTGGTGTGGTTCCAGGTGTATTCGTAGAGCGGGCCGGGCGCGCCTCTGTCGCGGTGTTCGCCGAAGGCTGCGGCGCGCGCCTCGTCCGCCCCCCGCGCAAAGGTGATCGTGCCGCCCATCTCCGCGATCAGCCGGTCGAGCTCGTCGCCCTGCGGCTCGGAGACCATCAGGATGGCGAAGGCCTTGCCCGTGCCCAGGTAAGGCGCGAGCCGGCGCAGATAAGGCGCGATGGCGGGCGCATGGATGCTGACGAGCTTCTTGGCGATGCCGTCGCATTCGGTGAAGGCCTGACCGAAGGCTGCGGCCGCCTTCAGCGTGTCGAAGGTCGCGATGCGCTCGGCCCAGTCATGCGCCGGCGCCAGCGGCACCTCGACCTCGGTGATGATGCCGTTGACGCCATAGGCGTGCATCACCTTGAGGATGTCCTTGCCCCGCAGTTCGATCAGGCGGGGCTCTGCCTCGACCGTCATCACCTGCAGCGCGGTAACCGCGCCCAGATTGTCGATCTGGCCCCAGGTGCAGGAGCCTGCGCCGGCCGCGCCGCCGGCGACGAAGCCGCCAATCGTCGCCTGCGCCCGCGTCGAGGGGTGCATCCGCAATTCCTGCCCGTGTGACCAGAGCGCCTTGTCGATGTCGAGCAAGTTGGCGCCGGCCTCGAAGCGGCCAGCGCCGCGTCTCGTCCAGACCACGCGGTTCAGCCGCGTCAGGTTCATGACCACACCGCCCTCCAGCGGCACGGCCTGGCCGTAATTGCCGGTGCCGCCGCCGCGCACCGTCAGAGGCACCTTGTGGCGAGCGCAGGCCGAGGCGACACGGGCGACCTCCTCCCTGTCGCGCGGCAGGATGATGAGATCGGCCTGCCTGCCCTCCAGATCGGGCTTCAGCACGGGCGAAAACCAGAAGAAGTCGCGGCTGTGCATGCGCAGGGACGGCGCATCGTCATAGATCGTCAGACCGGCGAGGTCGGCGCGCAGGGCGGAAAGGGCGGGGCGGGTGGTCGAAGGAGGCGTCATGGCGTTCCGGTCGGAAAGAGCAGATGACAGCTTAACCGGATGCGGCTCGGGCGGAAGCCGGCGCGGCGCAAGAGCGCCATGACGCGGCGATCCTGCTGTCCAATGCGGCAACTGCCCGTTCTCTGTGCGCAAGCGCCTCATGCCGCATTTCCAGCGGCCCCCGCTGCATGGCATGTCTATTGCTCGCCCGCGATCTCAGGCATCGTTGCCTTAAACAATCCTCAGGGGAGGTCACCAGCATGACGACGATGAAGTATCGGATGAGCCGGCGCGCCGCGCTCGGCCTGCTCGGCGGCTCGGCCGCCTCGGTTCTCGTGCCGGTTCCGGGCGCACGGGTCAGCGCCCAGACGCTCGACAAGGTCTCCTACCAGACCAACTGGCGCGCCCAGGCCGAGCATGGCGGTTTCTATCTCGCCGCTGCCAACGGCATCTACAAGAAATACGGCATCGACGCCGAGATCAGGCCCGGCGGCCCCCAGCAGAACCCCTCGCAGCTTTTGCTCGGCGGCCGCGTCGACATGATCATGTCGAACTCCTTCGAGGCGATCCGCTACGCGCAGGAGAATATCCCCTTCCTCTGCATCGCCTCGATCTTCCAGAAGGACCCGCAGGTCATCATCTCGCATCCCGGCGTCGGCAATGATTCGCTGGCCGCGCTGAAGGGCAAGCCGATTCTGGTCGGCGCGGCCGGCCGCAACAGCTATTGGCCCTTCCTCAAGGCCAAATTCGGCTACAGCGACGAGCAGATCAGGCCCTACACCTTCAACATGGCTCCGTTCCTCGCCGACAAGCAGATCTCTCAGCAGGGCTTCCTGTCGTCCGAGCCGTTCGCGATCTATAAGCAGGGCGGGGTGACGCCGGTGGTCCACCTGATCGCCGATGCCGGCTTCGAGAACTACAACACCACGATCAACATCTCGCGGAAGATGGTCGACGAGAAGAAGGACCTCGTGCAGCGCTTCGTCACTGCCTCGCTGGAAGGCTGGGCCGAGTACATGAAGGCGACGCCCGCCAACGCCGCCGCCAACGCCCAGATCCTGAAGGACAATCCCGACATGGATCAGGAGAAGATCGACTACGCCGTCAAGGTGATGACCGAGAAGGGCATCGTGCTGTCTGGCGATGCGCTGACGCTCGGGGTCGGCGCGATGACCGATGCGCGCTGGGGCAGCTTCTACAAGACCATGACGGAAGCGGGTGTGTTCCCGGCCGGCATCGACCTGAAGAAGGCCTACAGCCTGGAATTCATCAACAAGGGCGTTGGCAAGGCTTAAGCGCCCGACCTCAGAATTCCACGATCGCCGTCGTCCCGGACAAGTCGCGTAGCGGCGCAGGTCCGAGATGACGGCATGGTTGGTTTGGTTACATAAAGATCGGCATCAGGCTTTGGACTTGGCCTCTCTGAGCACACCCACCAAGGAGCACGCCGCCGCCAGCGGCCGGCCGCTGGTCTCCATCCGTGGCGTCTCCAAGCAGTTCGCCAACGGCACGCTCGCCGTGCGCGACGTCAATCTCGATCTCGGCACGGGCGAGTTCGTCAGCCTGCTCGGCCCCTCCGGCTGCGGTAAATCGACCCTGCTGCGCATGATCGCGGGGCTGGGCGCGCCCTCAGGCGGCGCGATCAACTGGCCGACGACCGGGCACGACGCCGGCGGCAAGCCGGAACGTGATCTCGGCTTCGTCTTCCAGGACCCGACGCTGATGCCTTGGGCGACGGCGCTGGCCAACGTCATGATGCCGCTGACGCTGAAAGGCGTGCGCAAGGCTGAGGCAGAGGCCAGAGCCGCGCAGATGCTGGCGTTGGTCGGGCTGAAAGGCTTCGAGCGCTCCTATCCGCGCGAACTCTCGGGCGGCATGAAGATGCGCGTCTCGATCGCGCGCGGGCTGGTGCTCAAGCCCAAAATCTTGCTGATGGACGAGCCTTTTGCCGCGCTCGACGAGATCACCCGCCACCGCCTGAACGACGATCTGCTCGAACTCTGGTGGCAGGAGAAGTTCACCGCCGTCTTCGTCACCCATTCCGTGTTCGAGTCGGTCTATCTCTCCAAGCGCATCGTGGTGATGGCGGCAAGGCCCGGCCGGATCATGGCCGATCTCGACGTCGATGCCCCCTATCCGCGCGACGAGCTGTTCCGGACCTCGCCCGAATACGCCCATCTCTGCCGCGTTGTCTCGGGCAAGCTCAAGGAGGCGATCGGATCGTGAGCGCGCCGTCGATCGAAACCCTGCTGCCGTCCCACTCCAGCGGCACCGACGCCGAAGCCCGCCCGGTCTTCGCGACCGAGCCGCGCATCCTCGGCCTGCCCGCCAGCGCCTGGCCGCGCATCCTCGCGCCGCTCGTGATCGGCGTGCTGGCGCTCGGGCTGTGGGAGTTCGCGGTCTGGTGGAACGCGATCCCGCAATACATCCTGCCCGGCCCCATTCTGATCGGCCAGACGCTGGTCGCCGACTGGGGCACGCTCTCGGTTTCGCTCTGGATCACGCTGAAGATCACCTTCATGGCCCTGGCGGCCGCCGTCATCGTCGGAGTCACGCTCGCCGTGCTGTTCACCCAGTCGAAATGGCTGGAGATGTCGCTCCTGCCCTATGCGGTGATCCTGCAGGTCACGCCGATCGTGGCGATCGCGCCGCTGATCATCATCTGGGCCGGCGACATCAACCTCTCGCTGCTGATCTGCGCCTGGATCGTCGCCTTTTTCCCGATCCTGTCGAACACGATCCTCGGGCTAAACTCCGCCGACCACAACCTGATCAACCTCTTCCAGCTCTATGGCGCCACCCGCTGGCAGACGATGCGCTATCTGAAGCTGCCGGCCGCGCTGCCTTACTTCCTTGCGGGCCTGAAGATTTCCGGTGGGCTCGCGCTGATCGGGGCCGTTGTCGCCGAATTCGTCGCCGGGACTGGCGGCAGCGCATCGGGGCTGGCCTATCGCATCCTCGAAGCAGGCTACCAGCTCAAGATTCCACGGGTCTTCGCCGCTCTCATCATGATCTCGCTGTCGGGCATCGCGATCTTCCTCGCGACGAGCTGGATTTCGCATCTGCTGCTGCGGCGCTGGCATGAGAGCGCGCTGAAGCGGGAGAATTGAGATGAGCGCAGTGCCCGAGCGCAAGCCCAGGGCGGCCCAGCCCTCGCGCTACGACATCGCGGCCCTGAAGGCTGCGCTTTCGGACATCCAGCTCATCGACGAGCCGCAGGTGGTCCGCAAGCGCTCGCGCGACTTTTTCTGGTATTCGCCGGTCCTGAACACCGAACTCGCCGACAAGAGCGCCGACATCATCGCCGTGCCGCGCGACGAGGCTGAGGTCATCCGCATCGCCGCGGCCTGCGCCACGCTGCGGATACCGCTCACGGTGCGCGCCGCCGGAACCGGCAATTACGGGCAAGCCGTGCCGCTGCAAGGGGGCGTGCTGCTCGACATCAACGCCCTGACCGGCATCGAATGGCTAAAGCCCGGCATCGTACGCGCGGCGGCCGGCTCGCGCCTGCTCGACATCGACATGGCGACGCGGGCCGAGGGCTTCGAGCTGCGCATGCATCCCTCGACCAAGCGCTCGGCGACGCTGGGCGGCTTCGTCGCCGGCGGCTCGGGCGGCGTCGGCTCGGTCACGTATGGCGGCCTGCGCGAGCCGGGCAACATCCTGGCCGCCCGCATCGTCACGGTCGAGGAGGAGCCGCGCATCCTGGAACTGCGCGACGACGCAGCACAGAAGGTCAACCGCGCCTATGGCACGACCGGCATCATCACCGCGCTGGAGATGCCGCTGGCTCCCGCCTGGCCCTGGATCGACGTCATCGCCGCCTTCGACGACTACATGGACGCGTTCAAGGCCGGTTACGAGGTCGCGCTGGCCGACGGTGTCGTCAAGAAGCTGGTGACGCCTGTTTCATGGCCGATCCCGGGCTATTTCGGCGCGCTGAAGCAGCATTGTCCTGAAGGCAAAAGCATTCTGATCTGCATGATCGCCGAAGCCTCGCTCGGCCCGTTCAAGGCGATCATCGGCGAGCATGGCGCGGTGACGTACGAGGCGCCATCGGAAGAGGGACCGGGCACCGTCCCGCTCTACGAATACACCTGGAACCACACAACGCTGCAATGGCTGAAGAGCGACCGCTCGGTCACCTATCTGCAATGCCTGTTCCCGCATGACCGCCTGGTCGAGAGCGCCCAGGAGATGATCTCGGCGTTTCCCGACGAGGTGCTGGCCCATCACGAATTCATCCGTTTCGGCGGGCGTGTCACGGCAAGCGCGCTGCCGATCCTGCGCTATACGACGCGTGAGCGGCTGGACGAGATCATCGCGCTGCATGAGGAGGCCGGCGTCATGATCGCCAATCCCCATGTCGTCTCGCTGGAGGCGGGTAGCCGCCACAAGCGCGCCGACGCCGACCAACTCGGTTTCAAACGCGAGGTCGATCCGCACGGCCTGCTCAACCCCGGCAAGATGGCGACCTTCTCGCCATCGGCCGAGGATCAGGCGAAATAGGCGAGCTTCCGGTCCGCCGACATGGCGTCGAGCGCGTAGAGGTCGGCCTCGGAGATGGTCGCCGCCGATCGTATGGCTGCGGCGGTTTCCAGAATCGCGGTTTCCGGATGGCTCTCTCTGGCAGCTGCCCCAACTGCGACCGGCTCGACGAAATCGAGGTCGATTTCGACCGGCTCCTGTTCCGCCGTCTCCTCGAAGACGAGGTCGTCGCTCAGGTTCTGGATCGAGCCGAGCCTGCGCTCCATCGGCTGCGTCATCGTCTGGCTGGAGATGGTATCGCCCGCCTCTCCGGCGAGGCCGCCGATCTCGACGATCTCGATATCCTCATAGGCGGCTGCGGGCATCGCAGCAGGTTTGTCGTATGTCGGGGCGGGCATCTCGCTGACCGGATCGCTCCAGGTCACGATTTCCAGCTCCCGCGCGTCGGGTTCGTCCTGCGCCCGGTCGGCGAAGGCGCGCAGGCTGGAATCCAGCATGGCGATAGTGTCGGCGATCTTGTCGATCTGTTGAGCCGTGCCCTCGACGATCGCGGCGGCGGCGAAGATCTCTGTCGTCCGGCGGTCGAGCAGGTCGCAGAGCTCGTCGGTCTCTCCGGCTTCGCGCAGCCGCCAGGATGCTTCCTGGATGGTCTCGGTCGCTGCGAGAATCCGCGCCGACGAGGTTTCGATGCGCTGGGCGAGGCCGGATGACGCTGCCTCCGTCCGGCCACTGATGCGTTCAAGATCGACGCGCAGATCGGCGATCAGGGCCGCCGCCTCGCGCAGGCTCGGGTCCGGCGCGGGCTCGGCGACGGCGACGCCGACCGCACGCTCGATCCGGCCGATCGCACCCAGCAACTGGATGGTGTCGGCCTGGCGATTGCGCCTGGCGAATTCGGCCATGAACCAGCGCCCGCGTGCCGTCTCCATCACGGCCTCGGAGATCGCCTCGTAGTCGTTCTCGCTGAGCGCCGTCAGCGAACGCGCCTCGCTCATGACCAACCTGCTCTGGAAGGACTGGCCGAATCGGCATTCGTCAGTCTGGATGCACCATCGCAAAGCCTGCCTCACGATTGATTAAGGAATTGCTGCCGGGCGATGCGGCGAAGCGGATGCGCCCTGCCGTGACGAGACTGTTCCCTTCCCGCAGCGGCCTCGCCGCGCGGCTGTCGCTGCTGCATGCGCTGACCTTCCTCTCCGTCGGCGTCTACATCCCGTTCTTTCCGCTCTGGCTCGCCTCTCGCGGCGTATCGGATGTTGCGATCGGCGTGCTCCTGACCATCCCGATCGTCGCGCGCGTGCTGGCGGCGTCGGGCGCGGCGGGCCTCGGCGACGGCCGGGTTCCGCCGGTGCTGCTGCTGGCGGGCCTCAATTTGGCGGGCGCCTTGTTCTACGCCGCAATGGCGGCCCAGTCCGACCCCTGGGTCATCGGTCTCTTGATGGCGCTGAGCGCTATGGCGACCGCCGGCGTGATTCCGCTCGCCGACATGCTGACGACGGCGCAGGTCCGGGCTGGCGCGGGCATCGACTATGGCCGCGTCCGGCTCTGGGGCTCGGTCAGCTTCTTCGCCGCCAATCTGCTCGGCGGCGTGGTGATCGCGCGGCAGGGCGCAGGTATCGTGCCCATGGCGATGGCGGCCTGCTTCGCCTGCGCCGCGCTTCTGGCGCTGGCTGCGCCATCGCCGCCGCGCGGCCTCTCCGCGACGCCGCCGCGAGGCGCGCCACGCGCTGGTTTCGGCGCGGCCTTCTGGTGGGCCATTGCCGCCGTCGCCTGCATCAACGCCACCCATGGCGCGCTTTACGCCTTCGGCTCACTGCACTGGCGCAATCTCGGCTACAGCGAGGAAGCGATCGGCGGCTTTTGGGCGGTTGGCGTCGCCGCCGAAATCCTGCTGTTTCTGGTGGCGGGCGGCATCGTCGCGCGCGGCGTGGCCGGGCTGTTCTGGATCGGCGTCGGGGGAGGCGCGGCGGTGGTGCGGTTCGGCGTGATGGCGGTCGATCCCGGACCGTGGACGACCCTGGCCCTGCAATGCCTGCACGGTCTCAGTTTCGGCTGCCTCCATCTCGGCGCCATGGCGGTGGTCTCCGCGCTGGCGCCCGACGGCAGACGGGCCGCGGCGCAAGGGCGGCTGGTCGCTGTCAGCGCCTTTGCGAGCGCCGCAGCTACCCTGATCTCCGGGCCGGTGTTCCAGAATCACGGCGCTCTCGTCTTCCTCGCCATGACGCCGCTGGCAATTCTCGGTTGTGTCTTTGCTGCGCTTGCCAAGCGCAACCTGCCCGGCGATACAGGCTGAAGGGGTGGAACCGGCATGGTCTGCAAGGCGTTGAGAGCGGTCTGTCATGGTCGCGCCACGCCGGGCAGGGGACATCACGGAGTATCATGGCGACCCTCGACACCGCCGATCCTCAAGCGGTCTATCGCGACGATGCAGGCACGCTCGCCATTGCGCTCTCGGGCGCGTGGAGCGCCGAGCATGCGCCGCGCATCGAGGAACTGATCGAGGAGATCGGCGGCCGGCTGGCAAAGGTCGGCGCGGCCCGGATCGACCTCTCGGCGGTGGCGCGGCTCGACACGCTCGGCGCCTATGTCCTCAACCGGCTCAAGGCCGAGCGCGAGGAGGCGGGCGGGGCCGTCGAGATTGCCAGCCAGCGCTCGGAGCATGCCGTGCTTCTCGCCGAAATCCAGATCCATGGCGAGGATGCGATCTCGCCTGCCGGCAGTTTCGGCGTCGTCAGCGTGCTGGTGAACATCGGCGCCGCCATCATCCGCTTCGGCCGCGACATGGTCGGCGGCGCGATGTTTCTGGGCGAGGTCGTCGTCGGTTCGCTCGCCGTGCTGCTCGGCCCGCGCAAGTTCCGCGGTCCGTCCCTGATCAACCAGATCGAGCTGATCGCGTTCAACGGCGCGCCGATCATCATGCTGATCTCGTTCCTGGTCGGCTGCATCGTCGCCCAGCAGGGCATCTTCCAGCTCCAGCAGTTCGGCGCGACGGCCTTCGTCGTCAACCTGACCGGCATCCTGATCCTGCGCGAACTCGGCGTGCTCCTGACCTCGATCATGATCGCCGGCCGCTCGGGCTCGGCCTTCACCGCCGAGATCGGCTCGATGAAGATGCGCGAGGAGATCGACGCGCTGCGCGTGATGGGGCTCGATCCGATCGAGGTGCTGGTGGTTCCGCGCATTCTGGCGCTGGTCATCTCGCTGCCGATCCTCACCTTCATCTCTGCGATGTCGGGCCTGACGGGGGCCGCGTTGGTCGCCTGGCTCTATGGCGGCATCGGCATCGACACCTTCCTCGCCAGGCTGCAGGGCGTCATCACCTGGAAGCATTTCGCCGTGGGGCTGATCAAGGCGCCGTTCATGGCCTTCGTCATTGGTCTGATCGCCTCGATCGAGGGGCTCGCGGTCAAAGGCTCGGCCGAGTCGCTTGGCCGTCAGGTCACGGCATCGGTGGTGAAGGCGATCTTCATGGTCATCGTCGTCGACGGCCTCTTCGCCATGTTCTTCGCGTCGATCGCGTTCTGAGGCCCGTTGCATGACGATGATCGCGGACAGCGCGGAGCGGAAGGCCGAGACGGCGGACGGGGCGGAGGCCGACGTCGTCATCCGCGTGCGCGACCTCAAGGTCCAGTTCGGCGACAAGGTCATCATGAACGGGCTCGATCTCGACGTGATGCGCGGGGAGATCCTCGGCTTCGTCGGCGGTTCGGGGCAGGGGAAGTCGGTGCTGACCCGCACCATTCTCGGACTGGTGCAGAAGCGGCGCGGCACGATCGAGGTGCTCGGCCAGAATGTCGAAGGCCTGGACCAGGCCGGCCGCCGCGCGCTCGAGCGCCGCTTCGGCGTGATGTTCCAGCACGGCGCGCTGTTCTCGGCGCTGACCGTGAAGCAGAACATCCAGGTGCCGATGCGCGAATATCTCAAGCTCTCGCCGCGCCTTCTCGACGAGATGGCGATGGTAAAGCTCGATCTCGTCGGCCTGAAGCCCGAAGCCGCCGAAAAGGCGCCCTCGGAGCTGTCGGGCGGCATGATCAAGCGCGCCGCGCTGGCCCGCGCGCTGGCGCTCGATCCCGAGATCGTCTTCCTCGACGAGCCGACCTCGGGCCTCGACCCGATCGGCGCGGCCGAATTCGACGAGCTGATCGTGACCCTGAAGCAGACTTTGGGGCTGACCGTGTTCATGGTAACCCATGACCTCGACAGCCTTTATTCCGCCTGCGACAGGATCGCCGCGCTGGCCGACAAACGGGTCATCGCGGTCGGTCCGCTCGCAACGATGCTGGAATCCGACCATCCCTGGCTGAAAGCCTATTTCGGTGGCGAACGGGCCCGCGCCCGTCTGCCCTCGGCGCAATGAGGACGTAGCGTTAGACCATGGAATCCAGGGCCAACTACGCACTTGTCGGTCTCTTCACGCTCGCTGTCCTCGCGGCGGTGTTCGGCTTCGTCTACTGGTTCAACAGTGGCGCGGGGCGCGACAAGCGCGACGTCAGGATCATCTTCGAGGGGTCGGTGACGGGGCTGGGGCGCGGCTCCAGCGTGCTCTTCAACGGCCTGCGCGTCGGCGAGGTCACCCGTATCCAGCTCAGACCAGACGATCCCAAGCAGATCTTCGCGGTGATCTCGGTCGAGGGCTCGACCCCGCTCAAGACCGACACCAAGGCGCGGATCGAGGCGCAAGGACTGGCCGGCGTCGTCGCATTGCAGCTTCTTGGCGGCGACAGGGACGCGCCGCCGCTGGTGGCGCTGCAGGGTCAGGACCTTCCGGTGATCAAGGCCGAGCGTTCCGAGTTCCAGGATTTGCTCGAGACGGTCCGCTCGATCGCCAACCGCGCAAACACAGTGCTCGACAACGTCGACGGCCTCGTCAAGACCAACGCCTCGCCGATCAACCAGACCATCGAAAACGTCCGCAAATTTTCCGCCGCTCTTGGCGACAACTCCGACGGCGTCGGCAGGCTGATGGCGAGTTTCGGCCAGATTGCCGAGACGATCGCGCCGCTGAGCCAGAAGCTCGGCACACTGAGCGAGGACCTGTCTCAGGTCGTGCGCGCCATCGATCAGCAGAAAATTACCAACACGCTCGACAATGTCGAGAAGTTTACCAAGGCGCTGGGCGATTCCGGGGGCGACGTCTCCAAGGCCGCGCGCGAGACGGCAGCGCTGACCGAAAAGCTCAACGGCGCGGTCGATCCGCAGAAGCTCGCGGCCACGCTGAACGACATCCAGAATTTCGCTGCCGTGCTGGGCAATTCCGGTGGGGAAGTCTCGCGCGCCGTGCGCGATGTCGCGGCGCTCGCGGACCGCTTCAACCGGACGCTGGAAGAGAACAAGATCGCCTCTGCCATCGACAACATCGAGAAGTTCACCGCGGCGCTGGGTGGCAACAGCGCGTCGGTCGACAAGGCGGTCAAGGATGTCGCCTCGATCACCGGCAAGCTCGACCGCGCCGCCGATCAGATCGAGGGCGTGCTGAAGGGGGCGGAAGCCTTCCTCAACTCGGCCGCGGGCGAGGAAGGCAAGGGCACCTTCGCCGAGATCACCAAGGCCGCGCAGTCGATCCGCGTGCTGGCCGACAATCTCGACGGTCGCACCGCGCAGATCACCGCCGGTATCAACCGCTTCACCGGGCCGGGCCTGCGCGACATCGAAGCGCTCGCCGCCGACGGTCGACGCACCCTCACCGACCTGGCGCGGACGCTGCGCAATCTCGAGCGCAACCCGCAGCAGTTCATCTTCGGCGGCAAGCCGCCGCTTCCACAGTATAATGGCGCGCGCTAGCTCATGACCGACACAACGTTCTCCCCGGCCGGCCTGCGTCGGCTGGCACTGCCTCTGCTGCTCGCCTCCTCGACGCTGCTCGCCGGCTGCGGCGGCGGCGCGACGCCTACCACCTTCGATCTCTCGGCGCCCTCGGGCTTCGGCCGTGTCGGAGGCTCGCGCGCGGCGCTGATCGTGGCCGAGCCGACGACGGTGCAGACGCTCGATTCGGACCGTATCATCGTCAAGGATTCGGCCGGCGCGCTCTCTTTCCTCGGCGGCGGACAATGGGCCGACCGGGTTCCGAGGCTCGTCCAGACGCGGCTGATCCAGACCTTCGAGAACGGCAATCGCCTCGGCTCGGTCGCAAGGCCTGGCGAGCGCATCGTGCCCGATCTCCAGCTCAACACCGACATCCGCAGCTTCAACATCGACGCCGCCAGCGGCGCAGCCGTCGTCGAAATCACCGCCAAGCTGGTGGGAGACCGAACCGGCAAGGTCCAGCGCGCCAGATTGTTCCAGGCTCGTGTGCCGGCCAGCGCCAGCGACGGACCGGCCGCCGCCCAGGCGCTCGACCGCGCGCTGTCTCAGGTGCTGATCGAGATCGTGCGCTGGGCGCGCTGACCCGCGCGCGCGTCGGTCGTCAGCGCGGACATGGCGCGACTATCTTTTGCAGGGCAGGACGGTGGGCACAACTTATCCGTTCAGCCGGCAGCGCTATGGTTAACCTGCCATTGAGATGATTCGTGTCTGCTACCTCCGATTGGGAGGTGACCATGATTCGCGGAATTGGGCTGGCGCTGACGTCGTCGGTTTTCGCTATGCTAGCGAGCCCGGTGCTGGCGCAAGCTCTGGATCCGGCGCCGCTGGAGCCGCCCGGCGGGGGCGACCGGTTCTCCTTCACCCCGTCGATCGGCTATCTGGGGGCCAAATCGACCGAAAACGTCTACAATACCGGCAACCGAACGGATAAGCTCAGCCAGCTCGACTGGAAAGCCGATGCCGTCACGCTGGGCGGCCGCGCCGCCGTGCAGCTTTTCGAGGGGCTGACGCTGCGCGGCAGTCTCTGGGCCGCCGTGTCATCCGGCGCCGATATGCGCGACCGCGACTGGTTCCTGGGTTATCAGGGCCCCGATTCCTGGACGCATCAATCGGTCCATCCCGACACGCGCGTGCCGAAAGCCTGGCAAGGGGATATCAGCGCAGCCTACACGCTGACGAATATGGGCGATGTCGGGATCGCAGGCCTGGCAGGCTTCCGGCGTTACGATGTGAAATACCGGGCTTATGGCGGCAGCTTTCTTTACTCGGTCAACGCATTGCGCGACACCGCCGGCACCTTCGATCCGGGCCAGCTGACAATCTCCTACCGGCAGAAATGGGATACGCCCTATCTCGGGCTCGGAGCCTATTACCGGGGGGAAACCCTGTCGGTCTCGGCCGAAGTCTATGGCAGCCCGTTCAGCTTCGGGCAGGCCGATGATGTTCATGCGTTGCGCAGCACGCTGTTCATCGACAAATTCTCCCCCACGGGAATGATCGGCGCCAGCATCGGCGTCGATTACAAGCTCACCTCCGTCCTCTCGCTCGCCGGACGCCTCGAATACACCCGATATGTCGAAGCGCGAGGCGGCACCCGGATCCAGAACGGCGCGACGGGCCAGTCCTTCCGCGTCCCCAAACCCGGAGCCGGCGCAGACGCCGAGACGCTCAACGTCTCTCTGGGCGTGAAGGGAAAGATTTGACGTTGGTAGCCGCCGGGTTCGGCACGAGGGCAGGGCGCGCGTCGAGACGCCCGCGCCTCGCTCGGAAGACGTGATGTCACGCGACCTGTGGTCGCCATGCGATGACGCCCTCTGTGCGTGCCCTGACCTCTGGTGACGCAAGGCAGGTCGCCACCGCCTCGTAGCCCGGCGAACCGGGCCAAGGAAAAACGCGGCTCGGCGGCGCGTGATTGGCCGGGCACAGGATAATCGACTCATCGGGACCGACAGCCGCGAGGTCGAGGATCGCCGAAGAGCGCGTCAGAAGGAATAGCGGCCGGCCACTCGCGCCGCGCCCGCGCAGATGGGCGATCAATGCTTCCTGCGTGGGCTGGTCCAGCCCCTGCTCGACCATGTCGATGACGAGCACGGCGGAATTGTCCGCCTCCAGCGCGGCCAGCAAGGTGACCAGCGCCCCCGACATCGTCGCGCCGTCCTCGATCAGCCAGGCAAGGCGCCGGTCGATCCGCGCCTTCAGGCCGGGATCAGCGGCGAGCCGCGACTGGAGCGCATCGCCGTTCTCCGTGAGACGGTCCAGCCCGAGGAAAGCCGCATCCGGCAGCATCTGGGACAGCCGCCGCGCCAAGCGCGTCTTGCCGCTGCCGAGCGGCCCTATGATGTAGGTCAGCGGCGTGATCTCGTGCAGCTCGAAGCGCTCCCCGCCCCATGGCCATGGCAGCGCGAAGGCGACGCTCGCGTCAGCGCGCGGCCGCAGCAGGCGTGAGATGTCCTTGGGCGCGGGTGCTGCGCCCCGGCCCAGATCGGCGCGCATGACGCTGACCCTGTCGATCGCCTCGGCAATCTGTCGGCGCTTGATCTCGAGCGCCCCCTGATGCGCGGCAAGCGCCGGCTCCAGAGCCGATGCGTCGCCGTCCAGCACTCGCGCCATCTGGGCCATGCTCAGGCCGAGAGCCCGCAGCGCCACGATCTCGGTGAGCCGTGTCATGTCCTTCGGGCTGTAGGCACGCCAACCGGCAGCGGTGCGGGCGGGCCTGATTAGGCCGCGATGCTCGTAGAGCCGCAAGGCCTTGGCCGATACGCCGAGCTGTTCGGCGGCCTCCGATGGCGACAGGACTTCAAGGGAAACGCTCACGAATCACCTCGTTCTGGCTGACCCACGCTTTATCGGGCCGGCCCCATGGGCCGGGTCAATCGCATCGTCAAAGAAAAAGGCCGCCCGGAGGACGGCCTTCATGATCTCCCGATAAAGGTACTCCGCCCCTACTCGAACCGCCCGCTGGCATGGGCCAGCATGGTGTAGACCTTGCCGGTCTCGGAGGTCAGGTAGGTCTTGGCGACCATCGAGTCGCGGTCGTCCTTGGCGGCCTCGCCGAGCAGGCGTTCGAACTCGTCGATATATCGGTCGACCGTCTCCTTGAACTCGGCGTCGCGGCGGTATTTGCGGCGGATTTCGTCGAATGTCTGCTGGCCCTGCAGCGTGTAGAGCCGGCGGGTGAAGACGTTGCGCTCGCCGCGCTTGTAGCGGTCCCAGAGCTCGACCGCCGCGTCGTGGTCGATCATCCGGGCGATGTCGACCGAGAGCGAGTCGAGCCGCTCGATCGAATGCGCGGTCGGCTTGCTGGCCTCGGGCGCCTTGTCCTCGCGCGAGGCGCGGTTGAGCAGGTCCGAGAGCCAGCCCGCCTTGGCGGGCGCTTGTGCCTGCGGCTCGGGCTGCGACGGCCGGCGCGGCAGCTCCGGCACGGGCGCGGCTCCGCGCGGCGCGGCCGGAGCAGGGCGGGGCTCCAGCCGTGGCTCCTGGCGAGGCTCCGGACGCGCTTCCTGCCGCGTTTCGGCTCGCGCAGGCGTGGCGTCGAGCGAGGGACGCAGCAGCGGCTCGGACGCCACCGGCATCCGTGCCTGCACAGTGGTGCTGGTGGCATAGGTCGGCGCGGCCATGGCGGCCGGCGCGGGCGCGCGGCGGGAAGGGCCGTCGCTCGCCATGGCGACGTCGCTGCGCCGGCCCGAGCGGGTGACGATCTCGGTCAGCTCGTTCAGCGCCTTGATCTGCTCGGCGACGACGCGGCGCATGGCCGAGGTCGATTCCTGCGTCTCGCGCGGCAGGTCGAGCACGCCGCGGCGCAGTTCGGCCCGCGTCGCCTCCAGCTCGCGCTGGATCTCGGCCGTGACGGTACGCATCTCGTCGGCGGTGCCCTGGAAGCGCTCGGTCACCTTGGCGAGCTCGCCGCCGACCTCGTTGGCGACCTGCTCGTAGGCCTGCCGCAGCGCATGCGCCGTGCGCTCGCGCTCCTTGCCGGTGGTCGAGCGGATCATCTCGAACTGCTGCGAGATCGCGCTGGCGGTCGCCTCGGCCGAGTCGCTGAGCACGCCGCCGATCTGGCGGGCGCGGGCCTCGGCCGTGCTGAGCGACTCGTCAATCAGGGCGGCGAAGGAGCGCGTGATCGATTCGACGTCGTCGGTGCGGCTGGCGATCAGGCCGTGCAGCTCCTCCAGCGTCTCCTTGCGGCCGGCGAGCGCGCGGCCGACGCGGCCCTCGACCTGCTCGAGGCGGGTCGCGGCCGCATGCAGCGCGGCGGTGCTCGCTTGCGTCACTTCGGTGAGGGCGGCGCTCTTGCCGTCGATCTGCCCGACCAGCGCGGTGGTGTCGCGCAGCGTGCCTTCCGAGAAGCCCTTCAGCTCCTCGACCTGCGCGGCGACCTGATGGGCCGCCTTGCCGGTCTCGTCCATCACCGTGGCGACGATCGCCTGCAGCTCGCTGACCCTTTCCGTCAGGCCGGTCTCGATGGAGCCGAGATTGCGCGACGCGCCGCCGACGATCTGCTGCATCAGCTTGTTGGCGTCGGCGAGGCGGCCAAGCATGCCGCCGAGCTCGTCGCGGAGCTGCTCGTTGGTCTTGACCAGCGCGTCGACGGAGCCCCGCGTTCCGCTCTCAAGCGTCTCGCGCAGGCCTGTGGAGGAGGCGTCGAGCGCTGTGGTGATTTCTGCGCCGCGCTCGCGCAGCCCCTCTATGATGGAGGAGCCGCGGTTCTCGATGGCGCGCACCACGGTCTCGCCGACGCTGGCGACCTCGCTGGCGATGGCTTCGCCGCGCTGGCTCAGCGCCGAGACCATGCCGCCACCCTTGTCGTCGAACAGTGTCCGCAACTCCTCGGCGCGCGCGCCGAGCGCCAGCGAGATCGAATCCGACTTGCTCTGCAGCGTCTCGGCAATCTCCTTGCCGCGCGAATCGAGCGTGCCCGAGACGGTATCGAGCCGGTTGACGACGCGCTCCTCGAAGCGGCCGACGCTCTGGTCGAGCGTGTCGGCGATCTGGAGCGCGCGGCCGCCGAGCGTGGCGTTGATCGCGTCGGCCTTCTCGCTGAGCGTGCGGGTGAGGGACTCGCTCTTGGAGGTGACGACCTCGCCGATCTCGTCGGCCTTGGCCGCGAGCGCGCGGGTGACCTCGCGGCCGCCCTCGGCCAGCACGCGGGCGATATCGACCGTGCGCTCGACCAGCGCCTCGTTGAGCGCCGTGGCGCGCGAGCCGAGATTGCCGTCGATGCGCGCGATCAGCCCGTCCAGCGACTTGCCGATCTCGGCGCTCTTGGCCCCGGAGCGCTCCTCGAAGATGCGGATCTGGTTTTCCATCGCCTCCGCGGCTTCGCCGGTCCGGCTCGCCATGAGTTCGGCGGCCTGCTGCGAGACTGCGCCGACCCGGTCGGCCAACTGGTGGCCTTCCTCGGCAAACAGCCGCTCGACCTGCGCCAGACGGCTGGTGATCGTGTCGCTGAGGCTGCGTGCATCGTCCGACAGGCGTGTCGCAAGCGCGCCGCCCTGGCCGACCAGGATCGCCTCGAAGGCGGCAAGCCGGTCGCTCAGCCCGGTCTCGATGGCGAGGCCCTGCCGGTCGAACAACTCGGCCAGCGCGTCGTGCCGGGTGGTGAGCGCCTCGGTCAGCGCCTGCGAGCGGCCTTCGACCAGCCGCAGCATCGATTCGGCGTTGGCGGCGAGCGCCTCGTTGACGCGGCCACCCTGCTGGGTCAGCGCCAGCACGATCTCCTTGCCCGTACCGGCAAGCGCCGTGCGGGCCTCCTCGGCATGGACAGTGAACGTCTCGCGCAACCCTTGCGTTGCTTCGGTGACGCGTTCGGCGACATGGCGGCCATCGACATTGATCGTCTCGGTCAGCGCCTTCGTCGCCTCGGTCATGCGGCGCGCCAGTTCCTCGCTCTGCTCGCCGAGCAGGGTGTGGACCTCGCGGCCGGTGCTGACGAGATCGCCGATCATGCTTTCGCGCTGCTTGTCGAGCAGCGCGCCGACCTCCTGGCCGGTCTCGTCGAGACGGCTCAGGAAACCGCTCTGCTGCAACTCCAGCGCGGAGCGTGCGGCATCGGCTGCCTCCGCCACCCGGGCGGAGACCGTCGTCCCCTGCTCGTCGAGGCGCTGCGTCACCGCATCGCCGGTCTCGGCAAGGCGCGTGATCAGCGCGCCGCTGCGCTCGGACAGGACCGTGTGGACCGAACGGCCGACATCGGCGATGCGGGCCACGATCGCCTGGCTTTCGTTGGCCAGCAGATCCTTGACCTCGAAACCGGCCTGCGAAACCGTGACCGTCATCGCGCCGGCCTGTTCTTCCAGCAGCGCGCCGACCTTGGCCCCCGTCTCCGACAGGCTCACGACCAGCTTCTCGCGCTGCTGATCGAGCAGGATGTTGACGTCGCCGCCCGCGCCATTGAGGCGGGAAACCAGCGCCTCCGACTGGCGGTCGAGCACGTCGCCGAGATCTGTCCCAGCGCTGGTGACGCGCGCCACAAGATTCTGCGCCTGCTGGTCGAGAAGCGCATGGACGCTATCGCCGGCCTCCGAGAGCCCGCCGACGAGCCTCTCGCGCTGTTCCTTGATGAGGGCGTTAACGCTCTGGCCGGTCTGCGACAGATCGCCGACGAGCTTTTCGCGCTGCTGTTCGAGCAGCGAGCCGACATCGGATCCCACGCCGGTGACGCGCGTGACGAGCGTCTCGGCCTGCCGGTCGAGCAGCGCATGCACGGTCTCGCCGGTCTCGGAGAGCCGCGTCACGAGGCTGCCGCCCTGTTCCGTGAACAGCCCATGGACGCTGGCGCCGACCTCGGTGATCCGCGTGGTCAGCTCCTCTCCATGTCGCGAAACCGTGTCGCCGATCGCCTTGCCTGCCTCGTCGGCCCGCAGCAGGATCGCGTCGCTTCGCTCGCGCAGCACGTCGTCGACAGTACGTGCAGTCTCGTTGAGGCGCGTCAGCAGGCTGTCGCCTTGTGCGCCAAGCGTGCTGTTGAGACTCTCGCCGACTTCCAGCAGTCGCGTCGCGATCGCCTCGTTCTGGCGGTTCAGCAGTCCGTTGACGCCGCGGCCGACCTCGGCGAGGCGGGTGGTGACGCTCTCGCCCTCATTGGCCAGCGCGCTGCGCAGGCTCTCGCCGGTCTCCGACAGCCGCGCGCGCAGGCTTTCGCTCTGCCCGTCGATCAGCGCGACCATGTCGCGGCTGCTGGTCTCGAAGCGCTCGGCCGCCTCGCCGCCGCGCAGCGAAATCTCCCGCGCCAGGTTCTCGCCGGTCTGGCGCAGCGTCTCGTTGACGCTCTCGACGCGCGCGGTCAGCGTATCGGCGACCTGCATGCCGGTTTCGCTGATCGCCCGGGTGACGTCGCGCGCGCCGGTCGTCAGGCCTTCTGTCAAAACCGCGCCGGTACGTTCGAGCGAAGCCGCGATCTCGGCGGCGCGGCCGTCCAGCAGCACGGCCAGATCCTGGCTCGCGCCCGACAGTCTCGCGCCGACGTCGCCCGACGTGGTCTGCAGCCGCTCGACGAGGTCGTTGCCGCGACCCGTGATCTCGTCGACCATGCGCTCGCCGGCGCGGCCGAGCGCCAGCGTGATCTGGTCGCCTTTTTCGCCAAGCGAGCCGCTGACGCGGTCGCCGGCGGCATTCACCGCCTCCGAAATCACGCGGCTGGCGTTTTCAAGGTCCTTGGACAGGCCTTCATGGGCGCCGCTGATCGCGAACTTGACGCGTTCGGCATTGCCGACCACGGCCTCGCGCTGCGTCACCAACTCGTCGATCAGGGCGCGCAGGCGGATCTCGTTGTCGGCATAGGCGCGCTCCAGCGTCGCGATCTCGCCGCGCACGATGGTCTCCAGCTCGCCGGCGCGGGCCACCGCGCGTTCGATGCCGTCGCCCATCGCCGCGACCTCGCGGCGGATGGTCTGGCTCAGCGAGAGCACGGCGTCGGAGCCGACGACCTCGGGCTCGGCCAAGCGTAGTGCCACCTCGGTCATGGCGCGCGAGACCAGCCGCATCTCCTGCGTACGGCGATAGAGCGCCGCCAGCACGAAGAAGAAGATCACCGGTGCGCCGACGGCGAGCGCAAGCAGGGTCCATTCGCCGATGCCGAAGGCAGCGAGCCCCTCGGGCAGGCCGGCGGAGAATGAGCCGAACCGGCTGATCATCAGGAAGGCCGCGCCGCCAAGCCAGGCGAGGGAGGCGGCGAAGGCGAACCACAGCGGGCGCGCCGACGGGCGCACCGAAAACGCCTGCACCAGCGAACTGGAATCGCGGCGGTCGTCATTGGCGACGCGGCTGGTGTCGGGCGCGATCGCGGGCCGTGGCCGCGGCTGCGGCGCCGAGGCCGCCGGCTCGGCGAGCTGCACAGGCTCGATCCGGGGCAGATCGAGCCTGGCCTGGTCAAGCCTGGGTTGATCGATTCTGGGCAGGTCGAGCTTGAGGTCGTTATCGGTGGTGGAGGGCAGCTTCGGCTCAGATCCGGAGGGCTGGCCGTCGGTCTCGGCTTTGGGCTGGTCGAGCCGCAGGGCCTCCTCGATCGCCGACATTGCGGCCTCCGTCGGATCCTGGAGCTTTTTCTGCCGGGTCATTGGTGCCGCCTCGCCACGCTACGCGATGGGCGTTTTGCAGGGGTCGCGCGGGGCATGCCGCCTCTGGCACGCGTGACGCGACGGACTCTGCGCCCATCATTTACCAATTGGAAGGGTAGTGGAGCGGCAAAGTGATGGAAACCCATTTGACTGGCCGATTCACAAACGTCGTTAACGCCTCGTTCACCATGATGGCGCTTCTTGGAGATCGTCCAGCCTGCCTCCACGCCGTCCAGAAAGTCATTCTCCAGAGCCCGTTATGCCACAAAACGCCATCGACCTCGTCCATCTCGCCCGCCAGACCGGCGGCGACCAGGAACTCGAACGGGAGCTTCTGGCCCTGTTCGCCCAGCAATGCGTCCGCCATCTGCGCACCATCCACGCCACCGAAGATGCGCAGGCTAAGATGGACGCGGCCCACACCTTGAAGGGCGCGGCCCGCGCCATCGGTGCGTGGCATGTCGCCGACGCGGCCGACGCGATCGAGCAGCATCTCGCTGCGACCGACGCCCGCCGGGCCGAGACAGCGATGGATGCGCTGGCGCTGGCGGCGGCCGAGGTCCGCGCCGTGATCTCGCGGCTCGACTGCGCGGCGTGATCGCGGAACGCGTTGGAAAAAGCGCTTTCCTCCCGCCTTTGAAATGCTCTAAGCGGAGCCGGTATCGCGCCCGCCGGAGTCCATGATGCCGAAGATCACCTTCATCGACGCAAAGGGAGAGAGCCGCACCGTCGAGGGCGAGGCCGGCTCGACCGTGATGGAGGTCGCCGTCCGCAACGGCGTGCCCGGCATCGAGGCCGAATGCGGCGGGGCCTGCGCCTGCGCCACCTGCCATGTCTATGTCGACGACGCCTGGGCCACGAAGACCGGCAGCCCGGAGTCGATGGAGGAGGACATGCTCGACTTCGCCTTCGACGTCCGCCCGACCTCGCGGCTGTCCTGCCAGATCAGGGTCCGCGACGAGCTCGACGGCCTTGTCGTGAGGACGCCGGCCCGGCAGGGCTGAGCAGGCGCCGGACGCCCGGTTACTCCGCAGCGACCGGAACGGCCGGCGCCAGCGTCGTCTCCTGCCCCGGCACGGGATGGCGCGGCACCAGGAAGGCGAGCGACAGCGAAACGGTCGCGACCGCCGCCCCGATATAGAAGACGATCGCCGGGTCGCGGATCCAGAGCAGGCCGAAGGTCACCGGCAGGAACACCGCCGCGATATGGTTGATCGTGAAGGCGACAGCCGAAGTCGGCGCAATGTCGGCGGGATCGGCGATCTTCTGGAAATAGGTCCGCTGCGCCAGCGTCAGCGTGAAGAAGACCCCGTCGACGATGAAGAGCGCGCCCGCGACATAGACTCCCCAGCCGGCGAAATGACCCTGGCTCGCCAGCGCATAGCCGACGAAGACCGCGATCAGCGAGACGTTCTCGAGCTGGATCGTGGCGCGCTCGCCGAAACGCCCGACGAGGCTGCCCAGCATCGGCCCCATGAAGGTGTTGATGCCGTATGTCGCCAGCAGCAGCGTCGCGGTCGCCGAAACATCGTAGCCGAAGCGCTCGACCAGCAGGAACCCGCCAAAGGCCATGAAGATCTGCCGGCGCGCGCCCGACATGAAGGTGAGCGCATAATAGAGCCAGTAGCGCCGCCGCAGCACGAAGCCCTTGTTTTGGGGAACCACACCCTGGAAGCGTGGAAAGGCGAGCCAGACCAGAAGCGTCAGCGCCACAGTCAGCAGGCCGGCGGCGAGGAAGACCGAGACATAGGTTGGCTGGAAGACCCGCCAGATCACCGCGATCGACCCGAAAGCCAGCAACTGCGCCATGGCCGATGCACCGGCGATACGGCCCAGCAGCCTGGGCGCCTCGGCCTTAGGCAGGAGCTGAAGCTGCAGCGACTGCTGGGCCGTCTCGTAATAGTGGAAACCCAGCGACATGATCGTCGTCGTCAGCAGGAGCCCGCCCAGCGTCGGGTAGTAGCCGGTGATGGCGACGCCGACGCCGAGCGCGACCAGGCTGACATAGGCGAGCAACTGCTCGCGCATGAACCAGAACAGCACGATCGCGGTGAAGGCGAGGAATCCGGGGATCTCGCGGACCGATTGCAGGATGCCGATGTCCTGGCCACTGAAGCCGGCGGCCTCCTTGGCGAAATTGTTGATCAATGCGCTCCAGCTGGCAAAGCCGAGCCAGTTCAGGAAGGCGAGAGCCATCAGGAACACGGCCGGCGAATGGAGCAGGGCGTGCGGGCGTCGCGCGGTCGGGGCTTCGTCGGTCATGAGGCGACCCGGCGGGAGGAGCGACGCATCGGCGTCGCGCTCGGCAGCGTCAGGCTGCGGGCGGCGACACTCTGAGTCCGCCGACGACACGCGTCAATTCCGGGGCGGCATGGCGACCATGCGCGCCGATGGCGCTGAGCGTCGATCTTGCTAGGATAGACGTCGCCAACAGCCGGGAGGATGCGATGTACAAGTCGATTCTGGTCCCCGTCGATCTCGCCGAGGCCGATCTCGCCGAGCCCGCCATCGCTGCCGCGGTCGCCTTCGCCGAGACGTCCGGCGGCACGGTGCGCCTCGTCTATGTTCGCTCGCTGGTGCCGATCACCTATATGGAGTTCGTCCCGGCCGATTTCGATGCCGAGCAGCAGACCGACGCCGAGGCCAAGCTTGCCGCGATCGCCGCGAAAGTAGCGCTGCCGGCCGAGCGGGTTTCGGCCAAGGTCCTGGTTGGCTCGGTCCATGGCGAGGTTCTGGCCGAGGCCGAGGCCAGCGGCGCCGACCTGATCGTGATCGGCTCTCATGAGCCCGGCATGCTGGCCTATGTCATCGGCTCCAACGCCTCGACCATCGTGCGTCGGGCGAAATGCTCGGTGCTGGTGGTGCGCTAGGCGGACGGAACGCCACCCGGAACCAGCTCGTCCGGCACCTCGCCGGTCGCCAACGCCCTCGGCTTGTTCAGCTTCACCATCGGCCAGACCTGCCAGAACGAGGCCGCCGCGAGCCCGATGCCGAGGAACCCGGCGGCCGTCGCGCCCTGGCTGAAAGCGCGCAGGGTGAAGAAGGCGAGCATCACGATGGAAAGCCCGCCGACCAGCGCAAGCGCCGCCCACATCGGCCGGGGCTTTCCTGCGACGAAGCGCGCCTTGGGATTGGCCTTGGCGATCGCCGCCGACAGCGCCGATACGAACAAGTGGTAGCCTTCGTCATCCCGGTCGATATCGGTCAGCGAACGCCAGGACAGGTTGCCGAAGGTGATCGTTTTTCCGTCGGTCAGCCTGAGCTGCGTCTTGTAGCCCTTCGAGGTGACGTTGCTGGGCGCATAGAGAAAACGCACCTGCTCGACCGCGCCGAGCTGGACGCGATCGACCTTGCGGGTGGTGTCGATCTCCATCGTGCCGCCGTCGAGGCGATAGGCGATCTCGAAGCCGATCGGTTTCGGGCGCTGGCGCCAGGCGGGGGCAGGGACGTCGTCGGGGTGATGAGACTGCATGCGGGCAGCCTTAGCGGCTTGTGGCGTCTGGCGCTACCGCGCCAGCACCTTCATCGCGCCGTCCAGCCCGTCTAGCGTGAGCGGAAACATCCGCCCGCCCATAAGGCCCGAGATCTGGCGGATGGACTGGGTGTAGCTCCAGAGATGCTGCTGGACCGGGTTGAGCCAGACCGATTTCTGGAAGCGTCCGGTCAGCCGCTCCATCCAGACCGAACCGGCCTCCTCGTTCCAGTGCTCGACCGAGCCGCCAGGCATCGCGATCTCGTAGGGGCTCATCGAGGCGTCGCCGACGAAGACGCAGCGGTAGTCGGCCGGATAGGTCCGCAACAGCTCGAAGGTCGGGATCACCTGGTCGTGGCGGCGGCGGTTCTCCTTCCAGACGCGCTCATAGGGGCAGTTGTGGAAGTAGAAATGCTCAAAATGCTTGAACTCGGCCCGCGCCGCCGAGAACAGCTCCTCGGCGAGTTCGACATGCCAGTCCATCGAGCCGCCGACATCCAGGAAGAGCAGCACCTTGACCGCGTTGCGGCGCTCGGGCCTGAGCTTCACGTCCAGATAGCCGTGCCGCGCCGTCTCGGAGATCGTCGAGTCGAGGTCGAGCTCCTCGGCCGCGCCGGTGCGCGCAAACTTGCGCAGGCGGCGCAGCGCAATGCGCAGGTTGCGCACGCCGAGCTCGCGGGTGTCGTCGAAATCCTTGAACTCGCGCTGGTCCCAGACCTTCACCGCACGGAAATTGCGGTTCTTATCCTGCCCGATGCGGACGCCCTCGGGATTGTAGCCATAGGCGCCGTAAGGCGAGGTCCCGGCGGTCCCGATCCATTTCGAGCCGCCCTGATGGCGGCCCTTCTGCTCCTCGAGCCGCTGCTTCAGCGTTTCCCAGAGCTTGTCCCAACCCAGCCCCTGAAGCTGCGACTTCTCCTCGTCGGTCAGGTATTTCTCGGCGAGCTTGCGCAGCCATTCTTCTGGAACGCCAGCCTTCTCGAAGGCCTCGCCAAGCGTCTCCATGCCCTTGAAGACCTGGGCGAAGACGCGGTCGAAGCGGTCAAGATGGCGCTCGTCCTTCACTAGGCAGGTGCGCGCGAGATAGTAGAACTCGTCGACGCGGTACTCGGCGAGGTCGGCTTCGACGCCTTCCAGCAGCGCGAGGTACTCCCGCAGCGTGACGGGCACTTTGGCGGTGCGGAGGTCGGTGAACAGGCGCAGGAACATCGCGCTACTGTGCCGGCCCGGGCCGGCCGGTCAAGCAGCACCGGCGCAAAGGCCATGTGCTGCTTGATGGGGTCTGCTGTCTGAAGGGGCAGGTCAGGCCACGGCGTCGGCGAGATCCTTGGTCACCTTGAACTTGACGACGGTCTTGGCCGGAACCTTGATCATCGCGCCGGTCGAGGGGTTGCGGGCTTCGCGGGCCTCGCGCTTTGCCGCCGAGAGCTTGCCGACGCCGCCCAGCGTGACGTCGTCGCCCGACTTCAGCGTCTTGGCAACGATGGCGCCGAGCGAGGCGAGGATGGCGGAGACGTCGGTCTTGGTCTTGCCGGTCTCGTCGGCGATGGCGGCGATCAATTCGTTCTTGGTCATGAAATCCTCCTTGAGAAGGTGTTGGCCGCGCTGCGGGCGGAATAGTGCTCGGCTCCCGATGCCTTCTCGGAAAACCAGCGCCGCAATGGTTCAGCGCGTGATCTGCCAGTTGGCACAGCGACCGCGAAAACGCGACCGCCACGGCGCTAGATACGCACAGGAAACCGCTTCGTTCCCCTGCAACCGCGGGTATTCTCGCAGGTAAGCGCCGATTCCCGGCATGCCGGAACGATTGACAAGCGCCGGTTCATTATTTCAAGTTTAAAATAATATGGCTGCGGGGACGGACATGAAGGTCATCATCGTCGGGGGCGGAATCGGTGGGCTGACGCTGGCCGTGATGCTGCATGCGCGCGGGATTGCAGCCACGGTCTATGAGCAGTCGGGCGAGATCCGCGAGGTCGGCGTCGGCATCAACACGCTTCCGCACGCGATCGCGCAACTCGCCGAACTCGGGCTGCTGCCGGCGCTAGACGCAGTCGCGATCCGCACCCGCGAGCTGATCTACATGAACCGCTTCGGCCAGACCGTCTGGCGCGAGCCGCGCGGCATCCATGCGGGCGCGCCGGTGCCGCAATTCTCGATCCATCGGGGTCGGCTGCAAGGGGTGATCCGCGACGCGGTGGTCGCCCGGCTCGGGCCCGATGCGCTGCGCACCGGCCGCCGGCTGCAGGGGTTCATTCAGGACGAGGGCGGCGTCACCGCCCATTTCGTCGATTCGCGCCGGGGCGAGGCTGGCGAAACCGCGCGCGGCGACATCCTGATCGCCGCCGACGGCATCCACTCGACGGTCCGCGCCCATTACTTCCCCGATCAGGGTCCGCCGCGTTGGAACGGCGTGCAGATGTGGCGCGGCGCCTGCGAATGGCCGGCTTTCCTCGATGGGGAGAGCATGATCATCGCCGGCGGCATGGCCGGCAAGCTCGTGCTCTACCCGATCGCGCCGGGCGCTGCGCCCGGCACGCGGCTGACCAACTGGGTCGTCAATATCCGCACCGGCGATCCAGAGAAGCCTCCGCCGAAGGAGGCCTGGTCGAAGCCCGGGCGGCTGGAGGACGTGCTGCCCTTCGCGCGCCGCTTCACGGTGCCCGGCGTCGACATCCTTGCGTTGATCCAGGCCTCGCCCGGCTTCTGGGATTATCCGATGTGCGACCGCGATCCGCTGCCGCGCTGGAGCCATGGCCGCGTCACCCTGCTCGGCGACGCCGCGCATCCGATGTATCCGGTCGGTTCCAACGGCGCCTCGCAGGCCATCCTAGATGCGCGCTGCCTTGCCGATCTGCTGGTCAAGGCCGAGCATCCGCGCCATGCGCTGGCGGCTTATGAAGCCATCCGCCTGCCGGCGACGGCCGAGGTCGTGGCGATGAACCGCGTCGGCGGCCCCGAGCGGGTCATCGACGCGGTCGAGGCGCTGGCGCCCAACGGATTCGAGGATGTCGAGCGCGTGCTGAGCTACGCCAGGCGCGAGCAGATCGTGAAATCCTATGCCGGGAAGGCCGGGTTTTCGGCCGAACAACTGGCGCGCAAGCACTGAGCAGAAAATTCAGGCGTTGCCGGCGCGCAGGCCGTGGCTGGGGGCTTGATAGGCGGAGAGCCGGCCGGCGAGATCCAGCGGGGAGCGCTTTGCTGTCGCCACGACCGGGCTGAAGGCGACGCCGCAGCGGCTGCCGGCCCGCCAGACGACTTCGGCCTGGACCGGGACGCCGACCTGCGCCGTCAGCAGTTGAAACCGGTGCGGGACGAGCGCGCCGGACGCGAAATCCAGCAGGGCCCCGTCCGTCGAAAGATTGCGGATCTGGCAATCAACGGTGTTCCGGCCCCGGTTGAAGGCGACAAAGCCGCCGAAGAGGCAGCGCGCCCGGGAGGATGTCCTGCGTTCCATGGCCTTGAGCGCTCCTTTGCGATGGCCGACAACGTTCTCTCTCTGTCCTGTTGTGCCAATCTGGCGCAATTAGCCCGGTCTCGCATCATAAAGCGTTGAACAGCCTTAACGCGCAGCGTGCCGAGGTCGCCGTGTCAGAGGTTGCCCTGTCCGGCGCGTCTGGCGCGAAAGGCGGAAAGGTCGAGCGGCGCGTCGGGCCGGCATTCCTGCGCCGAGAGGAAGGCGACGCCGACATCGTCGCCACGCCGCCAGCACTGGCGTACGCGTCGGCTTTCGGTCTGGCCAGCCGTCTCGATCGCGAAGGTCGCAGGCAGTGCGATCCAGTCCGTCATCCGCAGCAGCGCACCGGTCTCCGACTGGTTGCGGACCGAACAGCCGAACATCGACTGGCCACCGTTGAACACCACGCTGGCGCGCTGGTGCAGGCGTGTGCGCGTGGTCTGGCGACGATCGGGTTTCATGGCGCGGCTCCCGGCTGTTGCGAAGCGATGCTCCGTTCATGATCGACATCATGACGCAACCCGGCCCCGAATTCACGGTCGGCCTCGCTTTAATCTTAACCGCCCGATGGCGGGCGCATCGATTGACAGAAATCGGCTGGCGGATGATGCACATATCTCTGCGTCATCTGACACAGGTGGGGGCGTGGACATGAAGACTTCGCTGGCAATCAAGACTTCGGTGGTGATCAAGAGTTCGCTGTTGATCAAGGCCTGGCTGGTGATCGGCGCGCTGCTGGGCGGGGCCGCGACAGCGCAGGCGCAAAGCCCGGGCGACTGGGTGCTCGCCCGCTTCAAGAACGGCAGTTTCTGGTTTCCGGGCGTGCTTGAGCGTGTCTCCGGCGATCGCCTGACCATCCAGTACGACGACGGCGACCGCGAGACCCTGCATGTCAGCGCCGTGCGTCCCTACAACTGGACGATCGGCAGCCGCGTCGAGTGCAATTTCCGTGGCGCGGGCGCCTGGTATGCCGGGCGCATCACCTCGCTGGGCGGCAACTCGCTGTCGATCGACTACGACGACGGCGACAAGGAGCGCACCACCACAGGGCGCTGCCGTTCGCGCTGACCTCTCGTCCTGCCGGCGCTTATGACCCTTCTGGCGGCGGCGGCAGGAAATCGACCTCGTGTTTCGCCGAGAGCGCCACGACCTCGGCCGGGTTCTGCTGCGCCATCGAATGGATGCCCCAGAACAGGTCGTAGAGCCGCCCCGTCGGAGCGACCCAGAACAGGCACTTCACCGTCGCGTCCGACTTGTTGAACAGGCCGTGCGGCACGCCGCGCGGCAGCCGGACCAGATCGCCCGGCGAGGCAAAGCTTTCCTGTCCGTCGAGGACGAGATCGAGCCGGCCCTCCAGCATGTAGATGAATTCGTCCTGCGTCGGATGGATATGCGGCGGCACGAACGTTCCCGGCGGAAGGGTCGCGTGCCATGAGAACGAATCCGCACTCAGAGACTTCGGCACATAGGTCTGCCCGAGGATGTTCCAGGAGATCGCCTCAACGCCCTCATTGGCCTTGGTCACGCCTGCGGTCAGCGGCCTCATGGTGGTTCTCCCTCAAAGATGCAGGAAGCGGTCCTTGACCGCCGCGTCGCTGCGCAGATCATCGCTCGTGCCGCGCCAAACGACGCGGCCCTTTTCCAGAACGATATGTCGGTCGGCGATCTTCGCCAGCGCATCGACGTTCTTGTCGATGACGAGGATGGATTCACCCTCGCGTTTCAGCGCCGCAAGGCAGGCCCAGATCTCCTGGCGGATGATCGGCGCCAGCCCCTCGGTCGCCTCGTCGAGGATGATCAGGCGCGGATTGGTCATCAGCGCGCGGCCGATCGCCAGCATCTGCTGCTCGCCGCCCGAGAGCTGGTTGCCGCGATTGGCGCGGCGCTCCTTCAGGCGCGGGAAGAAGTCGTAAATGCGCGCGATGTCCCAGCGCGCCGTGCCGAAGCGACTCGCAGCGGTGGCGATCAGGTTCTCCTCGACCGAGAGCGTCGGGAAGATCATCCGCCCCTCGGGAACGAGGCCGATGCCGGCCTGCGCGATGCGGAAGGGCGCGGCCCCGGTGAGGTCGCGCCCGGCGACTGTGACGCGACCGGCCTTGGGCCTGATCAGCCCCATGATGGCGCGGATCGTGGTAGTCTTGCCCATGCCGTTGCGACCGAGCAGCGTCACCACCTCGCCTTCGGCGATGGTGAGATCGACGCCGAACAGGATCTGCGCCTCGCCATAGCCGGCGTCGAGGGCTTCGACGGTCAGCATCACCCCTCCTCGCCGAGATACGCTTCGCGGACGGCCGGGTCGGCGCGCACGCTCGCGGGGTCGCCGGACGCGATAACCCGGCCATAGACCAGCACGGTGACGCGGTCCGCCAGCGCGAAGACGGCCTCCATGTCGTGCTCGACCAGCAGCATGGCGTAGCGGCCCTTCAGGCTCTTCAGGAGCGCGATCAGGCGCTCGCCCTCTTCGCGGCCGACGCCGGCCAGAGGCTCGTCGAGCAGGATCGCGGCCGGTTCCAGCGTCAGCGCCATGGCGATCTCGAGGGCGCGCTTCTCGCCATGCGAGAGCCGGCCGGCCAGCACTCCGGCGCGTTCGGCAAGGCCCACCGCTTCGATCGCGGCCCGCGCCGGCCCGTTCAGGTTCTCATCGCTGGCCGCGTTGCGCAGCAGCGCCAGCGGGGAGGGGCTGCGCGCCTGCACCCCCAGCGCGACGTTCTCCAGCACCGAGAGCGAGGGAATCGTCGAGGTGATCTGGAAGGTGCGGGCGAGTCCGGCGCGCGAACGCCTCTCGGGCGAGAACCCCGTGATGTCGCTGCCGCGAAAATGGATGCTGCCTGCGTCGGGCCGCAGCATGCCGGAGATCTGGTGGACGAGCGTGGTCTTGCCCGCGCCATTGGGGCCGATCAGCGCGTGCAATTCGCCCGGCGCGACATCGAGGCTGACGCCGTCGGTCACTTTCAGCGCGCCGAAGGATTTTCGCACACCCGACAGCGACAGCACCGGCTCAGTCATGGCGGCGACCCAGCCTGCCGATGATGCCAACGAGGCCGCCGCGGGTGAACAGCACGAACAGCACGATCATCGGCCCGAAGATGACCTTCCAGTGCTCGGTCAGCTTCGACAGGGCATCTTCCGCGAAGAGGAAGGCCAGCGCCCCGATGATCGCGCCATGCAGCGACCCGACGCCGCCGAGCACGACCATGAAGATCAGTTCGCCCGAGCGCGCCCAGGACATGTAGGCGGGGCTGACGAACTCGGTCTGGTTGGCGAGCAGGAAGCCCGAGAGCCCCGCGATCATGCCGGAGATGGCATAGGCGATCAGCCGGATACGCGGGACGTCGAAGCCGGTGACGGTGACGCGGGTCGCGTTCTCGCGGGCCGCCCGCAGGATACGGCCGAAGCGCGAGGCGACGATCACGCTGATCAGGCCGTAGCAGCCCGCCAGCACGGCCAGAACAACATAGTAGAACGAAGTCCGGCTGGCGAAAGGCTTGAAGCCGAGAAGCGTGCTGCGGTCCGACAGGGTCAGCCCGTCATCGCCGCCATAGGCCGAAAGCGCCTGCGCCAGGAAGAACGCCATCTGGCCGAAAGCCAGCGTGATCATGATGAAGGCGACGCCCTTGGTGCGCAGCGAGACCGCGCCGGTGACGGCGGCGAACAGGCCGCACAGGACGAGGATCACCGGCAGGATCAGCAGAGCCTCGGTGCGGCCCTCGGTGATCATGATCCCGGTGACATAGGCCCCGATGCCGATGAAGGCGGCGTGGCCGAAGGAAACGAGCCCGCCAACGCCCAGGATCAGGTCGAGCGAGAGCGCCGCGATGGCGAAGATCATCGCCCGCGTCACCAGCGTCAGCCAATGCGCCGGCAGGCCGAGCGAGACGGCGAGCGGAACCGCCGCCAGCGCGAGGAACAGGATGATCGCGATGAGAGGCCGGCGCTCGCGCGCCGGCAGGGCCAAGGCTTGCGGCTCGCCCAGCGCGGCGTCGGGTAGGGCTGGCGTCGCGCTCATGAGCGGCCCTTGGCGGGCAGCAGGCCCTCGGGCCGCACGAACAGCACCATCGCCATGACGAGATAGATCAGCATCGAGGAGAGCGCCGCGCCCGTCGCGCGCGCCGAAGGCGCGCTCATGAACAGGCGCAGCAGGTCGTTCATGAAGGAGCGGCCCAGCGTGTCGACGAGCCCGACGATCAGCGCGCCGACGAAGGCGCCTCGGATCGAGCCGATGCCGCCGACGACGATGACGACGAAGGCGAGGATCAGGATGGAATCGCCCATGCCGGGCTCGACCGAGAGGATGGGAGCCGCCATCGCGCCGGCAAAGCCCGCCAGCATGGTCCCGAAGGCGAAGACGATCATGAACAGCTTGCGGATGTCGACGCCGAGCGCCGAAACCATCGCGGCGTTCGACGCACCCGCCCGCAGCAGCATGCCGGTGCGGGTCTTCTCGACGATGAACCAGAGCAGCCCCGCGACCGCCAGCCCCGAGCCGATCAGCGCGAAGCGGTAGGTCGGGTAGAGGATGCCGTCCATCATCCGGACCGAGCCGGTAAGGAACTCGGGGACCGGCACGGAAAGTGGGGCGGCGCCCCAGACGATCTTGACGCCCTGGTTGAGCAGGAGGATCAGCCCGAAGGTCGCCAGCACCTGGTCGAGATGGTCTCTTTCATACAAATGCCGGAAGACGAGGAATTCGAGCGCGAGCCCGATCACGAGCGCCGCCGCCAGCGCCAGAACGAGGCCCAGCACGAAGCTTCCCGTCAGCGCGACGAATGTCACGGCGAGGTAGGCTCCGAGCATGTACTGGACGCCATGGGCCAAGTTGATGAAGTCCATCACGCCGAAGACTAGCGTCAGCCCCGCCGCCACCAAAAACAGCAGGATGCCGAGCTGCAGTCCGTTCAGGATCTGGACGATGAGGAGGCTGGTGGTCATGGATCGTCGGCTCGATCTGCGCTTGCAGCCAAACTCTGCCGTCATCCCGGACGCAGCGAAGCGGAGCTCCGGGATCCATCATAGGGCACGGCGGCCCTCTATGATGGATCCCGGATCGGCGCGGCTACGCCGCTTGTCCGGGATGACGGCGTCGGTGGAACGCTTGCCTTACTTGAGCGCGCAATCCTTCGCGTGCGGATCGGCATAGTCCGTGAACACCTTCTGGGCGATCTCGGTCTGAAACTTGCCGTCCGGGCGCTTGGCGACCTTGACCAGGTAAAAGTCCTGGATCGGGTAGCCATTGGTGTTGAACTTGAACTTGCCGCGCAGCGAGGTGAAGTTGGCCTTCTTCAGTTCGGCCCTGACCTTCGCCTTGTCGGCCGCGCCGCCGGCCGCCTTGACGGCGGAATCGATCAGCATCGCGGCGTCGTAGGCCTGCATGGCGTAGGAGCCCGACACGATCTTGTAGGCCGCCTCATAGGCCGCGACGAACGCCTTGGACTGGGGATTGTCCATGTTCGGCGCCCAGGTCATGCCGCCGAACAGCCCGACCGCCGCGTCCTGCTGCGCAGGCAGCGTCGACTCATCGACGGTGAACGCCGAGAGGAAGGGAATCTTGCCCTGCAGGCCGGCCTGCGACCATTGCTTGACGAAATTGACGCCAAGTCCGCCCGGGAGGAAGGCGAAGACCACGTCTGGCTTGGTCGAGGCGATCTTGGCGAGGTCGGAGGCGAAATCCATCGAGGTCAGCGGCGCATAGACCTCGTCGACGATCTCGCCCTTGTAATGGTTCTTGAACCCGGCGAGTGAATCCTTCCCGGCCTGATAGTTCGGCGCGATGATGTAGGCGCGCTTGAAGCCCTGATCCTGCGCGTATTTGCCCAGAACCTCGTGGACCTGATCGTTCTGATAGGACGTCACGAAGAAGTTCTCGTGGCAGGCCTTGCCGGCCATGGTCGAAGGGCCGGCATTGGGCGAGATCAGGATCGCGCCGGAATCGAGAACCGGCTTGGCGATCGCGCCCAGAATATTCGAGAAGATCGGGCCGACGACGAAATCGACCTTGCCGCCCTCAATGAAGCCGCGGACCTTGCCGACCGCGACGTCTGGCTTGAGTTCGTCGTCGATCACGGTGATCTGCACCGGCACGCCGCCAAGCTTGCCGCCGTTCTTGTCGACCGCGAGCTGGAAGCCGTCGCGGAGCTGCTGGCCAAGCGCCGCGCCAGGCCCCGTCAGCACGCTGACGACGCCGATCTTCATCGGCTCCTGGGCCTGTGCCGCGGTGGCCGCGGCCAGCGCGAACAGGCCGGCTCCGAGGCAAAGCGTGAATTTCGATGTCATGTCAGGTCCTCCCGGGACGAGCGAGAAAGCAGCGAGCGCGACAGGGGTCCCTCAACCTCCTGAAACCACGCGACCACGGCATATTGTTTCAAGCTTAAAATATCTGCAAGGGGTTCGGCGCGAAGAATTTTCAGGCTCCCTCCCTCCGTGTCATTCCGGGTTCTCGGCTATGCCGAGCCCCGGAATCACTGCCGTGCGTCACGCCTGCACGCCATCGACATACCAGTCCATCTTGGACATCAGCTCGTCGCTGGCCTTCTCGCCCGCCTTCAGCCGCACGACGCCCTTCTGGTCCTTGAGTTCGCCGGTGAAGGGGTGGAGCGTCCCATCGACGATGCCCTTCTGGACCGCATCGGCCGCAGCGCGCGCGGCCGGCGTCACCGCGTCATTGTAGGGCGCGATCTTGACCATGCCGTCCTTGATGCCGCCCCAGACGTCGCCAGTCTTCCAGGTGCCGTCCATCGCCTCGCGCACGCGCTTGACGTAGTAGCCAGACCAGTCGTCGATGATCGCGGAGAGATGGGCCTTCGGCGCGAACGCCTTCATGTCCGAGGCCTGGCCGAAGGCAAAGACGCCGCGCTGCTCGGCCGCCTGCAGGGCAGCTGCCGAGTCGGTGTGCTGGGTGATGATGTCGCAACCCTGGTCGATCAGCGCCTTGGCGGCGTCGGCCTCCTTGGCGGGGTCGTACCAGGTCGAGGCCCAGATCACCTTGGTCTTGAAATTGGGGTTCACCTTCTTGGCAGCGAGATGGAAGGCGTTGATGCCCATCACCACCTCGGGGATCGGGAAGGAGGCGATGTAGCCGGCCTGCCCGGATTTCGACATGTGCCCGGCGATCGTGCCGATCACGGCCCGGCCCTCGTAGAAGCGGGCATTGTAGGTCGCGACGTTGTCGGCGCGCTGATAGCCGGTGGCGTGCTCGAAGAAGACCTTCGGGAACTGCTTGGCGACCTGGATGGTCGGGTTCATGAAGCCGAAGGAGGTGGTGAAGATGATCTGGTTGTTGGCCTGCGCAAGCTGCCGGATGGCGCGCGCGGCGTCTGGCCCCTCTGCCACCTTCTCGATGAAGCTGGTCTTCACCTTGGCCCCGAACTCCTTCTCGACCGCGAGCCGGCCCTGATCATGCGTCCAGGTCCAGCCATGGTCGCCGACCGGCCCGACATAGATGAATCCGACGCCGAGCGGAGCCTGCGCCAGTGCGCGGCCCGCGGCGAAGGGCAGGGCGGCGGCGCTCGCGCCTGCGCCAAAGTTGAACCTGCGGCGGGTGATGATCGAGGTCATGGTCTTAAGTCTCCCCGTTATGGTTGGCGGCGTCAGGACGCCGAGAAGGGTTTGCCGAGGCAGGCTGGCGCGTTCGCTCGCCCACTTTTGGGTCCAAGCGACATCATGGTCAGAACTGCGATCGTCGCAAGATAGGGGGCCATCGCCAGCATCTCCGGTGGCAGCATGGTGACGCCGGCCGCCTTGAACTGAAGCTCGGCCGTCATCACCGCTCCGAACAGATAGGCCCCCAGCAACAGTCGTGCCGGTTTCCAGGCTGCGAAGACGACGAGCGCGAGCGCGATCCAGCCGCGCCCGGCCGTCAGGCTGTCGGCCCACATCGGCGTCAGCGCCAGCGAGAAATAGGCCCCGGCAAGTCCCGCCAGCGCTCCGCCGAACGCGATCGCGCCGTAGCGGATGGCGATCACCGGGTAGCCGATGGCATGGGCAGAGGCGTCGTTCTCGCCGACGGCGCGCAGGATCAGGCCGGGCCGCGTCCGGTTCAGGAAAAAGCTCACGGCCAGCACCAGCGCGAGCGAGAGGTAGACGACGATGTCGTGGCCGAAGGCGGCGCGGAGGATGGGGTGGCCCGCAAGCGCCTCCGGAAGGACCGGCCCGAGCCGCGTGATCGTGCGGCCGACGAAGCCCGCCCCGATCAGCGAGGACGCGCCGATGCCGAAGATCGTCAGCGCCAGCCCCGTCGCGACCTGGTTGGCGGTCAGCGACAGGGTCAGCACGGCGAAGACCATGGCGGTCGCGACGCCGGCGACCAACGCCGCGACGAGGCCTGCGCCGGTGCTGCCCGTGCTGTAGGCGACGGCGAAGCCGGCGACCGCGCCGGTCAGCATCATGCCCTCGACGCCGAGATTGAGCACGCCGGATTTTTCCACGACGAGTTCGCCCAGCGCAGCCAGCAGGATGGGCGTTGAGGCCGCGACGAGCGTCATGACGATTGAGACGAGGATGGCGCTGGTCATGCCACCCGCACCTTCCAGCCGATCCGGTACTTCACCAGAACGTCCGTCGCGAGCAGCACGAACAGCAGCAACGCCTGGAACATCCCCGTCGCGGCCTGCGGCAGTCGCACCGTCGTCTGCGCGATCTCGCCGCCGACGTAAGTTCCCGCCAGCACGACCCCGCCAAACACGATGCCGAGCGGGTTCAGCCGGCCGAGGAACGCTACGATGATCGCGGTGAAACCGTAGCCGGTCGGAAATTGCGGCGTGAGCTGGCCGAACGGGCCGGCCGCTTCGAACAGGCCGGCGAGGCCCGCCAGCCCGCCGCCCGCCAGCAGCGACGCCCATGTGACCTTGTCGGCGCTGAAACCGCCATGGCGGGCGGCGGCGGGCGCGAGGCCGACGACCTTGACCGCATAACCTGCGGTCGTTTTCTCCATCACGAGCCATGCGACAAGCGCGATGACCAGGGCGACGGGAATTCCGAGATGGACGAGCGAGCCCTCGGCCATCGCAGGCAGGGTCTGAGCAGCGGAAAACATCTTCGTCTGCGGGAAGTTGAAGCCGTCGGGGTCCTTCCACGGGCCGCGCACGAGGTAGTAGAGCGCCTGCACCGCGACATAGGTCAGCATCAGGCTGGTCAGGATTTCGCTGACCTGCAGCTTCACGCGCAGGAAGGCCGGAATGGAAGCCCAGGCCATGCCGCCGAGGACGCCGGCCAGCGCCATCGCGGGCAAGATCCACCAGCCTGAGAGCCCGTGGGTCGCCAGCGCGACGCCCGTGCCGGCGATGGCGCCCATGATGTATTGCCCCTCCGCGCCGATGTTCCAGACATTGGCGCGGAAGCCGATGGCGAGCCCCAGCGCGATCATCACCAGCGGCGCGGCCTTGACCCCGAGATCGGGCCAGCGCCGCGGCTCCTGAAACGGCGTCAGGAAGATGTCGCGCACGGCATGGAGGCCGTCATAGCCCATCGCCGTAAAGACGACCGTGCCGATCAGCATGGTCAGGCCGACCGCGATCAGCGGGCTGGCATAGAGCATTGCGGCGCTGGGCTCGCGCCGGCGTCGCCATTCAACCATAGGCAGGCTCCACTTGGGAGCCATGCACGCCGCCCATCATCAGGCCGATCTCGTCGATGCGTAAGCGAGCGACGTCGCGCGCAGGCGAAAGCCGGCCCTCATTGATGACGCAGAGCCGGTCGGCGAGTTCGAGCAGCTCGTCGAGGTCCTGCGAGATCACCACCACCGCCGAGCCTTTGGCGGCGAGGTCGACCAGTTCCTGCCGGATCGCGGCGGCGGCGCCTGCATCGACGCCCCAGGTCGGTTGGCAGACGACCAGCACGGAGGGCGTCTGGCCGATCTCGCGGCCCATGATGAATTTCTGCAGGTTGCCGCCCGAAAGCGAGCGCGCCAGCGCGGCAGGCCCCGTGGTGCGGACATCGAAGCGCTGGATCACGGCGGTCGCGAAGCGCGCCACATCGCCGCGCGCGATGACGCCGAGCGGGGCCAGCGGCAGGCGGTGGCGCGCGGTCAGCACGGCATTGTCGGCGAGCGAGAAATCCGGCACGGCGGCGTGGCCGTTGCGCTCCTCGGGGACGCAGGCGAGGCCGAGCGCGCGGCGCGGTCCAGCGCCCTCGCGGCCGACCGGCCTGCCGTCTAGCGTGATGGCATCGGCCGAGCCGGCCAGCCTTTCGCCCGACAGAGCGGTCAGCAGTTCCGACTGGCCATTGCCGGCGACGCCGGCGATGCCGAGGATTTCGCCGGCGCGGGCCTCGAATGTGACCGCCTCAAGATCCGTCCCGAAGGGCGGCTCGCCATCGAGCGACAGCCCCTGGACGCTGAGCCTGATCGCGCCCGCGCCGCCGCCGGGCTTGCGCTCGATCTGGCGCAACTCCGCGCCGATCATCAGCTCGGCCATGCGTTTCGTGCTCTCGACCTTCGGATCGCAGGTCGCGACGACCCGGCCGCCCCGCAGGATCGTCGCGGCCTCGCACAGCGCTTTGATCTCGTGCAGCTTGTGCGAGATGTAGAGGATTGCGCAGCCGCCCATTGCGATCTGGCGCAGCGTGAGAAACAGCTTTTCGACCTCCTGAGGCGTCAGCACCGAGGTCGGCTCGTCCATGATCAGGAGTTTGGGCTTCTGCAGCAGGCAGCGCACGATCTCGATACGCTGGCGCTCGCCGACCGAGAGCGTGTGGACCGCGCGCTCCGGGTCGAGCGGCAGCGAATAGCTGTCGAGGATCGCCGCGACACGGGCCTTGAGTTCACCACGGTCGACCGCTTCGTCGAGGCCGAGCGCGATGTTCTCGATCACGCTCATCGCATCGAACAGCGAGAAATGCTGGAACACCATGCCGATGCCGAGTTTTCGCGCGGCTTTCGGGGAAGGGATCGCGACGGTCTCGCCATTCCACGAGATCGTGCCCTCGTCGGCCTGCTGCACGCCGTAGATGATCTTGACCAGCGTCGATTTGCCGGCCCCGTTCTCGCCGAGCAGGGCATGGATTTCGCCGGGCCTGACGCTGAGCGAGATGTCCTCGTTCGCCTTCACGCCCGGAAAGCTCTTGGAGATGTGCGAGAGCGCGAGGCGGGGAGGGGTCATTGTCGGCTCGTCTCTCCCGTCCCATGCGCCGTGGCGGCCGACGAAGCCGGCGCCTTGGGCCCAAGCAAGCTCCGCACCAGCTCGGCCGCCGTCAACGCCGCAATCACCTCCGGCCGCTTGTCGTCCACATCCGCGCCTCCGATCGGGCAGGTGAGCAGGGAAAGCGCCTCGCGCCGACCACCAGAACGCAGGAACCCCGCCTCGAAGCGGGCACGCTTGGTCCCGGACCCGATCATGCCGACATAAGCCGCATCGCCGCGCTGGAGCGCAGCCTCGGTCAGGCGGTAGTCGAGCGAATGGCTGTGGCTGAGGATGACGAAGGCCGCTGCCGCCGGCGCGGTATCGACCGCCGCGACCGGATCGGCCATGCGGATGCAGGTGATCGCGGCGGGGAGGGCGTCCATGACGCCGTCGCGGTCGTCGATCAGGCTCGTTGCAAAGGGCAGGGGAGCGAGGGCCTGAGCCAGCGCCCGGCCGGTATGGCCAGCGCCGAAGATCAGCACCGCGGGCTTCGCGGCAGCCTCGGCCTTCTCGCGCGCCAGAAGCATGGCGAGATCGGTTGCGGTTGCGCGGTGGAGCGAAACCGCGACGCGCCCGCCGCAGCACTGGCCCATCTGCGGGCCGAGCGGGATGTCGAGTTCGCGCGCGGTCTCGCCCGTGAGGAGCATGACGCGGACGATGTCGATGCAGTGGAACTCGAGCTGCCCGCCGCCGATCGTGCCGGCCGTGGCGGTGGCGGAAACAGCCATCGTCGCGCCGGCCTCGCGGGGGGTGGAGCCTTGAGCGCGGGCGATGGTGACGAGGACGACACCCGCAGTGAGATGGCGGGCGAGAAAGGCTGCGGGGGTCATGGCGCGCTCCCCCTCCCCCGAGAGGGAGAAGGGGAGTGCGTGTTGGTTGGCGTCGTCGTAAATCACGACCCCGCCTCCGCCCGCACCCGCTCCACAGCCGCCAGAACGCGCTCCGGAGTCGCGGGCGCGTCGAGCGCCGGGAACACGCGATGCCCACCGACGCTCGCCACCGCGTCCGACAGCGCATGCAGCACCGAAATCGCCAGCATCAGCGGCGGCTCGCCGACCGCCTTCGAGCGGTGGATCGTCGGCTCGCGATTGGGCGCGTTCTCCAGCAGATCGACGTTGAAGATGCGCGGCCGGTCGGAGGCGACGGGGATCTTGTAGGTCGAGGGCGCATGCGTCTTCAAAACGCCCTTGGCGTCCCAGACGAGTTCCTCGGTGGTGAGCCAGCCCATGCCCTGCACGAAGCCGCCCTCGATCTGGCCTCTGTCGATCGCCGGGTTCAGCGACGTGCCGCAATCATGCAGGATGTCGACGCGCTCGACCTTGTACTCGCCGGTCAGCGTGTCGATCGCAACCTCGGCGGCAGCCGCGCCATAGGCGAAATAATAGAACGGGTGGCCGCGCCCCGTCTTGCGGTCCCAATGGATTTTCGGCGTCGCATAGAACCCGGTTGCCGAAAGCTGGACGCGGGCCATGTAGGCGAGCCGAACAAGCTCGGCGAAGGCGATCTCGCGGGCCCCGACCGCGACATGGCCTTGCTTGAAGACGATCGCCTCGGGTTTCTCCTGCCAGTGCCGTGCCGCGAATTCGACCAGCCGGGCCTTGATCGTCTCGCAGGCGTCGAGCGCCGCCATCCCGTTCAGGTCGGAGCCGGATGAGGCCGCCGTGGCGGAGGTGTTGGGCACCTTTCCGGTCGTGGTCGCCGTTATCTTCACTTGGCCGAGCCCGATGCCGAACGCGTCGCTGACGACCTGCGCCACCTTCACATAGAGCCCCTGGCCCATTTCGGTGCCGCCATGGTTCAGCATCACCGTGCCGTCGGTGTAGATATGCACCAGTGCGCCGGCCTGATTGTACCAGGTCGCGGTGAAGGAGATGCCGAATTTGACCGGCGTAAGCGCGATGCCGCGCTTGATCACCGGGCTCGTCGCGTTGAAGGCGGCGATCGCCGCCTGCCTCGCCTTGTACCCGCAGCGGCGCTCCAGTTCGGCCATGACCTCGCCGGCGATCATGTCCTCGACCGGCTGGTGGTAGGGCGTGAGTTCGCGGCCTTCGCCGCCATAGAGGTTGCGCCGGCGGACCTCCAGCGGGTCGATTCCGGTCGCGAAGGCGACCTCCTCGACGAAACGCTCGGCCCCCACCATGCCTTGCGGCCCGCCGAAGCCTCTGAATGCGGTATTTGAGACCGTGTTGGTGCGCAGCGGCTCCGAGCGGGCGCGCACGGCCGGATAGAAATAGCAGTTGTCGGTGTGGAACAGCGCTCGGTCCGTCACCGGCCCCGACAGATCGGCGTTCCAGCCGCAACGCGCGCCATAGACGGCGTCGACCGCCAGGATATGGCCCTCGTCGTCGAAGCCGATCTCGTAATCGACGATGAAATCGTGGCGCTTGCCGGTGATGGCCATGTCGTCGTCGCGGTCTGGCCGCAGCTTGACCGGTTTCCCGACCTTGCGGGCGCTGAGTGCGGCAACCGCGGCGAACAGGTTCGACTGCGTCTCCTTGCCGCCAAAACCGCCGCCCATGCGCCGGATCTCGACCGTGACCGCATGCGAGCCGACGCCGAGCACGGCGGCGACCATATGCTGGACCTCGGTCGGGTGCTGCGTCGAGGAGAAGATCTGCATGTCCTCGTCCTCGCCGGGAATGGCGAGCGCGATCTGGCTTTCGAGGTAGAAATGGTCCTGCCCGCCGATCTCCATGGAGCCTGTCAGCCGGCGCGTGCTCGCGGCCATGGCGGCTGCAACATCGCCGCGCTCCAGCTTCAGCGGCTCGGTGACGAGGCCGCCTCCGGCGGCGCGCACCGAAGCGACGTCTAGAACCGGCGGCTTCTCTTCGTATGTCGCTTTCGCCAGCAGCGCCGCGTGGCGGGCCTGATCGCGCGTCTCCGCCACCACTGCGAAGAGCGGCTGGCCGTGATGCAGGATCGCGTCCGTGGCGAAGACCGGCTCGTCGTGCCGGTGCGTCGAGGAGATGTCGTTGACGCCTGGGATGTCGGCAGCCGTCAGCACCGCGAGCACGCCGGGAGCGGTGCGCACAGCGTCGAGGTTGAGCGACAAAAGCCGGCCATGCGCGATGGTGCTGAGGCCAATATAGGCATGGACGAGCCCGGCCGGCTCGGCGAGGTCGTCGATATAGAGCGCCTCGCCCGCGACGTGCTTGTGGGCCGAATCATGCGCGATCGCCGAGCCGACGAGCGGCTGAACGGGAGCGAGGTCGAGCCGCCTGCGCGCATCAGCCATGGGCGGCCTCCGCCAGCAGTCCCGCGACCCTCGTGGCTGTTTGCGCCTCCGTCGTCTCGATCAGGAAACGCCGGAGCAGATTGCTTGCGACTGTGAGCCGATAGCCGGCCGAGGCGCGCATGTCGGAGAGGGGGGTGAAATCTTGCGGCAGTGCGGCGACGGCGGCGGAGACCGCGTCTCCGCTCCAGAGCTTGCCGAGAAGAGCCGCTTCTGCGGCTTTGGCCCGTTTCGGGATGCCGGCCATGCCGCCATAGGCAAGCCGTGCCTCGGTAACGAGGCCGGCGGCGTCGCGCTGGATCAGGAACGCACCGCACAGGGCGGAAATGTCCTCGTCGAAGCGTTTGCTGATCTTCGAGACATGGAACAGCGCATCAGCTTCGAGTTTGGGCACGAGCACGACCTCGACGAATTCGTCGGGCCGCAGGTCCTGCTTGCGATAGTCGAGGAAGAAACTTTCGAGCGGGATGGTGCGGCGCCCTTCGCCTCGCCGCAGCACAAGTTCCGCCCCCAGCGCGATCAGCGCGGGCGGCAGGTCTCCGATCGGCGAGCCGTTGGCGATGTTGCCACCGATCGTGCCGGCGTTGCGGACCTGCTCGCCGCCGAAACGCCGCATCAGCTCGTCGAGCTGCGGCGAGATCGCCGCCAGCGCGCGCCGAACATCGACATGGTTGGCCATCGCGCCGATGCGCAGGTGGTCGCCTTCGTCTGTGATCGCGCGCAGGGCCTTGATCCGGCCGAGCGAGATCACGGGATCGAGCCGGCGCAGGCCCTTGGTGACCCATAAGCCGACATCTGTCGCGCCAGCGACGAGCGTCGCCTCCGGATGAGCGGCCATCAGGTCCGCCAGCGCCTGGGTGGTCGCCGGCGCGAGAAAGCGTCGGCCTTCGCCAGCGAGCGACAGCGTCTCCACATCAGCCAGTGCCGCGAGCTTCGCCACAATGTCGCCGCGCGCCAGCGCGAAGCGATCCAGCGACCTGTCGGCATTGCGATACATCGCTTGCGCGGCCTCGACGATCGGCTGATAGCCGGTGCAGCGGCACAGGTTTCCGGCCAAAGCATCCTCGATCCGCGAAATCGACGGCGCGTCCTCGTTCAGCCAGAGCGCGAACAGCGACATCACGAAGCCCGGCGTGCAGAAGCCGCATTGCGAGCCGTGATGATCGACCAGCGCCTGCTGGACGGGATGGAGCGCGCCATTCGCGCCCTTCAGATGCTCGACCGTCAGCAGATGGCACCCGTCCAGCGTGGCCAGGAAGCGGATGCAGGCGTTGATCGCCTCGTAGCGCAGCGCGCCGCCATCGAGCCTGCCGACGACGACCGTGCAGGCCCCGCAATCGCCCTCTGCGCAGCCCTCCTTGCTGCCGGTCATGCGCCGGTCGAGGCGCAGCCAATCGAGCACGGTCAGCGTCGGGTCGCAGGACGCGATCTCGACCAGCCGGTCGCCGAGGTAGAAACGCAAGGTCTCACGCATGGCGGCGTCGCCGCTGCAGAATCCGGATCATGCCCGCAGATTAGGCATGTTCCACCCTTGGCCGGAAGCGCTGATTTGATGCAGAGATGACGCGGATTTGGGCCGGGATTTTCACGCAATGAGCAAAACCACCTCGATCAAGGCGCTGCGCGGCAGATTGCTCTGGTTCGTCGGTGATCCATGGACGCAAGGCGACGCGGCGCATCGTTATATCGCGGACGGGCTGCTGGTCATAGAAAACGGGCTGGTCAGGGCAGCGGGCGAGGCCGCCGACCTGCTGCGCATGCTCCCGCTGGACGCCGAGATCGTCGACCACCGCCCGCATCTGATCATGCCGGGCTTCATCGACGCGCATCTGCACATGCCGCAGACTCAGGTCATCGCCTCCTATGGTGCGCAATTGATGGACTGGCTCAACACCTACACCTTCGTCGAGGAGCAGAAGCTTGC
Organism: Rhizobiales bacterium CCH3-A5; assembly: GCA_001556025.1. GTDB lineage: Bacteria > Pseudomonadota > Alphaproteobacteria > Rhizobiales > Beijerinckiaceae > Allobosea. The sequence continues at coordinate 52,086 of LSIB01000181.1, forward strand.
CCAACAGGGCCATGCCGAGAAGCTCGCCCTGTTTCTGCTCGACGAGCTTCTGGCCAACGGCACGACGACGGCGGTGATCTACTGCTCGGTGCATCCACAATCGGCCGAGGCGCTGTTCGCGGAGTCAGAACGACGCAACACCCGCATGCTCGCCGGCAAGGTGATGATGGACCGCAATGCGCCCGTGGCGCTGACCGATACGGCGGAAAGCAGCTACGCAGATTCGAAGGCGCTGATCGCGCGCTGGCACGGCAAAGGCCGGCAGCTCTACGTCATCAGCCCGCGTTTCGTGGTGACCTCGACGCCGGAGCAGATGGCGGCGGCCGGCCGCCTTGCGGCCGAGCATCCCGACTGCCACGTCCAGACCCATATCAACGAGAACAAAGCCGAGATCGCGCTCGCCAACGAGCTTTATCCCGAGCCTGGCGACTATGCCGGCATCTATCAGCATTACGGCCTGCTTGGACCAAAGAGCCTGCTCGGGCATTGCATCCACATGACCGACCTGGAATGGCGGCGTTTCGCGGAAACCGGGACCGTGGCCGTGTTCTGCCCAACCTCGAACCTGTTCCTGGGCTCCGGCCTGTTCGACTGGGCGCGTGCGCGGGCGGAAGGCGTGCCCGTCGCGGTCGCGAGCGACATTGGCGGCGGCACATCCTATTCGATGCTGCGGACGATGTCGGAGGCCTACAAGGTGCTGCAGTTGCAGGGTCAGTCGCTCTCGGCCTTTGCGGCGCTGCATGCGATCACGCTGGGCAATGCCAGCGCGCTCGGGCTCGACTACCTGATCGGCTCACTCGAGCCCGGCCGCGAGGCCGATGTCGTGGTCCTCGACCCATCCGCCGAGCGCGCCATGGCGCACCGGCTGGAGACGGCGCGCACGCTGGCGGAGGAGCTGTTCGTGCTGGTCACGCTCGGCGACGAGCGCAATGTCGTGGCGACCTATGTGATGGGGGAGCGCGTGGCGCGATGAAGAGTGCAGCCTTCTACAGTGCGTTCTTGCTGTTGGGGCTTTATCTCTCGCCGGCTAATGCGTGGCTGATTTGGATCGTCACTCTGGCTGCTGTCGGCGCCCATATCGCTGGGTACATGATCCGGAGATAGCGCGATGGCCAAGGCCATGTTCAACAAAACATAAAACGGTTGAGCATAGCTACGGAACTACCCCAGCACGCCGCCCTTCCGCGCGAAATCGAGATAGATCTCACGCAGCCTGAGCGCAGACGGCCCCGGCGCGCCGTTGTGGATCGTGTGCCCGTCGATCTGGACCACCGGCATGACGAAGCTGTTGGCCGAGGTGATGAAGGCCTCCTCGGCGTCGAGCGCCTCGGTCAGCGTGAACTCGCGCTCCTCGAAGCTGAAGCCGGTCTCGGCGAGGAAGGCGAGCACCGCCTTGCGGGTGATGCCGGGCAGGACCTTCTCGGAGAGCGGGCGCGAGATCAGCGTCTTTCCCTTGACGATCCAGGCGGTCGAGGACGCGCCTTCCGTCACGACGTCGCCCTCCAGCATCCAGGCTTCCTGCGCGCCGTTCTCGGCGGCGAGCTGCTTGGCGAGCACAGGCGCGAGCAGGTTGACGCTCTTGATGTCTCGCCTTGCCCAGCGGATGTCGGGGCAGGTCACGACCTTGATGCCGGTTTTCGCGGCGGGCGCCTCGCTAAGGTTCCGCTCCTGCGTGAACATCACCAGCGTCGGCGTCACATCCTTCGGGAAGGCGAAGTCGCGGTCGGCCGCGCCGCGCGAGACCTGCAGGTAGATGCCGCCTTCTTTCATGGAATTGCGCGCGATCAGCTCCTCGTGGATGGCGACGAGTTCGGCCTTCGACCACGGCAGGGACAGGCTGATCTCGCCGCAGGAGCGTTCGAGCCGCGCCAGATGCGCCTCGCAATCGACGAGCTTGCCGCCGAGCACGGCCGAGACCTCGTAGATGCCGTCGCCGAAAATGAAGCCGCGGTCGAAGATCGAGATTTTGGCCTCGGCCTCGGGGAGAAACTCGCCGTTGACGTAGACGGTGCGGCTCATAGCTTACTCGTTTGCAGGATTTGCGATGATTCTCTCCTAGCCGAGCCGCGCAGGCGAGGCGAGCCCCGCCGCCGGCTTGCGGATCGGCGTCTTGCGCAACACTGTCGCCCGGCAAACGAGGATTCGCCGATGAGCGCCAAGGCTTCACCATGACAGAACCCGACCGTATGCCGCCGCTGGCGGAGGCCGACCAGACGCAGGCACAGCGCGACGCGGCGGAGGTGTTCAAGACGATCCGCGACCAGCCGGTCTTCGGCCCCTTCGTGCCGCTGCATCGCAGCCCGGACCTGATGCTGCGGCTCGCGCCGGTGGGCGATTTCATGCGCAAGGAGCTCTGCTTCGGCGTCAGGCTCGCCGAGATCGCGATCCTGTTCACGGCGCGGCGCTACGACCAGCCGGTCGAGTATGCGATCCACGCCGAGATCGCGGCGAAGGCAGGCTTGCCGGCCCATGTCATTGAAGCGCTGGCCGAGGACCGCCAGCCGCCGGACATGACCGAAGACGAGGCGCTGATCTGGTCCTGCGTCGCCGAAATCGACCGCAGCCGACGGCTCTCTGATGCGAGCTATGCCGCGCTCGTCGCCCGGTTCGGCGAGCAGGGCGTCGTCGAGCTGGCTGCCCTGATGGGATACTATCAGTTACTGGCGACCGTGATGAACTGCGCCCGCACGGCCGCCCCTCCCGGTCCCGCGCTGCCGCCGGTACGCTGAGAGACAACTCCTGTTCCCGCCATGGGCTGGTCAAGCGCGGTAGACGCCCCTAGTTTCGGCGCGGGAAACGAAGCCGGACCGCCAGAGCCGCATCAGCGCGCCATGTCCGGATTGCGGGAGGATTTTGCATCATGACGACAAGAGGGTTTCGCCGGCGCGACATCGTGGCCGGCCTCGGTCTCGTTGCGGCCATGCCGAATGCAGCCTTCGCCCAGGCCGGCCCGGTCAAGCTGATCGCGCCGTTTCCGCCCGGCGGTTCGGTCGATGCGATCTCGCGTCTGGTCCAGCCGGGGCTGCAGCAGCGGCTGGGAACAAGTGTCATCGTCGAGAACCGGCCCGGCGGTTCGGGCTCGATCGGCGCCAACGCGGTAGCGAAATCAGCGCCCGATGGCACGAGTTGGCTCGTCGTCTTCGACACGCATGCCGTTAACCCGACGCTGCTGCCGAACATGCCCTTCGACTCGGTCAAGGACCTCGATCCTGTCGAGCTGATCGGCACCGCGCCGATGGTGCTGGCCTGCCACCCGTCGCGCCCGTTCAAGACGCTGGCCGATGTGCTGGCGGCCGCCAAGGCCACGCCCGGCAAGCTGACCTATGCCACGATCGGCAATGGCAGCCTGGGGCATCTCGCCATGGTGCTGCTGGGTAAGCGCGCCGGCGTCGAGCTGACGCATGTGCCCTATCGCGGCGGCGGGCCGGCCATGAACGACGCCGTCGGCGGCCATGTCGACCTGATCATCGGCTCGGCCGCGCTCGTCGCGCCGCAGGTCACGGGCGGCCTGATCCGGCCGCTGGTCCAGACGGCGGCCAAGCGCATCAGCACCATGCCCGATGTGCCGACCGTGCTCGAAAGCGGCTATGAGGGCTTCGTCGCCGACGCATGGTGGGGCGTGTTCGCTCCCGCCGGGACGCCAAAGCCGGTCGTCGACAAGTTCCGCGCCGCCCTTGTCGAGACCATTCGAGATCCGGCCGTCAACCAGCGCCTGGTCGAGCAGCAGCAGGTCACGCTGGCGCTGACCGGGCCGGACGGATTCCGGACGTTCTTCGCCGAGCAGATGAGGATTTGGGGCGCGGTGGTGCGCGATAACGCCATCAAGGCCGATTGAAGTCGCGCAAGGCCGAGTGAAGGATACCTGAATGAGCCGTCCTATCGTCGTCGTCCTCGACGACAGCCAGAACGTCGCGCGCGCCTCGGCCGACTGGTCGAAGCTGGAGGCGCGCGCCGAATTGCGTTTTCTCAGCGAGGCCTTTGCAAGCGAGGAGGCCGTTGCAGCCGCGCTGGCCGATGCCGATGTCGTCATCCCGATGCGCGAGCGAACGGTGTTTTCAGGTTCGCTGATCGGGAAGCTCCCGAAGCTGATGATGATTGCCTCCACCGGGCCGCGCACGCTGACGCTCGACACGGCCGCCTGCACGGCGCGCGGCATCCTCTGTTCGAACACCGGCGGCACGCAGGTCGGCGCATCCACGGCGGAACTCGCCTTCGGGCTGATCCTGGCGAGCGCCCGCAATCTGGCGATGGCCGACGCCATGATGAAGGCCGGCGGCTGGCATGACGGGCTGCCGCTCGGCCAGGTCGTCGCCGGCCAGCGGCTCGGCTTGGTTGGACTCGGTAAGCTCGGCCAACGCGTCGCGCGTTATGCCAAGGCTTTCGACATGGATGTCGTCGCCTGGAGCCAGAACCTGACCGAGGAGACGGCGGCTGGCGCAGGCGTCAGGCGCGTCCCGAAGGAAGAGCTCTTCGCCACTTCCGATGTGATCTCGCTGCATCTCGTCCTGTCCGACCGGACGCGTGGCGTCGTCGGCGACGCCGAGCTTGCGGCGATGAAGCCGGGCGCATGTCTGGTCAATACGGCGCGCGGGCCGCTTGTCGACGAAGCCGCGCTGCTGGCGCGGCTGCGATCGGGCGCGATCCGGGCCGCGCTCGATGTCTATGGCACGGAGCCGCTGCCGGCCGACCATCCGCTGCGCAGCCTGCCCAACGCGGTGCTGACACCGCATCTGGGCTACGCGGCGGCTCCGGTCTTCGCCGAGTATTACGGCGAGAGCGTCGAGAACGTGCTGGCCTTCCTTGACGGCAAGCCTATCCGGGTCATGAACCCGGAGGTGCTTGGTCAACGCGCAGGCTGATCCGACGGCCATCATCTTGAGCGCCACCGGCGCGTCGCGAAAGATGCTGGAGAGGTCTCCGGTGTGCGCTGGAGCAGCCTTCGAGACGCCCGCTGAGCGGCTTCTTTAGGATGAGGGTTGGTGGTCGACAGCCGCCGCCAGCAGCCGTTGCGTATAGGCCTCACGCGGAATGGTGAAAATCGTTTCGATAGGCCCTTCCTCGACCATACATCCGTCCTTCATCACCATGATCCAGTCGGCCATCGCACGCACCACGGCGAGGTCGTGGCTGATGAACAGATACGACAGAGCGTGGCGCGCCTGCAGCGACTTCAGCAGCGCGACGATGCTGGCCTGCACCGTGCGGTCGAGCGCCGAGGTCGGCTCGTCCAGCACCACCAGCGCCGGATGCAGGATCATGGCGCGCGCGATCGCGATGCGCTGGCGTTGCCCGCCGGAGAATTCGTGCGGATAGCGGTTGCGCAGGACCGGATCGAGCGAGACGTCAGTCAGCGCCTCGCAGGCGCGCCGGTCGCGCTCAGCGCGGTTGAGCTGCGGCGCATGCACCAGCAGCCCCTCGCTGACGATCTCGCCGACCGTCATGCGCGGCGAGAGCGAGCCGTATGGGTCCTGGAACACGGCCTGCAAACTCTTGCGCAAGGGCCGCATCGTCGCGCGGTCGAGCGGCTGGAGCGCGCGGTCTTCGAAGCGGATATGCCCCGCCGAGGGGATAAGCCGCAGCACCGCCCGGCCGAGCGTCGATTTGCCGGAGCCCGATTCGCCGACGAGGCCGATGGTCTGGCCACGCCGCAGCGTCAGGTCGACGCCATCGACGGCGTGGAGCAGTGTCCTTTCGCGCCGGAACACACCGCGCGAGAGATCATAGGTCACGCGCAAGTCGCTTGCCGCTAGCAGGACCGGCGCATCGGCCGGCGGCGGCGCCTTGGTCCCGTGCGGCTCGGCGGCCAGCAGCGTGCAGGTGTAGGGGTGGCTAGGGGCCTCAAAAATTGCCTGCACCAGCCCGCTCTCGACGATCTCGCCATGCTTCATGACATGGACATGCTCGGCATAGCGCCGCACGAGCCCGAGATCGTGGCTGATCAGGATCACCGCCATGCCAAGCCTCTGCCGCAGCTCCGCGATCAGGCTCAGGATCTCGGCCTCGATCGTGACGTCGAGCGCGGTTGTCGGCTCGTCGGCGATCAGGATGTCGGGGTCGTTGGCGAGCGCCATGGCGATCATCACGCGCTGGCGCTGCCCGCCGGAAAGCTCGTGCGGGTAGGCGTCGAGCCGCGCCTCCGGATGCGGCATGCGCACGAGCCGCAGCAGCTCCAGCGCTCGCGCGCGAGCTGCTTTCCGCGAGAGCGTCTGGTGGCGGCGCAAGGGGGCTGCGATCTGCGCGCCGATCCGGAACAGCGGATCGAGCGAGGTCATCGGTTCCTGGAAGATCATCGCGAGCTTCTTGCCGCGATAGGCGTTGAGCGCGGCGGGCTTCAGGCCCAGCAACTCCTTGCCGCGATAGGAGACCGAGCCCGTCGCCTCGCCATTGGCTGCGAGCAGGCCCATCACGGCCATCGCGGCCTGGCTCTTGCCGGAGCCGGATTCGCCAACGATGGCGACGAATTCGCCGGGTTGGATGTCGAGGTCGATGCCGCGCACCGCCTCGACAGGGCCGTCATTCGTTCGGAAGCGGACGCGGAGGTCGCGGATCGAGAGGATGGGGGGAGGGGGCACCTCACCGATCCTTCGGATCGAGCGCGTCGCGCAGGCCGTCGCCGAGGAAGTTGAGCGCGAACAAGGTCGTCACGAGGAAAGCGGCGGGGAAGACGAGCAGCCACGGCGAACCTTGAATCGAGCGCGCGCCGTCCGAGATCAGCACGCCCCAGCTCGTCATCGGCTCCTGCACGCCAAGGCCAAGGAAGGACAGAAAGCTCTCCAGCAGGATGACCTTCGGCACCAGCAGCGTAACGTAGACGATGACCGGCCCGAGCGTGTTGGGGATGACGTGGCGCCTGATGATACCGCCCGTCGAGACCCCGAGCGCCTGTGCCGCCAGCACATAGTCCTGCCGCTTGATCGAGAGCGTCTGGCCCCGGACGATGCGGGCCATGTCGAGCCATTCGATCGCGCCGACGGCCAGGAACATCAGGATGAAGTTCCGGCCGAAGAACACCACCAGCAGGATGACGAAGAAGATGAAGGGCAGGGCATAGAGCACGTCGACGATGCGCATCATCAGCATGTCGATGCGGCCGCCGAGATAGCCCGCCGTCGCACCATAGGCCACGCCGATGACCAGCGCCACGCCTGTCGCGAGCAGGCCGATGGCCAGCGAAACGCGGCCGGCAACCAGCGTGCGGGTCAGGAGGTCGCGGCCGTTGCCGTCGGTTCCGAACAGGAAGCGCAGTCGCTTGAGTGGAACCTCGACCTGGATCTTGCGGTTCTCCGGACTGGTCGCGGCGACCCTGGCTGGCCCGAACGAATCCGAGCGCTCGAAATAGACCAACAGCCGCGAATCGACGGGGCGCGAGGCCGACAGCGTCATCGTCACGCGGTCGCCGTCGACGACGATATCGGACGCGGCAACGCGCATCCGCGCCGCGATGCGCTGGATCGCGGCCGGGATGGCCTCGGCCTTTGGGTGGGCCTCAAGACTCGCCGGGGCGCGGACATGGTCGGGATAGACCCGGTCGTAAGGGTGGCCGGTCAGATACGGCCCGACGAGACAGGCCAGCGAGATCAGGCCGAGCAGGACGAGGCTCGCCATGGCGGCCCGGTTGCGTCGCAGGCGAAGGCCCGCATCCTGCCAAAGCGAGCGGCTGGCGGTCACCGGCGTCAGGAGAACGTCGCTCATCGCTCACTCCAGCCTGACGCGCGGATCGAGCAGGGCATAGAGCAGATCGACGACGAGGTTGAAGACAAGGACGAAGACGGCGACCACGACGACCGTGCCCATGACAAGCGTATAGTCGCGGTTGAGCGCGCCCTCGACGAAATAGCGCCCGATGCCGGGGATGGCGAAGATTGTCTCGACCACGACGGAGCCCGTGAGCAGCGCGGCCGCCGCCGGGCCGAGATAGGAGACGACCGGCAGGGATGCGCCGCGCGCCGCATGCAGCGCGATGGTAGCGCCGGAAAGCCCCTGCGCCCTGAGCGTCCGGATATGGTTGGCGCGCAGCGTCTCGATCATCGCGGCGCGCGTCATCCGCGCTATCACGGCGATCTGCGGCAGCGCCAGCGTCAGCACCGGCAGGACCATGTTGCGCGCTGCCCCGCCATTCCAGCCGCCGACCGGCAGCCAGGCCAGCATCAGCCCGAAGACGATCTGGAGAACCGGCGCGATGACGAAGTTGGGGATGGTGATGCCCGCCGTGGCGAAGCCGATCACCGCATGGTCGGCCGTCTTGTTCTGGCGGAAGGCGGCGAGCGCGCCGAGCGGCCCGCCGATCGCGATGGCAAGACCCAGCGCAGACGCCCCGAGCTTCATCGAGACCGGCAGCCCTTGTGCAAAAAGTTCCGCGATCGAGAAGTCGCGAAAATAGAAGGACGGGCCGAAATCGCCGCGCAGCAGCGCTCCGAGATAGGTCAGGTACTGCGCATGCAACGGCTGGTCGAGCTGGTAGATCCGGCGCAGATTGGCCATCACGGCGGCTTCCAGCGGCTGTTCGAGATCGAACGGCCCGCCCGGCGCCAGCCGCATCAACACGAAGGACAGGCTGACGACGACAAACAGCGTCGGGATCGCGATCGCGAGACGGCGCAGGATGAAGGGGAGCAAGGGCGGCTACTCTGCTGTCATGCTCAGGCGCGCCAAAGGCGCGAAGCCTTGTCATTCCGGGTTCGCTGCTGCGCAGCGCCCCGAAATGACAGCGGGGTCAAGGCCTCAAACTCATGAAGCGCGTCGGCAGCGCCCCGCGCAGATTCTGCTCGAAACCGGCGAGCTTGGGCGAGACGAGATTCTTGGACGAGTAGTAGAGGATCGGGATCCACGGCACATCCGCAACGACGATGCTGTCGGCCTCGCGCAGGATCGCGGCGCGTGTGGCAAGGTCGGTCTCCTCGGCTGCCGCCTTCATCAGCGCGTCGAATTGCGGATTGACGTATTTGCCCGAATTGAACCCGGTGTTGTCGCTCAGGAACAGGAACAGGAAGTTCTGCGGGTCCGAATAGTCGCCGATCCAGCCATAGCGGGCGACGTCGAAATCGCCGCCATCGCGCAGGAAGGCGAAATGGGTCTTGCCGTCGGTGTTGATGAAGGTGGTTTCGACGCCGATCGCCTTCCACTGCTCGGCGATGGCGATGACCGTGCGGCGGTTGTTGTCGGTGGTGTTGTAGCGCAGTTGCAGCCGAAGCGGCGCGCCCGGTCCGAAGCCTGCCGCCGCCAGCAGCTTCTTTGCCTCGTCCTCGCGGTCGAGCGGGGATGTGAGCTTGAAATCGGCCTCGGCGCGCGCGCCGTAATTGCCGATATTGGGCGGAATCACGCCGTAGGCCGGCAGCATCGTCCCGGCCCAGATCTCGTCGGCGATGAATTCGCGGTCGATCGCCAGCGAGAGCGCCCGGCGTACGCGGACATCGTCGAAAGGCTTCTTGGCCGAGTTGATGATGAGGAAATAGGTGCCGAGATAGGGCGCGACCTTGACCTGGTCGCCGAGCTTCTGGCGCAACTGCTTGATCTGGTCGGCCGGAATGTCGGTCGTCATGTGCAGTTCGCCGGCCTGGAAGCGCCGGGCGGCGGCGGCGAGGTCGGACGCCGGATAGTAGATGACCGTGTCGATCTTCACATTGGCCGCGTCGTGAAAGGCGGCATTCCGGTCGAGCCTGATATGCGAGTTGGGCACGCTCTCCTTCAGCACATAGGCTCCGTTCGAGACCCAGTTCTCCGGCTTGACGAAATCGCGGCCCGCTTTGGCGACGGAGGGCGGATGTACCGGCAGCCCGGTCTGGTGCGTCAGCAGTTCGAGGAAATAGGGCGTCGGTCGCTCCAGCGTGATCTCCAGCGTGCGCTCGTCCAGCGCCCTGACGCCGAGATCCTCGAGCTTCGCGCCCGCGCCAGCCTTGTTGATCGCCTCGGCATTGAGGATCGGATAGAGGATATTGGCGTATTTCGCGCCGGTTTCGGGGTTGATCATCCGGCGCAGCGAGAACACGAAGTCCGACGCCCTGACCGGGTCACCGTTCGACCATCTCGCGTTGGCGCGCAATGCGAAGGTGTAGGTCTTGCCGTCGGGCGCGATCGTCCAGCTTTCGGCTGCGCCGGGCATGATCTCGCCTTTCATCGAGTGGATGACGAGGCCCTCGTACAGGTCGCGCATCAGATGCGCCTCGGTCACCGTCGAGGTCTTGTGAGGGTCGAGCGTCTCGGGATCGCCATCATTGCCGCGATGGAAGACGATCTGCGCGAAGGCTGAGCCAGCGACCCCGAGGCTGAGCATGGCGGCGACGAGCGCGGCGATGGCGCGGCGTGTCACGCGGGACATGGCGAGGCTCCCTGACGATGCGGGCAAGGCCGCTCATGCAGGCGAGTATGGGCAAGGCAGCACAGCACTGCCAAGCCGAAATCGACGCCAGTCCCGTCAGATCAGCGGTGCCGTCTCGCCGGCGAGGAGCCGTCCGGCCGCGGGCAGGCGCGGGAAACTCGGCTTCATCTGGATTTCCTGCGCGACGGAATAGAGCAGGTCCGACAGGCGAATGGCGCCGGGCACCGATTCGCCGATGAACTTGTTGAGGAAGCCCATCTTGACGTGCAGTTCGGCATGGTTGCGCACGATGAAGTCCATCGAGTTTTCCATCGCATGCTCGTCGAAATTGCGATGGTCGATCTCGCGGAATTCGATGATCCGGCACGCCGTATGCCGTTCGTCACGGCGGATCCGCTTATAGAGATCGGCGACATTGTCGAAATCGCCCTCGATGATCTGGACGAATTTGTTGTCGAAGTAGAACAGGAACCCGGTGATGCCGGTGCGGATGTTCTGTAACTCCGTACATTCGCGGATCGTCCTGATATTGGGCGCGAAGCGGGCGTCGTCGCATGGCACGACGCTCCTGCTCGCATAGACGAGCGATACGATCATAGGCGGGCCTCCCCCCGGATGCCGGTATGTCTGATTTTTTGGCTAAGGCCAGGTTAGGCTAGGCAGAGCGCCGCACGGACCCGACTCACAACACCTCTGACAAAACTGTGACACGCCCCCGCAGTTGACGCAAGGGCATCGATTCGGCGGGTCGTCAAAGGCGATTGTAGAGGCCTCGGAGGCGCGTGCGGTGGCTCAGCCGGTCGCCGCCGCACGCTCCTGCGCCTCCACCACCGCCACCGCCGTCATGTTGACGACGCCGCGCGCCGTGACCGAGCCGGTCAGGATATGGGCGGGCTTGGCCGTGCCGATCAGGATCGGCCCGACGGGCAGCGCGTCCGCCAGCACCTTGGCGAACTGATAGGCGATGTTGGCAGCGTCGAGATTGGGGAAGACCAGCACGTTGGCGACGCCCTTGAGCCGCGAAGACGGCAGCACACGCTCGCGCACCATCGCGACGAGCGCCGTGTCGGCCTCCATCTCGCCGTCGCATTCGAGCTCCGGCGCGCGCTCACGGATCAGCCCGAGCGCCTTGCGCATCTTCAGCGAGGAAGGCGTGTCGGCCGCGCCGAAATCCGAATGCGAGAGCAGTGCGATCTTGGGCTCGATGCCGAAGCGCTGGACATGGTGCGCCGCCAGCACCGTCATGTCGGCGATTTCCTCGGCGGACGGGTCGTGCCGGACATGCGTATCGGCAAGGAAGAACGCGCCCTTGTTGGTGACGATCAGCGTCATCGCCGAAATGTCGCGGACGCCGGGCTGGAGCCCGATGATGTCCTTGATATGCCGCAGCCGCGAGAGGAAGCGCCCCTCCAGGCCCGCGATCATTGCATCCGCCTCGCCGCGCGCCACGGCCAGCGCCGCGATCACGGTCGTGTTGGTGCGCACCAGCGAGCGCGCGGCCTCGGGGGTGACGCCGCGCCGGCCGGCGATGTCGAGATAGGTCTGGACATAGTCGCGATAGCGCGGATCGTCTTCCGGGTTGACCAACTCGCAATCGACGCCGGGCCGGATAGACAGGCCGTAGCGCTTGACGCGCGTCTCGATCACGCTCGGCCGGCCGATCAGGATCGGGATAGCGAGACCCTCTTCCAGCGCGACCTGCGCGGCGCGCAGCACGCGCTCATCCTCGCCCTCGGCGTAGATCACGCGCTTGGGGTCGGCCTTCGCCTTGGCAAAGAGCGGCTTCATGATGAAGCCGGAACGGAAGATGAAGCGCGACAGATCCTCTCGATAGGCTTCGAGATCGGGCAGCGGCTTGCGCGCCACGCCGGTCGCCATCGCGGCCTCGGCGACAGCGGGCGCGATGCGCAGGATCAGGCGCGGATCGAACGGGTTGGGGATCAGCGACGTCGCACCGAAGGTCGAGGCCTCGCCGCCATAGGCGCGCGCCGCGATGTCGGATGTCGCCTCGCGGGCGAGCGCTGCGATAGCGCGGACGGCTGCGAGCTTCATCGCCTCGTTGATAGTCGTCGCCTGCACGTCGAGCGCGCCGCGGAAGATGTAGGGAAAGCACAGGACGTTGTTGACCTGATTGGGATAATCCGAGCGCCCGGTGCAGATCATCGCGTCGGGACGGACGGCGAGCGCATCCTCGGGCGTGATCTCGGGATTGGGGTTGGCCAGCGCCAGGATCAGCGGCTTTTCCGCCATGCTCCTGGCCATCTCGGGCTTGAGCACGCCCGCCGCCGAAAGGCCTAGAAAGACATCCGCGCCGCCGATCACCTCGGCCAGCGTGCGGGCGTCGGTGTCCTGCGCATAAATCTCCTTCCAGCGGTCCATCAGGGTGTTGCGGCCCTTGTGGACGACGCCTTCGAGGTCGGTGACCCAGATGTTCTTCCGCTGCGCGCCGAGTTCGACCAGCAGGTTGAGGCAGGCGAGCGCTGCCGCGCCCGCGCCGGAGACGACGATCTTGACGTCGCCGATGTGCTTGCCGGCGAGGTCGAGCCCGTTGAGGATCGCCGCCGAGACAATGATCGCGGTGCCGTGCTGATCGTCATGGAAGACCGGGATCTTCATCCGGGCCTTCAACTGCTCCTCGATCTCGAAGCATTCGGGACCCTTGATGTCCTCGAGATTGATGCCACCAAAAGTTGGTTCCAGCGCTGCGACCACCTCGACGAATTTCTCGATGTTCTTCTGCTCGACCTCTATGTCGAAGCAGTCGATCCCGGCGAACTTCTTGAACAGGACCGCCTTGCCCTCCATCACCGGCTTGGAGGCGAGCGGGCCGATGTCGCCGAGGCCCAGCACGGCTGTGCCGTTGGTGATGACGGCCACCAGATTCTGGCGCGAGGTCAGCTCGGCGGCCTGGGAGGGATCGTCGACGATCGCCTCGCAGGCGGCCGCCACGCCGGGCGAATAGGCGAGCGCGAGGTCGCGCTGGTTGCCGAGCGGCTTGGTTGCCTGGATCTCGATTTTGCCGGGGCGCGGAACGCGGTGGTAGACCAGCGCGCCCGAGCGCAGGTCCGCCGACAAGGTGCTCTTAGCCATCCCCACGCTTCCTTCGCGTCAATCCTAAGCAACGAGGTCGCGCGTTCGGGGCCGTGCGTCAAGACGCGCCGGCAGTGAAGGTCTTGCGCGCGTCGGGAAAGCGCTTCGATCTGCGGGACAAGCAGGCGCAAAGACGCAATATGAACGGCTGATTAACCGGCGAGCGACCTCAAAAAAATAATGATTTCAATACGCTATGGCGAGTTTGATCGCGCGCTCCCACAATATTCGTCGTGGTGCCGTCGGCCCGGGCGACGGCTGGGAGGTGGTTATGGAATCAGCGCGCTCCGCACTCGACGAAGTCGTCTCCCTGCGACAGGCCAAGCAACTGATCCAGTGCATGGCCCATGAGCAGAGCTTCCTGCTGCTCTCCCCGCCGGGTCTCGGCAAGTCCGAGCTGGTCTACGAGGCGGCGCGCGAGGCCGGTCTGCCATGCCGTTCGCTGCTCGGCACGCAGATCGCGCCCGAGGATGTCAGCGGCATTCCGCGCATCATCGGCGAGCGCTCGGTGTTCTGCCCACCGCGCATCCTGCTGCCGGAAAAGCCGGAGCCGTTCTGCCTGTTCCTCGACGAATTGCCCGCCTGCTCGCCCGATGTGCAGAAGGCGTTCTATTCGCTCCTGCTGGAACGCCGGCTCGGCGAGCACGCCTTGCCGAAGGGCACCTGGGTCGTGGCGGCCGGCAACCGCCTGCAGGACCGCGCCTTGGTGCGCGCCATGAGTTCGGCGCTGGTCAACCGCGTCACCATCCTGCAATTGCGCGTCGACGCCGGCGACTGGCTCGCCTGGGCCCAGCGCGCCGGCGTCAGGGCGGAAATCCGCAGCTTCATCGCGACCATGCCCGACGCGTTGATGCGGCCCGTGCCGGCCGAACCCCAGCCCTTCTCGACGCCGCGCGCCTGGGCTTTGCTCTCGCGCGCGCTGGATATGGCGCAGAAGGCCGGCGTGCTGACGGCCGAGACAAGGCGAGCGCTCGCCTTCGGCCGGCTCTCGCCCCAGGATGCGGTGGTGTTCTGCGCGCTCGCGGAGGATTCGATCGGCGCGATCCGCCCTCTGGAGGAGTATCTGCGCAAGCCCGAGCACCTGCCCAAGGGCGATGCCGCGCGCTGGTTCATCCTCGACTGCATCCGCCAGTTCGTGCGCGACGGCAAGGCGCAGGGCCTGAAGGCCGCTGTGGTGAACCGCTTCCTGCGCAGCCTCTCCCCGGAACATCAGTTGCTGGTCCTGAACGACATGGTCGAAACCTGGGGTGCGCTGGGGGCGGACCGCGCCATGCTTGCGTTGTTGTGCAAGGTCGCAGCAGCATGAGCGCCGTTCCCGATCGCGCCAGAGACGAGCGTGGCAGGGACGACCGCGCCACCCGCGCCCGCATCCTCAAAGGTCTGCGGCTGGTCACGGCGCCGTTTCCGCATCTGGCGGGGCTGGCGGCGGCGGTGCGCGTCGAGATCGACGACCGCGTGCCCACGATGGGCGTCTTTGCGTCCGGCCGGCTGCTGGTGAATCCGGATTTCACGGCGAGGCTGTCGGGCGACGATCTCGTTTTCGTGCTCGCTCACGAACTCCTGCATCTCGCTTTGCGGACGCATGACCGGGCGCGCGGCAGCGCCGCCATCGAGTTCAACTACGCCCATGACTACATCATCAACGACATGCTGCGGCACGCCCTTGGCCGCACCACGATCCCGGCCGGCGGGCTCGACATGACCGGCGCGCGCGACAGGGGGGCCGAGGAGATCGTGCTGGAGATGCGCCGCTCCGGTCAGTTCATGACCACGCGGACGCAGGTCTGGGAGGGCGTGCTCGTCAGCGTCGACAAGGTGCTGGGCGCGGGCAGGCAGGCCCCGTCGGGCGCGATGGGCGATGCGCTCGACGCCGTCCGCGAGCGCGAGCTCTTTCCGGACGATGCGGCCGGGCAGGCCGAGCGCGCCCGCGCCATCCGCGATCTCGCCGCGCGTGGCATGGCGCTCGCCAAGGCGATGGGCGTGATGCGCGGGCGCGGCGTCGGGAGTGGCGACACGCAGCAGGATGTCAGGGCGCAGCGCGGGCTTTTTGCGACGCCGTGGCATGTCGCGCTTCAGACCTGGCTCGAGGGCGTCGCCGCCGGCGAGCGCACCTTCACCCGCGCCTCGCGCCGGGGAGCGGAGCGCACCGACCTCGTGACGCCGGGCCGCAAGCGCCATTCCTGGATGTTGACCATCATCCTCGACACCAGCGCCTCGATGACCGACGAGATCCCCCACGCGCTTGGCGCCATCGCCGATTTCTGCGATGCGGCCGGCGTGGACGACATTCGCGTCGTGCAATGCGACACGGTCGTCACCAGCGACGAGATCGTCTCGCCAGCCGCGCTCGCCGACTACAGCATCAGCGGCTATGGCGGCAGCGACCTGACACCGGCACTTTTGGCTCTTGCCGAGGATGCCCGCGTCAGCGCCGCCATCGTCATCACCGACGGCGATATCGGCTACCCGGCGGAGCCTGTGCCCTATGCGGTGCTCTGGGCGCTGCCCAAGCCGTCGGCGTCCTTTCAGCCGTCCTACGGACGGGTCGTCGTCATGCAGCCGGGAGCGTCGTCATGAAGGTCGTCCAGGATCTCGTCGCCTATTTCGACCGCGGCGGACGGCTTTCGCGCCGGCAGCTCAGGCGCCTGCTCGACAAGAACGCCATCGCCTCCGACGCGCCGCCCAATATGCACGGGCTCTGCGAAAAGGTCGGCGCGACCTACTACTTCCGCATCACCGGCGTGGCAGAGGGTCAGATCTGGGGAACCGACATCTATAGCGGCGACTCGATCCTCGGCGCGGCGGCCGTCCATATGGGCCTGCTCAAACCAGGGCAGAGCGACGTGTTCCGGGTCAGGGTCGTGACGCCGCCGGAGGAGTTTCCGGGCAGCGAGCGCAACGGCGTCACGAGCACGCCCTATGGGCGCTATCAGTATGCCTGGGTGCTGTCGGCGATCTGACGCGGCTCAAAACGCCTTGAAGGTGATGATCGTGTGGGTATCCGCGATCTCGGGGATCGACTGGACCTTCTGCGCCACGAAATGCCCGATATCGACGTCCGTTCCGACATGGAACTTGGCGAGGATATCGTAATTACCGGCTGTCGAGTAGATTTCCGAGGCGATCTCGCGGTCGGCGAGTTCGCTGGCGACCTCATAGGTCTTGCCGAGCTTGCATTTGATCTCGACGAAGAAGGTCTGCATCGCGGGCTCCGAATATCAGTCCGACTCTGGATAGAGCCTCCAGCCCGAAGATCAAGCGCCGGCGAGGGCCGCCAGCCTTGCGGTCATGGCGCTGTCGGGATCGGCAAGGCCCGCGATCACCGTGAAATGGTTCGCGTCCGCGATCTCCTCATAGCGCGTCTGGACGCCTTCCAGCCCCCAGACATCGACGATCCGACGGCTCTGCTTGAGATATTCTTCGCTCTCCCGCGCTCCAACGACGGCGTCCATGATCAGACGCGACGGCGCGGGCCAGAACAAAGGGCTCTCGCGCTCGGCGGCCTCGAAGGACAAGCCCAGCGCCTTGTTGACGCTCGTTTCGGTCAGCGGCTTGAGGTTGTAGATTCCCGAAATGCCATAGGCGGCCGGCACGAGCTGGTCGGGCAGCTCGGGATCGACGTTCTTCCAGTCGGTCGCCAGCAGGCAGGCGGCGAGATGGCCGCCGGCGGAATGCCCGGCTGCGACGACGGGCAGCTTGAAGCGATGCCAAAGGGCGGCGGCCGCCTGCTGCAGTTCCCAGACGATGTGGCCGAGTTCGACCTGCGGGCACAGGTCGTAGCCGACGACCGAGACGGGCAGGCCGCGCCGGTTTACGCCGCGCGCCATATGCGAGAAGAAGCTCCGGTCGAGCCCCTGCCAGTAGCCGCCATGGATGAACAGGACGATGGCGTCGCCCGTGATCGCGTCCGGCTTGAACAGATCGTAGCGCTGCCGCTCGCTCTCGCCATAGCTCACGCCGAGTTCGCAGAACGCAGCCTCGCGATAGGCGGCGGCGTCGGCGGCCCAGCCGGCGATGATTGCCGGATGCTCCGGCACGCGGGCCCGGTTGTTGTACTCGGTCTCGTAATCGGGCGAGGACTGCGACTCTGGCTGCATCGGTTCTTTCGGATCGGGCGGATGGAGGCGGGCGAACCGACCTGTCCATCGCAGGCAGCGCCAGTTTGCGCCATCGCTTTTGACAGGTCGAGCGTCAAACGCCACAAGGCGGCCATTCCGGCGACGCCGCCCCGAGTCCGGACCCGAGCCCCTGGAGATGACGATGGACAACCCCGTTCTGGCCGAGGTTCTGCGCGGCGACGTGGTCGAATCGCGCCATCGCGGCGCGGCGATCGTGGTCGATGCCGATGGCGGCGTGGTGCTGTCGCTCGGCGATGTCGCGCGGCCGGTGTTTCCGCGCTCGGCCGTGAAGGCGCTGCAGGCCCTGCCGCTGTTCGAGAGCGGCGCTGCCGACCGTTACGGTCTGAGCGAGCCTGAGATCGCGCTCGCCGTCGCCTCGCATTCCGGCGAGCCGGCCCATGCCGAGGCCTCGCTGTCGATGCTCACAAAGGCCGGCCGCGACGCCGGCTGCCTCGAATGCGGCGCGCATTGGCCGATGAACGAGGCTGCAGCGCGCGCCATGGCGAAAGAGGGCCGCGAGCCGAGTGCCCTCAATAACAACTGCTCGGGCAAGCATGCCGGCTTCGTCTGCCTCGCCTGCGGACTCGACGAGGATCCTTCTGGCTACGTCAAAGCCGGCCATGCCGTGCAGCAGGCGGTGCGCGGCGCGCTCGAAGAGGTCACCGGCGCGGCCCATCTCGCGGAGCGCTCCGGCGTCGACGGCTGCTCGATCCCGACCTATGCCGTGCCGCTGCAGGCGATGGCTCTCGGCTTTGCCCGTTTTGGGACAGGCCATGGCTTTGGGCCCGAGCGCGCCAGGGCCGCCGCGCGCATCCGCAAGGCGGTCGCGGCCCATCCCTTTATGGTCGCCGGCACCGGCCGCTTCGACACCCGCGCCATGGACCTGCTGGGCGCCCGCGCCTTCATCAAGACTGGCGCAGAGGGCGTCTATTGCGGATCGCTTCCGGAACTCGGCTACGGCATCGCGTTGAAATGCGACGACGGCGCGGGGCGTGCGGCGGAGGTCGTCATGGCTGCGCTGATCGCGCGCTTCCTCCCGCTGGACGAGGCGCAAGGCGCGGCTTTCGCGCCGCTGCGCGAGAGCGTGCTGACCAACTGGAACGGCATCGAGGTCGGGCGGGTGAGGGCGGCTGCGGTTTGAGCCCTCAATCCACCGCGTTGTTCTCGACCCTGACGCCAGCCGCGCGCTGATCGGCCGCCTTGGTCAGGTCGCCCGTCACCACCTTGCCGTACTCCGTCCCGACGACCGCGCCCTTGCTCGCCTCGGCGATGATGTTGTTGGCGATGAGCGCGTTGCGTTCCTTGGGCACCAGCGAGACCGAGACGCCGATGCCGGTCTTGCGGACCATGTTGCCGGTGGCGACCAGATTGCGCATGCCCCAGGACCAGCCGAGCGAGATGCCGATATCGCTCGCGTTCTCGATGACGTTGCCGGTTACGGTGGCTTCCGCCTCGACATGCACGCCCATGCCGCCGATCAGCTCCGTGCCCTTGGGTGCAAAGCCGCGTTGCGCGTTGCGGATGATGTTGTTGGCGAAGACGGAAAGCCTGCCGCCATGGTCGAGGTTGGTGATGTTGGCGCCTTGCGCGCAGTCCTCGACGAGGTTGTTCGTGATGATCGCGCCCTCGAAGGCGAACTCCGAATAGAGCCCGACCTCGCCGCAGCGCCGGCCCTGATTGCCGATGATCTGGACACCGGAGCCCGAATTGTTGCGGATGAAGGTCAGCGCGCAGTCGCGCAGCGTGTTGCCCTCGATGATGATGCCGCCGGCCTTGTAGAGGCTGATGCCGTTGCCGTTGGGCCCGTCGCCGCCGGCGTCCGAGCGGACGCGGTTGATCCGGTTGCCGCGCACGATCGACTGGTCGTCGCCAGGCTGGCTGCGCCAGAGCTGGATGCCGTTGTTGCCGCAGTCCTCGACTTGGTTGGCCTCGATCGAGAGCCCGCGCGAATCGAGCGAGAACAGGGCCGAGTCGCGCATGCTCCGGAAACGGCTCTGCCGGATGGTGCCGGCGGTGCGGTTCAGCATGAGCCCGACCGAGCCGGCATTGCCGAATTCACAGTCCTGAACAGCGCAATCCAGCACCTCGTCTGCGGTCAGCAGGCCGTTGCGCTGGCCCGGGCGGATGTCGAGCCCGTCCAGCACCAGCCCGGAGAGGGCGGCGCGCCTGATCCGCCTCGCGACCAGCATCGGCCCGGCCTGCGCGGCGATGAGGTGACTCGCGCCCGGAATGCCGATGAGCCGGGCGCCTTCGGGCAGCACGACA
The DNA here is from genome assembly GCA_001556025.1 of Rhizobiales bacterium CCH3-A5. Lineage (GTDB taxonomy): Bacteria > Pseudomonadota > Alphaproteobacteria > Rhizobiales > Beijerinckiaceae > Allobosea. The sequence goes on from LSIB01000181.1 coordinate 71,874, forward strand.
TCAGCGATGCGATAGCGCCCCGGCGGGACGATCAGCGGTGCGTTGCGCTTGGCGGCCTCGATCAATGCGTTCTGCAAGATGCGCGACTGGTCGTCGGCGGAGCCCGGACGCAGGCCCAGCGTCGTCGCGTCCAGTCCGAACTGGCCGAGTGGCGTGGGCGAGGCGGTGCGAGGTGCGCTCTGCGCACCGGCGCGGGATGATGCGAGACCGACTGTCCCAAACAGTGTCGCCGCCAGCAGGCTGCGTCGCGAAATCAGCATGGCAAGCTCCTCCGAACTGCCGGGCTTCAAGCGGCGTGCCAGCGGCGCTGTGTCGTTCTGGAGCAGCGGGGGCGCCCCCGAGGGACCGGTCAGGCGCGCTGCCGGCCGATCCGCGCGAGATCGCGACCGATCGCAGCGAGAGCGGCGCTCAGACTGGCCGCGCCCGGCCGAAACGGCCGGCTTCGCGTCAGCGGCCGCGAGCCCGGCGCGGGCCTTGGCCACGGCACATGGATGAAGATCACCGGGGCGCCGTTTCGAGTCGCATGGCGCAAAGCCGCCGCATAGCAGGCGTCGCATAGATAGCGCCCGGCCGAGGCCGAACGATGGGTGCGGATGCCGACTCGCCTGAGCGCCGCCAGTGCGCCGGCGGGGTTTCCGGTCGTCCGTAGGGGCAGGCCGCTGCGGTTCGCCGGAGCGCTGGCCGGCGTCGCGCCGGTCGCATCGGGATGAAGCCGGCTGGCGTTTCCGCGCCCGAACAGCTCGACCCTGACGAAGCGGGCGCGGGCGGCGAGCCCGAGCATCAGCACCGCCTTCGGCCGCGTCTTCGCCAGATGGTCCTTCAGGGTTGGCAGGCCGGCGCCGTAGCTCGTCTCCATCACCAGCAGATCGGCCCTCAGCCCCGCGCGCTTCAGTCGATCGGCGACCATGCGCGCGAGCGCCGTCGTCGGGTTGACCCTGACATTGGGGAAGGGCCCGAAGCCGGTGATCAGGATGTCGGGGCGTCTGTCCATCATCGCCTCACAACCCCAGCGCCTGCGCAATCTCTTCTGCGGCGACCGTCGCGGCCAGTTCGCCCTTCGCCACCGCCGCTTCCAGCGCCGGCGCGCGCGCCTTCAGCGCGGGGTCGTGGCGCAGCTTCGCCTGCAGCCTGTCCTCGACCATCGCCCACATCCATTTCACATCCTGGCGTCGGCGCCTCGCAGCGATCAGGCCCCTGGCTTCGTGGCGGGCGCGATGATCCTCGATTCTCGCCCACATTGCGTCGAGCCCCTCGCCGGTGAGTCCGGAGATGGTCACGGCCGGCGTCGTCCAGAGCGGAGAGGCGGGGCTCAGGATATGGAGCGCCGCCTGATACTGCGCGGCTGCCGCGCGCGCCGCCGTCGCGCCAGCGCCGTCGGCCTTGTTGACGGCGATCATGTCGGCGAGTTCGATGATGCCCTTCTTGATGCCCTGCAATTCGTCGCCAGCATTGGGCAGCATCAGCACGAGGAAAAAGTCGGTCAGGTCGGCCACCGCCGTTTCCGACTGGCCGACGCCGACCGTCTCGACGAGGATCACGTCGAAGCCCGCCGCCTCGCAGAGGAGCATGGTCTCGCGCGTCCGGGCCGCGACGCCGCCGAGCGTGCCCGAGGAGGGCGAGGGCCGGATATAGGCGTTGGGATCGACAGCGAGCCGCGCCATGCGCGTCTTGTCGCCGAGGATCGAGCCGCCGGTGCGCGTGGAGGACGGATCGACCGCCAGCACCGCGACCTTGTGGCCTTGCTCCGTCAGATAGCTGCCGAGCGCGTCGATCGTCGTCGATTTGCCGACGCCGGGCACGCCAGTGATACCGACGCGGATCGCACCGCCGGTGTTCGGCAGCAGCGTCTGGATCAGCGCGCGCGCCTGCTCGCGATGGTCGGCCCGGCGCGACTCCGCCAGCGTGATGGCGCGCGCCAGCGCTGCCCGCTCGCCGGAGAGCACGGCGTCTGCAAGGCTTGCTGGCGAGGTCGCGGACGGTGGCATCACTGGCCAGTAGCAAGCCTCCTGCTGCTCCGACAAGCGCAACCTGCCGTCGTCACTGTGTCATGCTTGCATCTTGATGATCTGCTGCTTTGGTGAGACCTGTTTCGTCATGATGCGTGCGGACTGCCGGTTTCGTTTTGTGGTGTTGGCGTTGCTGGCTCCGCTTGTCCTGGCGGGCTGCGGCGGGCCGCCGCGCACGCTCGTCCTTTCCGCCGCCAAGCCCGACGAGATCGCCGGCACCGTTCGGGTTTTCGTGGCGACGACGCGCGAGGCCGCCGACCAGCCGCAATATTTCACCGGCGAGCGCGGGCCGAAGCTCGCCTTCGCCAAGCTCGACATCACGGTGCCGCGCGCCCACAAGCCGGGCGAACTCGAACTGCCGGGCAGCGGCGGCCAGGCCCTGCCGGGGCAGCATTTCGCCGTGGCGTCGGTCGAACCCCTCGCGCTGCCCGAGACGCTGCTCGCGGTCCGCCGCGAGATCCAGCGGCGTCCGGCGGCGGAGCGGGACGTGCTGGTCTTCGTCCATGGCTACAATACGAGCTTCGCGGATGCCGCCTATCGCTTCGCCCAGATCGTCCATGACGCCGGCTTCAAGGGTGTCGCGGTGCTGTTCACCTGGCCCTCGCGCGGCCAGCTCCTGCAGTATCCCTACGACCGCGAGAGTGCGATGTATTCGCGCGATTTCCTCGAGCTCAACCTGCGTGCCATCTCCCGCGATCTCGGCACGACCCGTGTCGATATCCTCGCTCATTCCATGGGAACCCTCCTGACGCTGGAGACGCTCCGGCAGGCCTCGATCCGGGGTGACGGCAGTTTCGGCGGCAAGCTGCGAGACGTCATGCTGGCGGCCCCCGACGTCGATCTCGACGTGTTCAGGACGCAATTGCGCCAGATCAGGCGGCCCGTCACCGTCTTCGTCTCGGCGGACGACCGCGCGCTCGCCTTCTCCCGCCGCTTCGCCGGCGACAAGACGCGGCTTGGCGCCATCTCGGCGAAGGACACGCAGATCATCGCCGATCTCGAAAAGGCCGGTGCGACGATCATCGATCTCTCCGAGGTCTCGACCAGCGACCGCCTCAACCACGCCAAGTTCGCGGCCTCGCCCAAGGTGGTGCAACTGATCGGCCGCAGGCTGCAGGCGGACGGCGGCATCGCCACCGCCGGCCCCGGCGTCGGCGACAAGCTCGGCGACATCGCCAGCGGACTGGTCGGAACCGTGGGCTCGACGGTCGATCTCGTCGTCAGCGCGCCGGGCGCCGCCATCGGTCGGTAGAACCGACGCCGCAATCTGGCCGCGTTAGCCTGCCTTTAAGGGCGAACTGGCCAAACTGGCCATCCCCACATCTCGCGACAGGTTCCGCCCATGCCAGTTTCCCGGCACGCAGCCCTTTGCCGACGCTCGGTGCTGCTGGGCCTGATGTCGACGACACTGGCCGCCTGCGCCCAGACGGAAGCCGCCGTATCGCCTTTCTCGGAGCCGACGCGCGCCGACGCCTCGGCGCTCGGCAAGGAGCCGGCGCTGCTGGTGGCGACGACCCGCAAACCCGCCGGCGATGGCAGGCCACCCTTCTTCGGGCGTGAACGCGGCGAGGGGCTGAGCTTCGCGGAGGCGAGGCTGTCTCCGCCCGGGCGCGGCATTTCGGGGCGCGTGTCTTCGGCGGTCAGCGGCGACTGGGCGGTGCTCGGACTGGAGAGACGCACCGCCTCGGCCCCGGCGCTCCGCTTTGCCGAAGCCGCGACGGGACGCGACGTGCTGCTCTACGTCCACGGTTACAACGAGACGTTCGAATCGGCTGCGCGCAGTGCCGGCCAGCTTTCGCATGCGCTGGAGTTCCAGGGCAGGACCGCTCTCTTCGCCTGGCCGTCGGGCGGCGGGCTGCTCGACTACGCCTATGACCGTGAAAGCGCGCTGTGGTCGCGCGACGGTTTCGTGCAGTCGCTGCGGGCGCTGGTCAACAACCCGACGGTCGGCCGCATTCACATCGTCGCGCATTCGATGGGCACCTTCCTGACGCTGGAGGCCTTGCGCGAACTGCGCCTCGAAAGCGATGTTTCGGCCCGGATCGGCTCCGTCGTCTTCGCATCGCCCGACATCGATATCGACGCTTTCGAGCAGACCGTCTCGAAGCTCGGCCCGCTGGCGCGCCGGATGACGCTGATCATCGACCCCGGCGACCGGGCGCTGGCCGTCTCGGCGCGCATCGCCGGCGGCGTGGCGCGCGCCGGCGCGGCCGACCGCTCCCGTTTGGAGGCGCTGGGCGTGCGCGTCGCCGACACCTCGGGGCGCGGCTGGAGCATGCTGCGGCACGACCTTTTCCTGTCCGATAGTGAGGTGACGCAGGTGGTGCGGCGGGCGATGGACCGCGCCGGGGCCTGATATTGCGCGGCCGGATTTGCCTCGCACGCCGATAATCCGTAACGTCTTGCGATGTGGCCGCGCCTGATCCTGTCTTCAGGAATCCTGATCGTCGGGCTCGTCCTCGTCGCCTGGTGGCTGCTCAGCGGCTTCGGATGCGAGATGAACACCAGCGGGTGCAGCGTCGTCAGGCTCGACCTTGGCCAGGACGCGCTTCGGATATTCCTTCCGCCCATCGGGCTAGGCCTCGTCCTCGGAGCGATCGGCTACTGGAAGATGCGTTATCCGTCGCGAAGCCTCTGATCAAACCCGTCAGATCGGCGGCAGTCCATTTCGCTTCTTGATGATCGCCAGCGCGAAGTTCGATTCGACCGACTGGATGCATTTCAGCCGCGTCACCTTCAGCTTCAAAAAGCGCTCATAGCCCTCGATGCCGTCGGTCAGCACGCGCAACTGGTAGTCCTGGCTTCCGGTCATCAGGTAGCATTCGGTGACCTCCGGCCAACTCTCCACTGCCTTCTCGAATTCGGCGATGTTCTCCTGCGTCCGCTGCGACAGGCGCACCGAGACGAAGACGCTGAAAGGCAGGCCATAGGCCTTGGGATCGACGATCGCGGCATAGCCGCGAATAACCCCGGTCTCTTCCAATCGCTTCAGCCGGCGCAGGCAGGGCGTGGGCGACAGTCCGACCTTCTCGGACAATTCCTGATTTGTGACGCGGCCGTCCTCCTGCAAAATGGCCAGCATGCGGCGGTCAATGGAATCGAGCATGAACTGCTCCTGTGCGGACGAAACTTGGCAGATACCTGCTCTTTCCATCAGCCGTCCAGTGGAGATCGGTCATGCAATGGCGCGGCGAAGCGCGTAGGCTGTCGCTTCTGCAAGCCAAGGGAGAACGGCGATGAGCGACAACAACTACCACAAGGACCGCATCGCCAACCGCAAGCTCCATCCCGAGACGCTGATGATGGGCTTCGGCTATTCGCCGGCGATGTCGGAGGGCGCGCTGAAGCCGCCGGTGTTCCTGACCTCGACCTTCGTCTTCGAGAACGCGCAGCAGGGCAAGGACTTCTTCGACCTGACCTCGGGCCGTCGCCTGCCCAAACCCGGCGAGAAATCGGGCCTCGTCTACTCGCGCTTCAACCACCCCAACATGGAAATCCTCGAGGATCGCCTGGCGATCTGGGACGAAGCGGAGAAATGCGCGGTCTTCGCCAGCGGAATGGCCGCGATCGCGACGACCTGCTTCGCCTTCCTGCGGCCGGGCGACACCATCATCCATTCGCGCCCGCTCTATGGCGGGACCGAGACCCTGCTGAAGAACCAGATGGGCGCTTTCGGCGTCACGCCCTTCGGCTTCACCGACGGGCTGAGCCTCGACCAGATGCGGGCAACCGCCAAGGCCGCCGCCGCCAAGGGCCGCGTCGGCATGATCCTGGTCGAGACGCCGGCCAATCCCACGAACGGGCTGGTCGATCTCGAAGCCTGCAAGGCGATCGCCGACGAACTGGAACAGTCGCAGGGACATCGCCCGCCCGTCGTGGTCGACAACACCATGCTCGGCCCGAAATACCAGAAGCCGCTGAAGCACGGCGCGGACCTGACGCTGCTCTCGCTGACCAAATATGTCGGCGGCCATTCCGACCTCGTCGGCGGCTCGATCTCTGGTTCCGAGGCGCTGGTGCGGCAGGTCAAGGGCTGGCGCGGCTCGCTCGGGACCCAGGCCGATCCGAATTCCTGCTGGATGCTGATGCGCTCGCTGGAAACGCTCGACATCCGCATGAGCCGCGCCAACGAAAACGCCAAGCTGGTGGCAGAGTATCTCGGCAGCCACCCCAAGATCGCCAAGCTGCATTACCTCGGCGATCTCAAGGAGAGCGACCCGCGCAAGGCCGTGTTCGACCGGCAGTGCTCGGCCCCGGGCTCGACCTTCGCCTTCGACGTCGTCGGCGGCGAGAGGGAGGCTTTCGCCGTGCTCGACAATCTCCAGATCATGAAGCTCGCGGTCTCGCTCGGCGGCACGGAGACGCTGGTCTCGCACCCCGCCGCGATGACGCATTCGGGCGTCGCGCGCGAACTGCGCGAGGAGATCGGCCTGACCGACGCGCTGATCCGCATCTCGGTCGGGATCGAGAACATCGAGGATCTGATCTCGGATCTGGCGCAGGCGCTGGAGGCGGTTTAGTCCACCTCGTCCTTGCTCCCAAAGACGGAGAAAGCCCCGCTCGGATGGGCTAAACGCCGACCCGCCCCCATCCCGGCAATTTCAGCGCCGGGCTGCGCAGGTCGAGGCCGGCGACGAGTCCGAGCAGGTTGATCTCGACACCCTCGACCCAAGCCACCGTGACGCCCGCAAGCCCGTAGAGCGAGGCCTGCACGCCGGTGCGGCTCGGGGTCAGTCCGGCGAACAGGCCGTCATCGCGAAAATCCTTGCCGATCGCGGTCGGCGGCAGGGCCTGGCCGAGTTCGGGCACCTCGGCCAGCACATGCTGGACGAAGCTGTTGGAGTTCGGGCCCGGCCAGGCGAGATAGCTGCCCGGCGCATTGTAGGAATAGCTTTCGACGGCGGCGCGGATGCGCGGGATGAGGCGCTCGGCCGCCTCGCCGCGCACTTCCGCCACCAGCTCGGGCGTGTTGCCGTACCAGCGCCCATCGGCCTCGCGGTGGTTGACGCGCACCGGCGACCCCCAGCCGACGACGTCGAAGCGGGTATAGGTGCGCGCGTCCTTCTCTTTCACCACCACCCAGGAATGATGCGCGAAGACGCCGCGCCAACGGCCGACGCGGGCCGCGAAGACATGCACCGTCGCGTCGGGTTCGATCGCGGCCGCCGGCAGCAATTTTGCGCTCGACCAGTCGGCGCGCCGCCAGTCGCCCGCCAGCGGCTGCCATGACCACCACGCCGCATGGGTTGCGACCGGGATCAGGAACAGCACAGCGAAGGCGAGCAGGAAACGGCGGAAGACGCGCATGCTTCAGGATAACTGGCGGGCTTGTTGCATCGCAAGACGGTACGGCGGGCTTCGGCGTCGCAGGCCGATCAAAAGCCGTTGAGGCGCACGGCCAAGCTGTTAGCTTTGACGACCACCAGACAGGGCTGGGCGACTCGCCGGGAGAGGGATGACGATGGCAGGGCAGGGTTGGCTGAAAGGCTTGCTGGCAGGCGCAATGATGGCGCTGATGGCGGCCGGGGCCGTGCAGGCGCAGACCAAGGAACTGCGCATCTACAACTGGTCCGACTATATCGATCCCGAGGTGCTTGACGCCTTCAAGAAGGAGACCGGGATTACCGTCGTCTACGACACATTCGACCAGATGGAGACGGTCGAGACCAAACTGCTCGCCGGCAAGACCGGCTACGACCTGATCGTGGTGACGGCCTCCTTCCTGCCGCGCCACATTCCGCTAGGGCTTTATGCGCCGGTCGATGCGGCGAAGGTTCCCAACCTCAAGAACGCCTGGCCGGAGATCCAGGGGCGGCTGGCGAAATACGACCCCGGCAACAAATTCGCCGTGAACTACATGTGGGGCACGACCGGCATCGGCTACAACGTCGCCAAGGTGAAGGAGCGCCTGGGGCCGGACGCCGTCATCGATAGCTGGAAAATCCTGTTCGATCCGGAGCAGTTGAAGAAGCTCTCGAACTGCGGCGTGCATGTGCTCGACGCGGTCGAGGAGATGTTTCCAGCCGCGCTCCGTTATCTCGGGCTGAACCCCGACTCCAAGGCCGAGGCCGATCTGAACAAGGCCGGCGAGCTGCTGCGCAGGATGCGCCCGCATATCCAGAAGTTCCATTCGTCCGAATACATCAACGCGCTGGCGAACGGCGATATCTGCCTCGCCGTCGGCTATTCCGGCGACGTGCTGCAGGCCAAGAAGCGGGCGGAGGAAGCCAAGAACAATGTCCAGATCGCCTATTCCATCCCCAAGGAAGGCGCGCTGATGTGGTTCGATTCCTTCGTGATCCCGAAGGACGCGGCCAATGCCGAGGCGGCGCTGAGCTTCATCGACTTCGTCAACCGCCCGGCGATGGCGGCGAAGAATTCCGACTTCATCCAGTATGCCAATGGAAACCTCGCCTCGAAGCCGCTGCTCTCGGCGGCCGTGCGCGACAATCCGGGCATCTACCCGACGGACGCCGTGATGGCCCGGCTCTACACGATCACGCCCTATGACCAGAAGGCTCAGCGGACGGTCAACCGGCTGTGGACACGCGTCAAGACCGGCAAGTGAGCACAAGCTCGGTTCCGGCTGGAGGAGTGCGCAAGGCCTCATTCGGCGGTCTGCGCCGGTCCTTCCAGCCCTGGAACGACCCTGAGGCGCAGCCGCTGGTCGAGTTTCGTGGCGTCACCAAGCGGTTCAGTGCGGTCACTGCCGTCTCGGATCTGTCGCTGAAGCTCTATCCGCGCGAATTCTTCGCGCTGCTCGGCCCGTCCGGCTGCGGCAAGACCACGTTGATGCGGATGCTGGCGGGCTTCGAGCAGCCCGACGAAGGCCAGATCCTGCTTGACGGCGTCGAGATCACACGAATGCCGCCGCATCTGCGGCCGGTCAACATGATGTTCCAGTCCTATGCGCTATTTCCCCATCTCAGCGTCGAAGACAACATCGCCTATGGCCTGAAGCGGCAGGGCCTGCCGAAGCCTGAGATCGCGTCGCGCGTCGCGCAGATGCTGGCGCTGGTCAAGCTCGACGGGCTCGGGAGCCGCCGGCCCGACCAGCTCTCGGGCGGACAGCGCCAGCGCGTCGCGCTCGCCCGTGCTTTGGCGCGGCGGCCTCGCCTGCTGTTGCTGGACGAGCCGCTGGCGGCGCTCGACCGCAAGCTGCGCGAGGAGACGCAGTTCGAGCTGGTCAACATCCAGCACGAACTCGGCACCACCTTCATGGTAGTGACTCACGACCAGGATGAGGCCATGACCATGGCCGACCGGATGGCGGTGATGGATCGCGGCCGGCTCGTCCAGATCGGCCCGCCGGACGTGATCTACGAGGCGCCGGTCAACCGGCAGGTCGCGGAGTTCGTCGGCGACATCAATGTGCTGGAGGGCCACGTCACGGCCGTCAAGGGCGATCTCGTCAGCATCGAGACGCCACTGGCCGGCATAGTCGAACTGGATGAGGACGCGCCTGCGCTGGCTGTCGGTGAGCCCGTCACGGTCGGCCTGCGACCGGAGAAGATTGCCCTTTCGCATGATGAGCCGGAGCAAGCCGCCAACAAGGCTCGTGGCGTCATCTGGGACATCGGCTATCTCGGCGACATCACCATGGTGCAGGTCAGGGTCGGCGACGCCCTGATGAAGGTCTCGCTCGCCAACCGCACCCGCCGGATCGCGCGGCCCTTCGCCTGGGAGGACGAGGTCTGGCTGTCGTGGGACGTCGAGGCCGGCATGGTGCTTCGGTCGTGAGACGGAGCCTGAATCTCCGAAGCCTTGTGCCTGCGATCCCCTATCTCTGGCTCGCGCTGTTCTTCCTCGCGCCCTTCGCCATCGTGCTGCGCATGGCGCTCTCGGTCGCGGACACGGCGATTCCGCCTTATGCACCGCATTTTCAGGGCTTCTCGGACCTCGGCGCTTTCTTCTCAGCGCTCGATCTCGAGAATTTCCGGCTGATCGCCAGCGACGACCTCTACTGGCAAAGCTACCTGACCTCGCTGCGCATTGCGGCCCTGACCACGCTGGCGGCGCTCGCGATCGGTTACCCGCTTGCCTATGCGATGGCCGCCGCGCCGCGCCGCTGGCAAGGCGGGCTGATCGTCCTCGTCATCCTGCCGTTCTGGACGTCCTTTCTGATCCGCGTCTACGCCTGGATCGGCATCCTGCGGCCGGAAGGCCTGCTCGATATGACGCTGCTCGGGCTCGGCCTGACGACCGAACCGCTGCGCCTGCTCAACACGGAAGCCGCCGTGCTGATCGGCATGGTCTATTCCTACCTGCCCTTCATGGTGCTGCCGCTCTTCGCCAGCCTGCAGAAGCTCGACCGCACGCTGCTGGAGGCGGCTGCTGATCTGGGCGCGACGCCGCTGCGGGCCTTTCTGACCGTGACGCTGCCGCTCTCCCTGCCTGGCATTCTCGCCGGCTCGGCGCTGGTCTTCATCCCTGCGATCGGCGAGTTCGTGATCCCCGACCTGCTCGGCGGCCCCGACACCACAATGATCGGCAAGGCGCTCTGGACCGAATTCTTCTCCAACCGCGACTGGCCGCTGGCTTCTGCCGTGGCGGTCGTGCTGCTGGTCGTGCTGGTTCTGCCGCTGATGCTGCTCCAGCGCGCGCGGGGAGCCGCAGCATGAAGCGGCTCGGGCCCGGTCTCGTGCTGGCGCTCGTCGCCGGCTTCGCCTTTCTCTATCTGCCGATCGTCGCGCTGGTTGCCTACTCCTTCAACGGCTCGCGGCTAGTCACGGTCTGGGGCGGGTTCTCGACGCGCTGGTATGGCGCGCTTCTGTCGAACCAGCCGCTGCTCGACGCCGCCTGGCTGAGCCTCCGGCTGGCCTTCGTCTCGGCGACGCTGGCGACGGTGTTGGGTACACTGGCGGCGCTGGCGCTCGCGCGCCATGGCCGCTTTCCCGGGCGCACGCTGTTTTCGGGCATGGTGCTGGCGCCGCTGGTGATGCCGGAGGTGATCACGGGGCTGTCGCTGCTGCTGCTCTTCGTCTCGCTCGATATCGGGCGCGGTTTCTGGACCGTGACGATCGCGCACGCGACGCTCGGCCTCGGTTTCGCGGCCATCGCCGTGCAGGCGCGGCTGGCGCGTTTCGACACGTCGCTGGAGGAAGCGGCGCGCGATCTCGGCGCGACGCCGCTCGTCACCTTCTTCACCGTCACGCTGCCGCTGATCGCGCCCGGCGTCGCCGCCGCCTGGATGCTCGCCTTCACGCTCTCGCTCGACGACCTCGTGATTGCGAGCTTCACTACGGGGCCAGGCGCGACGACGCTGCCGATGCGGCTCTATTCGGCGGTCAGGCTCGGTGTCTCGCCCGAGATCAACGCCGCCTGCACGCTGCTGATCGGAGCCGTCGCACTCGTCGTGATCTGTGCCTCGCTGCTGTTGAAGCGGGAACGCTTCGCGCGCGGATAAATGGCGGCTGAACGCCGGCCTCAACTCCTGTTCAGACGGGTTTTGCGAGAGTGCCCATCAGGCGAGGGGCTTTTCCCGCGCCGTCGCACAGGACAGGAACCATGTTCCGCACACTCGCCTCGACCAGCCTCGCCACTCTCTTCATCGGCGCAGCTGCGCTGGCGGGGGCGAGCCTCGCCGCCCCCTCCGACGCGCAGGCCTATGATGGCCGCTACGGGCGCGGCGGCTATGACCGCCCCCATGGCTGGCGCGCGCCGCCGCCGGTCGTCCATGGCTACTGGGGTCATCGCCGCTGGCAGCGCTGGCATGAAGGCCGCGACTTCCGCGGACCGCCGCGGCCCTATGGCTACGGCTGGAGGTGATACCGAACGCTGCGCTCGAATGGCGCGGTCCGTGAGGGCCGCGCCGGCCTCATCGGGCTACTCCGCCGCGTCCCTCTGCGCATAGCCCAACCGCCCGTTCAACTCCTCCAGCAGCTTTTCCGCTGCGTCGGCGATCACGGTGCCCGGCGGGAAGATCGCGCTTGCTCCCGCCTGAATCAGCGCGTCGAAGTCCTGCGGCGGGATGACGCCGCCCACCACGATCATGATGTCGGGCCGTCCGGCCTGAGCAAGAGCGGCCTTGAGTTCCGGCACCAGCGTCAGATGGCCGGCCGCCAGCGACGAGACGCCGATGATGTGTACGTCGTTCTCGACGCCCTGCCGCGCTGCCTCGTCGGGCGTCGCGAAGAGCGGCCCGATGTCGACGTCGAAGCCGAGATCGGCGAAGGCCGAGGCGATGACCTTCTGGCCCCTGTCATGCCCGTCCTGCCCCATCTTGGCGACGAGGATGCGCGGGCGGCGGCCATCGGCCTCGGCGAAGGCCTCCGTCATCATCTGAACGCGCGTGACCGCCGGGTTCATCGTGCCCACCTCCCGCTTGTAGACACCCGCGATCGACTTGATCTCGGCCCTGTGCCGCCCAAAGACCTGTTCCATCGCGAGCGAAATTTCGCCGACCGTCGCCTTGGCGCGGGCTGCCCTGACGGCAAGGTCGAGCAGATTGCCGTCGCTTGCCGCGCCATTGGTCAACGCAGTCAGCGCCGACTGGACATCGGCTTCGACGCGCTCGGCCTTCAACCTGCGCAGCTTCTCGAGCTGCTGCGCGCGCACCGAGGCGTTGTTCACCACGAGCACGTCGATTTTCGCCTCGTTGTCGGGCTTGAACATGTTGACGCCGATGATGCCCTGCTGCTTGCCGTCGATGCGCGCCTGCGTCTTGGCGGCGGCCTCCTCGATGCGCAGCTTGGGGATGCCGGCCTCGATCGCCTTGGCCATGCCGCCCAGCGCCTCGACTTCCCTGATATGGCCCCAGGCCTTGGCTGCGAGGTCCGCAGTCAGCCGCTCGACATAATAGGAGCCGCCCCATGGGTCGATGATCCGGCTCGTACCACTCTCCTGTTGCAGCAGGATCTGTGTGTTGCGCGCGATCCGGGCGGAGAAGTCCGTCGGCAGCGCCAGCGCCTCGTCGAGCGCGTTGGTGTGCAGCGACTGGGTGTGCCCTTGCGTCGCCGCCATCGCCTCGATCATCGTGCGCGGCACGTTGTTGAACACGTCCTGCGCCGTCAGCGACCAGCCCGAGGTCTGGCAATGGGTGCGCAGCGGCAGGGACTTCTCGTTGGTCGCGCCGAAATCCTTGACGAGCTTGGCCCAGATCAGCCGCGCTGCCCGCAGCTTGGCCACCTCCATGAAGAAGTTCATGCCGATCGCCCAGAAGAACGACAGGCGCGGCGCGAAAGCGTCTATGGACAGGCCCGCGCGCTGGCCGGCGCGGATGTACTCGACGCCGTCGGCCAGCGTGTACCCAAGCTCGAGATCCTGCGTCGCTCCGGCCTCCTGCATGTGGTAGCCGGAGATCGAGATTGAGTTGAACTTCGGCATGTTCGCCGAGGTGTAGGAGAAGATGTCGCCGATGATCCGCATCGAGGGCGAGGGCGGGTAGATATAGGTGTTGCGGACCATGAACTCCTTGAGGATGTCGTTCTGGATCGTCCCCGAGAGTTTCGCCGCCGGCACGCCCTGTTCTTCTGCCGCGACGATGAATAGCGCCAGCACCGGGAGCACCGCACCGTTCATCGTCATCGAGACGCTCATCTGGTCGAGCGGGATGCCGGAAAACAGCGTGCGCATGTCGTAGATCGAATCGATTGCGACGCCGGCCATGCCGACATCGCCGCCGACGCGCGGATGGTCGGAGTCGTAGCCGCGATGGGTCGCGAGATCGAAGGCGACCGAAAGGCCCTTCTGCCCGGCGGCGAGGTTGCGCCGGTAGAAGGCGTTGGAATCCTCCGCCGTCGAGAAGCCGGCATATTGCCGGATCGTCCAGGGCTGGTTGACATACATGGTCGGGTAGGGGCCGCGCAGATAGGGCGCGATGCCGGGCAGCGTATCGACGAAGGGCAGCCCGGCGCGGTCCTCGGCCGTGTAGAGCGGCTTGACCGGAATGCCCTCCGGCGTGAGCCAGGGCTCGCGTGAAATCTCTGCTGCGGAAGGCGGCGCTTGCGTGCTGCCGAAAGCCAGCGTCGTGAAATCGGGGATCGCGCTCATGCCCGTCTCTCCAGTTTTTCCAAGGCCGCGCGGCGTCGTGCCAGCGCCGCGTCGAGCCTGCTGCGACGGTCCGGCTTGGCTTTGGCCTTATCGCCGGTGCCGCCGAAATCCCAACTGCCGACATCGCCCTCGAACAGGATGGCGAGCAGCAGGACGACGAGGATCACCGGGATCCACAGCGTGTAGCGGCCGAGCCACCAGGCCAGTGCCGCGATGACAAGAGCGGCCGTCGTCACGGCGAGCGGATGATACATGAAGTAGTCGAGCTTGGCTGCGACGCCCATAATCAGCAGCGCGATGAAGACCACGCCGACGCCCGCGCCAATCGCGGCCTTGCGCCAGAGCCGGCCATCCATGTCCTCGAGCAGCGCGATCTCGCGGCGCAGCCGCTCGGCGCGTCGCTGCCGCAGTGGGGAGAGGGCGTTCGGATCGGCCGTCATCTCACGGCGGCCTTGTCCCACCAGTGGTGGAAGTGATGGACCGGCCCGTGGCTGTGGCCGACCGGGACGGAGTCGGCGGCTGCGATGGCCGCTGTGATGTAGGTTTTAGCCTGCGCGACGGCGTCGGGTAGAGCCATGCCTCTGGCGAGGCCGGATGCGATCGCGGACGACAGCGTACAGCCCGTGCCATGGGTATTGCGCGTTGGATGGCGCGGCGCCGTAAAGCGCTGGCGCGCGCCGCCGGCGAGCAGCAGCAGATCGGCGCTGGTGTCGCCTGAGCCATGGCCGCCTTTGATCAGGATGCTGGCCACGCCGAGCGCCTGGAGCCTTTCGGCCTGCTCGTCGATGGCGGCTTCCGTCTCGGCCGGGGCGGAGCCGAGCACGGCGGCGGCCTCGGGCAGGTTCGGCGTGACGAGCGTCGCCAGCGGGAAGAGGCGGCGGCGGATGGCGTCGATGGCGTCGTCCTGCAGCAGCTTCGCGCCAGAAGCTGCAACCATCACCGGATCGAGCACGATATTGCGGGCCTTGTGGCGGATGAGCCCGGCGGCGACCGTCTCGATCAGTTCGGTGGTGGCGAGCATGCCGATCTTGACTGCCGCGACGTCGAGATCGGCGAAAACGGCGTCGATCTGCGCCGTGACGAAATCGGCCGGAACGGCGTGGATGCCGGTGACGCCTTGCGTGTTCTGCGCCGTCAGCGCCACAATGACGCTCGCGCCATAGACCTGATGCGCCGCAAACGTCTTGAGATCGGCCTGGATGCCGGCGCCGCCGCTCGAATCCGAGCCGGCGATGGTCAGCGCGATGGGGACGCTCATGCGATTTCCAACATCTCAGCATCAGGCGGCATGCGCACGCTCCAGCATGGCGAGAACGTCGCAGCCCGCGAAGATGAACGCCTCGACGCCGGCCTGGTTCAGCGCGCTTTCCGCCGGACCGGGTCTGCCTGCGAGCCAGACGATCGCCCCTTCAGCCTTCAAGGCATGGGCGGCCGCCAGCCCTTCAGCTTCATAGGCCGCATCCGACCCGCAGAGACAGGCGAGCTTTGTGCCTGATGCTCTGAACGCCGCGACCAGGGCCGCCAAATCGGTGCCTGAGCCGCTCGCGAAACCGTCATGGCTTGGCGCTGCAATGCCGCCGGCCTCGAACAGGTTGCGGGCGAAGTCGGCACGGGAGGTGAAGTCGGCGACCGCACCCAAGGTCGCGAGGAAAATGCGCGGACGCTCCGGCGCGGCGTCGGCGCGGTCGCGTAGCGCCTCGAAGGGTTCCGCGAGACGCACGGATGGCAGTGGATCGACCTCCAGGCCCGCCTCCGGAGCGCTCAGCGCCTGCGAGCGCGGCGCGCCCTTGGCCAGCACCGAAATCAGGGCTTTCGCAGCCTGCTCAGACGCCTTGGCCAAAGGCAGCTTCGCCTTCGCCGGCCTGACCGGCTCCACCGCAAGCACACTGACGACGGCCTCCGCCAGATTGGGATACTCGCTCGTGCCGGTGATCGGCTCGCGCCGCGTCGCGATCGCCTTTCTGCGCGCTTCGCGCTCGCGGGCGAGGCCTGCCTGGATATGCCCGTTCGCCAAAGCGGCGACGATGCCGGGGAGTCCGTCGGCGGCTTCGCGCTCCAGATCCTGCAGCTTGCTCCAGGCCTGCTCGCAAAGCGCTTGCGTCAGCGCCTCAAAACCGCCGGCGCCGGCGGCCGGATCGGCGACGCGCCAGAGGCTGGCTTCCTCCAGCAGCACGAGCTGGGTGTTGCGGGCGATACGACGCGCGAAGCCGTCGGGCAGGCCGAGCGCGGCAGTGAAGGGCAGCACGGTCAGCGTGTCCGCACCGCCGACGCCGGCCGAGAAGATCGCAACCGTGGCGCGCAGCAGATTGACCCAAGGGTCGCGCCTCGTCAGCGAGCGCCACGCGGTTTCGGCATGCAGAACGATCGGCTTCGGCGTCAGGCCGCAGGCGCTCTGGACACGGTCCCAGAGCAGCCGCGCCGCCCGGAACTTGGCGATGGTCAGGAATTCGTCGGTGTCGGCGACGAGCACGAAAGAGATCGCGTCGCGCGCCTCGTTAAGCGGCAGCCCTTCCGCTTCGAGCGCGCGCAGGTAGGCGATGGCGGTGGCGAGCGCGCCTCCGAGTTCCTGGGCGTCGGTGGCGCCCGCCTCGTGATAGGGCCGCGCATCGGCCGTGACGAAGGGGCCGGCGAAGCCGCGCGCCTTGAGCGCCGCGATCGTCTCCGCCAATCTGCGCCCGATCTCTGGCCAGGAAGCGGCGAAACGGCCCTGCGCCGCCAGAACGCCGATCGGATCGAGGCCGAAATCGATCGCGGTCGTCGCCGGATCGAGCCGTCGGCTTTCGACGAGGGCCGCAAGCATCAGCGCGCTGACCCGGCCCTGCGGCGCCGGATCGAGGCGCAATTCAATCAGGTCGAGCAGGACGCCGTCGAGCGCGGAATCGAGCGCCGCGACATCGTCGGCGACCAGGCCATGGCCGCGCGCCGCGCGGGCTCCGGCGAAGCTCAGGCTCAGCGCATCTGCCCCGCCTTCCAGATCGGCGAGCGCCAGCGCGCGAGCCTGCTCGGGATCGGGATGATCGACGCGGGCCGAGACCCGCCAGCGGCCCGTCTCGGCGCGCATCGGTCTGAGCGCAGGCGTTGCGGCGGGATAGAGCGGCTCGATGCGAATGCCGTCGGCCGTCCGCCCGACGAGGCGCTTCTCGAAGTCGGAGCCTTTCAGCACCTTGTCGACGGCAGCGCGCCATTGCTCGATCGCCGGTGTCGGAAACGCGTCCATGAAGGGCAGATCGGATGCTGGGGCCGAATTCATCTGAGCCGGTGCTCCTTGTTCGCCGCCATTGTGCAACCGCGAAGCCGTGATTGCCATGGGGGTCGCCGCATCGCCATGCCTACTTCGTCGCAAGCCGGATGCGCAAAGGGCGGCTGAAAACGACAACGCCGCCCGGAGAGGGCGGCGTCGCAACGCGTCCGGGGCGGGTGCCGCTCAGACGAACTGGCCGAGCCCCGGGATCGCGCCGACGATCGCGCCCATCGTGTCCTCGCCCGCCTTCTCGCGGCCGACCGCGAACATCTCCTTGGAGACGGACTGGATCTGGCCCATCGAGAGGCCCGCGCCCATGAGCTGGCCGCCGAGCGCCATGACGCCGCCGCCACCGCCCATCATGCCGCCGACCATGCCCATCAGCCCGCCCTTGGCGCCGCCTTCGGCGTCGGCAAGTTCCTGCGCGCCGGGCAGCGAGGTCATCAACTGGCCGATCTCGGCCGGAGGACCTTCCTTCTGGAGGAAAGCGAGGATGATGCCGATCGCCTTGCGCGCGAGCTCCTCGTTGAGGCCGGAGACCGCAATGATGCGGGAGATCAGTTCATCCATGGTATTTTCCTCCTTGATGAGATGCCGCGCGATAGTTCACATATTAACGATCTAATCAACCCCGCATCGGGCTTCCGCCGCCGCCTGCGTTTCGCTACACCCTGCTGACGTTTCGATAACATGACAGGGCGACATCATGGCGCAAGCGGATAGCGGAACCGGCGCGATCCTGATCGGCAAGAGCTGGAAGGAGGAGAATCTCCTGCTCAAGCTCGCCAACCGCCACGGCCTCGTCACGGGCGCGACCGGCACCGGCAAGACGGTGACGCTGCAGGTCATGGCCGAAGGGTTCGCCCGCAACGGCGTGCCGGTCTTCGCCGCCGACATCAAGGGCGATCTCTCTGGGATCGCCGCGCCGGGCGATTCAAAGCCGCCCTTCGTCAAGCGCGCCGAGGAGATCGGCATCAAATACGAGCCGGACCAGTTCACAACCGTGTTCTGGGACGTGTTCGGCGAGCAGGGGCACCCGGTCCGCGCGACGATCTCCGAAATGGGACCGCTGTTGCTCGCGCGCCTGCTCGATCTCAACGACACGCAGGAGGGCGTGCTCAACATCGCCTTCCGCATCGCCGACGAGCAGAAGCTGCTGCTGCTCGATCTGAAGGACCTGCGCGCGATCCTCTCCTTCATCGCCGACAACGCCAAGGACCTGACGACGAAATACGGCAATGTCAGCGCTCAGACGGTCGGCACGATCCAGCGCGCCCTTCTGGTGCTGGAGAACCAGAAGGGCGAGAAATTCTTCGGCGAGCCGGCGCTCGACATCAACGACCTGATGAAGACCGACCGCTACGGCCGCGGCATCGTCAACATTCTGTCGGCCGACAAGCTGATGGCCAATCCGCGGCTTTACGCGACCTTCCTGCTTTGGCTGCTCTCGGAGTTGTTCGAGCAGCTCCCTGAGGTCGGCGATCTCGACAAGCCAAAGCTCGTCTTCTTCTTCGACGAGGCGCATCTGCTGTTCAACGGCGCGCCAAAGGTGCTGCTGACGGCGGTCGAGCAGGTGGTGCGGCTGATCCGCTCCAAGGGCGTCGGCGTCTATTTCGTGACGCAGAACCCGCTCGATATTCCGGATACCGTGCTGGCCCAGCTCGGCAACCGCGTCCAGCACGCGCTGCGCGCCTTCACCCCGCGCGACCAGAAGGCGGTGCGCGCGGCGGCCGAAACCTTCCGCCAGAATCCCAAATTCAAGACGGAGGAGGCGATCACCCAGCTCGCGGTCGGCGAGGCCCTGACTTCGACGCTGGAGGGCAAGGGCACGCCGACCATGGTCGAGCGCACGCTGATCGCGCCCGCCATGGCGCAGGTCGGCCCGTGCTCGCCGCAACTGCGCCAGCAGGCGCTGAACGAGTCGGGCTACAGAGGCAAATACGACACGATGATCGATCGCGAGTCGGCCTATGAGGAACTGGCCAAGCGCAAGCATCTCGAAACGCAGGCCGAGGCCGTGGAAGCCGGCAACGCCGGCGGCGGCGGCATCATGGACACGATCGGCGGCTGGCTGGGCGGCAACTCAAATGCGCCGCGTCCCAAGACCGGCCCAGGCAGCCGCGGCGGCGCGATGCCCCAGAGCATGACCGAGAAGATCATCACCTCGGCGGCGCGTTCGGCCGCGACCTCGATCGGCCGGCAGGTCGGCACCGCGATCCTGCGTGGCGTGCTCGGAAGCATGATGGGCGGGCGGCGCTGAGCAGGGTCGCCATGCTTGGCAGGCGGCTGACGGCAGGCAGAAGCCTTGTCATGATGGCGCATCAGAATCGGCTTTCGATCGCGAAAGCCTGAAAGACGAGCGCCATGTCACAGCTTCCCGCCATCCTCTCCCGCCTCGACGCCGATCTCGAAACCGCACTGACGCGGCTTTCGACCTGGCTCGAAATCCCGTCTATCGGCACCGATCCGGCTTTCGACGCCGAGACCCGCCGCGCGGCGCATTGGCTCAGCGACGATCTCGCGACGCTCGGTTTCGCCTCGGAAGTTCGCGATACGCCGGGCCAGCCGGTCGTGCTGGCGCACAGGCCCAAACCCGGCGCGCCGCATGTGCTGTTCTACGGCCATTACGACGTGCAGCCGGTCGATCCGCTGGCGCTCTGGGAGAGCGAGCCGTTCAAACCGGTGGTCAAGGAGATCGAGCCCGGCCGCCGCGTGATCGTGGCGCGCGGCGCCTGCGACGACAAGGGCCAGGTGATGACCTTCGTCGAGGCGATGCGGGCGACGATCGCGGAGACCGGCGACCTGCCGGTCGGTGTCACGGTGCTGGTCGAGGGCGAGGAGGAATCGGGCTCGGCCAACCTGCCGCCCTTCATCCGCGAGAACGCCGACGCGCTGAAGGCCGATTTCGCGCTGGTCTGCGACACCGGCATGTGGGACCGGCAGACGCCGGCGATCACCTCCTCGCTGCGCGGCATGGTCTATCAGGAGGTGACGATCACCTGCGCCGACCGTGATCTGCATTCGGGGCTGTTCGGCGGCGCGGCGGCCAACCCGATCCATGTGCTGGCGAAGATCGTGGCGGCGCTCCACGACGAGACCGGCCGCATCACGCTGCCGGGCTTCTATGACGGCGTCGAGGAGCCGACCAACCAGCAGAAGGCAGACTGGGCCGATCTCGACCTGACCGAGGAGGAGTTTCTCGGCGGTGTCGGGCTGAAGCACTCGATCGGCGAGCGGGGCCGCATGCTGATCGAGCAGATCCAGTCGCGGCCGACCTGCGACGTCAACGGCATCTGGGGCGGCTATACCGGTGAGGGCACCAAGACGGTGATCGCTGGCAAAGCCTCGGCCAAGGTCTCGTTCCGGCTCGTCGGCAGGCAGGACCCGGCCAAGGTCGCCGCCGCCTTCCAGGCCTTTGTGCGCGAACGGCTGCCGGCCGATTGCACGGCGGAGTTCATCGCGCATGGCGCTTCGCCCGCCATCGCCGTGCCGGTCGATTCGCCCGCGCTCGTGAAGGCGCGGCAGGCGCTGGCCGATGAATGGGGCGGCCGGGTCGTCACCATCGGCACCG
Source organism: Rhizobiales bacterium CCH3-A5 (assembly GCA_001556025.1). Lineage (GTDB taxonomy): Bacteria > Pseudomonadota > Alphaproteobacteria > Rhizobiales > Beijerinckiaceae > Allobosea. Next base: position 92,683 of record LSIB01000181.1, read on the forward strand.
GCGGCTCGATTCCGGTCGGCGGCGACTTCAAGAAGACGCTCGGGCTCGACACGCTGTTCGTCGGCTTCGGGCTTGAGGACGACCGGGTGCATTCGCCCAACGAGAAGTACGATCTCTCCTCCTTCCACAAAGGCCAGCGCTCCTGGGCGCGCATCTTGCAGGCTCTTGGCTCATGAAATCCGTCTGTGTCTTTTGCGGCTCCAATCCCGGCAACGATCCCGTCTATGCCGACGGCGCGCGCGCCATGGGGCGCGAGATCGCAAGGCGCGGGCTGATCCTGGTCTATGGCGGCGGAGCGGTCGGGCTGATGGGCATCGTCGCCGATGCGGCGCTGGAGGCCGGCGGCGAGGTGCATGGCGTGATCCCGCGCGCGCTGCGCGACAAGGAGGTCGGCCACCATCACCTGACGCGGCTCGAAATCGTCGACACCATGCACATCCGCAAGGCGCGCATGGCCGAGCTCTCGGACGGCTTCATCGCCATGCCCGGCGGCATCGGCACTTTCGAAGAGCTGTTCGAGATCTGGACCTGGGGCCAGCTCGGGATTCATTCGAAACCGCTCGGGCTGCTCAACGTGGCGGGATTTTATGACCCGCTGTCGCTATTTCTCGATCGGACGGTCGAGGCCGGGTTCCTCAAGCCGATGCATCGCGCCATGGAAATGACGGACACAGTCCCAGCCCGCCTGCTCGACCGAATGGAGGCTTATGTACCGGCTCAGACGGTGAAGTGGGTGGAGAAGGAGGAGGTGTGATCGGCGCTAAGAGTCGATAGACCGTCGCTCTTGCCAACGATGCAGCGCTCTAGCCGAAGGCATAATTGATGAGCTCAGCCCTAAAAAGGCTTCTCAAGGAACGACCGACTAAAAAGGACGTTCTAAAAGCACAAGAAAGTTTGCTGAACGACAGTCCGCGAGCCTCGGCTGTTGTTGCATGCGCTCTCTTGGAGGACGTCTTGCGGGCCGCTCTCGTCAACGTAATGGACCTACCGTCAAAGGAGGATCATGATAGGCTTTTCTATAATTATGGCCCTCTTTCGTCGCTTAGCGCAAAGACATTAATGGCAGCATGCCTCAATGTAATCGGGCCGAATGTCAGATCGGATATTGATACAATCAGAGCAATTCGTAATGCTTTTGCTCATAATTTGCATGATATATCATTCTTGACAAACGAAATAGCTGAATTGTGCGCGAGCCTAAAGTGTATTCAGAGCATGAGTGATAAGGGTGAGCTTTCGTCTCAGGAGCATTTCGTTGCTGCGGTCCGAGTCATCATGATACATCTCATCTCTCGTTGGATGCCGGAAAACGAAAGAGCAGACATTCCCGCGGATATTCTAGAACTTGGGTGATCGGTATCTCGCAAAGCATTTATTGCGGGGGACCTCGCAATTTGTAAGGACGCATCACTCGCCGGATCGCTGAACCATCGTTTCCTAAAAGTGTCTGATAGGAAAATATCCCTTGACATCGTGACGCTGATCCGGTAGACATCGGGAACGCTCACGAAGTGTGACCAGACAGACCAAGCCGCCGCGCTTTCCCGCCGGCGGCTTTTGCATGTCCGGCTCATCTCACGATCTCGCCCATAGAGGTTTTCCCATGACCGATGAAGACGACGACGCGCCGGCTCTGCCGGCGGCGAAGGGCAGGCGCTTGTCCGTCGGCCGCAAGGCTGTGGTGAGCAAGCTCTGGCGGGCGGCGAAGCGGCAACTGGAGGCGCATGAAGCGCGTTTCGACGAGTTGCCGAAGGGCGCGGCCGCCGCCGAATCCGACGCCAAGGCGCTGGCGGTCCTCGCCCGCACGGTCCGCGAACTCGTCGCGCTGGACGGGGCGGCCGCGAGCCAGGAGGGCAAATCGACCGATGAACTCTCGCCCGCCGCTGGACTGCGCCACGTCGCCGAGCTTCGCAAGGAGCTTGCGAGACGTCTTGAAGTCCTTGCCGCCGAACAGGCGGATAACGCTTCTCAGGCAAATCCTGCCGACGGCGACGCCTGATCAATGCGAGGTCATCTTCGCCGAATGGCTGGTCTGGGCCAGGCCCGACCAGTTGCCGCCTGAAACGGCGCAATGGTCTGTCTGGCTGGTGTTGGGCGGGCGGGGTGCCGGCAAGACACGGACCGGCGCTGAGTGGATCAAAGGCATGGCGCTTGGTCTGCCCGGGGTCGCGGACGCACCGGCCGAACGCATCGCGCTGGTCGGCGAAACGCAGGGACAGGTCCGCGACGTGATGATCGAGGGCGTCTCCGGACTGCTCTCGATCCATACGCGCTGGGAGCGGCCGGATTGGTATCCTTCGCGCCGGCGGCTCGAATGGCCCAATGGCGCGATCGCGCAGGTCTTTTCCGCCGAGGACCCGGAAGGCTTGCGCGGGCCGCAATTCGCCGCCGCCTGGTCGGACGAACTGGCGAAATGGCCCAATCTTCAGGAGTGCTGGGACATGCTGCAGTTCGGATTGCGGCTCGGCGACCGGCCGCGCCAGATCGTCACCACGACGCCGCGCCCGGTCCCGCTGATCAAGCGGCTGCTGGCCGATCCTCACGTCGCGGTCAGCCGGGCCGCGACCAGCGCCAACCGTTATCACCTCGCGGCAGAATTCATCCGCAGCATCACGGAGAGCTATGGCGGCACGCGGCTCGGCCGGCAGGAGATCGACGGCGAGATCGTCGAGGAAAGCGCCGACGCGCTCTGGACAAGGGCGATGATCGAGGGCTGCCGCGAGGCGGCGGCTCCGGGGCTGGCGCGCATCGTCGTCGCGGTCGATCCGCCGGCGTCCTCGTCGCAGCGGGCCGATTCCTGCGGGCTTATCGTCGCCGGTATCGATGCGGACGGCGTCGGCCATGTGCTGGAGGACGGCACGGTTTCGGGGGCGCGCCCGCATGAATGGGCGGCCAAGGCGATCGCGCTCTATCGGCGCTTCGAGGCCGATGCGCTCGTCGTCGAGGTCAACCAGGGCGGCGAGATGGTGACCTCGGTCATTCGCGAGGTCGATTCCGGAGCGCCGGTGACGGCGGTGCGGGCGACGCGCGGCAAATATCTGAGGGCCGAGCCGGTGGCGGCGCTCTATGCGCAAGGCCGCGTGCGTCATGCCGGCCGGTTTCCGCAGTTGGAAGACGAGATGTGCGATTTTGGTCCGGCGGGCCTGAGCTCCGGCCGCTCGCCAGACCGGCTCGACGCGCTGGTCTGGGCGCTGACGCATCTGATGCTGATGGCGAAGGGACGGCCCCGGGTGAGGGGCATCTAGCCGCGTTCGGACGCTGAACTGGTTTCGAAGCTCAACAGCGAGACATCCATGCTCAATTTCCTACGCAACCTGCGTGGCACCGCCGCGCCGGCCCAAAAACGCTCGCGCGTCGGGCCGCTGATCGCGCTGCACGAGGCGGGGCGGCCGGTCTGGACGCCGCGCGATTATGCGGCGCTCGCCCGCGAGGGCTATGAGCGCAATCCGGTCGTGCATCGCTGCGTGCGACTGATCGCCGAGGCCGCCGCGCAGATGCCGCTCGTCGCCAGGGTCGGGACGCGGGAGGAGCCCGGTCACCCGGCGCTTCTTCTGATCGACCGGCCCAACCCGCGCCAGGGCGGCATCGCCTTTCGCGAGATGCTCTATGGCCATCTGCTCGTCGCCGGCAACGCCTATGTTGAGGCCGCCAGTGCAGGGGCTGAGCCGCGCGAGCTTTATGCGCTGCGGCCCGACCGGATGCGGATCGTCCCCGGCCGCGACGGCTGGCCCGAGGCCTATGACTACACGGTCGGCGGCGACACGGTCCGTTTCCGGCAGGACGAGGCTAGCCTCCCGCCGATCCTGCACCTGACGCTGTTTCACCCCGTGGACGACCATTACGGGCTCTCGCCGATCGAGGCAGCGGCCTGCTCGCTCGACATCCACAACGCCGCCAGCAACTGGCACAAGGCGCTGCTCGACAACGCGGCGAGGCCCTCGGGCGCGCTGGTCTATGACGGGCCCGACGGCGCGAGCCTGACCGAGGCGCAGTTCGAGCGGCTGAAGGGCGAGCTGGAGGAGAGTTTTCAGGGCGCGCGCAATGCCGGCCGGCCGCTGCTGCTGGAGGGCGGGCTCGATTGGAAGCCGCTTTCGCTGACGCCGGCGGAGCTCGATTTCGTCGCGGCCAAGGGCGTGGCGGCGCGCGAGATCGCGCTCGCCTTCGGTGTGCCGCCGCTGCTGCTGGGGCTCCCGGGCGACAACACCCACGCCAATTTCGCCGAGGCCAACCGCGCTTTCTGGCGGCAGACCGCGATCCCGCTGGTCAGGCGCACGGCGCAGTCGCTGGCGCAGTGGCTCGGCCCGGCCTTCGGCGACGCGCTGTCGCTGGAGCCAGATCTCGACGCCATCGAGGCGCTGGCCGAGGAGCGGGAATCGCTATGGCGGCGCGTGGGCGCGGCCGATTTCCTCAGCGCCGACGAGAAGCGTGAGGCCGTCGGCTACGGCCGCGCGCAAGCGGAGGCCGCGTCATGAACGCGCTCGACCAGATCCTGACCAGCTTCGTGGGCAAGGGCGATGTCGGGCATCTCGGCCTGCTGCTCTGGGCGGCGGCCGCCTCGGGCCTCGCCTGGCTGATGCTGCGCGAGCTGACGGCGGCCAACCGGCGCTTCGACGATTTCGTCCGCGAGCTCAACCGCTTCAACGCACGACATGAGGAGGAGAAACCATGAGCCGATCCGGCGACAAGCGGACTCCCGCCGGCAAGGGGCCGCAAGCCTCCAAGCCGACGCCGAGACCGGGCGCGGGCGCATCGCCCGCGGCGACCTTCGGGCGCTTCCTCGGCACTCTGGCGCGGCTTGAAGGCCGCAAAGGCAAGGCGGGGGAGGGCGGCCGATGAAGGCGGCTCTCACGACCGGCCCCTTCGCCCGCGAGACGAAATATCTGCCCCTGCCGCCGGCGCGGGTCAGGCCCGATGGCCTGTTCGAGGGCTATGCCAGCCTGTTCCGCATCGCCGATCTCGGCAAGGACATCGTAGAGCCCGGCGCGTTTCGCGAGAGTCTGGTCCGGCGCGGGCCGGCCGGCGTCAAGCTGCTCTGGCAGCATGATCCGGCCGAGCCGCTCGGGCGCTGGCTCAGCCTGGTCGAGGATTCGCGCGGGCTGTTTGTGCGGGGTCAGCTCTCGCTGGCCGTCGCGCGGGCCCGCGAGATCCACGCGCTGATGCGCGAGGGCGCGATCGACGGGCTCTCGATCGGTTTCCGATCGGAAAAGGCCCGCACCGAACCGCGCACCGGCTATCGCCGGCTCGAACGGGTCGATCTCTGGGAGATCTCGCTCGTCACCTTCCCGATGCTGCCGCAGGCCCGCGTCTCCGCCGTCAAGGCGCTGCCGGGTGCGGCTGCCCTTCTTCACGCCTGACCATCTTTCACAGCAGGAGAGACCATGACCACGCTGCTTCACGCACCCGAGACCAAATCCGCCGCCTTCGATCCGGCTCAGGACGATCTGCGCTACTCATTCGAGAGCTACCGCCTCGCCAATGACGAACGCCTCGCCGAGATCGAGAGCCGGGGCGCGGCCGATCCGCTGCTCGACGAGAAGGTGGCGCGTATCGATGCCGCGCTGGACGAGACCAGGCGTCGCGTCGACCGTGTCGCGCTCGATCGCGCCCGCCCGGCGCTCAGTCAGGACGGCCCGCCCGATCCGCTCAGCCACGAGCACAAGGCCGCCTTTGTTTCCTACATCCGCAGCGGCGAGGCCGGCGGGCTGAAGCGGCTCGAAGCCAAGGCGCTGTCGGCCGGCTCCGGCCCCGATGGCGGCTATCTCGCACCCTCCACCGTCGAAGCCGAGATCCTGCGCCGGCTGGCGTCGATCTCGCCGATCCGCGCCATCGCCACGGTGCGGACGATCTCGTCCGGGTCGTACAAGAAGGCGTTCTCGACTACCGGTCCGGCCTCGGGCTGGGTCGCGGAGGCCGCCGCCCGGCCGCAGAGCAATTCGCCGACGCTGGCCGAACTGTCCTTCCCGGCGATGGAGCTCTACGCCATGCCGGCGGCGACCCAGACCCTGCTCGACGACGCGATCGTCAATATCGACCAGTAGATCGCCGAGGAGGTCGAGGCCGCCTTCGCCGAGCAGGAGGGCGCGGCCTTCGTCTCCGGCGACGGCGTCGACAAGCCCAAGGGCTTCCTGGCCTATCCGACGGTGGCTGATGCGAGCTGGAGCTGGGGCAATATCGGCGTGCTGACCTCCGGCGTCGCCGGGGCCTTCGCGGCCTCGAACCCGTCCGACATCCTGGTCGATCTGGTCTATGCGTTGAAGGCCGGCTACCGCCAGAACGCCGCTTTCGTGATGAACCGGAAAACGCAGGCCGTCATCCGCAAGTTCAAGGACGCCAACGGCAATTATCTCTGGCAGCCCCCGGCCTCGGCAGGCGCGCCGGCGACGCTGCTCGGCTTCCCGCTGGTCGAGGCGGAAGACATGCCCAACATCGCCAACAACGCGGTCTCCGTCGCATTCGGCGATTTCCGGCGCGGCTATCTCGTGGTCGACCGGGCGGGCGTGCGCATCCTGCGCGATCCCTATTCCGCAAAGCCCTATGTGCTGTTCTACACGACCAAGCGTGTCGGCGGCGGCGTGCAGGATTTCGCCGCGATCAAGGGGCTGAAGTTCGCGGTCTGAGCCAAGGCTCAGCGCGAGAACCACCAGCTATAGCCGGCCTGGGGCGGCTCGGGTTCGCCCCGGCGTCCGTCCGCCCCGAAGGCCAGCAGGCGCTGGCTCGCCTCGGTGATCCAGCCGCGATGATCGCTGATCGGCGTGATCGCGGTGAAGCCGCCGCAGATCCGCCGGACGCGCGAATTCAAGGGTCCGCTCGACCAGCTCACGACGCCGACGAGATCGCGCGAGGAGGCCGGCCCGCGCAGGACGGGCCCGCCCGAATCGCCGCGGCAGGCTCCCGCTCCGGGGCTTTCGCCGCGCGCCTCGACATCGACCGCGACCTTGACCGTATTGGCGGTGGTGTAGCTGCCGGCATTGACGAGCCGCGTCTCGCGCAGGCGGCGCGCGGTGGCCTTGTTGTCCTCGATGGCGAGACCGAAGCCTGCCATGGTGACGGTCTCGCCCTGCCAGAGCCCGCCGCCGAGCGTCAGCGGTTCGATGTCGCGCGGGAGCGCCGAAACCAGCCGCAGAATCGCCAGATCGGCTCCAGGCTGGGTGCGCGGCGTCGTGCCTGGCACGAAGCTCGGATGCGGCAGCACGGCTGCGACCGAATGGCGGCGCGCCTTGAAGCGAGGATCGAGGCTGACCACGCTGACCGCACCGCCGCCCATCAGGCAATGCGCGGCGGTGATCACGAGTTCGGGCGCAATCGCCGCGCCCGAGCAGAGTTCGCCGCGGCTGGTCTCGACCCGTAGCGTCGAAGCGCGCGCGCCGTTGATGTCGCGCGAGACGCTGCCGCCGACGACCGCGAGAGCGGGCGAGGCGGCGCCGAGGGCGGCGACGAGAGCGAGCGTGACAGCGCGTATGGACATGTCTGGAACCAGGTGGCGACTGCCAACCAATCTATGGGTTGCCGCGACGCAGTCCAGTCTTTCGATCAGCGGCCGATCGTCCATGTCGCGCTCTCGCCCCATTGTGACAGGGTTCGGTCGATCCAGTTGCGTTGCGGCGAGACCAGCACGCCCTGGCTGAGCAGGCCGCAACTCTTGCCAGACGGGCCAGTCGACCAGCTCGTGACGGCGACGACGCCGCCGCCGTCCGTGACCATCGGCCCACCGGAATCGCCCTGGCAGGCGCTGCCTCCGGGACGCTTGCCGAGCCCCGAAGGATCGGCGGCCCAGAGCAGGATGCGGCCTGGCCCGTAGGGCTCGACCGCGACGAGTTCGGCCGAACGATAGGTCCCGGTGCTGCGCGCATCGCCTTCGCGGGCGACGCCGTAGCCGGCGAGCGCAAGGTCTGAGCCGGCGCGCGGCAGCGCGCCGTCGACCAGTTCGGCCGGCCGGAAGCGCGCGGGAAGCGGGGCCGACAGGCGCAGGAGAGCGAGATCGATCGAGCGGCGGCGGGCGGTGATCGCTTTGGGGTCGAACTCGGGATGGAGCGCGATCGTGGCCGGCGGGATCAGCACCGGCTCGCCGCCGCCGTCCTTCCAGTGGATGCGCAGGTCGGTGCCCCCGGAAGCACAATGCGCCGCCGTCAGGATGACGCGCGGCGACAGGACGATGCCGGTGCAGACGCCGCCGCGCGCGTTCAGGACCATCAGCGTCGAGGCCGCGGCCGGGCCGCCTTCGCGCCCGCCGACGACGGCGTCGGCCGGCTGCGTCGCGAAAGCGCCGGCGAGCGCCAGCGCAGCGACCGAGATTCGAGACCGAAATCCGATGTGCATCACGCGCTCCTCGCGACGGGAGCCGCTGGATAGCGCGTCGCCGCCCAGAGTTGAACCCGCAATCGGAGCGATCCATGACGCCCATCGCGCTGACCCCACCCGTGGCCGAGCCGGTCTCGCTGCCCGACGCCCGTCTGTTCCTGCGGCTCGACCAGGACGAGGAGGACGGGCTGCTCGGCACGTTGATCACGGCCGCACGGCTCATGATCGAGGCCGCATCCGGTCGCATGCTGATCGACCAGGACTGGCGGATCGTGATCGACCGCTGGCCCGATAGCGGCGAGATCCTCCTGCCGCTGTCGCCCGTTCGCTCGATCAAGGCCGCCCGCGTCTATGACGCGCAAGGCGTGGCCCAAAGCGTCGCGACAGACGCACTCGTACTCCATGGCAGCGCCGATCCCCCGGTGATCAAGCTCGTCGCGGCTGTCCCGCCGATCGGCCGGACACGCGGCGCGATCGAGATCGACGTCGTCGCCGGCCATGGCGACACGGCGGCCGCCGTGCCGGCCCTGCTGCGCCAGGCTGTGCTCAGGCTCGCCGCTCGCTGGTTCGAGCAGCGCGGCGATGTCGTCGGACGCGATGCGGCGGCGCTGCCGGCCGAGATCATGGCGCTGGTCGCGCCGTTCCGCCGCATGAGGCTCTGACGCCATGGCCGGTTCTGGAGACGGGACTGCCCCGGTCGGTGTGCTGCGCCGCAGGCTCGTGCTGGAAGGGCCGGTGGCGACGCCGGACGGTCTGGGCGGCGCGACGCAAACCTTCGAGATCCTGGCCGCCGTCTGGGGCCGGATCGAATGGCTCGGCGGCGGCGAGCGCTGGCGCATGGGCCGACCCGAGCAGGTGGCGACGCACCGCATCACGCTGCGCTGGCGAACTGGCGTCGATACTGGCCAGCGGCTCCGCGACGGCACGCGTCTCTACGACATCCGCGCCGTGGCCGATCCCGATGGCGGGCGGCGACGGCTGGTCTGCCTGGTCGAGGAGATTTCGCCATGAGCGACGCGATCCTGGCGCTTCGTGCGGCCACTCAGGCGCGGCTCGTCGCGGATGCTGCGCTAACCGCGCTGATCGGCGCGGGCCGCGTCCATGACGAGGCGCCGCGCGCCGCGCAGGGCGTCTATGTCGTCCATGGCGAGGCCGATGCGCGCGACTGGTCGACCGGCAGCGACAAGGGCTGCGAGCAGGAAGTCTCGCTCCTCGTCTGGGCCGGCGAGAGCGCCTCGGCCAAGCAGGCCCTGCAGGCGGCCGCTTGCGTCGCCGCCGCGCTAGACGAGGCCGAACTGTCCCTGTCCGGCCACCGGCTGATCAATCTGCGCTGGCAGGCGAGCCGGCTCGGCCGCGATCCGAAGACCGGGCTGCCCTTCGTCACCGTCCGGCTCCGGGCCGTGACCGAGACGCTCTGATCCATTTCCACATCATCGAAGGAGAGGCCGGATGTCGGCACAGAAGGGCAAGGATCTGCTGCTCAAGGCGGCGGATGCGGGCGGGACCTTCGTCACCGTCGCGGGGCTGCGCGCCCGCCAGATCGCGTTCAACGCCGAGAGCGTCGACGTGACCCACGCTGAGTCCGCAGGGCGCTGGCGCGAATTGCTGGCCGGGGCCGGCGCGCGCCGCGCCAGCATCAGCGGGGCGGGCGTCTTCAAGGACGAGGCATCCGATGCACTGCTGCGGCAGATCTTCTTCGACGGCGTGATCCGCGATTGGCTGGTGATCGTGCCCGATTTCGTCACGATCACGGGACCGTTCCAGATCACCAGCCTCGAATATCGCGGCGACCATGCCGCCGAGGTGACCTTCGAGCTATCGCTGGATTCGGCGGGTGCGCTCAGCTTCAGCGTGCTTTGAGGAGAAGGCCATGAGCAACCGCTATCGCGGCGAAACGACCCTGATCGTCGAGGGCGAGGCGCTGCCGATGCGCCTCACGCTGGGTGCGCTCGCCGAACTGGAACAGGCTTTTTCCGTCGACAGCCTTCCCGCGCTGGGCGAGCGCTTCGTCGGCGGCAGGCTTTCGGCGCAGGACATTACTCGCATTCTCGGCGCAGGGTTACGCGGGGCCGGTGGCAGCCTCAGTGACATCCAGGTCGCGGGGCTAGCCTTCGATGGCGGGCTCAACGGCGCGATCGAGGCCGCGATCGGGCTGCTCGACGCGACATTCGGCGAAGCAGGCGAAGGCGGGCAAGTCACGCGCCCTCCGCAGCCGCCGGCGGACTGACCTCTCCGGCGGCGGAGCCTTTTCCCTGGCGCGACGTCATGGCGTTCGGCCTCGGCCGCCTGCGCTGGACCCCCGACGCCTTCTGGGCCGCGACGCCCCGCGAAATCGCGGCGGCACTGCAGGCGCATGAGCGCGCTTCGCCAGATGGTGCGCCGGCCCACGAGACGTTGGCGCGGCTGATGGCGGCTTTTCCGGACGCATGACGCCACCCCGACCTGCATAATCAGGAGCTTCGATCATCATGGCCGACGACGATTTCAGCATGGGTGATGGCGATTTCGCCGGTAGCTCGGGCTCCTCCTCTCGTGTTTCAGACCTGCGCGCGATGAACAGGCTGACGAAAAGCCTGAGCCGATCGGCGGACGGCTTCGGCAAATCAATCAGCAACGCCTTCGCCAAAGGCATCGTCGAGGGCAAGCGCTTCGAGGATGTGCTGCGCAGCGTCGGCAAGTCGATCACACAGGGCTTGCTCAAGACGGCTCTGCAGCCGCTGACCAGCGGCCTGTCGAGCTTGCTGACGACCGGCGTGAAGAGCCTGACGGGGCTGTTCACCGGCGGGCTCACCAACCTGACCGGGCTGTCGGGGCTCGGCAAGGCTGCCGGAAACATTTCGGTCGCGCCCTTCGCCGATGGCGGGGTGATCGCGCAGCCCTCCTATTTTCCGCTCGGCCGCGGGCTCGGGCTGATGGGGGAGGCCGGCGCGGAGGCGATCCTGCCGCTATCGCGCGGGCCGGACGGTAAGCTCGGCGTCAGCGCGGGAGGCGGTGCCGCTGGCCGGCCGATGAACGTCACCGTCCAGGTCTCGACACCCGACGCCGACAGCTTCCGCCGCTCGGAGGCGCAGGTCTCGGCCGCGATCGCGCGCGCCGTGGCGCGCGGCAGCCGGGCTCTGTGAGCGGCGGAAGGGCAGGGCGATGACCGATTTTCACGATATCCGCTTCCCGCTCGACATTTCGCGCGGAGCGCGCGGCGGGCCGGAGCGATTGACGCAGGTCGTCACGCTGGCGTCCGGCCGCGAGGTTCGCAACAGCCGCTGGGCCCATTCGCGCCGGCGCTACGACGCCGGCGTTGGCGTGCGCACGCTGGATGCGCTGAGCGCCATCGTCGCCTTCTTCGAGGAAAGGCGCGGCCGGCTCCATGGCTTCAGATGGCGCGACCAGCTCGACTGGAAGAGCTGTTCGCCCTCGCAGACGCCGACCGCGCTCGACCAGACGCTCGGCGTCGGCGACGGCGTCAACGCGACCTTCCAGCTCGCCAAGGACTACGGAACCGGCATCGCCACCTATCGACGCGCGATCACAAAGCCATGGCATGGCGAGGTGAAGGTCGCGGTCGACGGTGTGCTCCAGCCGCAGCCCTCTCACGCATCGACCAGCGCCGCGACAGGCATCGTCACCTTCGCGCCCGGCCATATCCCGCCGCCCGGCAGCCTGGTCACGGCGGGCTTCCTGTTCGACGTGCCGGTGCGCTTCGACATCGACTCGATCGAGGTCGATCTCTCCGCCTTCGAGGCCGGCGAAATCCCGCGCATCCCCGTCGTCGAGATCATTGCCTGAAGGAGTTGTCATGCGTGCCATCCCCGACGGTCTCGCGGCCCATCTCGCGCGGGCCGCGACGACGCTCTGCCGCTGCTGGAGCCTGACCCGCCGCGACGGGCTCGTGCTCGGCTTCACCGACCATGACCGGCCGCTCGCCTTCGACGGCGTCACCTTCCAGGAGACGACCGGGCTGGAAGCCGCCGAAGGCGAGGCCGAGCTCGGCTTCGCGGTCGGCGGCGGCGAGGTTTCGGGCGCGTTTGCTGCGGTCGGGCTCAACGAGGCCGATCTGGCGCGCGGGCTCTACGACGATGCGCGCGTCTCGATCTGGCTCGTGAACTGGGCCGAGGTCTCGCAACGGCTTTTGCTCGAGACCGGCTTCGTCGGCGAGATTAGGCGTGGCGATCACGCTTTCACCGCCGAGGTCAGGGGGCTGGCGAAAGCCTTCGACGAGGAGCGCGGCCGGCTCTACACCCGCGCTTGCTCCGCCGACCTCGGCGACGCCCGCTGCGGCGTGACGCTGACGCCGGTGGCGGGAACCGTTTCCACAACCGATGGCCGCCTCTTGCTGAGCGCGCCGGCGCTGGCCGCCTTTCCCGACGCGCATTTCACCGGCGGCCGGCTGGTCTTCACCGGCGGCGGCAATGTCGGCTTCGTCACCGAGGTGAAGCGCCATGCCGCCGACGGCCTGGGCACGCTCGCGCTTTGGCAGGCCCCGCCTGCGCCGATCATGGCAGGCGACGCCCTTCAGGTTACGGCGGGCTGCGACAAGAGCTTCTCGACCTGCCGCACAAAGTTCGGAAATGGAATCAACTTCCGCGGTTTTCCGCACATGCCCGGGAACGATTTCATCATCGGGGGCGTCGGGCCGGGCGATGGCGCGCTCGATGGCGGGAGTCTGTTCCGATGAGCGGGCCGGCGATCACGCGCGCCGACATCGTCTCGGCGGCCAACCACTGGCTCGGCACGCCCTATCATCATCAGGCGTCCCTGCGCGGCGTCGGCTGCGATTGTCTCGGGCTGGTGCGCGGGATCTGGCGCGACCTGCTGGGCGAGGAACCGGAGACCGTGCCGGCCTATTCGCCGCTCTGGGCCGAGAGTCAGGGCGATGACAGCCTCGCGGCGGCGGCGTTGCGCCATCTGCGGCCTGTTTCGCTCGACGAAAGACGTCCTGGCGACGTGCTGCTGTTCCGCTGGCGCGCTCATCTGCCGGCGAAGCACTGCGCGATCCTCAGCGCGCCCGACCGCATCATCCACGCCCATGACGGGGCCTGCGTCGCCGAAGTCGCGCTGACGCCGTGGTGGCGGCGGCATCTCAGCCACGCCTTTTCGTTTCCGGAGGTCGCCGACCGATGAGCACGCTCGTTCTACAGGTCGCAGGGGCTGCGCTCGGCACGGCTCTGGGCGGACCTTTCGGCGCCATACTCGGGCAGGCCATCGGCGGCCTCGCCGGGGCGCAGATCGACCAGGCGCTGCTCAACAGCGGCGGCGGCAAGGCGATCGAGGGGCCGCGCCTGAAAGAGACGGAGGGCCTCGCCTCGACCGAAGGGGCGGCGATCCCGCGCGTCTACGGCCGCGCACGGGTCGGCGGGCAATTGATCTGGGCGACGCGCTTCGAGGAGCAGGTCAACGTCACGAAGAGCCGCGCCAAGGGCGGCGGCAAGAGCATGGGCGGGCAGAAGACGACCGAGACGACCTACAGCTATTTCGCCAATCTCGCGGTTGGGCTGTGCGAGGGGCCGATCGCCTTCGTGCGGCGCGTCTGGGTCGACGGGCGCGAGCTCGACGTCTCGACCGCGACGATGCGCGTTTGGGCCGGCTACGGAAATGAGGAACTCGATCCGCTCATCGCGGCCAAGGAGGCGGGTGAAGCGCCGGCCTATCGCGACACGGCCTATGTCGTGTTCGAGCGCTTTCCGCTGGCCGATTACGGCAACCGCGTGCCGCAATTCTCCTTCGAGGTGGTGCGGGCGGTCGATGGGCTCGGCAACATGGTGCGGGCCGTCACGCTGATCCCGGGCGCGGGCGAATTCGTCTACGAGACGCGGCTCGTCAGCCATGAACCCGAGCTCGGCGCGACCGAGAACCTGACCCGCCACCAGCTTTTCGGCCCGTCCGACGCCGAAACGGCGCTGTTTCATCTCAAGGCGCTCTGTCCGAACCTGCGCCGGGTCGCGGTGGTGATCTCGTGGTTCGGTGACGATCTGCGCGCCGGCGCCTGCACGATCGCGCCGCGCGTCGAGATACCGCTGAAGCCCACCATCGGAGCCGAATGGTCGGTCGCCGGCCTGACGCGGCCGGTGGCGCGCGCGGTCAGCCAGATCGAGGGCAGACCCGCCTTCGGCGGCACGCCGTCCGACGAGAGCGTCATCGCGCTGATCCGCCACTTGCGCGACGTGCTGGGGCTGGAGGTCGTGCTCTACCCCTTCGTGATGATGGATATCCCCGTCGACAATGCGATGCCGGACCCGGTCTCGGGCGCGGCGGGCCAGCCGCGCTATCCCTGGCGCGGGCGCATCACCTGCGACCCCGCGCCCGAAAGCGCAGGGAGCGTGGACGGCACCGGCGCGGCCGAGGCGCAGGTCGCGGCGTTTCTCGGCACAATCACCTCCGTCGACATGGGCCTGGTCGGAGAGCAGGTCATCTGCGCCAAGCCCGACGAGTGGAGCTATCGCCGCCTCGTGATGCATTGCGCTGCGCTGGCGCAGGCTGCCGGCGGCGTCCATGGCTTCGTGCTCGGCTCGGAGCTGGTCGGGCTGACGCGGGTGCGCGGGGCGGCGGGCTACCCGATGGTGGACGGGCTGGTGTCGCTCGCCGGCGACGTCGAGACCATGTTGCCGGGCGCTAAGCTGACCTACGCCGCGGACTGGACGGAATACGGCGCGCATGTCCGCAATAGCGGGCAGGACGTGTCCTTTCCGCTCGACCCGCTCTGGGCCTCGCCGGCCATCGACGCGATCGGTATCGATTTCTATGTGCCGCTTTCGGACTGGCGCGATTCGAGCAGCCATGCCGACTTGGCGATCGCAAGCGGGCCGAGCGATGTGGCCTATCTGCGCAGCCGCCTGAACTCCGGCGAGGCCTATGACTGGTATTATGCCGGACCCGGCTGGCGCAAGGCGCAGCAGCGCCTGCCGATCACCGATGGCGCCTACGGCAAGCCATGGGTCTTCCGGCCCAAGGATCTCTGGAACTGGTGGAGCCAGCCGCATGTTGCGCGCAGCGCCGGCGTGGAAACGACGGCGACGGCCTATGTGCCGGGCTCCAAGCCGATCTGGCTGACGGAGGTCGGCGTTCCCGCCATCGACAAGGGCGGCAACGGGCCGAGCTTCTTCCCCGATCCGAAATCCGCCGATAGCGGCCGGCCGTATTTCTCCAGCGGCGCGCGTGACGACCTCGTTCAGCACCGCGCGCTGGAGGCGATCCTGTCGGGCTTCGATCCGGCGCTGCCGGGCTTCGAGGCGAGCCGCAATCCGGTGCATCCGACGAGTGGCCTGCGCATGGTCGATCCGGCCTGCGTCTTCGTCTGGAGCTGGGATGCGCGGCCGTTCCCGGCCTTTCCGGAGGTGACGGAGGCCTGGGCCGATGGCGCGAACTGGCAGACCGGGCACTGGATCAACGGCCGCATCGAGGGCGCGCCGGTCGACCGGCTGATCAGGGCGGTGCTGGCGGATCTCGGTGTGCCCGCCGCCGACGAGATCGTGGTCGACGGCTTCGTCGACGGCTATGTGCTCGACCGGCCGATGTCGGCGCGGCAGGCGCTGGAGCCGCTGGCGCAGACCTTCGGCTTCGACGCCATCATGAGCGGCGGCCGGCTGGTCTTTCGCGGACGCGGCGGCAAGGTCGCGCGCGTGCTCGGCAGCGACGACTGTTTGCCGGGCCGCGACGGCAGCCCCTATCAACTCCGCCGCGCGCAGGAATCCGAACTGCCCCGCGAATTGCGGCTGGGCTTCAGCGACGGCGACGCGGCCTATCGCCGGGCCGCCGCCTCATCGCGCCGGCTCGCCGGGGCGGCCCGGCGCGAAAGTGCTGTCGAGACCGCGATCGTCACCCGCGTCGCGGAAGGGCAGCGCCTCGCCGACCAGCGCCTGCAGGAGGTCTGGTCCGGCCGCGAGACCGCCGAGTTCGAGCTCTCCCCGCGCCGCATCGATCTCGAGCCCGGCGATGTCGTGTCGCTGCCGGTCGATGGGGCGCAGCGCCTGTTACGGCTGACGCGGATCAGTGATGGGCCGACTCGAAAGGCGAGTGCGCGGGCCGTGGAGCCCGCCGTCTACGCCAGCGCCGGCGCGCCTGTCGGCCCGATGCCGCCGCGCGCCGCGCCGGCTCTGCCGGGCCGGCCGCTCGCCGTTCCGATGGCGTTGCCGATCGCGCGCAGCGCCACGCCGCCGCTGCTGTCGCTGGCGGCTTTCGCCTCGCCCTGGCCGGGCGGGCTCGCCGTCTGGCAGGCGGACGGGGCGGGGGATTTCTCGCTGTTGCGGCAGATCGAAGCCCCATCCATCGTCGGCGAGACGCTGACCATGCTGCCGCCGGGTCCGCTCTGGCGCAGCGATCTCCGCGCGGTTGTCGATGTCAGGCTGCGTGGAGGGGTTCTCGCTCCGGTGTCGGACGAAGCAGCGCTGGCGGGAGCCAATGCGCTGGCCCTGATCGCGGCGGATGGCGAGATCGAGATCATGACCGCGGCTCGCGTCGAATTGATCGGCCCGCGCCAGTTCCGGCTGTCGCGGCTGGTGCGCGGTATCGGCGGCTCGGAGGCGGCCGCGGCGCGCAGCCTGCCGCCTGGCGCGCGCATCGTCGTGCTGGACGGCGCGGCCATCACGCTGACCAGCGACATCGCCGAGATCGGCGTGGCGCGGCGCTACCGCGTCGGCCCCGTACGGCGCGATGTCGGCGATCCGACCATGGCGGAGTTCGTCACCGGTGCAAGCGCCGCCGCGCTCGTCCCGCTCGCGCCGGTACGCCCCAAGGCGCTGAGAAGCTCGGCGGGCATTGCGCTGAGCTGGATCCGCCGGACACGGCTCGACGGCGATTCCTGGGAGATCGCCGAGGTTCCAGTCAGTGAGGATGGCGAGCGTTACGAGATCAGCGTGCTCTCGTCCGGCGCTCCCGTCAGGACCGTCGCGACGACGCAGCCGTCCTGGCTCTATCCGGCAGCGCAAGAGATAGCCGATTTCGGCGCGGTTCAGGGCGATATCGACCTCGTGATCGCGCAGATGAGCGCCGTGGTCGGCAGGGGACGTGAATGGCGTGGACGGATCGCGGTGCGCTGACGTATCGTCGGGTCCGGCTGATCGTCCTAGGGTTGCATTCCGCCGCATTCATGACGCGTTCAGTCGTCCGGGGTTAGCGCATGTCGATGATGCCCGTCGAAACCATCTTCGCATTCGCCTTGCTGGCGCAGCCGCTGCCGATCCTGCGCGTCGACGATCCGCAGCCCATCGTTTGCCTCTCCGCCGACGAGATGCGCGAGACGATCGCCGATGGCCGCGTGATCCAGCCTGTGCAGGCCTCCCGCCATGCGCGCAACGCCGCTCCTGGAGAGGTTCTGCGCATCCGGCTCTGTCGCCAGGGCGAGGAACTGGTCTATGTTGTGACGACGCTGAAGCGCGACGGGCGCGTGGCGCGCGTCACGCTCGAGGGCCAGTCCGGCAAGGTCGAGACCGTCCGCTGAGCCCTGTCGGGCTTTACCGAAAACCGCGCCCGACCCCGCGCCAACTGGAGCTTGCCCACCGTGAGACTGCTCGTCGTCGAGGACGACAAGGACCTCAACCGCCAGATCGTGACCGCGCTGGAGAACGCCGGCTACGCCGTCGACAAGGCTTTCGACGGCGAGGAGGGCTCGTTTCTCGGCGAGACCGAGCCCTATGACGCCGTGATCCTCGATCTCGGCCTGCCCAAGCTCGACGGCGTCGCCGTGCTGCAGGGCTGGCGGCGTGCGGCCAGGACCATGCCGGTGCTGATCCTGACCGCGCGCGACCGCTGGAGCGAGAAGGTTTCGGGCTTCGACGCTGGGGCTGACGACTATGTCGTCAAGCCCTTCCACATCGAGGAGTTGCTGGCCCGGGTGCGCGCGCTCCTGCGCCGCGCCACCGGCCACGCCACATCCGAGCTGACCTGTGGGCCCGTGCGGCTCGACACGCGCGCCAGCCGCGTCGTGGTCGATGGCAATCCGATCAAGCTGACCTCGCATGAATACCGGCTGCTCGCCTATCTGATGCATCATCAGGGCAGGGTGGTCTCGCGCACCGAACTGGTCGAGCATCTCTACGACCAGGATTTCGACCGCGATTCGAACACGATCGAGGTCTTCGTCGGCCGTCTGCGCAAGAAGCTCGGCGTCGACGTCATCGAGACCGTGCGGGGTCTGGGTTATATCGCGGCCGCGCCCGCGAAGGTCTGACCGATATTGACGGGTGAGCGCATGATGTCGTCCGAAAACCGCTCCCGACTGTTCTCCTGCGCGGACCTTCGGTTCGGCGTCGCGCTCCGGCGATGCCGCTGAAGCCGAATCGCTTTTCGCTCGGCGCGCGGCTGTTCATCTCGGCGGCGGTGTGCTGCGCGCTGGTGCTGATCCTCGCCGGCTTCGGCCTGACGACGTTCTATCGGCGCTCGGCCGAGCGCGGCTTCGACGAGCGTCTCAGCGTCTACATCAAGGAACTGGTCGCCGACATCGCCTCGCCGCCCGAGGCGGAGCGGCAGGCGATCGGCGATCTCGGTGAACCGCGCTTCGACCTGCCGCTCTCGGGCTGGTACTGGCAGATCGTCCGGCTCGATGGCGAGCGCCCCGTGGTGCGCACCTCGCGCTCCATCGTCGGCGGTCAATTGCCCAAGCTGCTGGACCAGCAGCAACTGACGCCGAATGCGCGCGGACTGCGCGAAAGCTATGTTTCCGGCCCCGACGACCGCTGGCTGCGCATCCTCGAACGCGAGATCGATGTCGGCGAGGAAGGGCGCTTCACGGTCGCGGTCGCCGCGCCCGCCGACGAGATCGATGGCGACATCCGCGACTTCCGCTTCGCGCTGACGATGACCTTCGTCTTGCTCGGGCTCGCGCTCGTCGCCTCCACCATCATCCAGGTCCGCTTCGGCCTGCGCCCGCTCGTGCGTCTCGGCAACGCTGTCGGCCTCGTGCGCACCGGCGAGGCGCCGCGTATCGCCGGCCGCTATCCGCCTGATCTCGATCCGCTGGCGGGCGAACTCAACCAGCTCATTGACGCCAATCGCGAGATCCTCGAGCGCGCCCGCACCCAGGTCGGCAATCTCGCCCATGCGCTCAAGACGCCGCTCAGCGTCATGATCAACGAGGCCGACGCGGCCGAAGGCCAACTCTCCCAGACCGTGAAAACGCAAGCCGCGATCATGCGCGACCAGGTCCAGTACTATCTCGACCGCGCGCGTGCCGCCGCGCTCTCGGGTGCGCTCGGCGGCGTCACCGAAATTGCCCCCTCGCTCGATGCGCTGATCCGGACCTTCAGCAAGATCTCGCAGGGGCGCGCCATCACCGGCATGCATGCCGTGCCGACCAGCCTGCGCTTTCGCGGCGAGAAGCAGGACCTGGAGGAGATGCTCGGCAACCTGCTCGACAACGCCTTCAAATGGGCTGAATCCACGGTCGAGGTCGGCGTCGAGCCGACCATGCGCGACCAGCCCGAGCGGATCGCGCTGGTGATCGACGATGACGGGCCGGGCCTGCCGCCGGAGGCGATGGCCGACGTGATCAAGCGCGGCCGCAGGCTCGACGAGACGACGCCGGGGTCAGGCCTGGGGCTTTCGATCGTCGGCGATCTCGCCAAGCTCTATGGCGGCGAACTCTCCCTGCATCCGTCGCCGCTCGGGGGCTTGCGCGCCCGCCTCGTGCTGCCTTCGGTCTGAAGAAAATGACTCCGCGTGACCCTTTGTCGCCATCTTCGGACATGATGCGCAGCTTTGAATTGGATAAGACAGCGCAATGCTGATCTGGATCATCTTCGCGGCCATGACCGGCGCGGCGGTCTTCGCCCTGCTCTGGCCGCTCGGCCGGGGGCGCACGGCTGCCTTCGCCGATGCGGCGGATGCGGCCAGCCTGTATCGCGACCAGCTCGCCGAGATCGACCGCGATCTCGGCCGCCGCCTGATCGGTCCGCAGGAGGCCGAGGCCGCCCGCGCCGAGGCGGCGCGCCGCCTCCTCAGGGCAGCAGGCAACGAAACGGGCCCGGCCGCCGAGACCGAGTCCTCGCTGCGCCGCCGCCGCGCCTCCTCGGCATTGGCGTTGTCCTGCGTGCCGCTGCTGGCGCTCGTGATCTACGGCGCCTATGGCTCGCCGGCGCAGCCCGACCTGCCCCTGGCGGCGCGCCTCAAGGCTTCGCCCGAGCAGCAGGATTTCTCCGTCGCGCTCGCCCGGATCGAGGCCCATCTCGCCGCCAACCCGACCGATGCGCGCGGCTGGGCAGTGATCGCGCCGGTCTATCTGCGGCAGGGACGCGCGGAGGACGCGGCACGCGCCTTCGGCAATGCCGTGCGCTTCGGCGAGCCTGACGCCGAGTTGCTGGCAGGCCAGGGCGAGGCGCAGATTCTGGCAGCCGGCGGCGTCGTCACGGCCGAAGCGCGCGAAAGCCTGAGCCGGGCCGTTGCCCGTGATCCCAAAAATGCCCGCGCACGCTATTTCCTCGCCATCGCCAAGGAGCAGGACGGCGACGCCGCCAGCGCGGCCGAAGCCCTGCGCGCGCTTATCGCCGATGCGCCCGGAGAGGCGGGTTGGCTCTCTCTGGTGCGCGACAGGCTGGCGCGGCTCGACGGCGAAACCGCACGGGGCGCGATCGCGGCGTTGCCGGCACAGGATCAGCAGGCGGCCATTCGCGGCATGGTCGAGGGGCTTGCCGCCCGTCTGGCGCAGGGCGGCGGCAATCTCGACGAATGGACGCGGCTGATCCGTTCGCAGACCGTGCTCGGCAACCGGGCGGAGGCGAAGGCCGCGCTTGCGACCGCGCGCCTGCGTCTGGCCAGCGATTCCTCGGTCTCGTCGCAGCTCGACGCACTCGCAGCCGAACTCGGCCTCAAGGACGCCGCGCCATGACGGCGACTCAGCAGCCGCTTCCTGCGATCCGCAAGCGCATGACGCGCAAGCAGCGCCGTCTGATGCTGATCGGCGGGGCCGGCCTCGTGCTCTGCGTCGCCGCCGGGCTCGTGCTGGTCGCGATGCGGGATTCGATCGTGTTCTTCTACGGGCCGACCGAGATCGTCGAGAAGGGCCTGACGCCGGGCACCCGCATGCGCCTCGGCGGCCTGGTCGAGAAGGGCTCGCTCGCGCGAGGTCCGGGCCAAAAGATCAGCTTCGCGGTGACCGACAGCAAGACCACGATGACGATCAGCTATGAGGGGCTGCTGCCGGACCTGTTCCGCGAGGGGCAGGGCGTCGTGACCGAGGGCGTCTTCGAGGGAGCAGGGCGCTTCAAAGCGGATTCCGTGCTCGCCAAGCATGACGAAACCTATATGCCGCGCGAGGTGGCCGACACGCTGAAGAAGCAGGGCCACTGGCAGCCGGGCGGCGCGCCGGCCAACACACCGGCCAAACCATGAGGCCCGCGCGATGATCGTCGAGATCGGCCATTTCGCGCTGGCGCTGGCGCTGGGTGTCGCCTTCGTGCAGGCGCTGGTGCCGCTCTGGGGCGTGGCGCGGGGCGACCGGACGCTGGCCTCGGTGGGGCCTGCCGCCGCGATCACCTGTTTCCTGCTGGTCGCCATGTCCTTTGCGGCGCTGACGGCGGCCTATGTGCGCTCCGACTTCTCGGTCGAGAACGTCGTCGCCAATTCGCATTCGGCCCAGCCGCTGATCTATAAGCTGACCTCGACCTGGGGCAATCACGAAGGCTCGATGCTGCTCTGGGTGCTGATCCTGACGCTGTTCGGCGCGCTCGTCGCGCTGTCGCGGCGTTCGCTGCCGGTCAGGCTGCGCGCCGGCGCGCTGGCGGCTCAAGGCTGGGTCACGGTCGCGTTTCTGGCTTTCACGCTGATGACGTCGAACCCGTTCCGGCGCATGATCCCGGCTCCGGCAGAGGGCAACGACCTCAACCCGATCCTGCAGGATCTTGGCCTCGCGATCCATCCGCCGCTGCTCTATGTCGGCTATGTCGGCTTCTCGATCACCTATGCGTTTGCAGTCGCCGCGCTGATCGACGGGCGCATCGACGCCGTCTGGGCGCGCGCGGTGCGGCCCTGGACGCTGCTGGCATGGGTGTTCCTGACGCTGGGCATCGCGATGGGCTCCTACTGGGCCTATTACGAGCTCGGCTGGGGCGGCTGGTGGTTCTGGGACCCGGTCGAGAACGCCTCGCTGATGCCCTGGCTCGCCGGCACGGCGCTGATCCATTCCACCGTGGTGATGGAGAAGCGCGACGCCCTCAAGGTCTGGACGATCCTGCTCGCGATCCTGACGTTCTCGCTCTCGTTGCTCGGCACTTTCATCGTCCGCTCGGGCGTGCTGACCTCGGTGCATTCCTTCGCCAGCGATCCGCAGCGCGGGCTCTTCATCCTCGCCATCCTTGTCTTCTTCGTCGGCGGTTCGCTGGCGCTCTTCGCCTGGCGCGCGCCGCTTTTGCGTCAGGGCGGGCTGTTCGCGCCGGTGTCGCGGGAGGGCGCGCTGGTCGTCAACAACGTCTTCATCGCGACCTCCTGCGCCACCGTCTTCATCGGAACGCTCTATCCGCTCGTGTTGGAGATGGCGACCGGCGACAAGATCTCGGTCGGCCCGCCGTTCTTCAACGCGACCTTCATCCCGGTTCTCGTGCCGTTGCTCCTCTTGCTGCCGATCGGCCAGTCGCTGGCCTGGAAGCGCGGCGACCTGCTCGGCGCGGCCCAGCGCTCGGTTTGGGCCCTCGGGCTCGGCATCCTCGCCAGCGTTGCTTTGCTGGCCATGTTCAGAAGCGGGCCGGTGCTGGCTCCGCTCGGCATCGGACTTGGCGTATTCCTGGTGGCCGGCGCGGCCTTCGATCTGGGTGAGCGCGTCGTGGCGCGGGCCAGCGGCGCATCCGCGATCTGGTCGCGCGCGGTCGGCCTGCCGCGGTCGGCCTGGGGTACCGCTCTGGCTCATGCCGGGGTTGGCATCTCTGTCATCGGCATCGCGGCCACTGCCTGGAGCACCGAGGGTATCGGCGTGCTGAAACCCGGCGAGAGCCTGACCAGCGGTCGCTACACGATCACGCTGGAGGCGATCTCGCCGCGCATCGGCCCGAATTTTCGCGCCGAGATCGCCCGCTTTCAGCTTGCTTCCGGCAACAGGTCGCTCGGCGCGATCGAGGCCGGCAAGCGCGTCTACATCGCCCGCAACATGCCGACCACCGAGGCCGGCATCCGAACCGACGGCCTGAGCCAGGCCTATGTCAGCCTCGGCGAGCCGCAGGGCGATGGCGGCATCGCGGTCAGGCTCTACGACAAGCCGCTGATCCTGCTGATCTGGATCGGGGCGATCGTGATGGCGCTCGGCGGCGCGCTCTCGCTGACCGACCGGCGCTTCCGGCTCGCTGCGCCACGTCGCGCCGCGCCGGCCCGCGTCGTCGCGCAGCCGGCGGAATGATCGCGATGCGCGCGCTGCGCCTTGCCTTCGTTTTGTCGCTTGGCCTCGCCGGGCCGGCCGTCGCCGTGCAGCCTGACGAAGTCCTGCCCAACGCCGCCCTCGAACAACGCGCCCGACAAATCTCCGGCGGATTGCGCTGCCTCGTCTGCCAGAACCAGTCGATCGACGATTCCGACGCACCGCTCGCCCGCGACCTGCGCGTCCTCGTGCGCGAGCGGCTGGTCGCGGGCGACAGCGATACGGCGGTGCGCGATTTCGTGGTGGCGCGCTATGGCGATTTCGTGCTGCTCAGCCCGCCGGTGAACTGGCGCACCATCCTGCTCTGGGCGGCGCCCTTCCTGATCCTGGCAACCAGCCTGGCCTATATCGGCCGGCGCACGCGGCGGATGCGCGAGCCTGTCGCGGCGGCGCCGCCGCTGTCGGAGGATGAGCGGCGGCGGCTCGATGCGCTGATGCGTCGGGACGAGCCCGGCTGAGAGCCGGCGCGAGCAACCTTACGAAATCGTCATCTACGCGCGAAATCCGCGTAAGGCGAGCCGCGCCATGGTCCTCGGCAAGCGCAGGGAAGGCCCTGCCCGATCCGAGGTTTTGAGCCATGACAACTCCAGCCACCAAAAAATCCGTCCTGAAGCGCGGCGCTCTGTTCGCCGGCGCTGCCACCATCGCCATCGGCCTCGCCGCCGGTCTCGCCGACGGCGTGCTCGCCCCCAACCACAACGCCTTCGCCCAGCCGATCCAGCTTTCGGGCGTTCAGAACCCGCTGCCCTCCTTTGCCGACATGGTCGACAAGGTGAAGCCGGCCGTCGTCTCGGTCCGCGTCAGGACGCAGAGTGTTGCCCAGCGCGGCCCCGACAGCCTCGAAGATCTGCCGCCTGGCCTGCGCCGTTTCTTCCGCGAGTTCGAGGAGCAGGGGCCGCGCCAGGGCCGGCCGCAGCCGCGCCAGGGCCAGTCGCAGGGCTCGGGCTTCTTCATCAGCGAAGACGGCTATGTCGTCACGAACAACCACGTCGTCCAGAACGCTGTCGAGGTCCAGCTCGTCACCGACGACGGCAAGACCCTGACCGCCAAGGTGATCGGCACCGATCCGCGCACCGATCTGGCCCTGCTCAAGGTCAACGAGCCCGGCAGCTACCGTTACGTTCCGCTCGCGGGGACCAAGCCGCGCATCGGCGACTGGGTGCTGGCGGTCGGCAATCCCTTCGGGCTTGGCGGCACGGTCACGGCCGGCATCGTGTCCGCCCAGGGCAGAGACATCGGCTCGGGCCCCTATGACGACTTCATCCAGATCGACGCGGCCGTGAACCGTGGCAATTCCGGCGGGCCGACCTTCAACCAGAAGGGCGAGGTCGTCGGCGTCAACACCGCGATCTACTCGCCGTCGGGCGGCAATGTCGGCATCGCCTTCGCCATCCCGGCCGCGACCGTCAACCAGGTCGTCGAGTCGCTGAAGAAGGACGGCTCGGTGGCGCGCGGCTTCATCGGCGTGCAGATTCAGCCGGTGACGGCCGAGGTCGCCGAGGCGATCGGCCTGAAGGAGCCGCGCGGCGCGCTCGTCGCCGAAGCGCAGTCCGATGGACCTGCCGCCAAAGCCGGCATCCGGCGCGGCGACACCATCCTCGCCGTCAACGGCGAGGCGGTGAAGGACGCCCGCGAACTCTCGCGCAAGATCGCAACCTTCGCGCCCGGCACGAAGACGACGATCACGGTGTTCCGCGATGGCCGTGAGCGCCAGATCAGCTTCGAGGTCGGTCGCCAGCCGGCGGCGTGACTTCGCTAGTAGGGTAGGGTTGGTTTCCCGGTATCCTGTCGCCCCCGCCGGGGGGCCAGCCTTCACCGCGGCAGGTCGGATGTTCTCATCCGGCCTGCCGTTTTCGTTTGCAATGGGATAGCGTGACGCCATGCGTTTGCTGATCGTCGAAGATGATGCCGAGGCCGCGGCCTATCTGGTCAAGGCGTTTCGTGAGGCCGGCCATATCGCCGACCATGCTGCCGACGGGCTGGAAGGCTATGGCATGGCCGAGGGCGGCGGCTACGATGTGCTCGTGGTCGACCGGATGCTGCCGCGCCTCGACGGGCTTTCGCTGATCCGCTCGCTGCGCGAGCAGAACGACACGACGCCGGCGCTGATCCTCTCGGCGCTGGCCCAGGTCGATGACCGCGTGAAGGGCCTGCGCGCCGGCGGCGACGACTACCTGCCCAAGCCCTATGCCTTCTCCGAGTTGCTCGCCCGCGTCGAGGTTTTGTCGCGCCGGCGCGGCGCGCCCGCCGCCGAGCCGATCATCTACCGTGTCGGCGATCTCCAGCTCGACCGGCTGGCGCATCGCGTCACCCGCGGTGAGGGCGAGATCGTGCTGCAACCGCGCGAGTTCCGCCTGCTCGAATATCTGATGAAGCATGCCGGCCAAGTGGTAACGCGCACCATGCTGCTGGAAAACGTCTGGGATTATCATTTCGACCCCCAGACCAACGTCATCGACGTCCATGTCAGCCGCCTGCGCGGCAAGATCGACAAGGGCTTCGACAAGCCGATGATCCATACGATTCGCGGCGCGGGATACATGATCCGTGACGCAGCCTGAAGCGACGCGCCAAGCCGGGCCAGCCGCGCAGCCGCGCCAGAGCCTGCTACCCAATCTGTTCCGGACGACGGCGTTCAAGCTGACGGCGGTCTATCTGCTCGTCTTCACGCTGTTCGCCGGCGTGGTGCTGGGCTATGTCGCCTGGAACGCCAAGCGCCTGCTCGACGACCAGATCCGCTCGACCATCGACGCCGAGATCCGGGGGCTGGCCGAGCAGCAGCGTCTCGGCGGCATCAGGCGGCTGGTCAACATCATCGAGCGGCGCTCGCGCGCGCCCGGCGCCTCGCTCTATCTCGTCACGACCCCGGTCGGCGAGCGCATCGTCGGCAATATCGAGGCTCTGCCTCCCGGCGCTCTCGACAGGCCCGGAGAGAGCGAGATCGACTATGCCCGTTCGAGCGAGGCGCTGGATACGCAGGGACGGGCGATCGTGCGCGTCTTCATCCTGCCGGCCGGCTTCCGGCTCCTCGTCGGGCGCGATGTCGAGGAGCGCGAGCGGCTCGGCGTCGTCATCCGGCGAGCGGCGGCGTGGTCACTGCTGCTCGTCTTCGTGCTCGGCTGCGTCGCGAGCTGGTTTGTCGCCAGGCGCGTGCTGAAACGCGTCGACGGCATGACCGACACGGCCCGGACCATCATGGCCGGCGATCTCAAGGGCAGGCTCGCAATCTCCGGCACCGGCGACGAACTCGACCGTCTGGCGCTGGCGCTGAACGCGATGCTCGACCGGATCGGCGAGTTGATGGCCGGCATGCAGCAGGTCTCCGACAATGTCGCCCATGATCTCAAGACCCCGCTGACGCGGCTGCGCAACCGCGCCGAGGAGGCGCTGCGCACCGCGACAACGCCCGACGAGCTGCGCGCCGCCCTCGACGGCTCGATCGACGAGGCCGACAACCTGATCCGCGTCTTCAACGCGCTGCTGATGATCGCCCGGGTCGAGACCGGCCGCATCCAGGACAGCATGGACGAGCTTGACCTGTCGGACATCGTCTCCGGTATGGCCGAGCTTTACGAACCGCTGGCGGAGGAGGCGGGGCTGGAGCTGGTCACGGATGTCGCGCCCGGCCTGCGCATCGCGGGCAACCGCGAGCTGATCGGCCAGGCGCTCGCCAACCTGATCGACAACGCGCTGAAATACGGCCAGCCGACGGGCGAGACGCCCGCGCTTGTTCGTGTCTCCGCCGCGCAGGTCGGGTCAGCCGTCGAACTCGCCGTGTCTGATAACGGGCCGGGCATTCCCGAAGCCGATCGTGGCCGGGTTTTGGAACGCTTCGTCAGGCTCGATCAGAGCCGCAGCAAGCCGGGCTTCGGGCTCGGCCTCTCGCTGGCCTCGGGCGTCGTGCGGCTGCATGGCGGCCAGCTCCGGCTGGAGGACAATCAGCCCGGCCTGCGCGTGGTGATGGCGCTGCCGCTGGCGCAGCGCAAGCCTGTGGACATGGCCCAGCCCGAGGCAGCGCGGCCCTCGACAGCCGCGCCCAACCCTGCTGGCCTGCAGTCGGTGTGATCTGCGGCGTCATCTGCGGGGTGTGGCGATGGGCGAGAGGCTGTGCGAGAGACTGAGCGCAGCTCCGGTCCTGCCCGCGCGCGCCAGGACGGAAACGCTGCTCGCCCGCGACCTGATCGAGCGCCTGCGCGACGATGACGCCGCCGCCGCGCTGACCAGCCATTTCGCCGACCATCCCGCCGCCGCCGCGCTCGTCGCAGGCATCTTGGCGCATTCGCCCTTCCTGACGCAGATCATGCGATTCGATCCGGAAGGCCTGCTCGCCAGCCTGACCGGCGCGCCGGAAGTCCGCCGCGACGCGCTGCTGGCCGATGTGATGGCGCTCGATCGCAAAGGCGTCGAGACGCCCGAACTGATGCGCGGCTTACGCCGCTTCCGCCAGGCGATGGCGCTGCTGATCGCGCTCGCCGATATCGGCGGGGTCTGGGACGTCGAGACGGTGACAGGTGCGCTCACCGCCACCGCGGATGCGGCGGTCGTGCTCGCTGCCCATCACGTCCTGCGCCAGGCCGCCGACCTTGGACGGATCACGCTGCCGGATGCGCAGCAGCCCGGCAAGGGCTCGGGCCTCGTCGTGCTGGCGCTGGGCAAGCATGGTGCGGGCGAGCTGAACTACTCCTCCGACATCGACATCGTCGTCTTCTTCGATCCTGAGACGGCCGAAGCCGCCGGCGTAGCCGAACCCGCGAGCCTCTACGTCAAGCTCACCCAGCAGATCGCCCGCATCATCCAGGAGCGCACGCCCGACGGCTATGTCTTCCGCGTCGATCTGCGCCTGCGTCCCGACCCCGCCTCGACCCATGTCGCCGTCGCCCTGCCGAGCGCTTATTCCTACTACGAGACGGTCGGCCAGAACTGGGAGCGGGCCGCGATGATCAAGGCCCGCCCGGTCGCCGGCGACATCGCGCTGGGACGGCGCTTCATCGTCGATCTCGCCCCCTTCATCTGGCGCAAATATTTCGACTTCGCCGCGATCGCCGACATCCATGCGATGAAGCGCCAGATCCAGACGGTGAAGGGCCACGAGACCATCGCGGTGGCCGGCCACAATGTGAAGCTCGGGCGCGGCGGCATCCGCGAGATCGAGTTCTTCGTGCAGACGCAGCAGCTCGTCTTCGGCGGCCGGCGGCAGGGGCTGCGCGGGCCGCGCACGCTGGAGATGCTCGGCGCGCTGACACAGGAGGGCTGGATCACGCCTGCAGCCCGCGATGAACTGGCGGAGTCCTACCGCTTCCTGCGCACCATCGAACACCGCCTGCAGATGCGTCATGACGAGCAGACCCAGACCCTTCCGACCGACAAGGCCGATCTCGAAGCCTTTGCGCGCTTTTGCGGTTTTGCTTCCACCGCGGCCTTCGGCAAAGCGCTGACCGCGCATGCGAAACGCGTCGAGGGCCATTACGCCCTGCTGTTCGAGGAAGGGCCGTCGCTCGCGAGCGAAGCCGGAACGCTGAGCTTCACCGGGACGGAACTCGACCCCGACACGCTGGCGACGCTGCGCAAGCTCGGCTTCCGCGACCCGAAGGCCGCCGCCGAGACCGTGCGCGGCTGGCATTTCGGCCGCCGCGCGGCCGTCACCAGCGCCCGCGCCCGCGAGGTGCTGACCGAGTTGACGCCGGCGCTGCTCGTCGCGCTCGGCCGCACCGCCGATCCCGACGGCGCGCTCGCCCATCTCGACAACGCCTTCGTGCGCATGCCCGCCGCCGTCGAACTGCTGACGCTGCTGCGCTCGCATGCTTCGCTGCTGACGCTGTTTGCCGAGATTCTTGGCAGCGCCCCGCGCCTGGCCAAAGTCGCCGCCATGCATCCCCATGTGCTCGACGGCGTCATCGACCCGGCTTTCAACTCCGCGACGCTCGATTGCGATGCGCTGACGAGGCGCATCCGCTCGGCGGTGGGCACGCCGCCGCCCAGCGTCGAGGACGGGCTGGATCGTCTCCGGGACGCCGCCCGGCAGGAGAACTTCCTCGTCGGCGCGCGGCTGCTCTCGGGCGTCTATTCGCCGCGTCAGGCGGGCGAGGCCTGGTGCGCCGTGGCCGAGGGCTGCCTGCGCGTCGCCTTCGAGGACACGCGCGCCGCCTTCGCAGCCGACCATGGCGTGATCGCCGGGGCGGAGACGGTGGTGCTGGGGTTGGGCCGGCTTGGCTCGGGCGAACTGACGCCGACCTCCGACCTCGACCTGATCCTGCTCTACGACCGCCCGGAGGAGGCCGACGCCAGCGACGGCCGCAAGGCGCTGGACCCCGTGACCTGGCATGTCCGCTTCACGCAGCGGCTGGTCGCGGCGCTGACGGTGCCGACCCGGCGCGGCTCTCTCTATCAGGTCGACATGCGGCTGCGGCCGACCGGCAACAAGAGCCCGGCCGCGACGCAGTTTTCAGGGTTCGAGGCCTATCATGCCGGGGAGGCCGAAATCTGGGAGGAGATGGCGCTGACCCGCGCCCGCATCGTCGCGGGCGATGCGAGCCTTGCCGTGCGCGCCGCAGCCTCGATCCGCGCCATCCTGACCCGCCGGCGCGATCCGGCCGCCGTCGCCAGGGCGGTGAAGGCGATGCGGACGCTGATCGCCAGGGAGAAGGGCGAGGGCGATCCCTGGGACCTCAAGCTCGCGGCAGGCGGGCTGACCGATCTCGACTTTCTGGCGCAGTTCCTCGTATTGGCCCACGCGCACGACCATCCCGGCCTGCTCCAGCGCGACACTGCCGGCGTCTTCGCGGCTGCCCGCGATGCGGGCCTGCTCGCCTCAGTGGATGCTGGCGCGCTGGGGGAGGCTCAGCGCCTGTTCAGCGATGTCCAGCTCTGGCAGCGCTTCGCTGTCGAGGAGACGCTCGAGGCGGGCCCGCCGCCGGACCGTCTCCTGCGCCGCATCGCCGCCGCGCTCGGCCGACCGGACGCCAGGGTTCTGCGCGCCGAACTGGACGATCTGCGCGGCCGGACGCGCGGGCTGTTCGAGCGCCTGCTCGGCGAGGCCGGAGCGGGCTGAGGCGGCTGCGATCATGCCTGCGACGCGGCTCGCGCCGCCATCGAGCGGCAGATGCACCATGACGATGGTGCCGGCGCCGATCGCCGAGCGCAGGCGCAGCGAGCCGCCATGCAGTTCGGTAAGCGAGCGGGCGATGGCGAGGCCCAGCCCCGAGCCCTTGTAGCTGCGGGTCATGTCGCCCTCGACCTGTTCGAACGGGCGGCCGACCCGATCGAGCTTGTCCTTGGGGATGCCGATGCCGGTATCCTCGATGTAGATATTGAGCGCATTGCCGGCCTGGCGCAGCCGGATCGCGATTTGGCCACCTTCGGGCGTGAACTTCGCTGCGTTGTCCACGAGGTTGCCGACGATCTGGTAGAGCGCATGCGGATCGGCGACCAGATCCAGCTCGATCGCCCCGTCGATGCTGAGCCCGATCCGCTTGCGGTCGATCTCGTCGCGCGAGCGGCGCACGGCCTCCTCGATGACGAGTCCGACCGAAACCCTGGTCTTCTCGAGTTGCAGCTTGCCGGCCTCGATGCGCGACATGTCGAGGATGTCGTTGATCACGGAGAGCAGGTAGCCGCCGCTCTGGCGGATGTCGCGGGCATAGTCGAGATAGCGGTCATTGCCGAGATTGCCGAACAGCCCGTTCTCCATGATCTCGGAGAAGCCGATGATGGCGTTGAGCGGCGTCCGCAATTCGTGGCTCATGTTGGCGAGGAACTCGGATTTGGCGCGGTTGGCGCTTTCGGCCGCCGCCTTCTGCTCAAGATAGCGTTCGGCCATCTCCGCCAGTTTCTGCGCCTGCGCCTCCAGCTCCTGGCGCGAGGCCTTGAGGTCGGTGACATGCATCATGAGCTGGTGCTCCGATTGCGTCAGCCGTTCCTCCTGCTGCTTCAACTTGGTGATGTCGGTGCCGACCGAGACCGAGCCGCCATCCTTGGTGCGCCGCCCGTTGATCTGGAGCCAGCGTCCGTCCGAGAGCCGCGCCTCATAAGAGGTCGCGCCGACGGTGCCGCGAGCGGTGCGGATCGGCTCGCGGTCGATATTGGGCTGGGCGCTCAGCGCCATGACCTCGTCATGGGTGACGCCGCCACGGAGCGCCTCCGGCGGAAGCTGGTGCAACTGCTGGTATTTGGCGTTGCAGAGGACGAGGCGGTTGGACGAATCCCACAGCACGAAGGCCTCCGAGATCGCCTCGACGGCGTCGCGCAGATGGGCGTCTGCGGTCGCGGTGCGCTCGGCCATCCGGCGCTGTTCGGAGATGTCGACCGCGATGCCGACGAGATGCTGCGCGCCGGTGCGCCGGTCGATCACCAGCTCGGCGCGGGCCTTGAGCCAGACCCATGCGCCATTGACGTCGCGGACACGGAATTCCTGGTCGAGATGGTCGGCCTCGCCCCGGCTGATCGCGTCGGCGAGCGCATAGAGGTTGGCGTCGTCGGGATTGATGAAGCCGGACACCTCGCCGAAGGACATGTAGTCGCCGGCGCGGTCGTAGCCGAGCATCGCATACATGGAGTCCGACCAGTAGATCCGGCCGCGCGCCAGATCCCAGTCCCAGAGGCCGCAATGGCCCCGGTTCAGCGCCGTGTCGATGCGCTCGCGGACGCAGTCGCAATCGTCGTCGGCGGCGCGGGCCCGCCGCGACTGAACGAGAAAGGCGAGCGTGATCGCGCCGAGCACGATGCCGGCGGTGGCGAACAGGCCGATCAGCGCGCCGCGCCTTTGCTGCCAGGCCCCGAGCAGACGGGCCGTCGGCTGGATGACGGCGACCTGGCCGAGCGGGGCTGCGAGATTGCGCACGGTCGCCAGCGTTTCCTCGCCGCCCGGCATGGTCAGGCGCATCACGCCGGCCTTCTCGCCGAAGGTCGTCAGCAGTTGCGTCGATCCCAGCAGATCGGTCAGCGTCTGGCGCGCGGTCGCGCTCGTGGCGGGTTCGCTGGCGATGACGTCGCCGGTCGCGGTGGTGACGTGGACGATGCGGCCATGGGCGGCAAGACGCCGGGGCGCCAGTCCGGCAAGCACGGCGGAAGGACTGATCTCGGCCAGCGAAGCATTGTCGAGTTCAAGCGCGATCAGCGCGGTGAGGACGTCCAGGTCTCCGACGGCGTCTTGCAGGACGTCGTCGCGCATGTTCGTGGTCTGGACGATGGCCCCTGCGCTCAGGATGATGACGAAGAACGCGACGAGAACCGGGATGACTTTACGGAATGTCGGTTCGAGACTTTCGAACTGCCGGTAGACCGGGTGAGTCAGCGATCTCGCCACCCCCAGAATCGGAGCCGCGCGCATGGTTGCGCAGCTCGCGTTCGCACGCGTCATGCCCGTCCCCCTTCGGAAAATCTGTACCGTCAGCAAGATCGGGAGACGTGCCGCATCCCCTCGAATCACTTTCAGTTGAATCCGCGTGAGTCGGTTTGTCCAGCCTTGAGTTGAATCGGAACTGAAGAATTCATCCCACGGTTGCATCGACCAAAGAATGAATCTTGCGCGCGTAATGCCTCGTTAACCTTTGTGGCGCTTGCCGTTAGGGAATTGCCCGCAGGCGGTCCCGTCACGCCAGCGCGCGTTCGGCGATGTCGGCGACATCGCGGGAGAGGTTTGGCGTCTGGGCCACCATCGCGAGCGCGTTTTCCGCAAGGCTGCGCCGCGCCGGCTCCAGCATGCGCCAGCTCTTGAAAGCCGCAAGCAGCCGGGATGCGACCTGCGGATTGGTCCTGTCGAGCGCGATCACGATATCGGCGACGAAATTGTAGCCTGCCCCGTCCGCCCGGTTGAACTGGGTCAGGTTCGCCGCGAAACCGCCGATCAGCGAGCGCACCCGGTTGGGGTTGCCAAGCGAGAAGGCTTTGTGGCGCATCAACTCCCTGACCCGGTCGAGCGTGCCGGGCTCGGGGATGAGCGCCTGCGCCATCAGCCATTTGTCGAGCACGAGCGGCTCGTCCGCATAGGCCGCCGCGAAGCGCTCGATCAGCATGTCGCGCGCGGCGCCGGGGATCAGGGTCATGGCCGCAAGCGCCGCGAGCCGGTCGGTCAGATTGTCGCCCAGCTCGAACTGCTCCGTGCAGAGCCGCGTCACGCGCTCAGGGTCGGCCAGCGCGAGGAGGCCGAGCGCCTCGTTGCGCAAGGCGCGCCGGCCTGCCGAGTTGGCGTCCGGCGCGTAGGCTCCGGTCTGGGTCAGCGCGTCGCGCAGGCTCAGCAGGCGCGGCAGCAGGGCCTGTCCCAGGCCGGTCGACAGCGCCCGATGCGCCGCATGGATCGCGTCGGGATCCACGTTGCGGCCGATTTCGCGGGCAATGTCGGCCGGCGGCGGCAGGCGCAGCACCTGTGCGGCGAAGGCAGGGTCCGCAAGCGCACGATCTGCCAGGAACCCGTCGAGCGCGGCAG
Organism: Rhizobiales bacterium CCH3-A5; assembly: GCA_001556025.1. Classification (GTDB taxonomy): domain Bacteria; phylum Pseudomonadota; class Alphaproteobacteria; order Rhizobiales; family Beijerinckiaceae; genus Allobosea. The sequence continues at coordinate 126,726 of LSIB01000181.1, forward strand.
CGATCTCGCTGGTTCGGCCGTCGAGAGCGGTGCGGTCGGCGTCCTGCCGTCCCGCCGCCACGAGCGCCCGCGTCGCCACGCTCTGCAGCGCCTGCCAGCGGTTGAAGGAATCGCTGTCTGCGGAGAACAGCCGCAGCAGATCGGCGTCGGAGAGGTCGAGCTCCAGCCGCGCCGGGGCCGAGAAGCCGCGCAGCAGCGAGGGAATCGGCGGCTCGGCGACATCGTCGAATGTCACAGACAGCGAGGGCTGGTCGAGCACGATCACGCCGCCGCCGGCATAGGCGGGCGAGTCCGTGACGAGCGCGAGGTCGCCCTCCTTTCCGACGAGCCCGAGCGCGACGGGCAGCACGACCGGCAGCTTGTCAGGCTGGCCCGGCGTCGCTGGCGTGGTCTGGGCGAGGTCGAGCGTGTAGCGCTTCGCCTGGGCGTCGTAGCGTCCCGAGGCGACGATGGTCGGCGTGCCGGCCTGCTCGTACCAGCGCGCGAAATGGCTCAGGTCGCGGCCCGAGCTTTCGGCGAAACAGGCCAGGAACTCCTCGATCGTCGCGGCCGTGCCGTCGCAGCGCGCGAAATACAGGTCCATGCCGGCCTTGAAGGCCTCGGGTCCGATCAGGACCTTGAGCATCCGGATCACCTCCGCGCCCTTCTCGTAGACCGTGGGCGTGTAGAAGTTGTTGATCTCCTTGTACGCGCGGGGCCTGACCGGGTGGGCCAGCGGCCCGGCGTCCTCGGAGAACTGCGTCGCTCGCAGCGTCCGCACATCGGCGATCCGCTTCACCGGGCGAGAGCGCTCGTCGGAGGAGAATTCCTGGTCGCGGAAGACGGTCAGACCTTCCTTGAGGCAGAGCTGGAACCAGTCGCGGCAGGTGATGCGGTTGCCGGTCCAGTTGTGGAAATACTCATGCGCGATGATCGCCTCGATCGAGGCGTAGTCGCCATCGGTCGCAGTTTTCGGGTCGGCCAGCACATACTTGTCGTTGAAGATGTTGAGGCCCTTGTTCTCCATCGCGCCCATGTTGAAATCCGACACGGCGACGACGTTGAACACGTCGAGATCGTAGTTGCGCCCGAAGGCGCGCTCGTCCCAGCGCATGCAGCGGATGAGCGAGTCCATGGCCCAGCCGGCGCGCCCGGCCTTGCCGGGTTCGACATAGACGGCGAGTTCGACCTTGCGCCCGTCGGCGGTGACGTAATCCTCGCGGACATGGTCGAGCGCGCCGCCGACCAGCGCGAAGAGATAGGCGGGCTTGGGGTGCGGGTCGTGCCAGACCGCGAAATGTCTGTCGCTGCCCGGCACTTCGCCGGCCGCCACCAGATTGCCATTGGAGAGCAGCACCGGCGCATCGGCCTTCACGGCCTCAAGCCTGACGGTGTAGACGCTCATCACGTCGGGCCGGTCGAGGAAATAGCTGATCCGGCGGAAACCGTCGGCCTCGCATTGCGTGCAATAGGCGTTCGACGAACGGTAGAGCCCCATCAGCTTGGTGTTGGCCGACGGGTCGAGCACCGTCTCGATGCCTAGCGTGAACGGCCGCTGCGGTGGGTTCTGGATCGTCAGAGCCTGCGCCGTGGCTTGATAGGCCTCTGCCGGAAGCGGCGCGCCGTCGAGCGAAACCCCGCTCAGGACCAATTCGTCGCCGTCGAGCACCAGCGGGGCTCCCGGCCGCCCGGCGGGATTGGGCCGCAAGCCCAGAAGCGCCCGCACCCGCGTCTTGCGCGCATCGAGCGCGATGTCGAGATCCACCGTGTCGATCAGCCAGTCCGACGGGCGATAATCCTCGAGGCGGATCAGATGGGGGTCTTCGGCGCGCATGGGAACCTGCAAGGCATGTGGTCTCTCGCCCCGTCTGTAGCCTGCGCTATTCCATGCTGGAAGAGCGCCGGCGCAGACTGGTCAAGCGCCCGCGCCGGTGGCCACGGGCTCAGCGCCAGCCGGCTTCCCTGTCGCGAGCGGCGCGCTTTCGCCGGCGCGTGGGCCGGCGGTGAACCGCGATCCGCAAATCAGGCCGAAACGAGATCGCGCCTGTGCTGCCGGCCTGGCATCCGCGGCGCGGCGCGCTGGCGCTGCGCCAGAGGGCCGACCACAGCCAACCCCTCATAGAGCAGCCTGGTTTCGGCATCGGGCGCCTGCGGCCCGCATTCGAACGGCCGGATATGCTCCATCAGACCGCTGAAGACGCCGCTGCGCGACCAGCGCTGGAACCGGCGATAGACGCTGCTCCATTTCCCATAGCAGGCGGGCAGATCGCGCCAGGGCTGGCCGCTCCAGGCGACCCAGAAAATGCCCTCGACCACGGCGCGGTTGTTGCCGGGTGGGCGGCCGCGTTTCTCGGTCGCCAGGGGCAGGCGGCAGCTAAGCCAAAGCCATTGCCGCTCGGAGAGAAGCTGATCGGGGCCGGCGCCGTCGACCCTCATCGTCCCGATCGCCACGGTTCCGATCGCCATGGCTGCTGAGGTGAGGCGGTCCCCGTCCGCCGCGAAAGTCTGGGCAGGCTTCGGCATGGCTGCAGATTCCGACGCGACCGGCCGGGTAATCCAATAATTAACCGGCCACTGTTCC
>LSIB01000182.1 GCA_001556025.1 Rhizobiales bacterium CCH3-A5
CTGCCCCCCTGACGCCATGAGGAACTGACCCCTCTGGAGAGGAGGTCGGCATGGACGAGCAAGAGGTTCAGAGTTCGCCGCGGTCGGGTTTGCCGCGGAGGGACGAGATGAAGACGCCGGACGACGTGTCGGCGATGGAGCGTCTGAAGGCTTTGGGCTGGGGAGCGAAGCGGATCGCGGTCGAGCTTGGCTGCTCGAAGAACACGGTGAAGCGCTGGCTGAGATACGGCGATTGGCGACCTTGTGTGACGCCGTCGCGCTCGAAGAAGCTGGACGGTCTGTCGGATTGGCTGGCCGAGCGGTTTCGGCGCCATCGCGGGAACGCCGATGTGATCCGCCAGGAACTGGCGCAGGAGAAGG
>LSIB01000183.1 GCA_001556025.1 Rhizobiales bacterium CCH3-A5
ATCTTGACGCGCAGGGCATCGAAGAAGACCAGCGGATAGACCGGCTCCAGCGGCCTTGCCTGCCAGGCGGCGATCTCGTCGAGCACGGCATCGGTGACGGCGCTGATCAGATCGGGCGAGACCTCGATCCCATAGAGCTCGCGCAGATGCCCGACGATCTCGCGGGCGCTCATACCCCGGGCATACATCGAGACGATCTTGTCGTCGAAGCCAGGAAAGCGGCGCTGATACTTGGCGATGAGCTGTGGATCGAACGTCGCCTGTCGATCGCGCGGAATCTCCAGCTCGATCCGGCCGGTCTCGGTCGTCACCGTCTTGCGGCCGTAGCCGTTGCGGCTGTTGCCAGCCTCATCGCCCGACAGATGATGATCCATCTCGGCGTTCAGGGCCCGCTCGGCGAAGGCCTTCTTCAGATCGTCGAGCAGGCCATTGGGGTCGAAGGCCGTCTTCGGATCGGCGCCGGACAAGAGCTGATCCAAAAGCGCGTCAGGAATGCGGGGGGCTTTGCGTCGTGCCATCGGGAACCTCCATCGGATCCATTATGGCCGTCCGCACACGGAAATCCTGACAGTCCCCGCCAAACGTGCTCGATCGTCAGTTCACGGCGACGCGGCCGAACCAGCGCTGGATCGCCGACTTCACCTATGTCTGGACCGCAGAAGGCTGGCTCTATGTCGCCGCCGTAATCGACCTGTTCTCGCGGCGCGTCGTCGGCTGGTCGATGAAGGCCGAAATGACGGCCGCGCTCGTCACCGACGCACTAGTCATGGCGATCTGGCGTCGTGGCAAGCCCGACGCGCTGCTTCATCACTCGGATCAGGGCAGCCAATACACCAGCCAGCACTTCCAGGAGCTGCTGGCCGAAAACGGGGTCACCTGCTCGATGAGCCGGTCTGGCAACGTCTGGGACAACGCCGCCATGGAGAGCTTCTTCTCATCCCTGAAAACCGAGCGCATCAGGGGTCAGGTCTACCGCACGCGCGACGCAGCCAGGGCAGATGTGTTCGACTACGTCGAGAGATTCTACAACACGATCCGCAGGCACTCGACCATCGGCTATCTCAGCCCGGCCGAGTTCGAAAAGAAGGTCGGATTAGCTTAACTGCGCGTCCACAGAACCGGCAGCAGGCCAGATTTCTGCGCCTGCGTGATAAGGTCCAGTGCCACTGGAGAGTTTTTAACCCCTTCTCGATGCGGCTTCCGCTCGTACGTCAGAGATCGCGACGCCCTGGGTCCACAAGGCAAAAGCGCCAATTCCCGCAACGCTGAGGAGGTTTGCGGCCTCGACGACCAGCACCATCGCAAGCGCCTGCTCTTCGGGCACTCCCAGCAGGCTGAGCACGAACAGCGCGCCGATGATGAAGCTGCCCGCGACACGCGCGAAGTGGCCCAGGATCACGAGTGAGCCGACGAACACCATGATGAAGAGGTATTGCGCCGGTTCGAGGATGATTCCAAAGGCCAGTCCCGCCCAGAGGAATTGGGTCACAGCCAGCAGCTTGATCGCGATGCTGCCGATAATGACTGCGCCGCCGCGCCGGCCCCGAGGCCAGTTGATGCCCTCGGCAAACGAGGATGACAGCCGGTTCACAGATGCGGCGAAACGCGCCGGAAGCCGATCGAGCAGCCGCGTCAACGCGGCAGCCGAGGCGTGCCGCCGATAGACCACCAGACCAACGATTACGACAGCAAAGAGGAGCACCATTCCAGCTCCACCCCAGACCAGGCCCGCGCGAACGCCGCCGGGATCAGGAAAAGCCACCAGGAGAAGCACGATCGGGATCAGGCAGACAAAGACGATGCCGTCGCTTAGCCTGTCGAGCGCGACAGTCGCGAGCACGGAGGCGAGCTTGAGGCTTTCGCGCCGGGCAACCAGCCACGAACGGGCGATCGTTCCAAAACCGAACGGCACGAGGGTAGCGAGGAGATACCCAGCCATGATGGCGCCGAAGAGGTAGATCGTTCCAATCGGCCGTAGCGGAAACAATAGCTGCCGCCACTTCCAGGCGCGAACGGCCTGCTCCGCGATCACAGCTCCCGGCAAAATCAACAGAAAGCGCAGGTCGGCACCCCTCAGGGTGGTGAGGAAGCGATCGAGATCGAATTTTCGAAGCACCCAAGCGAGGGTCGCCAGACCGATGGCCGCGCCAAGCCAGGGCAACCATCGCCGCCAATCTCGACCTTTACGATCGATTACAAAAGCATCGTCCAAGGCGGGCTTGACCTTCCCATGCAGGCAAGGCGCAGCCTTTAGCAGAGGATTGTAGAGAGCCCGATCAAAAAATGGAGACCTGACATGACCCAACGCAGGTTGAATTTGAGCGTGCGGATAGCTGCCGCCCTGAAACAAGCGGGCGAGGAACACCGCCTCGATGTGGCTGAGTACCTGCTACGGGCGCTCGAGGTTCTCGACGCTGGTTCGTCTCCTCCAGGCGACCGGAATCTGCATTTGCGGCCGGTTTCGCGGGCGCGCACGCAACATTGACATCGCGGGTTCGTTCAAGATCGAGGGCGGCCTCGTTCGAGCCCGAGATCCAATGTCAGTCGCGCTGCACGTCGATTACGTCGCCGTCGCGGCTGATGATGATCCGCATATCGTCACCGTTCACATCGATGCCGACGATGACCCAGCCCCGGCGCCCCTGGCGTACGCGCTCAACACGATCCAACCCTTCGCCCCGGGCGATGCGAACCGCCTCGTATTCGGTAATGCCTTCAGGCTCAAGCCTGCGATAGGGCCTTATCGGCTCTTCCGGGACAATCTCTGGCGGGTTGATCTGCAGTCCGTTGGGGCCCAGTTCGATTGTCTGTGAACGCGCGCTTGCGACAGGCCAAACGAGAATTGCGGCCATGACTGTCAAAGCGGCAACGCCCGCGACCCAACTTTTCGAGATCATCGTTCTCTCCCAACCCGAGGTCTTCATTGAAGATGAATTCCGGCGAGATTGCGTGCGCGGTGCGGCTTAAAAGATCTTTCCATGCGCGATCTGTCGTCGTAGCGCGCCCTTCGGACCCCGCTCTATTCCGCCGGCATAGCCGGCTCCACGGAACCCCGCGAGCGGGTTTCCGCCTTCGGTAACGATCGGTCGCGCGAGCCGGCGCCAGGCGTCGGCGGATGCCGCGCCGCCGGCGCGATGATGTTGCGCTTGGCGGGAAGAGAGGCGCGCGGCCCTCTCTCCCCAGCAAGAGCCAAATCGGGTCTCCCCATCCTTCCGCGCCGCAAGCGGCTTGTGCAGGACCGGACGAGGATCCGCGTCCCGCGGCCCCTCGCCCGGCGCGTACCGCGTGGGCGATCCCCCTCCCGATTTGGCTCTTGCCCCCCTCTCTCCCCGCTGCTCGCCGCGAAGGCAG
>LSIB01000184.1 GCA_001556025.1 Rhizobiales bacterium CCH3-A5
GAATCCCCTTGCAAAACCGGGGGCATCCACACACGCTCCGGGTTTTCCGGAGGCCATTTCGTTTGAGTCACGCCGCCATGGCTGGCTCGTCCAGCATGGCGTAGTAGCGTTCCTCGGCCTCGGCGGGCGGGATGTTACCGATGGGCTCCAGCAGCCGGCGATTGTTGAACCAGTCGACCCAGGTCAGAGTGGCGAACTCGACGGCCTCGAAGCTTCGCCAGGGTCCGCGTCGGTGGATGAGTTCCGCCTTGTAGAGACCGTTGATCGTCTCGGCGAGCGCGTTGTCATAGGAGTCGCCGACGCTGCCGTGGGAAGGCTCGATGCCGGCCTCGGCGATGCGCTCGGTGTATCGAATGCTGACGTATTGCGATCGCCTGTCGGAATGATGGACGAGGCCCCCTCGATGGACGGGCCGTCGCTCATGCAGGGCCTGCTCCAGCGCGTCGAGCACGAAGCCGGCATGTGCGGTCCGGGACACGCGCCAGCCAACAATGCGGCGGGCGTAGGCGTCGATGACGAAGGCGACGTAGACGAAGGCCGACCAGGTGCTGACAAAGGTGAAGTCGGAGAGCCAAAGCATGTTCGGCGCAGGAGCATGGAAGACCCGGTTCACATGATCAAGCGGGCACGGCGCCGTCTTGTCCGGCATCGTGGTGCGCACGGGCTTGCCACGGATGACGCCTTGCGGCCCATGCCGCGCATCAGTCGCGCCACGGTGCAGCGCGCCACGTCGAAGCGTTCGCGCACCATCTGCCGCCAGACCTTCCTCACGCCGTAAACCTCGAAGTTCTCGGCGAAGACGCGGGCGATCTCGGGCTGCAGGGCGATATCCCGCTTCGCCCTCACTGACAGCTTCTCGGGATCGGCGCGCTTGGCGACATGGGCATGATAGGTCGAGGGGGCGATCGGCAGCACTCTGCAGATCGGCTCGACCCCATGGACCTGACGGTGATCGTCGATGAAAGCGATCATCGCTTAAACGGGCGGTCGAGCTCCGCCTGGGCAAAATACGCCGATGCCTTGCGCAGGATCTCGTTCGCCTGTCGAAGCTCCCGGTTCTCGCGCTCCAGCGACTTGAGCTTGGCCGCCATGTCCGTCGTCAAACCGGACTTCCGGCCGCTGTCGACCTTAAGCCTTCTTCACCCACTCGTTCAGCGTCTGCGCCGTGCAGCCGATCTTGCCCGAAATCGACATGATCGCCGCCCAGCGGGACGGATGCTCGCTCTCGTGCTCCAGCAGCATCCGAACCGCGCGGGCCCGCACCTCAGGCGAGAACTTGTTCGTCGTCTTGCTCGTCATGGCTCCACCTTCTCAGGAGTTGGAGCCTCCGACAAACCCAGGGCGTGTGTGGATGCCCCCGGTTTTGCAAGGGGATTCTTCTGACGGATCTCGGC
>LSIB01000185.1 GCA_001556025.1 Rhizobiales bacterium CCH3-A5
CGTGGGCTCGGAGATGTGTATAAGAGACAGCCCCCACCCCTATCCCCTCCCCACGAGGGGGAGGGGAAGAGCTATACTCTGCCGCCGCCGAACCCGGCCATAACCGCCCCCCGCTCACTCTCCCCGACGTCGTCGCCGGCCTGCGCTCCGCCGGAAAAACCGAGCTCCCCCGCCTCGTTGCCTCATGGCTTGATGCGCTGGACGAGACCGGGCGCTGGGCGCTGCTCAAGCTGATCACGGGCAGCCTGCGCATCGGCGTCTCGGCGCGTCTCGCCAAGACGGCGGCGGCCAGCCTCGGCGGCGTTCCCGCCGACGAGGTCGAGCAGGTCTGGCATGGGCTGGAGCCGCCCTATGCGGAGCTTTTCGCCTGGCTGGAGGGCAGGGGGCCGAGGCCGGAGGCGACAGACCCCGCGCCGTTCCGCCCGGTCATGCTCTCGCATCCGCTGGAGGACGGCGATTTCGACAGGCTCGACCCTGCCGAGTTCAGCGCCGAGTGGAAATGGGACGGCATCCGCGTGCAGGCCGTCAGCGGCACGAAGACCGACGGCACGCGGCTGACGCGGCTTTACTCGCGCACGGGCGAGGACATTGCCGGCGCTTTTCCCGATCTCGTCGAGGCGCTGACGCTGGACGGGGCGCTCGATGGCGAGTTGCTGGTGATGCGCGAGGGCGCGGTGCAGAGCTTCAACACGCTGCAGCAGCGGCTCAACCGCAAGACCGTCACGCCGAAGATGCTGTCGGAGTTCCCGGCCCATATCCGCGTCTACGACCTGCTGGTCGATGGCGGCGAGGACATCCGCGCCTTGCCGCTGGAGGAGCGCCGCGCCCGGCTGGAGGCTTTCCTCGCCCGGCTCGACGGCGCGCGCTTCGACCTATCGCCGGTCATTCCCTTCGCGAGCTGGGACGACCTCGCCGCCGCGCGCGCCGATCCTGCCTCCGCCGGAGCGGGCGACGACGCCGAGGCCGTCGAGGGCTGCATGATCAAGCGCCGCGATTCGCCCTATCTGCCGGGTCGGCCCAAGGGCCATTGGTGGAAATGGAAGCGGGAGGCGAGGCTCGTCGACTGTGTGCTGATGTATGCCCAGCGCGGCCACGGCAAGCGCTCCTCCTTCTACTCCGACTACACCTTCGGCGTCTGGCGCGCGGGCGAAACGGGCGCGGACGAACTGGTGCCGGTCGGGAAAGCCTATTTCGGCTTCACCGACGAGGAACTGGTCGAGATCGACCGCTATGTCCGCAAACATACGCAAAACCGCTTCGGCCCGGTGCGGGAAGTGACGCATGATGCGAAAAGCGGGCTCGTCTTTGAGGTCGCCTTCGAGGGTCTGCAGCGCTCGACCCGGCATAAATCGGGCCTCGCCATGCGCTTCCCCCGCATCAACCGCATCCGCTGGGACAAGCCGCCTTCGGAAGCCGACCGCATCGAGGCGTTGGAACAGCTCCTGCCGGCGGCGGGTTGAAGCATGCCCCGACAGGAGAACTCCCGATGACCCCGCTCCGCCTCACCTTCCTCGCCGCCGCCCTGATCCTCGGAGCGGCCATCGTCTGGGCGGGCGCGACAGCTTCCTTCTCCGCGAGCTTCGCCAAGATCGCCAATGACCCCTGGGGCGTCGTGACGCTGATCGACCTTTACGCCGCCTTTCTCGTCTCGGGCTTCCTGATTTGGCGCTTCGAGGCATCGAAGCCTTTGGCGCTGGTGCTGATCGTCTTGACGCTCGGGCTCGGCAGTCTGGTGCCGCTGCTTTGGCTCGCTTTCCGCGCCGGCCCCGCCCTCGTCACGGCGCGGACACGTTAGGCGGGCAAAAGTCCGCCCGTCATTGGCTCGCGGACACCGAGTCTCGTTCCGCCTGAACCCCCGAGGAGAGCGCCATGTCCTTCATCGAAACCCGCGACGGCATCGAACTGTTCTTCCGCGATCTCGGCGAGGGCGACCCGGTCGTGCTGATCCATGGCTGGCCGCTCAATGGCGACATGTGGGAGTATCAGGTTCCCGCGCTGATCGCGGCCGGCTACCGGGTCATCACCTATGATCGTCGCGGTTTCGGCCAGTCCGACCAGCCTTTGGACGGCTACGACTACGACACCTTCGCCGACGATTTGTCCGACCTGCTCGAGGAACTCGATCTCGAGGACGTCACGCTGGTCGGCTTCTCGATGGGCGGCGGCGAGGTCGCCCGTTATCTCGGTCGTTACGGCTCCGAGCGCGTCGCCAAGGCGGTGCTTCTCGGCGCGGTGCCGCCCTTCCTGTTGCAGACGCCGGAGCATCCGGCCGGCGCACCGATGGCGGTATTCGACGGCATGATCGCCGGCATCAAGGCCGATCGCCCGCAGTTTTTCGCGGAATTCGGCAAGAATTTTTATGGCATCCCGGCCAATCCGGTGTCGCAGGGCATTCAGGACTGGACGCTGATGCACGCGCTCAAGGCTTCGCCGAAGGGCACCGTCGATTGCGTCACCGCTTTCGGAACGACGGACTTCCGCGAGGATTTGCCGAAGATCGACGTGCCGACGCTGATCCTGCACGGCGACGCCGACGCCATCGTGCCGGTCGAGATCAGCGCGCGCGAGGCGGTGAAGCTGATTCCAGGCGCCACGCTGCAGGAACTCGCCGGCGCGCCGCATGGCTTGTTCTTCACCCATAAGGACGCGGTCAATGCCGCATTGCTGGCCTTTCTCGCCGAGGAGACGGAGTGAGGGCGGCTGGCGCCTAGGCAGGGTGCATGTCAGCCTTTTGCTGCATTGCAATAGGCCTCGTTTGGGAGCAGATGACGTCCATTATCCCCAGCGTTCATGCGCTGGCGAGGCACAGGCTTGCGCGCCGCTTGAGATCGCGGCCGCGTCTGGGGCAGGATGAGCGGACGGACGAGGACGAGCGCGATGAGTCGGCAGCCTGTGACGCGGATCGTGATCGCGGACGACCACCCCCTGTTCCGGGGCGCGCTCAGGCAGGCCGTTTCCGGCGCTCTCGCCGGAGCGGAGGTCAGCGAGGTCGGCTCGCTCGAGGCACTGACCGAGGCGCTGGGTTCGGGCGCGGACGCCGATCTTGTGCTGCTCGACCTGACCATGCCCGGCGTGCAGGGCTTTTCCGGCCTGCTCTTCCTCCGCGCCGACCATCCGGAAGTGCCCGTCATCGTCGTCTCGGCCAATGACGACCCGGCCGTGATCCGCCGCTGCGTCGAATTCGGCGCGCTCGGCTTCCTGCCCAAGACAGCCGATGTCGCCCAGATGGGCGAAGCGATCCGCGCCGTGCTCGACGGCGGCGTCTGGACGCCGCCGGGCATCGACCTGTCGAGCCCGGTCGACGCCGAGGTCGCCGACATGGTGCGAAGGCTCTCGACGCTGACGCCGCAGCAGGTGCGCGTGCTGATGATGCTGTCCGAGGGACTTTTGAACAAGCAGATCGCCTATGAGCTCGGCGTCTCCGAGGCGACGGTGAAGGCCCATGTCTCGGCGATTCTGACCAAGCTCAATGTCGACAGTCGCACCCAGGCCGTGATCGCCGCGGCCAAGATCGCCGGCACGGCGTGGTCAGGCGTCGGCGCGTCCGCGACGGCGTAGGTTTCCATTCAGGCTCGGTTCAAGCGCGCAGCCCCATTGATGTGCGCGCTGGAAGGGATGACGATCATGGCCAATGGCAACATCGAACGCTTTCTGGGCGGCTCGCCGCTCGGCGTGCTCGTCCGGCTGCTGTTCATTTCGCTGCTGGTCGGCGCGGCGATGGCATTTCTGGGCCTGTCGCCGCAGGCGCTCTACAGAGCGGCCGCCCGATTTGTCCGGTCGATCGGCGATCTCGGCTTCGGCGCTGTGCGCGAAGTCGGCCAATGGGTCATTGCCGGCGCTCTATTGGTGATCCCGCTCTGGCTGCTGTCGCGGCTGTTTGCGGCGCGGCGCTGACCGTTCAGGCTTTCCCATCCGCGAAGTCGTTTGCGTCCCGCCCGCTGAGGGCCGACAGGCGCGTCAGGCCGGCGCGTCTCGCCTCCTCGGTCAGCCCGGCCTTGATCGTCTTCACCAGCCCCGGCCCCTCGAACACCATGGCGGTGTAGAACTGCACGAGATCGGCGCCGGCCCTGATCCGGTCGGACGCGGCGGCCGCCGAATCGATCCCGCCGACGCCGATCAGCGGAAACTGCCGCTCCACGCGCAGGAAGGTCTGCGCGAGAATGCGGGTCGAAGCGGCGCGCAACGGCCGGCCTGACAGCCCGCCGGTCTCCGATTTTGCCGGGTTTTGCAGGCTCGCCGGCCGCGCCACGGTGGTGTTGGCGACGACCATGCCGTCGATGCCGCGGCGGCGGGCGACCGCGACGATGCCGTCGAGTTCCGGCAGGCTCAGGTCGGGCGCGATCTTGAGCAGCATGGCGGTGCGTCGTCCGCTCACCTGCCCCGCCTCGTCGCGGGCCTCCAGCGCGCGCGCGATAAGCTCGTCGAGCACCGCTTCGCCTTGCAGGTCGCGCAGGCCCGGCGTGTTCGGCGACGAGACGTTGATCGTGAGGAAATCAGCGACGGGAGCGAGCTTGCGCGTCAACACGGCGTAGTCGGCGCTCCGGTCGGCCGAGTCTTTGTTGGCCCCGAGATTGACGCCGACGACCCCGCCGCGCGCGCGCCGCCTCAGGAGCCGCCCGGCGACCACCTCCATGCCCTCGCTGTTGAGGCCGTAGCGGTTGATCACCGCGCCGTCTTCAGGCAGCCGGAACACGCGCGGGCGCGGATTGCCCGGTTGCGGCAGCGGCGTCACACCGCCAACCTCGACGAAGCCGAAGCCGAGCCCCAGCGCGCCGTCGATGGCCTCGGCATGTTTGTCGAAACCGGCCGCGAGCCCGACCGGATTGGGGAAGCTCAAGCCAAACGCCTGCGTCGCCAGAACGGGGTCGTCGGATGAAGGCTTGAGCGGCGGGGCGGCGGCGAGCGCCGCCACCGTCAGGCGATGCGCGGTCTCGGCGTCGAGCTTGTGGACCAGCGGGCGGACAAGTTTGAAAAGCTCGCCGATCACGCGACATCCTCCGGGATCAGGTGCCGGCCATCGTCCCCGGACGCAAGGGCTACGATCCAGCGCGCCGTCTTGGGATCGAGCGGGCCGTAGAGATGGGGAAACAGCGCCCCGCCGCGCGAGGGCTCGTAGCGCAGCATTGAGCCAAGACGGGCATCGTCGAAGGCGATCAGCAGGAGGTCGCGCTGGCCGGCGAAGTGCTTCGCCGCCGTCTCGCGGACCTGCCCGGCCGTCGAGAAATGGATAAAGCCGTCGGCGAGATCGACGCCTGAGCCCTTGAACATGCCTGCTTGCTCGGCCTCGCGCCAAAGCGCTTCGGGACAAATCTTGTAGATGAGCGGCACGGTCTGGTCTCGGATTGTCGGATGATGCGGCGACATAGCGGCAGCAGCTGGCTCAGGGCAAACCTTATCGCGACGCCCCCAACAAACTGATTGAAGTCTCATGCGATAGGGGATATTTCCTATGTCTATCCCCGCCTTCCGGCAACATCAGCAGCGAGGCCTCCGCGGTGCTGTCCCATGACCAGATCTGGAGCGCCATCGACGCGCTCGCCCAGCGCTATGGCTTCACCGCTTCGGGGCTCGCCCGTAAGGCCGGGCTCGACGCCACCACCTTCAACCGCTCCAAGCGCGTGGGTTCCGACGGGCGCGAGCGCTGGCCCTCGACCGAATCGATCGCCAAGATCCTGCAGGCGACGGGTGCGTCGCTGGACGAGTTCATGGCGGTGGTGATGCGGCGCGGCCCTGCGCCGTCCCGCACCATCCCGCTGATCGGATTCGCTCAGGCCGGCTCCGGCGGCTTCTTCGACGATGGCGGCTTTCCGGTCGGCGCGGGCTGGGAGGAGGTCGCCTTTCCCGGCGTCGCCGACGAGAAGGCCTATGCGCTGGAGATTGCAGGCGATTCGATGCTGCCGCTCTACCGCGACGGCGACACCATCATCGTCTCGCCGACCGCAACCGTCCGGCGCGGCGACCGCGTCGTGGTCAAGACCGTCGAGGGCGAGGTGCTGGCCAAGCAGTTGAAGCGCCAGACGGCCCGAACGGTCGAACTGTCGTCGCTCAACCCCGAGCATGCCGAACGCGTGCTGAACCTCGGCGAGATCGCTTTCATGGCGCGGGTGATCTGGGCGAGCCAGTAGGCCCTTACCGTCAATTCCCGTTCTGCCGCCTCAATGGCAGCGTCACCTTGAACACGGCGCCCATCGGTGAGGCTTCGAGCGCGATCATCCCTCCATGCAGCCGCACCAGTTCGGCCGCGATGGCCAGCCCCAGGCCGGTGCCGCCGGGGCTGACCGAGCCGCGGAACGCCTGGAACAGGTTTTCGCGTGCGCGCGGCGGTACGCCGGGGCCGTTATCGGCGACACGCAGCGCAATCTCGCGTTCGCCGCGTTGCGCCTTGACGACGAGCATGGGCTGGCCGCCGCCATCGGCGCCGGCCTGCGTCAGCGCCTGCACCGAATTGCGCATCAGGTTGAGCAGCACGCGCGCCATCTGGTCGGGGTCGCAGGGTGCGACGAGATCGGCCGGCACCTCGTTGGAGAAACCGACGACCTTGCTCTCCGGCAGACCGAGCAATTCCGCCTGATCGGCGACGAGCTGGCGCAAGCTCACATCGCGCAGCACCGGCGTCGCCTCGGCTGCGCGGCCATAGGCGAGCGTCGCCTGGCAGAAATCGATGGCGCGGCCGAGCGTGGCGATAAGGCGCGGCGCAAAGCGCTTGATCTTGGCGTCGCGGGTATCGACCAGCCGGTCGGACATCAACTGCGCGGCGGCCAACATGTTGCGCAGGTCGTGGTTGATCTTGCTGACGGCAAGGCCCAGCTCGGCGAGGTGCTTCTTGGTGCGCAATTCGTCGGCCAGCGTCATCTGCATGCGCGCCAGCGCCCGCTCGGCCTCGCCGATTTCGTCTGCGCGCTGGGAAGGCTCGATGATCTTGCGCGGGTTCTCCGGTTCGATCTCGAATTCCATGACATTGGCCGCCAGCCGCCGGATCGGTCCGACGATCATCCAGTTCAGCGCCAGATAGACCGCGACCGCCGTCAGGCCCGAAATCAGCAGCGAGAGCAGCAGGATATTGACAGAAAAACTCAGCATGGCCCGCCGCAGCGGGGCCTCGTCGATCACGAGTTCAACGAAATCGGACTCGCCCATCGCCTGCCCGATCACTCGGATCGGTTTGTCGTGCGGCGGGGTGACCAGCACCTCGATCGCTTCCCCGATCGCGCTCATCCAGCCGAGATCGCGCAGATCGACCGTCCGGACCACCTCGAGCGGCATCGAATCGAGGCTGAGCAGGCGGCGCGCGCCGCCGACGCGCGCCGCGATCGCGCGCGCGCCGACGCCGCCGAGCAGCCGCGCCTCGCTGCCCTCCGGCAAACCCTCCTGCGGCGCGCCCTCCAGCACCAGCACCGCGACCTGCGCCGCCGCCAGCCGATCGTTCAGCCAGTTGCGCCGGAAGTTCGCGACCGAGGGCAGGTAGATCAGCACCTCGGCCACCATCACGAAAAGGATCGTCAGCACGAGCAGCTTGGCCGAAAGGCCAAGCCGGGTCAGACCGCGCGGCACGCTGACGGAGAGAGTTTTCGGTGGGGGCGCTGAATTCGGCATCGGGGGTCGAGTCTATCCGAAGCGGCGCAAAAAGCCGATCAGCTTGCGGATGCCCGGCTTCGCGGCGAGCGGCGCGTAGAACGACACCGCCGCGCGCTTCGAGACCTCCGAAAAGGTCGGATACGGAAAGACCAGCCCGGCCATGTCCTTGACGCCGAAACCCTTCTGCACCGCCATGCACCAGGGCACGATCATGTCGCCGGCCTGGGCGCCGACGATGGTGACGCCGAGAATGCGGCCCTTCTTCGTCGTAACCACCTTGACGAAGCCTTCCGTCTCGCGCTCGGCCTGGCCGCGGTCGTTCTCGGCATAGGGCCAGCGCAGCACGCGGATCTCACCGGCGGACTTGCGCGCTTCGTCTTCCGACAGCCCGACGCTGGCGAGTTCGGGATGGCAATAGGTCACGCGCGGGATCGCGCTGGTCTGGACCTTGACCGGCAGCCGGAACAGCGCGCTGCGGAGAACAAGGCCGGCATGGTAGTTCGCGACATGGGTGAATTGCAGCGCGCCGGCCTGTCCGCTGGCGCAATCGCCGATGGCGTAGATGCGCCGGTTGGCCGTCCGCAAGCCCTTGTCGACGATCACGCCCCTGGCGTCGCTGGCGACGCCGGCGAGATCGAGATCGAGCGCTTCGATGTTCGGTTTGCGACCGGCGGCGACCAAGAGATGGGTGCCGTCGAGAGCGTCCTCCGCGCCCTCGGCGCTGCCGGCAAGCACGAGCCTGACGCCGCCTTTGATCGGCTCGGCGCGCAGCACCTTGGCTTGTTCCCTCAGCGTCACGCCCTCGCGCAGCAGCCTGCGTCGCACGATCGCCGCAGCCTCGGGATCATCGCGCGAGAGCAGCGTCTGCGCCTCGACGATGGTGACCGCGCTGCCGAGTCGCGCCATCGCCTGCGCCAGTTCGACGCCGATTGGCCCGCCGCCGAGCACCAGCAGCCTCGCCGGCAGTTTCGTCTGTTCGAACACGCTCTCATTGGTCAGGTAGGGCACGTCGGCGAGGCCGGGGATCGGCGGCGCTGATGGTCGCGAGCCGGTGGCGATGACGAAGCGGCGCGCCTTGATCACCTGCTCGCCGACGACCACCGTGCTGCGGCTCGCAAAGCGCGCCTCGCCCTTGATAACGGTGACCCCGAGAGCCCCGAATCGCTCGACCGAATCATTGGGCGCGATCGCGCCGATGACCCGCTGCACATGGTCATGGACCTGCGCGTAACTGACCTGCGGCTCGCCGGCCCCGACGCCGAATCGCCCGGCCTCGCGGATGGCCTGAGCCCGCGCGCCCGCGGCGATCAGCGCCTTGGAGGGAACGCAGCCGACATTCAGGCAGTCGCCGCCCATCCTGTCGCGCTCGACCAGAACGACGGAGACGCCGAACATCGCGGCGGCGACTGCCTGAATGTCGGCTGCGTTCCCTCCAAGG
>LSIB01000186.1 GCA_001556025.1 Rhizobiales bacterium CCH3-A5
GCCTGGCGGGGCTCGCCGGAGCGACCAAGGCGATCGTCTTCCAGCTCGCCTCGCTCACCGACGTGCACTGGTCGATGTCGGGCGAAGTGGTGCTGATGACGCTGGTCGGCGGACTCGGCACCGTCTTCGGGCCGATCGCGGGCGCTCTCGTCATCGTCTCGATGCAGAACTATCTCGCCTCGCTCGGCGCCTGGGTGACGGTGGTCCAGGGCGTGATCTTCGTGATCTGCGTGATGACCTTCCGCGAAGGCATCGTCGGCGTGATCTCGAAATGGATCAGGAAGCCGCTTTAGGTTTTTTGCTCCCGCAACAGACGCCGTCATCCTGGGCGAGCGAAGCTCGACCGGGATCACGAGGCGCCGCCGAACCCTATGATGGATCCCGGGCTTCGCGGCTTCGCCGCCCGCCCAGCAACTGTGTGCTGCGGTGTCAAGCGTGAGCTGGATCGTATGTGGTGTCGGCCTTGATGAGGGCGTTGAGGATTGTGACGAGCTTTCGTCCGACAGCGGTGAGTGCGACCTTGTTTGCTTTTCCCTTGGCGATGAGGCGGTCGTAGAGGGCCTTGAAGCGGCCGTGTCGCCTGGCCGCCAGGGCGGCCATATGGAGCAGGTCGCGCAAGGCCTTGCGCCCGCCCCAGCAGCGACGCTTCCCGCGCATGGCGCCGGAGTCGCAGGCGTGCGGGGCGACGCCGATCAAGGCGGCCGCGCCGCGCCGGTCGAGTGCTCCGAACTCGGGAGCCTTGAGCGCATAGGCCGCCGAAACGATCGTGCCGAAGCCTGGCAGCGAGCGGGCGATCGTGACGCGCCGCGCCAGCGCCGGAGCCAGTGCGAGCTCGCTCTCGAGGCGGCGCGCATAGGCGGCGATCCGGTGGGAGAGTTCGCCCAGTGCCTTTGCCATCTCGGCCACGATCTCGTCATGGCCGAGCCGCTCCATCTGCTTTGCTTGCGTCTTCAGGCGCTTGCGCTCCTCGACCAGCTGGGCCCTGCGGTCGAACAGGGCCTGAGCCCGGGATGCCTGCGGATCGATCGGCCCGCTGCGCCGCAGCTCCAGCCGTTCGCCCATCAGCGCCAGCATGCGCGCATCGACCCGGTCGGTCTTGGCGAGCAGGCCCGCCGCGCGGGCGAACTCCCGGGCCCGCCGTGGATTGACCCGCGCATGGGCGATCCCGGCCTGCGCCAGAACCTCGCTCAGCATCCGATCATAGACGCTGGTCGCCTCGAACACGACCAGCGCTTCATCCGTGCCCGCCAGTGCGGCGAGCTTGCGACACCCGCCCGGCGTGTTCGGAAAGGTCACATGCCGACCACGCCCCGAAACGAAGACGTCGAGACGCTCCTTGGAAACATCGACGCCGATCACAAATCCCTGCATCATGTCGCTCGTCCCTGCCTTGTCGTGGGGATCGCCGCTCGCAACGGCGCGCCCGATCAACTGTTCGGGCTCAAACCAACGGTGCGGACGGGGCCTCTGCTGGGCAGCGGTCTCGACAGACTCCGGGATGACACAGGCTCCCGTCCGCACCTAACCTCGCCCAAATCAGCGAAGTCAGCCACAGACAAGGATGACTGCGAGGTTCGGGGAAAAAGCCCCCACCCTACTTCACCAGCTTCAGCACCTCGCGAAAGCGGGGATGGTCGGCGCTTCGCAGCCATTCGAAGATCACCATCTCGGTGGTGACGATCTCGGCGCCGCGTACGTGCTGGAAGGCCCGCAGAGCTTCCCGCCGCCGGCCGAGCGCAAGCGCCGCGTCGCCTTGCTCTCCGGCTGCGCCCAGCCGGTGCTCGACCCCGCGATCAACGAGGCGACGATGCGCTGCCGCAGGTCCGTCGCGAAGGATCGCGCCTCGGGGTTCTGGCGAACGCTGATGCCGATCAGTCCGGCGATGACGGCAAAGATGTTCTTGATGCGATGCGCAAGCTCGCGGCTCAGGAGTTCGTTCTGCTCGGCGGCTCGCTTGGCGTCGTCGATGTCAGTGCAGGTTCCGATCCAGCGGACGATTTCGCCCGCGTCGTCGCGGACCGGCAGGGCACGGCCCAGTGTCCAGCGATAGACACCGGAGCGGTGCCGCAGACGATACTCTACCTCGTAGGGCTCGCCGGTCTCCAGACTGTGCAGCCACCGCGCCCAGGCCCGTTCCTGGTCGTCAGGGTGGAACATACTGTTCCAGTCCTCACCGTCGGTCGATCCGTCGGATACGCCCGTGAACTCGTACCAGCGGGCGTTATAGTAGTCGTGGAAGCCGTCGGGCCGGGTCGACCAGACCATCTGAGGCATTGCGTCCGTCAAGATGGCGAGCATCTGCGGGTTGTCGTCGAAAATCCGTCTCGCGCTCGTCACCTGGCCCCGCTTGCTATCCTATCCCCTTGTCTCGGCTAACATATCGGCTTGCGTACAGGAATGTCTTTTGACGCAAGCTGACAGACTTGGGACAGCCGAACATAAGGAGAAATTAGCAGGAGCAAGGAGCTAGGTCTGCTCGCCGATCGGCCATCCCGGTGACGCTGACGCTCAACCGCTGCCATCGCAATCCCGGCCCGTCGTCCTGAGCAGGGCTGGCGCCCCGCTCGTCCATCCGGACCGAGATGCTCGGCCGCAGTTGCACCAGCCTGTCCGCTCCGCGGGCCGGGGAGGGGTCTTCGGGAAGAAGACTGAACCGGACAGGTCGAGGCCTTGGTCCGGCATCCTCGAAAAGGAGCGTTCCCATGCATCTCATGAAAGTCGACCCGCGTGCGCTGAAGGTGAATTCCGATCGCTCGCGCCAGACGAAATCCACCCCGCAGGCCGACGCGCTGCTGCTGGCGACGATCAAGGCGGTCGGCCTCGTCCAGCCGCCGGTGATCGCGCCGGAGACCGATGGCGGCAATGGCTACGTCATCGAATCCGGGCATCGGCGCGTAAAGCAGGCGATCGCGGCCGGTCTGGAGGAAATCGACGTGATCCTGGTCGATGCCGCCAACGACAATGGCGCGATGCGCAGCATGGTCGAGAACATCGCCCGAGAGCCCTTGAACCCGGTCGATCAGTGGCGGGCGATCGAGCGGCTCGTCGCGCTCGGCTGGACGGAAGAAGCGATCGGCATCGCGCTCGCACTGCCGGTGCGCCAGATCAAGAAGCTCAGGCTGCTGGCGAATGTGCTTCCGGTCATGCTCGATCACATGGCCAAGGGCGACATGCCCAACGAGCAGCAGCTTCGCGCGATCGCGGCCGCCAATCTCGACGAACAGCGCGAGGTCTGGAAGGCGCAGAAGCCGAAGAAGGGCGACCCGCAGGTGTCCTGGTGGAGCGTGGCGAATGCTCTGTCGAAGAAGCGCATGTATGCGCGCGACGCGAGTTTTGGCGACGATCTGGCCCAGGCCTATGGCATCTCTTGGGTCGAGGATCTGTTCGCGCCGGCCGACGAGGACAGCCGCTACACCACCAATGTCGAAGGGTTCCTCGGCGCGCAGCAGGAATGGATGACCATCCACCTGCCCAAGCGCGGCGTCATCACCGACGTCAACAACTATGGCTCGGTCGTGCTGCCGCCGAAGGCTGAGCGGGTCTATGGCAAGCCGGGCAAAAGCGATCGCACCGCGATGTATCTCGACCGCGAGGGCAAGGTGCAGAGCGTAAACTTTCGGCTGCTGGAGCCGAAGAAGAAGAGCTTGGACGATGCGGAGGGCGACGATGCCATCGTGATGGCCAAGCCCCGCCCGGACGTGACCCGGAAGGGCGTCGAGATGATCGGCGATCTGCGCACCGATGCGCTGCACGAAGCGCTGGCGCGGGCCCCGATTGAGGACGACACGCTGATGGCTCTGCTCGTGCTCGCGCTCGCCGGCCGCAACATCTCGGTCCAGTCCGGCGCGTCCGACGACGTCTACGGTTTCGCCCGAATGGAGCGTCATGCCGTGCAACTGGTCGATGGCGACGGCAAGCTCACCTTCGACCGCGACACCCTGCGCGTCGCGGCACGGTCCGCCCTGATCGACGTCCTCTCGGCTCGCGAGAACCGGACGAAAAGCGGCATCGTCGCGCGCCTTGCCGGCGACGCGATCGGGGCCGACGGGTTCCTGCCGACGATGGGCACGGAAGAGTTCCTGTCGTGTCTGTCGCGCCAGGCGCTGGAGCGCTCCTGCAAGGATACGCCCGTGCTTCCGCGCGCCCGGGTCAAGGATACGCGCGCTGCGCTTGTCGAGCATTTCAAGGAGCAGCGCTTCGTTCATCCGTCGGCGGCGTTCGCGCCGGCCGCGGCCGAGGTCGCGAGCTGGCGGTCCAAGAGCGTCGATTCCGGAGACACCGCCACCGGCGACGACGAGAACGGGTCCGATGATGCAGTCGCGCCCGACGACGTCGATCTCGACACCGTCGACGAGGCCTACCGCGTCGCGGCGGAATAGCTCCGACCACTTCACTCACGTCCGATCGACTTCCCGCCGCCGGCCTCGTGCCGGCGGCGGTTTCGCTTCCACGCAGCGCCGTCACGGAGGACAAACATGTCCGCGCACGCAATCTACGATCATGCACCCATCGGCTCGACCATCGCCTGGTCCGACGGCACGCCGCGCCCGCCCGAGCGCTTTACCAGGAAACTTGCGGCTTGGCTGACCAACAACGGCAGGGGCCGACTGATCCGAAAGCAGCCCGGCAGGGGCATGGGAAATCTCAGCCTGTCGGCCAGCTTCACCTTGCACGAAGCCGATTTTGGCGCAGGCGGTGTCATCGCGCTTCGGGTCCATCGCACCTTCTCGCTCGGCTCCTCGCTGCGCTTCAGCGTGATCGAGCGGCCCGCGATCGGGTCCGTGCGTGTCTTCGATCGTGCCGGCGAGGATGCCGAACTCGTCCATCTCGCACCGCATCGGCTGGCGGCGGAGGAATGGCTCTCCCGTCATGGCTATCTACAGGCAGTGCTCGAAGAGATCACCGTCGACGAGGTCGGCGCCGCCATCGTCGAGGGGAGGGCGGCATGAAAGCCGCCTTCGAATACGACACCGCGACCGATGCGGCTCCTGCAAATCCAGAGGTCGAGTTCGGACGGTCGGCTGAGGGTTTCCCGGTCGCCCGCTTCGGCGACAGTGCCTTCGCCATGCTGCCGGCGCGGGACGGGCGGCACTATCTCGCGACGGGCTGGCGGATCGCACGGCCACTCGCGGAATGGCGTCGGTCCGATTTTTACGGCCACTCCGGCAGCCTAGAGAATGAAGCCGCGTTTCGCGCCAGGGTCCTGGAGCATGCTGAGCATCAGCGTGAGAAGACGGCGCTTGGTCGCAAGGACATCCACAGCAGGGCGCAGACGCCATGGGGGATCTCCCAAGGCGCGACTGTCTACGGCGAGGGTGTCGAATCCCATTCGACCGCCGGGCATGGCGGCTTCAAGCTCTCGGCAGAGTGGAACGGACAGGTGCATCCGCTTCTCCGTGAAAAGAACGGCTGGTACGAGGAGGACTGCGCTTGGGCGATCGTCGCCATCACCTTCCCCGACCTCTTCACTGGTTTCGAGCGGCGCTGCGCCGAGCGCTCGGTCAAGGATAGCTGGCCCGACGCATGGGAGACGATGTTCGGCGTCGTGCTCGGACCGGGTGAATCCTATGAGAAGGACCGGCGGGCTTTTCATGAAGCACATGCCGGCGACTGGATCGTGGTTTCGGCGATCGCGTCCGGACATCACGAGGGGTTTGTCGAGTGCGTCGCCACACCCGGCGGCCGGCGCGGCGCCGGGACCGAGGAGCGTCGCTTTCTTGTTGCTGCGGACGAGTACGCAGTCGGCCGGTTCGGCTTCGTTATCGATTCGAGACGTCATGCTGTCTATGGCGGTCCTTCCAGCTTCATCGGCTGGCAAAGCAGAGCTTCGCGGTCATGATCGCGCCCGAGACATTGGCGCAGCTCTCTCGCATGGAGGAAGCGCGCCGGCAGGTCCAGCGCCAGCTCGAGCTGATCGACCGGCAGATCACGCGCCGCGCAACCGCGCTAGTCCCGCGGCAGCGCAAACGCCACGGCGATCGCCGAGGGACATCGTCCGACATGTGCATAGTGTTGGAACGCTATCGCTCGACGCATGCTGCGCTGACGGCCGAGCGTCAGCCGGAGATCGAGGCGCTGTCGCGCAAACTCTCGCGGCAGGACCAGGCCATCGCCGCCCATCACGAGCGTCAACAGATAGCGCTTTCGCGCGCGGCGTGACCGGGCGATGCGGGGGTCGGCCGTTGCAGGTCCGTCAGATCCGAGGCGCTCGGCGGCGCATGGCTGCGAGGCCTTAAGTGTCCGTTTCGGTTGCGTCATTGAGGCGAGGCCGGGCTGGCCCTCGTCCTCTCGGGTTTGCTGCGGTCTGAACCGTCGGCCATGCGCTTCAAGGCCGCGTGCCGCGCCGCGTGGCGGCCGGCCTTCGCCGATCTCGCAGACGAGGCGCAGCGTCCTTCGCGAGGGCTTACGCCCTGCTTGGTCGCAAGCCTCGTCCGCTCGCCTGGCATAGGCCGGGCCCTGATGCGCCAGGGCTTTCGACGGTTCGGGTCGACCGCACCCGAGGGGACGACGGCCAAGCGCCGATCCGGCTCCGAGGGCGCAACCGAAGAAAGGACTTTTTCCATGGCCAAGACCGCACATTCACCCCGCCAGACCGCCCGCGTCGTGCCGCTCCGCAAAAGCACGACCATCGAAATGACCCGGCTCGTCTGCCCTGACACGCAGCAGGCCATCCTGATCTCCGAGAGTTTCGGGCTGCCGGTCCTAGACGGGGAGGGCATCCGCGACCTGCACGAGCGGCTGATCGTCGAGACGGCCGCCTGCCTGCAGGACGGGCTCGGCGAGCGGGCGATGCAGATCCACCTGCAGCGCATCGTCGGGGCCTATATCGGTTCGGCCCATGGCGCCGGACAGTTTTACTCCCGCGCGGTCACCGAAGCGCGCGACGCCACCGCCAAATCGGCCTGCGACGCTCGCGACGAGGATGTCGATGGCCCGGTCGGCTTCGACGGCCCCGCCCAGCGCAAGCGAGAATTCGCCGCCGACATGGGAGTCCAGGCCCACGCGCTGCTGATGGCCGCTGAGGGCGCTGTCGCCGCCTACGAGCAGGTCATCGGCGAGAGGTGGAAGCCCTTCGAGCGAGCCGCCGAGACGACGGGTCCTTCTGTCGATCGCAAGGCGGCCGCGGCCCAGATGGCGGCGTTCGGCTGAGCCGGCGCGAGCGGGGCGCCAAGCCCCGCTCGCTATCTTATTGGCCAGTGGAACCGGCCACCGCTCAGCGCGCTCTTTTTCCGGCAGGCCGAAGCGGAAACCGGTCTGGATTATCATTCCACGGATCGAACACCACCGCGCCGGTCGCGCCGACATCCTTGGTGTTTCGTGTCACAAGGTAGAGTTCGTGTTCGATCGCGGTCGCCGCTAGCATCGTGTCGATCACCGGCGGCGGATGACCGCTCGTCCGCCTGATCTCTCCCGATATCCGTCCCCAGCCCAGCACCACCGGGTTGCCGACGCTGAGCATGCGATCCTGGAATCGTTGCGCCAGCGCATCGCGGGCAGCCTTGTATCTCGGCCGGTCGGGATGATCGGGGGCCAGGTTGAAAATCCCCTTGTCATATTCGGCCAGCGTCAGGACGCTGATGAAGAAGCTGTCCTCGGGCTGGTCGCGCGCCCATGCCTTGACCGACGGCGCACCATTGGGATTGATCAGCGCGGCAACGACGTTGGTGTCGAGAAGCCAGCCCTTCAAAGCTCGACGTCCCGCCCGAAATCCGCTTCGCGACCCAGGTCGAGCCCATCGAGATGCAGGCTCTCCATGAATTCGACGAAGGGCGCCTGCGGACTCTGTGGAACCAGACGGTCGAATTCCTCGACGCTCATGACCACGACCGCATCATGGCCGCGCACGCTGACGCGTTGGGGACCATCGGTACGGGCGTGACGCACGACTTCGCTGAAGCGGGCCTTGGCGTCTTCCAGCTTCCATCGTCCCTGGGGCATCGCCTTGGCCTTTCGCGCAGCTCTCTTCGCCATGATGATTGACCTAGTCAGATAGTCAGAGGATAGCGGCTATGGGCCCACGGCGCCAGTCCTCTTAAGCGAGATATGATTGCCGGTTGCGATCAGCCGACCGCGACCCGTCCCTTCTGACGGTCTTGGCCGGGACGGCATCGGCTGCAACGGCTTTGCCGTCTTCCACTTCGTTCCAGCCCTTCGGGTGCATCCATCGCCTGACCCCCGGCCTTCCGACCGACGTGACGAGGTCGCGATCGGCTCGGCCTCTACGATGGAGGTTGCATCATGGGCAGGTCAGAAGAGAAGCCGCGCGCGGATATCTACGCGCGCATCACCGACAGGATCGTCGCCGATCTGGAGAAAGGCGTGCGCCCCTGGATGCAGCCATGGCGCTCAGGCAACGGCAGCGGAGGCGTGACGCGGCCGCTGCGGCACAACGGTTTGCCCTATAGCGGGATGAACGTGCTTTTGCTCTGGTCTGAAGCCGCGGCGCGCGGCTTCGCCTCGCCAGTTTGGATGACGTTCAAGCAGGCGCTCGAACTTGGCGGCGCTGTGCGCAAGGGGGAGACTGGCTCGACGGTTGTCTTCGCCAGCCGCTTCAAGAAAACCGAAACCGACGCCTCAGGCGACGCTGTCGATCGCGAGATCCCGTTCCTCAAATCCTACACGGTCTTCAACGCCGAGCAGATCGACGGCCTACCCGACCACCATCGCTCGCAGGCTGAACCTTCGCGCGATCCGATCGAGCGGATCGACGATGCCGATCGCTTCTTCGCCGCGACCGGCGCCGTCATTCGACATGGCGGCGACCGCGCTTACTACCGTCCGGCGACGGACCATATCCAGATGCCGCCTTTTGCGACGTTTCGCGACGGGGGTTCCTATGTAGCGACGCTGAGCCATGAGGCGACGCACTGGACAGCGGCGCCACATCGCGCGAACCGCGATCTCACCCGCTACAGCAAGGATCGGAGCGAGCGGGCGCGCGAGGAGCTGATCGCGGAACTGGGAAGCTGCTTCCTCTGCGCCGATCTCGGCAGTGCGCCGGAGCTGGAGCCGCGTCCAGATCACGCCAGCTATCTCGCCTCCTGGCTGGAGGTTCTGTCGAGCGACAAGCGCTTCATCTTTGCAGCCGCGGCGCATGCACAGCGGGCCGTCGCTTATCTTCACGGGCTCCAGCCGCAGACCGGCTCGATCCCGGAGGCTGCGTGAGTGGTCAAGCTCGATGATGCCGGATGCAGTTCGGGAGCAGTGAATGGCGCTGGCGCCACGCGGTTCCCGGCTGTTTCCAAGGGTCTTGCGTCCACTGCGTCCTCGTTGGGCATGTCTGACCGGAGTCCGTCGTCGCTGGCGCGTCGTCTCGCTCTCAAACCTGCAACGGCCATCCGCAACTTTCTTCCCCTGGGCCCAGCGGTCCCATTCCTCGCGGGACAAGAAAGCCGTCCCCGGCCGTCCTTCACTGCGTTGCGGCCCCTTCGGGATGCAGGTCGAGCGCCTCCGGTCTTTCGACTGCCATCGAGGCCGCGATGGGCGATAGCCTCGAGCAACCAGAAGGAATTACGCCATGGCGATCATCGGCAGCTTCACTTCGAACGGCGACGGCTTCAACGGCACGATCAAGACCCTCAACCTCAACGTCAAAGCCAAGATGGTGCGTCCGGAGCGGTCGTCCGAGAAGGGTCCGGCCTTCCGAATCCTCGCGGGCAACGTAGAGTTCGGCGCGGCATGGCAGAAGACCTCGACCGAAGGCCGGGGCTATCTCTCGGTCAAGCTCGACGATCCGAGCTTCCCGGCCGCCATCTACGCCACATTGATTGAGGTCGAGGGCAGCGACGGCCTCCAGCTCATCTGGTCCCGGCCAACCCGCGACTGAGCCTCCAGTCCAAGATGGCCCCGCCGTGAGGCGGGGCCAATCCTCGAGCCCCCCGGCCGCGCCGGCGAAACCACCTCGCCTTTTCCCTCGTCAGTCCTCTTGTTGGTTCAAACCAAAGCCGACACCTAGGAGCCGTCAGCGCACGGATGGTTTGAACCGCATCCGACACGCTGAAACTGCGATCCGGTGATTTGTGGTTCAAACCATATCTCGGCATTTGTTGGTTCAAACCACACATGGTTCATCGTGCGATCTTCGCCGTGTCAGCGGCCCTGGTGCTTCCCGCGTGAACTGGAGGGGCTCTCTGGTCGTGCCATGGTACGGCCGGCGGAGCCCGCCTCAAGGACGCGAGGTACCCCCAAAATGCTTCGCATTTCGGCTCCCCCACGCGCCGCCTCCGGCGGTCGGCTGCGCCGATCCTTGACCCGGTCTCCGCCGACGCGTGGCGCGCCTTCGTCCATTCGAGACGAAGGAGGTTCTCATGACCATGCCGATCGATCAGCAGATTGCCGAACTCAAGGCCGAACTGAACAATGCCTGCCTGACACCGCGCGAGCGGCGCGAGGCAAAGCGCGAGCTTGAGTTCCTGACCGAGCAAGACCGCAGCGTTGCGGAGACGGGGTACTTCGCGGATGTCGAGGGCTGGGCTTCGGTCCACGCTGCCGAGCTTGCCGCACTGCCATTCTGAGCATCACGATCCGAGACGGCCGGTCTGACGCAACGTGCGTCAGGCCGGCTTTTCGTATGTCGCCCTGGCCTGCGCTTGCTCTGCTGCGCGCAGGCTTGGCGTCTATGGCCTCTTACCGGTGTGGTTTAAACCACATGGTCACGTCATCGCCGCGATCTCCGGCCAGAACACGCTCCGATTGAAATCGTCGGGGCTCTGTCGCGTTCGCATGAAGATCATCGTGATCAACAACCAGAAGGGCGGCGTCGGTAAGACGACGCTTGCCGTGCATCTCGCCTGGCACCTGGCCGAAACCGGCAGCCGCGTGCTGCTGATCGACGCGGATGCCCAGGGCAACGCCACCGATACGATGAAGCGTCATCGTGGCGGCGTGACTGCCGCCGAGTTGTTCCGACAGGGCAGGGCTGCAGTCGCTGGTGGGGCAGACGGCATCACGCTCGCGGCTTCTGACAGCTCCCTCACCGATGTCGATCGCGGCGATTCAGCCGGCATCCAGCAGTTCCGCGACAACCTCCGGGCCGGCAGTGCGGCTTTCGACGTCTGCGTCATCGACACGCCGCCATCGCTCGGCTTGCGAAGCGTGGCCGCGCTGGTTTCAGCGAGTCATGTGTTGTCGCCGATCTATCTCGAGGATTACTCGGTGAAGGGCGTGAAAGGCCTGCTCCAGACCGTGATCGGCGTGCAGAAGCGCTATGGCCGGTCGGACATGAAGTTCCTCGGGCTGCTGCCGTCGAACTTCAACACCAAGTCGCCGCGCCAGCGGGCGCATCTCGACCAGCTTTTGCGCGAGGCCGGCAAATACGTTTTTCCTGGCCATATCGTCGCGCGCGACGGCTATGCGGAAGCGGTCGCCGACGGCGTGCCCGTGTGGAAGCTGAAGAAGCGCTCGGCGCAGGAGGCCGGCCGTGAAATCCGCCTCGTGCTGTCGCGCATCGTCGAGCAGATGGGTTGATGGCATGGCGCTGGATCTGAGCTTCAAGGACCTTGCGGATGTCGCTGCCGGCGACGCGTCGGATGGCCGGCCGCTCAAGGTCGCGCTGGACCTGATCGACGAGGATCCTGATCAGCCGCGGCGCGAGTTTCCCGAGGAGGAACTACAGAACCTGGCGGCGTCGATCCGGATTGAGGGCATCCTCCAGCCGATCGTAGTTAGGCGCTCGGAGAAGGTCGGGCGCTTCATCATCGTGATGGGCGCACGGCGCTACCGAGCGGCGAAGCTCGCCGAGCTTACCGAGGTGCCCATCTTCATTCAGGTCGCGGATGAAGCGAACCCGTACGCCCAGATGGTCGAGAACATCCAGCGTGATGATCTCAAGGCGAGCGAGATCGCACGCTTCATCACGGCGCGGCTCGAGGCCGGTGAGAAGCAGACCGAGGTCGCGCGACGTCTCGGCAAACCGCGCGACTGGGTTTCGCGCTATGGCGCGGTGCCGAAGATGCCGCCCTTCCTGCAGGAGATGCTGGCAACGAGTTCGATCCGCGCCGTCTATGAACTCTATCAGGCTTGGCGGCAGGCTCCGGGAGATGTCGAGCGGGCGATCGAGGACCGCACGGCCTTCACCGATGCCCAGGCGAGAGAGTTCGCGGCGACGGTCCGATCATCCGGCACGCCGCCGGCAACGATCGATGCGAGGGCTGAGGAGCCGGATGGCTCCATGGAGCGCGCCGAGCCGAGTGGTCGACCTGACCGGAGTGCGCGCACTCCCGCAGCGATAGCGCCGCAATCGCGTCCTGCGGCTAAGGGGGTGGCTGTTGTGCGGGTCCGTGTCGGCAAGCGGCGCGGTGCGTTGGTGCTCGACGATACCATGGCGAGGAGCCAAGGGTTCGCGCGCGTCGCATTCGATGACGGCTCGGTTGAGGATGCGGGCGTGACCGCGCTTCGGATCGAAGCGGTTCTCATCGGCTGACATTGCGAGACCAGCGCCTCGACCGCCATGTGGTTTGAACCACACTTCGTCGTTCCAGGGCCGGTCTCATTCCCCAATCCAGCGACAGCATCGCCGGTTTGCTGTGGGCCGCCGAGAGCGCTCATCAGCTGCCCCTTCACGAATCGTTAACCGAGGTGGATTGTTAAGAGTCGTTGGTTGAGTTTCTAGTGCAGGATAGGCTTGCCGCCAGCGAATTATTACGCCAGTTTGGCGTGGCGACGCGCTTCGGCGCGTCGCTGGTTTTGGGTGCGGTGAGAGGGCGTCACGATGCCGACGTTGACGTTGAGGGTTTCGGAGGAGTTGGCGCTTCAGTTCGCGGCCTTAGCGGCGACTGAGGGCGGCAAGTCGGCGTTGATCCGGAGGCTGCTTGAGAGCGCAGTCGGTGCGCCGGAATCGAAGCGAGCGCCGGTCGCGGTCGGTACGCCGCAGAAGGTGACCGTGCGCTTCCGCGAGAGCGAGCTGCGTCAGGTTGGTGAGATGGCTACTGTGCGCGGGATGACGCGGACGCAGTGGATCACGTCGCTGGTTCGGTCGCGTCTTGGCGCGCCAGCGCAGCAGTCGGAGGGCGAGCGGGAGGCACTGCGGACGATTGCTCGGGAGCTCAGTCGGATCGGAGGCAACATCAATCAGATCGCTCGTGCAGCCAACCGTAGCGAGCTCGATCCAGGGGCCGACAGTTGGAAGGTGCTGAGCGAGGCCCAAGGCGCGCTTCAGGCGCTACAGGGCGAATTGAAAGAGGTTCTGGATCGAACCAGCACCTATTGGGAAGGCCGATGATGAGCGGGAAGCATGCCAAAGAGCTTCTCGATGATCTTCCGCCGATCTCCTACGTCTGGCGGACGCCGGTACGCCGGCCGCGTGTGTCCGAGGCCGACATTCCAGACCCAGTCGCGCCTCAGCGGGTCACGCCGGCGATGCGGGCGCGGCTTGAACGAATCGTGGGCCGGGCGCCGGAGGTGATGGTGAAGATCACCGGACGGACCAAGGACGCCGGACATCTTAAATCTCATCTCGAATACATCATGCGCAATGGCGAACTGACGGCGGAGACCGAGCAGGGTTCGTTGATGCAGGGCCGAGAGGGTCTCAGGGATCTCCAGCTACGCTGGACGGACGACGCGGTGCTGGACGACAAGCGCCGCCGCGATGGCAGCGTGTCGGTCAACGTCATCCTGTCGATGCCGCCGGGCACCGATCCGATCGCGGTGAAAGACGCCGTGCGGGCGTTTGCTATCGGGACGTTCGAAGCGAACCACGACTATGTCTTCGTGCAGCACCTCGATGATAAGCACCCGCATGTGCATCTGACGGTGCGCTCGCAGGGCTACAACGGAAAGCGCCTGAACCCCCGAAAGGCCGATCTGGCGACCTGGCGCGAGCGGTTTGCCGGCGAGCTACGGCTACGCGGCGTCGCGGCCGAGGCCACGCCGCGGCGGACGCGGGGGAAGGTGCGCAAGCACGACAAGGGGACGGTGGTGGCGCTGCGTCGGCGCGGTGTGGTCCCGGACACCGACAAGGGGGCTCGGGACGATGTCGTTCGAGCGGCGAAGGGTGGCGGCTCGGGTTCGCGGCCTTGGGAGGCTAAGGCTCGAGAACGGCAGGCCAAGATCCGGGCACAATACCTGGCTCATGCCAAGGATTTGGAAAAGACCGGGAAGGGTAGTGATCGTGCGCTTGCGATCAAGGTGCGGGAATTTGTGGCGAAGATGCCCGATCCGGAAACGCGCCGTGAGCATCTGCTCCGGGAATTGGCAGCCGCTGCGCAACGCAAACGCACCGACCCGGCACGAGGCGAAGGTAAGCGCGAACCGGGGAAACCTCGTGGCGAGCGGTAGGTGTGGATTAAATCATCGTTCGAGGCTGCGCGCGCGATCTTCTTGGCAAGATGCGCGCTTGAGTTGCTGTGTGAAAGGGAAGTGTGAACTTCATAGGTCGTTGATCATAGCGTGGCGACACCTAAAATCTAGAGAATTCAGCACCCATTTCAGGCGACGAGGGCTTCATCGCCACGAGAAGTTGGCCGCCCGCGCGGTTCCTCATCGAGCCGGCACAGTTTTGGACTGGCCGCTCTACAAGTGGCTTCGTCGTCCGGCTAGGCTCCAGTCGAGAAGCCCGGATAGACGTAGGCCCGACGGATCACCTCGCAGTCGGCTTCGCTGACCCCGCAGATGCGGGCGGTCGCGTACCATTCGCGGGCCACGACTTCGGTCATCTCATCGACGAGCGCTTTCGCCTCATCGGGAGCGAGCAGAAACCGGCGGCATTCGCTCAGCAGGTTCGCCGCGTTGGCGAAGCGGCCTTGGGCACCACAGGCCATGGCAAGGTCGCGCCGTTCTTCGCCGATCGAAGGCGTCGGCGTGAGGTCGTAGGCCGGCGAAAGGCGCCAGCCGGAGCCTGGTGCAATAGCCGCGTGGTTGCGCGGGTGATCGTCGATGTTGGAGACGAGGGCGTTGAACACCATCCTGCGGAACAGCTCGCGCGCGTCGTCGGCAGGGCGCTCGCTGATCCGGCGCAGGGTCTCGACCAGCAGCACATAGGACCAGCGCGCCCGCCCCTCGGGCGTCTCGTCGGTCTCCAGCAGGGTCAGTGCGCTGACCATCCGGGCGCGGGCGTAGCCGTCATTGACGCGCGTACGGTCGAACCGCTTGACCAGCAGCACGTCGCGACCGCCGATGCTGGCAATCTGCGACTCGGCTGTTTGCAGGCCGCATTGGCGGGCAAGCCTAATCGTGGCGTGCTCGACCCGCGCCATGTTCCAGCGGTCGTCCGTGCGGTTGAACTTGGCCAGCCAGAGCACATCCTCGCTCTCGACCACCACCTTGGGCCGGGCGCCGCCCATAGAGGTGCCGAGCAGCAGCAGCTCCTCGACCTGCGCGGCGTCTCGAGGCGGTGCGTCCGCGAGCAGCGCGTCGGCGAGCGACTGCAGCTTTTCCAGATCCCAGGTCTTGTTGAAGTCTCGCGCTGGCGCGGGTGGCTCGACGCCGAGGCCAAAACCCAGGGCACCGGCGCGATCATCCGGCGAGTGCAGCAGGTAGTCGAGCTCGCCCATCTGCCCAAGGCCGGCGTGCTTTTCGATCACCCAGCGGCCCCAGTAGTCCGGCCCGGCGTCCCGGAGCGCGCCGAAGACACCATTCAGGCGGACCGTGTCATAGCTGGCGCGACCAAGGCGCAACTCGACCGGATCGATCTCGACGGCATCGGCACGCTCCCGATAGCGCCGGCCGTAGACAAACAGACCCGTGGTGACACCATTCCGGTTGGCCCTAAGCTCGAAGCGCCCGGCGGTGACCGCCACCGTGGCGCCCGGGAGCGTGATGTAGACATAGGCTTCCGGCATGGGCGCCCTCAGAAGTCGTCATCGAGGGGCTGGGGCGTGCTGGCGTTGCGGCGCTCGCGCAGGCTCGCCAAGCGCAGGCCTTCGTCGTCCGTGGCGGGATCGGCGAGCGACCCCAGGCGCTCGACCAGGCCGTAGGACCACAGCAGGGCGGTATAGATGGCGATGCTGGTGGACGGCTTGCCGTGCTCGGCCTCGCCGACCACCTCTCGGCTAGCGCCGATGCGCTTGGCGACATCGGCAAGGGTGATATTCCGGCGCAGGCGCGCCGTGCGCAGGTTCGCGCCCAGGCGCTTCAAGGCCGTCTCCACCTCATAGGGCGGGGTGCTTAACAGGTGACCGCGACCCATTAGGAGTTCCTCCACGGTCCATTATATGTCGGCTATAGCCGACAAAATCAAGTTATATGTCGATTTTAACCGACAATTTTGATGCCTAGTCCCAATTTCTATGCCGGTTGGCGTAGCGTCTAGAACCGACATCGGCGGTTGGGAGGAACATATCCTGGGCCGAATTTCCCACGCTTGGAGGCTGCCCAACTGCGAAAATGCCTTCTTCCCCAGTTCACGTGTCTACCATGAGGGGCCGCGTTCCTTCGACGCTCCGATGATGCCTTGCTTTTCCACCATCTATCCCGCTCGTGGCGTTGACGCCAAACGATGAAGGGATGGCGATCCGGAGTATAAACTTCCGCTGAATCTCGACTAGCGCATGGGAGACGCCTCCGTGCTGGCCGGCCTGATCACCGGCGAAGCACACGTCCTCGTGTTCTGACACGCACAGGCCCTCCGGAATGAAAGACGTCTCTCGCGCGTTGACCTCCATATGACGTCGCAATGGAGGAATGATGCGAACGCTCCAACTGGCCGTGTTCGGCCTATTCACGATTGGTTCAGCGGCCCACGCGACCGAAACGCCAAGACCATCCACGATCAACGCCGCAGGCATCGCCGCCACCGACATGAAAGCCTTCAGCGAGGCAATGGATCGGTCGATGGCGCGCATGCATGAGGGCATGGCCGCCGCCAAACCGACCGGCGACCCCGACCGCGACTTTGCGACGATGATGATCCCACATCACCAGGGCGCGGTCGAGATGGCTGAGATCCAACTGCGCTTCGGCCGCGAGGAGCGCCTGCGCCGTCTCGCCCAGGGAATCATCGTCGAACAGCGGCAGGAAATCGCCGTGATGCAGGCGATCCTGGACGAAAAACCCGCCACTCCGGCCAATGCCGCAGGCGCCTCGGCATCCGCGCACGGCCATCACGACCACAAGGAGATGAAACGATGATCACGCGCCTCGCAGCCCTGCTGCTGCTCTCGACAGCTATTCCTGCCTTCGCCGGCCAGGCGCCCGGTCGCGCCGACGTGCCCGATATCGCGATCAGCAAAAGCGACCGCTTTTACACCTCCGACCAGTTCTCCAACACGGTCTCTGTGATCGACCCGTCGCAGAACAAGCTTTTGGGCGTGATCAAGCTCGGCGAGCCGACGCCGGCGAACCTCAGCCCGCTCTATCGTGGCCAGGTGCTGGTTCACGGCATGGGCTTCTCGCCTGACCACAAGACGCTCGCGGTGATCTCGATCGGCTCCAATTCCGTGAGCTTCATTGATACCGAGACCAATGCCGTGAAGCACACGGCCTATGTCGGCCGTTCGCCGCACGAAGCCTTCTTCCGGCCAGACGGCAAGGAAGTCTGGGTCAGCATTCGCGGCGAGGACTACATCCAGGTGCTCGACGGTGAGAATTTTGCGCCGACGACACGGATCAAGGTGCCCAACGGCCCGGGCATGACGATCTTCTCGCCCGATGGCCGCTATGGCTATGTCTGCTCCAGCTTCAGCCCCGAGACGGTCGTGATCGACACAGGGACCAAGAAGATCGTCGGCAGCATGAAGCAGGACAGCCCGTTCTGCCCCGATATCGCAGCCACGCCTGACGGTGCACAGGTCTGGCTGACGCTGAAGGACATCGGCAAGACGATGGTGTTCAACGCCAAGCCGCCGTTCCAGTCGCTCAAGGTGCTCGATACCGGCCCGATCACGAACCACGTCAACATCGTCCGCAACGGCAAGGAGCAGTTCGCCTATGTCACGGTCGGCGGGCTGAACCTGATCAAGGTCTTCCGCACCGACGGTTTCGAGCAGGTCGCCAGCATCCCTGTTGGCGCCTTGCCCCATGGCCTATGGCCGTCAGGCGACGGGACACGCGTCTACGTTGGGCTGGAGAATGCCGATGCGGCAGCCGTGATCGACACCGCCAGCAACAAAGTCATCGAGACGATCCCGCTCGGACAAGCGCCCCAAGGCGTCGCCTATGTTCCCAACGCGGTGACCAAGGGCGACGGCATGGCCAATCTCCAGCCGCTCTCGGCCGCCGCGGGGTCTACCCAGCTTTCACTCGCAAGCGCGGACGGCAAGGGCGCTACGCAGGTGACGCTGTTCAACCAGGGGCTCGTTCAGATGCTGCAGGCTGCCGTCACCGGCCTTGAGCCGAAGCAGCCCTATGTGCTGGCGCTGGCTGCCAGCGCGACCGGCGATGGCGTCGTACAGCCGCTCGCCGCTTTCATGAGCAACCCCGCCGGCGCGGCGATTGTCAACGCGGTCGGACCGATCCGGCAGGTCGTCAGCGAGGTTGCGGCCATTCAGAGGCGCTACCTCGTCATCGTAGAGGGCATGGCTGACAAGCCCGGCAAGCCGGTGCAGATCCAAAAGCCGTGAGGGTCATCCAATCGTTCGCCTGATTCGATTAATTCGACAAGAACGATCCGTTGGATAAATATGCTAGACGACGCGATCCTCTCCTCAAGGACATCCGGATGGATGAGCCGAGAGGAGAGGATCATGACGATGACCACATTCAGAATGCCGATCGCCGAAGCCCGAACGATCGGCAAAGTGCCTCGCAGCGACACGACAGTGCAGCGCGCCAAGCAGCATCATCGTCTGCGCGCGACTGGCGTCCATCCCTATGCCATCGGCATCGCACTGGCAGGATATGCCTGGCTGATCGTGCTGGCCTGGGCAGCCTTCGCCGGCGGGCCCAGCACATTGCTTCTCGTCATCGTCACCACGATCAGCCTGATGTATTTCGGGCTTCTGGTCGGAGGCGGCGCTCTGTCCAGGAACATGACGCCCGAGCGCGAAACCGAGCGAAGCTTCCATGAGTTCCTGGACGGCGACGTCGACATCGCGACAGGACGCGTCAGTGGACGCGACGCGCTGCTCCAAATCACGGCGCTGCCGATCGCCGCAGCCATGGGCGGAACAGCAATCGTCCTGATCGCCATCTTTGCCTGACGAGCGCAGCGAAGAAACCGGCTTGCGACAGAGGCGCCTCAGGGCGCCTTTTTGCCGTCACCGCCGAACTGTTTCAGATAGGCGATGAGATCCGCGACCTTGGCTGCATCCTTCAGCCCCGGATAGATCATCTTGGTCCCGGGCACCTTCGCCTTAGGGTCTCTGATGTACTCCGAGAACGTCTCGTCGCTCCAGGAGATGCCAGAGGCCTTCATCGCGGCGCTATAGCTGTAGCCGTCGAGCGTTCCAGCCTGACGGCCGATCATACCGTTCAAAATGGGACCGACGGTGTTCTTCGCGGTCTCGCCGACCTGGTGGCAGGCGCGACATTGCGCAAAGAGCTTTTCGCCGGCGGCGGCGTCCTGAGCGCGTGCCGACGACAAGCAACAGGCGGCCA
The DNA here is from genome assembly GCA_001556025.1 of Rhizobiales bacterium CCH3-A5. Lineage (GTDB taxonomy): Bacteria > Pseudomonadota > Alphaproteobacteria > Rhizobiales > Beijerinckiaceae > Allobosea. Next base: position 19,474 of record LSIB01000186.1, read on the forward strand.
GCGCCGCGGCGAGGAGGATGCGTTTCATCGTAATGGCTTTCGTCGTCAGGGTTTAGGCGCGAAGGGGCTGACCCAGCCACCTGCCTGGGCCGGGGCCTTGGTCGGGTAGGCCTGCGCGAGATAGTCGAGCAGCACCTTGCGCGTCTCGGCGTCGGGCGCCGGCATGGCGTGCTTCTCGGTCATCCAGCTCAACGTCTCGTCCCACCGTCCGCGGTCCATGCCCTGCCGGCCGACGACCTGGAAGGAATGACAGCCGACGCAATAGCCGAAGGTCTCTTCGCGGCCGGCAAAATCCGGCAGCGATTCAGGCGTCTCCTCTACCGTGGTCGGCGCCTGCGCCGAGGCGGTCGAGGAGACTGCCGCAAGGAGCAGAGTGCTCAGAACGGCGGCCGCTGCTGCGGCCGCCAAATGGTTGATCCTGATCGCCATGCGGTCAGCCCACCAAGACGGCGATGCGGTGAAGCGGGTTCGAGCCGTAGCCCTGCGGGTTCCAGTTGGTCGCGACATGGGGCTGCGCCACGCCACGCGAGTCCGTGGCGCGGACCCAGACCTCGAAATAGCCGTCGCTCGGCAAAGCCACGGTGCCGACCCATCGGACCCAGTCGTAGCGGTTCTTCGGCTTGGCCATCGAAACCATCTGCCAGCGCTGGCCGGCATCGACGGAGACTTCCACCTTCTGGATGTCGTGGTCGCCGGCCCAGGCCGCACCGCGCAGCGGCACCTGACGCGTGCCGGCGTCAAGCCGCGTGCCGTTGGCGGGCGCGGTGATGATCGAGCGCACCGGCATCGAGGTCATGTCGGCGAAGTTGGTCTTGCCATCGGCATTCGAGCCCGGCACGAGCGGGATCGTCGGCAGGCGATAGGAGGTGCCGCCCATCCCCTGGCCGTCATGGGGATCCTTGCGGACGAGCACGCGCGTCAGCCATTTCGATGACAGCGACGCCGGCCAGCCCGGCACGACCAGGCGTAGCGGCCCGCCATGGATATGCGGCAAGGGCTCTCCGTTCATGGCCCAGACCAGCATCGAATGCGGCTCCATAGCCTTCTCGATCGGCATGCCTCGCGAGATCGCGTCCTTGCCGGCATCGCCGGAGAGATGCGGATCGGCGCCGTAATGGCCGGTGAATTTCGCGCCGTCCTTGAGGCCTGCCGCCTTCAGCACGTCGGCGAGCCTGACGCCGGTCCACTCGGCGCAGCCGGCGCCGCCATTGGTCCACTGGTTGCCGCGTCCCGGCGGCTGGAAGAAGGAGCGGCCATTGCCGCCGCACTCCAGAACCATCCGCATCGTCTGCGGGGCGAAGCGCGACTTCAACTCGGCGACGGTCAGCGTCAGCGGCTTGTCGACCTCGCCCTCGACCTTGAAGCTCCAGGCGTCGCCCTGCTTATTTTCCTCGGCGATCTGGCCGTTGTTGCGGACGAAGAATTTTCCGATCGGCGTGGTGTCGTCGTCGAGCAGGCGCTCCGGCGTCTCGGCCACGAGAGGCCGGTCGCCGAGCAGGACGAGACCCTTGTCCTTACCGGGATAATCGAAAGGCTGCGGACCCTTGGGCGCGGCGCCAGCGGCGGGCGCGCCCTGAGCGGAAGCTGCCGAGGTCAGGCCCGCGGCGCCGCTCCCGAGCGACAGGCCAAGGCCGGCGGCTGCCCCGAGCGAGGCAAGGCTGCCACCGAGCAGCAATCCGCGGCGAGATGGCTGGCGGCCTATCGGCCGAGTTGCGCCGTCATTGTCGGGCGATGGTGCTGCGGCATCCCGCAGTTGTGCTTCGTTGAGCATGGCGTTTCTCCCGAGGACATGTTCCTCATGGGAGACGACGCAGGACGATGCCGTTTTATTCCCGGACCCATAAAAATCTAAGGCCTCAACCCGTGCAGGCGGAGCCGGCGGCCCTGGCCTCGTCCAGTGCGGCGATGTGCTCGCGGGGCGGCAGGCGCTCGCTCTGGGTCAGGCGCGCCACCAGCGCTGCGATCCGATCAAGACGCAGGGCATCGATGCCGCGCCCGAGCAGCGCATAATCCGTCTCGTTTGCACTCCAGGATCGGATCGACAATCCCTCCCGATCCTGCGCGACCGGATGCGGCAGCGAGGGGCCGCGATGCGGCGCGATCCACAAGCCGATCCGGCAGCCATTGGGCCCGACATAACCGGCCAGCATGCCGCCGCCCCGGCGGATGGCCGGATCGAGCGACAGATGGACGAGCGTCAGCGAAGCGAGCGCCAGGTCCGGCAGCTGGCCGGCGCTGGCCCCGGCCATCTCCACCTGAAGCCGGCCACTCCGATCGGCACCCGCGTCAGCGAGCCAGGCGCGATGCGCGGCCACGGCCGCCGAAAGCGGCGGCGCATCCGGCGTCGCCATGCCAACCATCCAGATCGCGGCGCCCAGGCCAACGGCGAGGGAAAGGGATGCGGCCAGCGCTGCAACCCGTGCGGACAGGGGCCGCCGTCGCTGCGGCAGTCGCAGCGCCGGCGCGCCGATCTCCGGAGCCAGGCTGCGCGTCGTGGCCCGCAGACGCGAGAGGCTTGCAACGCGTGCGGCAAGATCGGGATCGCGCGCGACGGCAGCGGCGATGTCGGCGGCGGCATCGGGCGCGAGCTCGTCGTCGACGTAGGCGTTGAGCGCCTCCCAGGTCATCGTCGGGTTGCCGGTCATGGTCTCGTCTTCATCTCGCATGGCGCCGTCCTGCTGAGATCGGCGTGACGTTTCGCCCCTCGATCAGGCTCAGCATCGCCAGACGCGCGCGGCTGAGGCGGCTCATCACCGTGCCCACTGGCAGATCGAGGACTTCCGCCGCCTCGGCATAGCGGAACCCTGCCAGATCGACCAGTTCGATGATCTCGCGATGCGCCGGGTCGATTCGTTCCAATGCCTGTCTGACAGTGATCTCGGCGATCAGTCGGTCGTCGCAGTCCCAAACCGTAGCTCCCCAGGCTTCTGCCGCACTGTCGTCAGCGCGCACCGAAGACCGGCGGTGATCGTCGATCCAGCAATTGCGCAGGACCTTGAACAGCCAGGCCCGCGCCTGCGACGGTTCTGTCGGAATAGCCGGGCTGGCGAGAGCCTTGCTCGCGCATGACTGCAGCAGATCGCCTGCGGCGTCACGGCTGCCGCTCAGCCTGACAGCATAGCCGAACAGCCGCTGCCAGTTATCCCGAAGTGCCAGTTCGATCGTCTTGCGCAGGATCGTGTCTCGCTTCGCCGGCCGAAGGTCGCAGGGTTTCCGGGTCGGCATCATGGCAGCCAGCGCGCGCTCCGTCATCAGCGACCAAGAGCGCGCCAGATGCCGCGCGTGTGCCCGTGTTCAACTCGACACGATCATTCGCTTTTATCGAACGAACTGAGAATGATTAGTCGTTGGATGGGCCAATCATGGTGCTTCATTCTCCTGTGACCCAATCGCAGCCGATCAGGCCAGGACCAACCGATGTCGCCGAACACCGTCAACACCGCCTCCCGCAATCTGGCTTTAGACGCCGGCGGCAAGCTGCTCGCCATCCTGCCGGGCCTGGCGCTCTGCCTCGCCGTGACCGGTGCAGCGTTTGCGCTGGAGCACATCGAGGAGCGCCTGTTCGATCGCGCCTGGCTGGAAGCGCTGGTACTGGCGATCCTGATCGGGACCGCAGTGCGGACGGCATGGGCGCCTGGATCGGCATGGCGCAGGGGTATCACATTCTCGGCCAAGACGCTGCTGGAGGTCGCGGTCGTCCTGCTGGGCGCCTCGCTCAGCGCCGCCACGATCATCGCCGCAGGGCCCGGCCTGCTGCTGGGCATCGCCGGCATCGTCACCGTCGCCATCGCCCTGAGCTACGGCATCGCCCGCGCCTTGAGCCTGCCGCGCCGGCTGGCGATCCTGATCGCCTGCGGCAACTCGATCTGCGGCAACTCGGCCATTGCAGCGGTCGCGCCCGTCATCGGCGCCGATGGCGACGACGTCGCCTCCTCGATCGCCTTCACGGCCGTCCTCGGCGTCCTCGTCGTCCTGGGCCTGCCGCTGCTAATCCCGGCGCTCGGCCTGAGCGCGACCCAGTTCGGCATCCTGTCGGGCCTCACGGTCTATGCGGTGCCGCAGGTCATAGCCGCGACGGCTCCGGCAGGCGTCGTGGCCGTCCATATCGGCACGCTGGTCAAGCTCGTGCGCGTGCTGATGCTCGGGCCGGTCGTCCTCGTCCTGTCGATGCTGACCAGCCGTCTGCGCGAGGACAGCGACGAGCTAGCTCCTCACGTCACGGCCGGCGACCGTCCGATGCCGAACCGGGTGCCCGTCCACCATCTGGTGCCGTGGTTCATCGTCGCGTTTCTCGTCATGGCCGCGTTCCGCTCTGCAGGCCTGATCCCGGCGATCGCGCTGCCGTGGATCGCGACTGTCGCCAATCTGCTGACCGTCGTCTCCATGGCGGCGCTCGGGCTCGGCGTCGACATCCGTACGGTCGCCAAGGCCGGTCCACGTGTTATCGCGGCCGTCACGCTCTCGCTGATCGTGCTGGCCGCCATCAGCTACGCTTTGATCAGGCTGCTCGGGGTCGCCTGACCGGAGCGGCGAACTTCATACGCTTCCTCGCGTCTCGCCGCCTGCCTCGATCAGCGCGTAAAACGCTCGTGCCGCCTGCGTGAGGTGGCGTTCCTTATGACGCAGGGCCAGGAAATCGCGATGCCTCAGCGCGAACCCGGGCTGGCCATCCCGGACCATGACGTCAACCGCGATCAGCGCGCCAGAGCGCAGGCCCGCCTCCGCCACCAGACGTGAGATCAGGGTCGCGCCGCCGCCCGCGGCGACGGCCGAGCACACGGCCTCGTTCGAGGGCAGCTCCAGTGCGATCGTCAGGCGGTCCAATGTGAGACCCGCTCCAGCGAGCGCTTGTTCAAACAATGCGCGCGTACCTGAACCGGGCTCTCGCAACACCCAGGGCGTCGCTGACAACTCACTCGCATCAACGCAGCCAGGCTCCGCCCAGCCGTGCTCTCGACCCACGACAAGAACCATCTCGTCGGCGCCGACCATCTCGATGGCAAGATGAGGATCATCGATCCGTCCCTCGACAAAGCCGAGATCGGCCGCGCCGTCATGGATCGTAGCCGCGATCGTTTCGGTGTTGCCGATCGTCAGACTTAGCGCGATTCCGGGATGGCGCTCCTGATAGCGCTGCATCAGCGGCGGCAGCCAGTAGTTCGCCACCGTCTGGCTGGCTGCGAGCGCCAGCGTCCCGCGCTTCAGCCCGGCAAGATCGGCAAGGACGGTCTCGGCCAAAGCCGCGCGCGAAAGCACAGCACGCGCTTCCACCAGAAAGATCTGCCCTGCCTTGGTCAGCACGATGCGCCGCCCGACCCTGTCGAACAGCTTTACGGCGTGACGCGTCTCGAGCGCGGTGATCGCAGCGCTCGTCGCCGACTGGGTCAGGTTCAGCTCGCGCGCGCCTTGCGTGACATGCTCGCGCTGGGCAACGGCGACAAAGATCCTGAGCTGTTCAAGGGTCATGGCGGCAGAACCTAACCCAGCTTGCCGTTGTCGGACGGCTTATTCTCGTCCTGCGCCGCGAAGACGTTATGGGCGTAGGCGTCGAGGATCGCCTCCGACCTGGTCAACCGCTCTGCGGCCTCCTCAGCCCGTTGCGCCTTGTAGAAGTCGAGTTTCTGAATCTTGGCGATCCACGTCTTGAACTTGGTTAGCTCCTGCTCGTTCTCCTCCAGCTCGGCGAAGGTGAAGTGCTTGACGCGGGTCTCCTCGGCGATCTCCGCCTCGAAGGCGATGCACTTCTCGATGAACTCCTTGTACTCGTCGTCGCGGTCGGCGTTGAACCGGGCGATGATCTTCTCCTGCTGCTTCTGGTCGAGACCGACCGTCGCCAGCAGCAGCGCCTCGCCCTCCGCCTCGGCGATCTCGTTCTCGACAACCTTGAGACGACGGAGATGGTCGTCGGTCTTGGGCAGCACGCAGACGCCGCCCTGCAGATAGACGGCGCCCATGCCTTTGAGCTTCCGCCAGATCGAGACGCGCTTTCGTGCGGGCTCGGCCGGGACCTTGTAGGTCAGCAGCAACCATTCCAACGCAGACATGGAACCTCTTGATTGTTACGGTCGTTACAAATACAAAGCGATGATCGCCGCTTGATCTAAAATCCATTGTGACACCTGGGAACCGAGATGGCCAGCATGTCCGTGCCGTACGACACACCGCCGCTGCCGTCAGTGATCATGAGGGGCCTCTACCTCGGCGTGATCGGCATCGTCGCGGGCTCCACCCTGATCGGGTTCCGGATCGATGGCTCAATCGAGAGCATCGGACATCCGGCTCTCATCCTGCTTCTCGCGGCCATCCTGGTCGTGGGTCTGCATCTGGCACCTCCGCCATCGTCCTGAACACTGAAAGGGATCGGCCATGATGACCTGGGCGACTGCCGCGCCTGCGATTTCCGCCACGTTCCTCGCCTCGATCGTCGAGGTGGTCGAGGCCTTCACCATCGTGCTCGCCGTCGGGACCGTCCAAGGTTGGCGACCTGCCTTGGCCGGCACCGCCGCCGGGCTCGGCGTTCTCGGTCTTCTGGTGCTCGCGCTTGGGCCGGTGCTCGACAAGGTCCCGATCCAAAGCCTGCAGCTCGTAATCGGCATCTTGCTGCTGCTCTTCGGCCTTCGCTGGCTGCGGAAAGCGATCCTGCGGGCGGCGGGCATCATCGCACTTCATGACGAGGAGCAGGCCTTCGCAAAGGAGACGTCGCTCCTGCAAGACGCCGCGCGCAAGCGCATCTCCCATCTCGACTGGATTGCAGGGCTGGCGGCCTTCAAGGCCGTGGTGCTGGAGGGAGTCGAGGTTGTCTTCATCGTCATCGCGGTCGGCGCCGGGCGCGGCCTGCTCTGGCCTGCGGCTCTGGGGGCGCTCGCCGCCTGCATTCTCGTCCTGGTGATCGGCATAGCCGTTCACAAGCCACTCTCCCGAGTGCCGGAAAACACCCTGAAGTTCGGCGTAGGCGTCATGCTGTCGGCCTTCGGAGTGTTCTGGACCGGCGAGGGACTTGGGGTGGAATGGCCCGGTCACGACGCGGCCATTCTCGTGCTGGCCGCGATTTTCCTGTCAGCCGGGCTCGCCTTGATCTCGCTCGCCCGCCGCCCCGTGGAGATCGCCCGATGACCGTGTTACGCCTCATCTTTGACGAGTTCGTCGGTCTGTTCGTGGACGACGAGCAACTCGCTCTCTCAATTCTGGCGGTCGTGGCCGGCTGCTGGCTTGTGGTTCACTACGTTCACGACAACTCGATCACCATTGGGCTCCTACTCCTGTTCGGATGTCTCGGTGTCCTGATGGCCAGCGTGGTGAAGGGTGCAAGGCGATAGGTCGAAGATGGCGGACACGAGAGGCACGCGCGCCGTTGCTCCCAACCGGCCATATGCGGTGCCTTTGATCCTGACCGGCACCGCGGCTGTCGTGAGCTTCGCGATCCTAGCTGCTGATTCCGAGGGATGTCGCCCCCTTGTTCCGAGATTAATCCGCCCCCGGATTCCGAGATGATGCCGCCCCCTGTCGGGCGGTAAGATCGCGGGTCCTCTGCTGGCTTAGGCTTGCTCCTTTTGGCGTGTCCGAGGGGAGCGATTGATGTCGGCGGAGAGGGTGAGCATGCGGCGCGTCCGCGAGATTTTGCGATATCGGTTCGAGCAGGGGCTCGGCCACAAGGCGATCTCGGTGCGCGTCGGCGCGGCGCCCTCGACAGTGCGCGAGACGCTACGGAGTGCAAGTGCGGCGGGGCTGTTCTCGCTGCTGGAATCGGGCCGCTGCGACATGATCGAGCCCGTCACGAACCTTCCGGCCCGCGCGCTGCGCGGCGACTTCACGCCGATACCTGCGTTCCATGCGCCTGTCTATGTCGGCCTGAAGCCGAATTCGACGGTACAAAAGCCGGAGGATCTGAACGCGTAGAACATCCGCTTCGCCACGCTCCAGGGCACCTCGCAGCTCGCCGTGGCGCGGCGTACCTTCCCGAAGGCGCAGTTCGCCTCCTTCCCCTCGGCGACGGACGCCATCAACGAGGTCGCGTCGGGCCGCGCCGACGCCACCGTGCAGTCCTCGTCAAGCATCGTGCGGGCGCTGGATGCCGGAGCGCGCATCAAGCTGCTGCCGACCGGCGCCCTCTATCTCGAAAGCGTCAGCTTCTTCATGCGCCAGGGCGAGGCGCGTCGCGATATTCGGTGACGAACGCCTCGATGCGATCGTTGAAATCGTAGTCCGCGTCGAGCTTGTTGACGGCGTCCCGGTAGGCCTCGCCTGCCAACGCCTTGACCTCGATCGGCGTCAGGGTGTGGACGGACGCGCGCAGCGAGTCCCAGTAGGCTGCCAAACGGCCCAGCGCCGCCTGGAAACAGTCCTTAGCCTCGCGGGCGCTCTTGGTGCGCAGCGAGATGTAGACCTTGTCGGAGATGGTGACGGTGACGGGGTCGCCGGCGATCGGCAGCGTCACGGCACGGCCGCGCGCGACCTCTCGGAGCTCGTTCGGCACCCGAACGTTGAGGTAGTAGGATCCCGACTTGGTAGCGAAGGGACGGGGCATCGCGAGGGCCATGTGTGAAACCGCTGTGTGAAAGCGGATAGCCGATAAGCCCTTATAAAACCGTAACTCTTTGTCCTGCTGAGGAAAAAGCGTTGTGCCCAGGAGAGGACCCGAACCTACCGGTCAGTCCCAATCTCATGAAAAACAAGGGAAATTCCGGCGGAGCCCCAACCATTGAGTGGGAACAATGATTGAGAGCATATAAGGGCCAAAATAGCAGGTCCAAGGGGACTTACAACAGGGTCGTGGCCTTTTACGCCGGCTAATGCCGATCGTACCCGCATTGGCTGTGGTCCGCCAGCGCCTCGATGATGGCGCAGTCGCAGGCCGTGACTCCGCCAGAGCAGGCTGCAGCGATGCGTTCCAATTCCTTCTCCAGCGAGCGGAGCCGCGCGATCTTGTGGCGCACCTCGTCGAGATGGGCGACCGAAATCGCGTGGGCCTCGTCGCATGCCATGCCGGGGTTGTCGGACAGCCTTAGTAGGGCGCGGATGCCGTCGACGGGAAAACCGAGGTCGCGGGCATGCTTGATAAAGGCGAGCCGCTCGACATGGGCGCGGCCATAGCGGCGCTGGTTGCCCTCTGAGCGCTCTGGCTGCGGAAGAAGCCCGACCTGCTCGTAATAGCGGATCGTCTCAACCTTCACGCCGGTCCGGTCCGAGAGCGATCCGATCGGCATGACGCGCGCGAGATTTTTTGCGTCCATCTCATTTTACCTCTTGAACCTGAAGTGGCTAGAGATCGTATGTGGGTTGTCTCACAGCGCCTGCAAGCGGAGACGACTATGACAGCGACCTCGGACACCAAGCTCCAGAACCTGAGCTGGAAGGTCGGCGGGATGGATTGTGCGAGCTGCGCGGCGACGATCCACGGCGCCGTGGAGCGCCTGCCCGGAGTCAGCGACGTCAAGCTCTCGGTCATGTCGGAAACGCTGGCGCTTGCGCTCGACGAGAGCCAGACCAAGCGCGAAGCGATCGAGAAGCGCGTCGCAGGCCTCGGTTACATCTTGACGGTGCTGGTGGCGAAGGCGACGCCGGTCCCGGAGCCGGCAGCCACGTGCGGCTGCAGCCATCCCCATAAGCCGGCGGACGCGACGACCACGGCCGGGATCCAACGCAGCCCGGAGCCCTTGAGCTGGAAGGTCGGCGGCATGGATTGTCCAGGCTGCGCTGCGACCATTCGTGGTGCGCTCGAGCGCTTGCCTGGCGTCAGCGACGTCAAGCTCTCGGTAATGTCTGAAACCCTGACGCTCGCGCTCGACGAGACCCAGACGAAGCGCGACGCAGTCGAGAAGCGCATCGCCAGCCTCGGCTTCACCACCGCCGTGGTTGCGCCGAAGACGCAAGCGTCGAGCCCCGCAGCCGGTAATCGTCGCGAGCATGAAGATCATGCCGGGCATGATCATGCGGTTCATAGCCATTCTCATGACCATGATGGACACGCCGCCAGGCAAGGGACGGCCGACACGGTCGGCAAACAGGCCGTCGACACCGGGCACGGCCTGCCGGGCCATGTCCATGAAGCGACCCCGGACGGCGTGTCCTGGTACCAGACCAATAAGGGCCGTCTCGTGCTGACGACGGGCGCGCTGCTCGGTGCGGCCTGGGCCACCAGCCTGGTCTGGCCCGCCGCCGCGCACTGGGCGTTCATCGCGGCCTGCGTGATCGGCATCGTCCCCGTGGCGCGCAAGGCCTATGCGGCCGCCAGCGCCGGCATGCCCTTCACCATCGAGATGCTGATGACGATCGCCGCCACCGGCGCGCTGGTCATCGGCGCGGCCGAGGAAGCGGCTCTGGTCGTGTTCCTCTTCGCGGTCGGAGAAGTGCTGGAGGGAGTCGCAGCAGACAAGGCGCGGGCCTCGATCCGCGCGCTTGGCGAGCTCGTGCCCAAGACCGCCATTATCGAGGAAAACGGCGAAACCCGCACGGTCGATGCTGCGGCGCTCAACATCGGTCAGACCGTGCTGGTGCGCCCGGGCGACCGCATCCCGGCCGATGGCGAGATCACGGATGGCGTCTCCGGCATCGACGAGAGCCCGGTCACCGGCGAGTCGGTTCCCAAGACCAAGGGCATCGGCGAGCCGGTCTTCGCCGGCTCGGTCAACAGCGAGGCGGCGCTGCGGGTGCGCGTGACCAAGGCTGCCGAGGACAATACGATCGCGCGCATCATCCGGCTGGTCGAGGAGGCACAGGAGGCGCGCGCGCCGACCGAACGCTTCATCGACCGGTTTTCGCGGGTCTACATGCCGGCCATCGTCGGTCTTGCCGTGCTCGTCGCGATCGTGCCGCCCTTGCTGCTCGGGGCCGAGTGGTCGGTCTGGATCTACCGGGCCCTGGCGCTGCTGCTGATCGGCTGCCCCTGCGCGCTGGTCATCTCGGTGCCGGCCTCGATCGCCGCCTCGCTCTCCACCGGCGCACGCCAGGGCCTGCTGATGAAGGGCGGCGTCGTCATCGAGGCTGCCGCGAAGACCGGCGTCGTCGCCTTCGACAAGACCGGCACGCTCACGCAGGGCCGCCCGCGCGTCACGGAGGTCGTCGCGCTGGCACGGACCGAACGGGAGGTCGTAGAACTCGCGGCCTCCGTCGAGACCGGATCGAGCCACCCGCTGGCGCTGGCGATCATCGAGCGCGCCAAGGGACATGCGATCCCGGTGCGCAATGCCACCGAGGCGAAGGCCATCGCCGGGCAGGGCGTCACCGGTACGCTGGACGGAGCCACAATCTTCGTCGGGGCGCCGCGCCACGCGCTCTCGCGAGCCAACTTCGACGACCAGGCGAAGGCGGCCGTCGAGCAGTTGGAGACCGCCGGCAAGACCGTCGCAGCCGTGATCGCGGACGGCGTCCTCGCCGGCTTGATCGCTATGCGGGACGAACCGCGCGAGGACGCCGCCGCCGGCATAGCCGAGTTGAAGGCGATGGGGATCCGCTCGCTGATGCTGACCGGCGACAACGCCCGCACGGGGGCGGCCATCGCCGGCTCGCTGGGCATGGAGCACAAGGCCGAGTTGATGCCGGAGGACAAGGTCACCGCGATCAAGGCGCTGTCAGCCGAGGCCTCTGTCATGATGATCGGCGACGGCATCAATGACGCGCCGGCGCTCGCCGCCGCCGGCATCGGTGTGGCGATGGGCTCGGGCACCGACGTCGCACTGGAAACCGCCGACGCGGCGATCCTGAAGAGCCGGGTCCGGGACGTCGCAGCCATGATCAGGCTTGCGCGGGCGACGATGGGCAACATCCGGGTCAACATCGCCATCGCACTCGGGCTGAAAGCCGTGTTCCTCGTCACCACGGTGTTCGGCTACACCGGCCTCTGGGTCGCGATCCTGGCCGATACCGGCGCCACGGTCATTGTGACGGCCAACGCGCTGCGGCTGCTGCGCTTCAACGCCGGCCGCGTCGGCTGAGCGGAAGGAACGCGCCATGTCCGGCATGGAGATCGCCAGCTACTTGATGACCGTCGTCTACGTCATCAGCTTCCTCGCCATGTCGGCCATCCTCGCCAGGGAAGCGGGACGGCCGGTCTGGCTCTTCGGCAAAGGCCGCGAGAAGCAGGCGCTGTCGGCCACGCTGTTCCGCCTCGCCTTCGCCGGCGCGGTGATCTGGCCCATCGTACTGGCGCTGGTCGGCAATCCTATCAAGGCCGACCCGCTCCAACGCACACTCGACGGCCCGTGGGTCGATGTCCTGGGCCATCTTCTTGTCGTAGTCGGAGCCTGCCTCGCGATCCTGTCCCAGCGGCATATGGGCGCCTCCTGGCGCATCGGTGCGGCGGAGGGCGAGCTCGGCCCGATCGTCGACAACGGCCCGTTCGCGATCTCGCGCAACCCGGTCTTCGTCGGCCAGGCCCTGCTCTTCGTCGGGCTTTTCCTCGTGCTGCCCAGCCTCATTCAGGGTGCGCTGACGCTCGCGCTCCTGGTCGCCATCGTCCTCCAGGTCCGCATCGAGGAACGCGTCCTCGTGCGAAGCCTCGGCCAGCCCTATCGCGACTATCAGCAGCGGGTGCGGCGTTGGCTCGGGACCCGCACCACCCCGGAAAGCACGACGCCATGACGTTGCAGAAGCGGCTCGGAGAAGTCCTTGGTTGGGCGGTCGCCGCCGCGGCGCTGGACCAGCTCTCGAAATGGCTGATCCTCACATATGTGATGGCGCCGCCGCGCGTCATCGAGATCGCGCCGTTCCTCAATCTGCGCCTCGGCTTCAACTACGGCGTCAGCTTCGGGATCGGCCGCGACACGCTGGAGGCGTGGCCGGGCATGCTGGCCGCGTTCAAGGTCGTCGTCGCCATCGGCCTCATGGTCTGGGCCGTCAGAAGCCGGATCCGGCTCGAGCGGGTCGGTCTGGCGCTGGTTGCGGGTGGTGCGCTCGGCAATGCGCAGGACCGCTGGCGTCAGGGCGCCGTCACGGACTTCATCGACCTTCACTGGGGCGATTGGCACTGGCCGACTTTCAACGGCGCCGACATCGCGATCTCGGCGGGTGTCGGGCTGATGCTGCTGGCCGCTCTTGCCGACTATCGCAAGGCCCGCTCCGAGGCCGCATCCCCACAGCCCAATGTCTCTCCAGGCGCGCAAGGAGACCGATCATGAGGCGGATCAGACAATGGATCGAGGCGGCTTCCGCCGCCGAGACCAAGCCCTTTGCGCTGCTCTCGGGCGCAGCGGCCTGGCGCCTTGGGGGCCTGGGCGTGCTGATCGGGGCTGGTCTGCTCGCCATGGGGCAGATCCATCCCGAGCCGGTGGCGCAGCGTGGCGGCGTCGCCGTGATCCATCCCTGGGCCAAGGGATCGGCGCTGAAGGGCGACCAGTTCCCATTCTACGCGACCTTCGCCAACAGCGGCGCTCGCCCGGATCGACTCCTCAAGATCGAAACGGCCGCAGCCCACCACGCCATCCTGAAGGCTCTGGACACCAAGACCGGCATCGTCCGTCCCGTGGAGCTCGACGAACTCGCCCTGCCGGCGAATGGCAGGGTGTCGCTCAGGCCAGGAACACATCAGATCACGCTGGTCGGCCTCTACACCAAGGTCGAGCCCGGCAGCTTCATCCCGGTGACCTTCGTCTTCGAGCGCGCCGGCCGCCTCTCGGCCGACATCCGGGTCGAGAACCTCGGCGAACCCGAGCACAAAGATCACATCTGAGCGCCTGTTCTACTCAGTAGGCGTTCATGGGGAGTTTCACGATGGCGACAGGGCACTCGCACGGCGCGGCTCCGACAGGCACCGCGGCCGGCAGGCACAAGAGCCGGCTGGCGATGGCGCTGGGCCTGACCACGGCGTTCATGGTCGCTGAGGTCGTCGGCGGGCTCTGGACCGGTAGCCTCGCGCTCTTGGCGGATGCGGCCCACATGCTGACCGATGCCGGCGGCCTGGCCCTGGCGCTGATCGCGATCCGCTTCGCCGAGCGTCCCGCTACGCCGGAGAAGACATTCGGCTATGTCCGCGCCGAGGTGCTCTCGGCGCTGACCAACGCCGTCGTCCTCCTGCTCCTGACGGTCTACATCCTCTACGAGGCGTACCAGCGCTTCCAGAACCCGCCGGAGATCATCGGCGGTCCGATGCTGGTCGTCGCGGTCGTGGGTCTCGGTGTCAACCTCGTCAGCATGAAGCTGCTCTCGGGAGGATCGTCCGAGAGCCTGAACGTCAAGGGCGCGTATTTCGAGGTCCTGAGCGACATGCTGGGTTCGCTCGGCGTCATCGTCGCGGCCATCGTCGTCCTGCTCACCGGCTGGACGATCGTCGATCCGATCGTCGGCGCGGGCATCGGCCTGTTCATCGTGCCGCGCACCTGGAGCCTGCTGAAGCAGGCCGTGCACATCCTGCTCGAGGGCACGCCGCCGGAGGTCGATCTGAAGCTTCTCCAGGCGAAGCTCGCCGACCTCCCTGGCGTCGTCGCCGTCGACGACTTGCATGTCTGGACCATCACGTCGGGTCTCGACGCGATGAGCTGCCATCTGGTGATCGACGACATGACGAAGTCGGCCGGCATTCTCACGGCTGCAAGCGGCGTCATGCGATCGGAATTCGGGCTGACCCACACGACGATCCAGATCGAGGATGGCGAGATCAGAGCCGCCGAGGGACACGTGACCCCCCTGTAGGTCCAGCGCGGCCTTTTTTACTGACATAGGCCAAAAGGCGCGGGGGGAAGAACGGCCGAGAAAGAACCGCGCTTGCGCGCAGGTGGTCAGGGGCGCGGCGATGATGCCGGGGCGCCAGAGGCGTGCGCCTTGGGGTCGGTCTGATGGCGGCGGTCTTCCACCTCGCGCATCCTCACCACGCTGACCGCGTAGAACAGGACCGCGAGTGCGACCAGGGCGATGGCCAGAGCGCCATTGCGCGATTTCATCGTGCCACACGCACATCTGATGGGCCGATGGGTGCGGCGCGGCCCACACCTTCTAGAGAGGCGAAGCGGCTCATCGAGAAAGCCTTCCTTAAGGTTGATAACACAGCAAGAAACATCAATGAAATCTGAATCTTAGATCGATAATTTAGGGGTCGGATTTCGCGCGAATTCAACGCGTCTTCGCTAGAAACGCTCTCAACGACACGGGAGAGCGTCATGAAAAAAAGGCAGAACCTCATCGGCGCGATGTTCCTCGGCATCGCGATTTCGACCCTGGTCACGCCGGTCCTCGCGGCGGGCACAACTGACCTCGCCCATCTTCATGCTGGCCAGCCCTCGCGCACGCCGATCGGCTGGCAGCAGTTCTGCGTCGACAATCCCAACGACTGCCGGACGCCGCGCTCATCGGCGACAGTCATGCGCCTCGACGACAGATCCTGGAGCGAGCTCCTGAGCGTCAACCTGACGTTCAACAAGGCCATCGAACCGGTCACCGACCAGGACCAGTTCGGCGTCATCGAGAACTGGGACTACGCTAGGACGGGCAAGGGCGACTGCGAGGACTACGTCCTCGAAAAGCGCCGTGAACTGGTCAAGCGCGGCTGGCCCCTCTCGGCGCTGCTGATCACCGTGGTGATCGACAAGGAGGGCGGCGGCCACGCCGTACTCACCGTCGTCACCGACCGCGGCGAGTTCGTCCTCGACAACCAGACCGACAAGGTCCTGCCCTGGTCGAAATCCGGCCTGACCTTCATCCGGCGCCAGTCGCCGGAGAACCAGAACGTCTGGCAGGATCTCGGGCGCTTCCTGGGTCGCCCGGATGTCGTCACCGCCGCGATCAAGGGGGCGCGCTAGCATCGCGAGCTCACCGCGCGATCAGGGCCGAGCCAGCAACGGCGTCAGGATCTTGTCGAACTCGTCGATCGTCAGAGCGCCAACCTTCTTCTCGCCGTTGATGAAGAAGGTCGGAGTCGAGTTGACGCCAAACTCCTTGGAACCGCGCTCCTGGACCTGCCTGACGCCTTGGAACAGATCCTCGCGTCGCAGGCAGGCCTCGACCAACTCTTGCGTGAAGCCGGCCTGCTTCATGGTCTGGGTCAGAGCGTCCAGGGGCTTCTGCGCGTGCGCCCAGCCTTCCTGCGTCTTGTAGAGCATATCGACGATTGGATACCACTTCGCCTCGTCGCCGCAGCGCGCCAGCATGAAACCGGCCGCCGAAAGCGGATCGAGCGGGAATTCCCGCGCGATGAAGCGGACCTTGCCGGTATCGACATACTTGGCCTTGAACGCCGGCCAGGTGTTGATGTGGAAGTTCATGCAGTGATGGCAGGTCAGCGAGGCGTACTCGATCACCGTGACTGGTGCGTCGGCGGCGCCGAAGACCTTGTCCGGCAAGGGACCGGGCTCAAGGAGCTTGGCGGCAAGAGCAGTCTGTGCAGTCGCCGATCGACCGGCGAGACTGGTAGCGATAAGCCCGGCCGACAGCCGAAGCAGCGAGCGACGCGCGATCATGGAATCCTCCCTTGGTACGCTGATCGCACCTGAAGTGGCATCAGGTTCAAGCGCTTCCGGCGGAAGACGCCCCGCATATCATGCGACAGCGCGTCGCAGTTGGACGCCCAAATGGTGGATTGCGCCAATGGACGGTCGTGGCTGCAGTGGTACTTGCCCGCCTTCGCCGCCATGATCCTCTGATGGACCCTCTCACCGTCTTCGGCCTCTTCGCCGTAACCGCGATGCTGATCACCTACGCGTGCGAGGAGCGCAGTCCATGGTTCATCCTCGGCTTCGCCATCGCCTGCGCGCTGGGCTCCGTCTACGGCTTCCTCCAGGGCGCCTGGCCCTTCGGTGTGGTCGAGGCGATCTGGGCAGTCGTGGCGCTGCGGCGCTGGTGGAGCAGGCGTGCGCTCGCCGATCAAGATCGGAAGATTTCTGCTTGAAGCTCAAGTGGCATGAGGTTGTAGAGAACCGTTAACCGTCCTTGTTGACGCTCTGTAAGCCCCGTTCGCGCAAAAGTTCTCGCATGCTCTCGTTCGCCCGCCTCTCGACGCTGCGCCTCGTCCTCGTGCTCTTGCTCGGCACGCTAGCACTGTCCGGCTGCGTCACCGGCGAAGGCGACGATCGTCATCTCCAGCCGCTTCCGGCGCGGCTGGTCTCGGAGATGTCCAGCAAGGGCATGAGCCAGAGCGACCCCATCCTGGTGCGCATCTTCAAGAAGGAGAGCGAGCTCGAGGTTTGGAAGCGCGACCGCAGCGGCCAGTACGCTCTGCTCAAGACCTATCCGATGTGCCGCTGGTCGGGTCAGCTCGGCCCGAAGAAGCGCGAAGGCGACCGACAGGCGCCGGAAGGGTTCTACACGGTCACGGCCGACCTGATGAACCCGCGCTCGCAGTTCTACCTGTCGTTCAACCTCGGCTATCCCAACCCGCTGGAGAAGTCGCAAGGCGCTACCGGATCGGCGCTCATGGTCCATGGCGCCTGCACCTCGGCTGGCTGCTTCGCCATGACCGACGAGGGGGTCACGGAGATCTACGGCCTAGCGCGCGAAGCTTTCGCCGGCGGGCAGCGCAGCTTCCAGGTCCAGGCTCTGCCATTCCGGATGACGCCCGAGAATATGGCACGCCACCGTAACAGCACACACTTCGCATTCTGGCGGAATTTGAAGGAAGGCTCTGACCATTTCGAGGCGACGAAGCAACCGCCCAGGCTCGCCGCCTGCGGTCGCCGCTACGTCTTCAACGCCAAGGATGGATCGGGTCCGTTCGCTCCGGGCGAGGCCTGCCCATCCTACGAAATCGACGCGGACGTGCAGCCGAAGGTGTCGCTGCGCCAGGCGCGCGACGAGGCCCGGTTTGCCGAGTTGGTGGGCGGTGGCGCGTCGGCGATGAGCTATGCCCATCTCGACGGCGGCATGCACCAGAGCTTCCGGGCGATGCTGAAGAACTTGGGGCCCGAACGCATGCAGCCGATGGTCGCGGGCAAGGTCGAGATTAGCCGGCCCGACGCCGCTCTGGCCGACCCGTTCGGCGGAGACGACGCACCTGGGCGAACCGAGACGACCGGTTCGCTCGCCAGTCGCTGATTATTGGAAATGCCGCGCGCTAGCCGTCGGCATCATCGTCCGCGACTTGGCGCATGTGGAAAGTTGAACGTAACCAACCGCGAACCGACACCCGAGCCCCATCTCCCTGGCGTGCTCGCTCGTCATGACGACAGCCGCATGAGGCGCCGCAATCTGGTGGTGCTCGCCGTTCTCGTGGTCTTCGTCGCCTTCGCCTTCATCCTAAGCTTCTCGCACGTCGCCATGGAAGCCGGTGGCGCGGCCCAGCAAACTCGAAGCTGACGAGCCGAGCCATGTCTGCGGACTGGAACCTATGGCTTCCGCGCGCGTCGTAACGTCCTGACAAGAGGGCGCCCATACAGGACGAGCCGATGCCCGGTCAGCTCGAAGCCTAGCTCCCTCGCGACCAGCGCCTGCAAGCGCTCGATCTCGTCCGACCTGAACTCGATGACGGCACCGCTCGCGATGTCGATCAGATGATCGTGATGGACCTCCGAGGCCGGTTCGATCCGGACACGTCCGCCTGCGAAGCTGTGACGCTCGACAAGGCCGGTTGCGGCGAAAATCTTCAAAGTCCGGTAGACGGTGGACAGTGAAATGCCGGGGTCGATGGCGGTCACCCGCCGATAGATTTCAGAAACATCGGGGTGGTCGTCGGATTTGACGACGACGTTGGCGATGATGCGGCGCGGCCCTGTAATCCGCTGCCCCGCTTCTCTGCAGTGCTCGATCAATGCGTCGGCTGCGTCGGACATCGTTTCCTCCTCCAGCCTATTTAATGAGAATCGTTTGCAAATGCATTGACAATATGACCAGCGGCCATAATCTGCTTTTGCAAATCAGTTGCATTTTAGGGGCGGGCAATGCTGGACAAAGTCGAGACCGCCGAAACCGGCTGGCGCAAGGCGCGTGGCGAGCCTTCGCTGCTCGACGTCTTCCGAACCATCACTGTCAGGCCTGGCGCTACGCCATGGCGCAAGTTCCTAGCTTTTTTCGGCCCGGGCTACCTCGTCGCGGTCGGCTACATGGACCCAGGCAACTGGGCGACGTCGCTCGCCGGCGGAGCCCAGTTCGGCTACACGCTGCTCTTCGTCGCGCTCGTCTCCAACATCATGGCGATCATCCTGCAGGCGCTTTGTGCCAGGCTGGCCGTCGCCACCGGCCGCGACCTCGCCCAAGCCTGCCGCGACGCCTATCCGCGTGCGGTTTCCTATCCGCTCTGGCTGCTGGCGGAACTCGCGATCTGCGCGACCGACCTCGCCGAGGTGATCGGCACGGCGATCGCGCTCAACCTGCTCTTCGGCATGCCGCTCGAGATCGGCGTCGTCGTCACCGCGCTAGACGTCTTCGTGATCCTCTGGCTCCAGAACAAGGGCTTCCGCTGGATCGAGGCCTTCATCATCACGTTGCTGGGTGTGATCGCGATCTGCTTCGGCGTCCAGATCGCCTTGGCCGATCCCGACTGGGGTCAGGTCATTCGCGGCTTCGCCCCGACGACGCAGATCGTCACAAATCCGCAGATGCTCTATCTCGCGCTCGGCATCATCGGCGCGACTGTGATGCCCCATAACCTCTATCTCCACTCGGGCATCGTACAGACTCGCGCTTTCGGCGAGACCTTGCCCGAGAAGCGCGACGCGCTGAAATGGGCGACTGTGGACTCGACCGTCGCGCTGATGTTCGCGTTGCTGGTCAACGCCTCGATCCTGATCCTGGCGGCGGCGACCTTCCACAAGACGGGCCAGAATGATGTCGCCGAGCTCGGTCGGGCGCATGAGTTGCTTGCGCCTCTGCTGGGCCTGTCGATCGCGCCGACACTCTTCGCCATCGCGCTGTTGTGCTGTGGGTTGAACTCGACCGTGACCGCCACAATGGCCGGCCAGATCGTCATGGAGGGCTTCCTCGACATCAAGCTGCCGGCCTGGGTGCGCCGCCTCGTCACCCGCCTCGTCGCCATCATCCCGGCGATCCTGGTCACCTGGATCTATGGCGCCAGCGAGACTGGCAAACTGCTGATCCTCAGCCAGGTCATCCTCGGCCTGCAACTGCCCTTCGCGATCGTGCCGCTGGTGATGTTCACGGCGTCCAGGAGCAAGATGGGCGAGATGGTCGCGCCGAAATGGCTGACTATCACCGCCGGCCTGATCGCCGCGATCATCATCGCCCTGAACATGAAGCTGCTGTTCGACCTCGCCACGGGTTGAAGGTGACCGCCATGTCGCATTGCGGGGGCGGCAGCGCCCCGCTATGTCGGGCCCGTGACAATACGACCGGCCAGAACCGTCATCATCCGGGCGCTGCTCGCGCTGGCGATGGCCTATGTCCTGATCCTGCAAGGGGTGTTCGCAAGCGCCGCCGCCGGCTCCCGCCTCGCCACGTCGGTCGGCGAGCCAGGCCTTACGCAAGCGTTGTGCTCGGGTGCTCAGGCTCCCGCCGTACCCGCATCGGACGAGAGTCCGCACCACGCGACCGCGCAGCCGTCCTGCTGCGCTTGGAGCGGCTCAGCGGCGGCCGACCCCGTCCTGCCTCCTACCTCGCCAGCGATTGCCATCCCTTACTTCGCTCCGGCCTGCCTGCCGATCGCGTTCGGGCAGGCCACTCCGCTGGCGATCCTGTTCCGCGCCGCGACCGCGCAGGGATCGCGCGCGCCTCCCACCCTCGAAGCGTGACCAGAGCGCCGGCCCTCCCGCCGGCACCATCACCTTTACGAGGATACATCCATGAAGCGTTTTGCGATCGGCACCGCCGGCGTTGCCCTGTCTCTTGCGGCCTATGCCCCCAACCCTGTCCGCGCCCACGACTATGCCGTCGGGCCGCTCAAGATCGGCCATCCTTGGGCTAGGGCGTCGCCGCCCTCGGCGAAAGTCGGTGGCGGCTACCTCGCCATCGAGAACACCGGCCCGGAGCCGGACCGTCTGGTTGGCGGCTCGACCGAGGGCGCGGCTCGCGTCGAAATCCACGAAAGCAGCCTCGCCGACGGCATCATGCGGATGCGCGAGAGGACGGACGGCGTCGCCGTCCCGCCCGGCCAGACTCTGGAGTTCAAGCCGGGCGGGCTGCACCTGATGCTGGTCGATCTCAAGGCGCCGCTGAAGCAGGGTGACAAGGTCAAGGCCACGCTGGTCTTCGAGCGCGCCGGCACGGTCGCGATCGAGCTGCAGGTGCAAGGCGTCGGCGCGCCGCAACCGGCCGCGACAGGCCATACCCGGCATTGAGGCGCGCCATGCCCGTCCTCAAATGGATCCGCTACGGCGCCTGGGCCGGCGTCGTCCTGGTCTCATTCGTCGGGGCCGCCATCCTGCTGGGGTGGTGGCAGGTCGATGGTCCGGGTCGTTCGCCCGCCGGCCGCGCGGCCGTTCAGGGCGTGCCCGCGATCGGCGGGCCGTTCACGCTGGTCGATCAGACCGGCAGGACGGTCACCGACGCCGATTATCGAGGCAAGCCGCTGGCCGTCTTCTTCGGCTTCACGCATTGCCCCGAGGTCTGCCCGACCACTCTGGTGCAGATGGCCAACCTGACCGGAAAGATCGGCGCGGCGGCGGACCCCCTGCAGATCCTCCTGATTACGGTCGACCCCGAGCGCGATACGCCGGAACAACTCGCGCTCTATCTCCAGTCCTTCGATCCGCGCGTGGTCGGCTTGACCGGCTCGCGCCAGCAGGTCGATGCGGCGCTCGCCGCCTACAAGGCCTATGCGAAGAAAATCCCGACCGAGAACGGCTACACCATGGACCATTCGGCTTCGGTCTACCTGATGAAGGCCGATGGCGGCTTTCGGACGATGATCGACTACCACGAGGACGAGGCCTCCGCTCTGGAGAAGGTCCGCATGGTGCTCCGGTGAGCCCGGTCGGACGCCGGCTCGTCATCGCTGCAGGGCTGGCCGCGACCCTGATCGGAGCGGCATCCGGCCTTCTCGTCGCCACGCGACGCGAGCAGCCGGCGGCGCCGGTCCTGTCGGGACTGTCGTTCCAGACCGCCGACGGACGTCAGCTCCCCGGAGAGTCGTTTCGCGGGCGCTTCGTCCTCCTGAACATCTGGGCGACCTGGTGTCCGCCCTGCGTCAAGGAAATGCCCTCGCTCGACCGGCTCCAGGCGATGAAGGGCAGTGGCGCGTTCGAGGTCGTGGCCCTGTCGATCGATCGGCAGGGGCTGGAGGTGGTGGAGCCGTTCTTCAGGAAAACGGGTCTCACCAGCCTTGCGATCTATCTTGATCGCGAGGCCAGGAGCATGCCGGGGCTGAGGATCACCGGGCTCCCCACCACCCTACTGATCGATCCTAACGGCCGCGAGATCGCGCGCTGGCCAGGCGCGCGGGAATGGGATGAGCCGTCGGCGGTCGCGGAGATCGATGAGCACATCTCCAAGGCCAGGCAGACGGTCCGATGAGCGCTGCCCGCATGACTTCACCCGGTCAACAGAGCGCGAGGCAGCCGCATCGCGATTGCTGGACGCCGATCGCCTGGGTTATTCTCTAGCCATGATATCGAAAGGCACATCGGGCGCTTCGGGGCGCGGCCTCTTGGCCGCCGCCTGCGGTCTCGTGCTGATGTTCCAGTTGATGGTGAGCGCGCTTGCCGGCAGCTCCCATCTCGCCGTCAAGTTCGACGCGGGTGAAATCGGCCTCGTCGAGATTTGCGGCGCAACGCCGGATTCGGAGCGTGATCGAACCACTCATATCGAGGGCGTCAATGCCTGCTGCGTCTGGGCGAAATCGGTCGCTCTCGCGCCGGTGACGCCCCCTTTGTCGGCCTCGCTGATCCCAAGACGCGCCGAAGCAGCCAAGACGATCTTCTTGCCGCGCGTTGAAGCGTCGGCCTCGTCCAGTCCGCAAGGTCTGCCACAAGCGACGGGTCCACCGCGCCGCAGCTGAAGGGCGAGCCTTCGTGCGGCCTGCGGCGTCATCGCGCCCAAGCCTTCCATTCCAGAGCTGCCGAGGCCGGCCGTTAGCGCGGGCGCTTGCCCTGCCGGGCCTAGCGGCACGACCATTTCCTTTCAGAGGCCCGAGAATGATCGGACCAGCGCTCAGATCCAGACGGCTCGTGCTGTCGGTGGTCGCCATGGCGACGCTGGCGATCGTGGTCGGCTATGGCGTGGTCGTCGACAGGGCGCCTCGATCCCGGAATGCCGACGCATTCATGGTCCAGCGGCTCGACGGCAGTCCAACAGACCTTGCCGGCTTTCGCGGGCAGGCCGTTCTTCTGACCGTGTGGGCGACATGGTGCTGGTCCTGTCGCCAGGAGCTGCCGGCGCTGGCAAGGCTGCATCGTGGCCTTGGCGGACGGCCTCCCGCCGTGGTCGCCATCTCCGTCGATCGCGATGGCGCTGAAGTGGTCGAGCCGCTGCTGGAGCAGTTGAGCGTCAAGGACCTACCCGTCTTCCTCGATCAGACAGGCGCGTCTATGGGCCGGCTCGCGATCTCGGGCCTCCCCACAACGATCCTGCTCGGCCCCGACGGGGTCGAAAAGGCGCGCTGGCATGGCGTCAAGGCCTGGGACGAAAAGCCCATGATGGACGAAATCGCGGCGCTCCTCGCCGATCGTCCGGAAAGGCAGGCCCACTGATGGAAATCGCCAATATCGGCATCTGGGCGGCGCTCGCGGCGGGCGCGGTCTCGTTCCTGTCGCCCTGCGTCCTGCCGCTCGTGCCGGGCTACGTCTCATACATCGCGGGCGGGTCTGCGGCGGGAGCCGACACGCCCTCTGGGACTTCGTCACGACTGAACGCCGTCGTGATGAGCGTCTGGTTCGTGCTTGGCTTCTCGACCGTCTTCGTGCTGCTCGGGGCTGGCGCGAGCGCGCTCAGCCACCTCCTCCTGGCCTATCGCTACGAAGCCGGCATCGTCGGCGGCGCGATCATCCTCGTCTTCGGCGTTTTCTCGACGGGGCTCGTGCGTTTCTCCTGGCTGGAGCGCGAGATTCGGGTTCAGGCGCCGATCGCCGGCGGTCGGCCGGTCGGCGCATACCTTCTCGGCCTCGCCTTCGCCTTCGGCTGGACGCCCTGCATCGGCCCTGTTCTCGGGGCCATCCTGACGGTCAGCGCGACGTCGACATCAACGTCAAGCGGCGTCGCGCTGCTGGGCGTCTATTCGCTTGGGCTCGCGATCCCCTTCCTCCTGACCGCCCTCTTCGCCGACGGCATGACCACAAGACTGCGCCGCCTGCGCGGTGCGGGGCGGGTTCTGCAGATCGTGGCCGGCGTCACCATGATCGCGATGGGTCTCGCCATGATGTCGGGCCAGCTCTCGACCATGGCGTTCTGGCTTCTCGAAACCTTCCCCTTCCTCGCAAAAATCGGCTGAAAGGCTCGCTCACGCACATGACCGACAACGCTATCGCCGCTGGCGGCAACGACCGCTGGCTATACCTCTTCATCGCCTGGATCGTCGCGGTCGCGGCGAGCCTCGGCGCGCTCTTCATCGGCGAGGTCGTCGGCCAGGCCCCCTGCAGCCTGTGCTGGCACCAGCGCGCCTTCATGTTCCCGCTCGCGGTGCTCCTCGCGGTGGCGAGCTTCCGGAGCGACAGCGGCGCCTGGCTTTACGCCCTTCCGCTCGCCGCCATCGGCGCAGCCATCGCCGGGTTCCACAGCCTGCTCTATGCCGGCCTCATCCCCGAAGGCATCCAGCCCTGCTCTCAGGGCCCCTCCTGCGCCGGCGCCGGCATGATTATCCTGAGTATGCTGCCCTTGCCCTACCTGTCGCTCGCGGCCTTCGTCGCGATTGCGATCGCCCTCCTCGGCTCCAGAACGAAGGCCGCGTCATGAACCGCCGTGCTGTTGTCCTCCTCACCGGCGTCTCCGCGCTGGCGGTCTTCGCCGGGGGGACCGCCTTCTATCAGAACGAACAGGCCAAACGGGCGCGCGCCATCGCGGCCTCGCGCGCCGAGGCTCTGGTCCGCGACCACTCGCCGATCATCGGCCCCGCGAGCGCGCCCGTGACGATCGTCGAGTTCTTCGATCCGTCCTGCGAGGCCTGCCGCGCCTTCCATCCGCCGCTGAAGCAGATTCTCGGACTCTTCCCGAACGACGCCCGGCTGGTAATCCGCTACGCCGCGTTTCACGAGGGGTCCGACCAGGCCGTCAAGATCCTTGAAGCGGCGCGGCTGCAAGGCAAGTTCGAGCCCGTCATGGAGGCGCTGCTGGAGTTTCAACCGGAATGGGCGGACCACGACAAGCCCGATCTCGAAAAGGCCTGGGCGCGGGCGAAGGACGCCGGCCTCGACACCGAGCGCGGCAAGCGCGACGCGGCCCGACCGGAATTCCAGGTGATCCTGGACAAGGACGGCGCGGATGCGAAAGCGCTGGAGGTTACCCGGACGCCGACATTTTTCGTCAACGGGCAACCCCTCACCGAGTTCGGCCCGCGCCCGCTCTATGAGATGGTCAAGCGCGAGGCCGAGAAGGCGCGCAATTAGAGGAAGTCCCCAGCTCGCCGGCATCGGGTCGAGACAGCAGGCTTGTTACAGATTGTTGCAGCCAGGAACTAGGCTGTCGCGCGCACGTCTCCTCAACGAGGGTCCGACGGACCTGTTTCAGGAGACATCGCGATGCATCACGTCGATCAGAACATGCAGGCCTGCGTAGACGCCTGCCTTCGCTGTTACCAGACCTGCCTCGGCATGGTCACACAGCACTGCCTGGAACAGGGCGGCGAGCATGCCGCCCCGAGCCATGTCCAGCTCATGCTGTCCTGCTCGGAGACCTGCCGGGCGACCGCTCATGTCATGATCCTGGGATCGCCTCACCACAAGCATCTCTGCGCCGAATGCGCCGACATCTGCGAGGACTGCGCCAAGGAGTGCGAACGCCTTGGCGACATGGACGCCTGCGTCGAAGCATGTCGCGCCTGCGCACGGAGCTGCCGCGAGATGGCCGCCTGATCCGTCCGCACTCCCATCCTCTCAGTCAAAAAGGACAAGACAATGATCCGAACCTCTGTCGCCCTGTTCGCTTCGACGCTCGCCATTTCCGCAGCTTTCGCGCAGCAACCTGCATCGAAGCCGGCCATGGACCCCGGCATGCACATGAAGATGATGATGCCGATGAACTCCGACTCGGCTGCGACCAAGGGCTACAAGCAGTCGATGATGACGATGATGAGCGGGATGCCGGCCTACACCGGCGATGCCGACGTCGATTTTATGAAGCAGATGAAAGGCCATCATCAGGCCGCGATCGAGATGGCCAAGGTCGAACTTGCGAACGGGAAGGATCCCGAGGCCAAGAAGTTGGCGGAGGAGATCGTGTCTTCTCAGGAAAAGGAAATCGCCACGATCGACGCGTGGCTGAAGACCAAAGGCAAGTAGCGCCGAAACATCGTTGGCGTCTCCCGTTCAACGGCGCGACGGCGCACAGCGACATCTCCCACGGCGGGCGGTTGAACGCCCGTTCAGGGACTCTCACCAGGCTTGTGGGCCCGGCCGCCCAAACGGCGCGGCCGGGCTGACGGGTTGAAGCCACCGCTTTTGGACGAGCGGCGGAAAGCGGCCGCGTGTCCCGATGCCGCTTTCCGGTCCTTCGAGAGGTCAGGCTGCGACGGGCGCGGCGCTTGGCGTGTAGCCGGCGCCGGTCACGATCGCCTTGATGGCGGCATAATCGCCGAAGCCCTTCACGTTCACGAGCTTGGAGGCCAGATCGGCATCGACAGTGGTGCCGGGCAGGGTCGCCTCGATCGCCTTCTTGATCGTGCTCGCACAGTGGCCGCACGTCATGTCATCGACGCGGAATTTGAGTCCAACCAGCGATGGCGTCGCGACGGCTTCGGATGCGGAATTGGAATGCTGCTGGCACGAGCACATGGCTGGAGTTTCCTGTTAAGTACGGGTGAAAAGGAGGCTGCGGCTTTCCACAGTGGTAAGGTCAAGAGGCTTTTTAGCTTTTTTGGGCAGCTCGAAAAAACTATCGCCAAAGCCTGCAATTGCGCTTGACCTTACCATTATAGGAAGCTCCATATCCCGTGCCATCACAGCTCGGAGAGACGTCATGTCGACTGCAACGATGGCCGGAAGCACAACCCCGCCCCTCACACATTTCGACGTTTCAGTCGAAGGGATGACCTGCGCGTCATGCGTCGGTCGCGTCGAGAAAGCGATCGCGGCGGTTGAAGGCGTCGACAGCGTTTCGGTGAACCTGGCGACGCAGCGGGCGCATGTCGCCTTCACCTCTGGGAAGGTCGATACGGCGGCTATCGATTTGGTCATCCGGAAGGCGGGCTATGAGCCGAGGGAGACCGTTGTCGTCCTGAGTATCTCGGGCATGACCTGCGCGTCCTGCGTCGGCCGGGTTGAGCGCGCACTCAAGGCAACGCCTGGCGTCCTCGATGCGGCCGTCAATCTGGCGACCGGACGAGCTTCTGTGCGCGTGCTGGGCGGTCCAGAACTGACACCTGCTCTCGTCAAGGCGGTCTCCGCCGCCGGTTACGTCGCCGAGCAGGTCAGGGAAACGGTGGCTGGCTCCGACCGCGAACGTCAGGCGCGCGAGGCCGAGTTTTCGGGTTTGCGCCGGGACGGCGCGATTGCGGCAATCGCGACCGTGCCGCTACTCGTCTTCGAGATGGGCATGCACATGTCGGAGACATTGCACCATGTCCTCGCCGGTCGGATCGGCGAGTTCAACATCAAGCTGCTCTCATTCCTGCTCGCCGGCTTCGTGATGGCGGTTCCCGGACTGCGCTTCATCCGGAAAGGGTGGCCGGCGTTGCTGCGCGGCGCGCCGGACATGAACTCGCTCGTGGCGCTCGGCACGACCGCGGCCTTCCTTTATTCGAGCGTCGCGACCTTCTTGCCGGGCCTGCTGCCGGACGGGACCGAATATACCTATTTCGAGGCAAGCGCGGTGATCGTGACCCTGATCCTGATCGGGCGCTTGATCGAGGCGCGCGCCA
>LSIB01000187.1 GCA_001556025.1 Rhizobiales bacterium CCH3-A5
GGAATCCCGGCCGGTCAATTATCGGAATGATGGCCGGTCGGAATCGGAATCCGCACGACTGGTGCTCGTCGAACAGCGCGATGAGTTGGCGCATCATAGCGTCGGCTGGTTCGTCGCCCAGTTCCTGCGTGATCGAGACCAGCTTCACCCCGGCTTTTTCGAGCCGCCGACGATAGAGTTCGAGGTTGAACGAATCCCGGAAGAACCGGGAATAGGAATGGACCAAGACGGCGTCGAAGGGATGATCGTCGTCAAGCGCCCTTTCGATCATCGCCTGGAACTGGGGGCGGTTGTCATCGGTCGCGGACAGTCCGGGATCGACATAGGTCGCGACAAGCTCCCAGCCCTTGGCGGCGACGTAGGCTGCGATCTGGCGATTCTGATCGGGGATCGACAGTTCGCTATCGGCTTGGCGGCCTGTCGAAACGCGACAATACGCGCTCACACGCAAGCGGTCGGTCGAGGCGGTTTGATGAGCTGTCGATCGCTTCTTCGCCGCCATGGTCTCCACCCTCCTACGCATTAGCCATCGCCGCGGAGCAGGGCGTCGATCTCAGCGCTGAAAAAATGGCAAAGCAATTCGATCTCCCTGGGGTTGACGGACATGCTCTCTATGTCGAACTCGATCTTGAGGTCTTCCCTCTCGTGCCTGCGACGAACACCCGTGTCTATAGACGTACGACCGCATCCAGCCCGGGGGCCAGTGGCGGTGTGGTGATGTTTCTGGCTCGACCTTCTGGCCATCTTGGCCTCCGATGGGGAGGCCGATCAATTTGACCAGATCGGATCTGGAAACCACCGATGGAATTGGGGCAGAAGGCGGGCCGCTAAGGCTCGAGCGAGGCAGAGGTGCTCTCGGCGGAGGCAGGGGCCGTCTCCGTAACCGCCCGCTTCACGACGACGCCGCAGGCGGCGTGCATCGCGGCGACGGCGGCGGCCTCCTGCTCCGGCGAAATCTGGAGGATAAGCTGCCCACCCTGCTGCGGGAAAACCCGCTTGGAAGCGAAACCGACCACACGCCAATCGGTCGTGGCGCGCCTCAGGGTGACGATGCTGCCGTTAACCGTAAAGCGGTAGGCTCGCGCGCTGGGCCCCCTGATGGTGTGGATGGCGACGATGCCCTTTCGCTTGCCCTTGGGCATCCTCATCCTGTCCAGCATCTTCTCGGCGCGCTCGGCCAGCTGCGTCACATCGCTTGCCGTATGCGTCCACTTGCCGGTCAACGTCAGGGTCAGGCCCAACAGCGCGTCCCGATTGTCCACGGCGACATTCAACAACTTCGTCTTCATGATCATTACCCTCTCATGGCCTTGAACAGCTCAGGCGAGGTTCTGGAATGTGACGACGCCGCGCCCCAACACCACCGATGGAATTGGGGCGCGGCGAGCTTTTTGGTCAGAACAGAAGGATGGGCGTCTCGGCGGCCTTGCTGGTCGCCTCACTCATGGGCGTGGCAACCAGGACGGTGCTGCCCCACTTGGCGCGCGACACGATCCAGCCGTGGTTGCCGCGCATGGCGTCCTCGCACAGCGAAACCAGCTCGCGATGAACCTTCGTCCAGCCGCAACGCTCCTTGAGCGCCAGAGCCAGAATGTCATCGAAGACGATCCAGCCGGCATCGATGCTCCGCTTCAGCCTCCGCTCACGAGCGACCAGGATGAGCTCCTGCGCCATGAGGCAGGTAACGATCATCTTGCCGGTCCTGTTGAAATCGCCGATCGCGACCAGCCACTGGAACATCAAGGTCTGGTGGGCCTTGTCACGCCAGACCTTAGCCGCGTTGACGCGCCCGAGAACCGCGAGCATGAACCGATCGATCTCGTTGACCTGATGGCTGGCGCCGATGCTCGGGTTCGAGACGCCGTCGACAGCCTGGTTGATGACGTGGCGCTGGATCGGACGCGGCTTGCTCGTGTGGTTCGCGCGATGCAGATCGCGCAGATTGGAGGTCTGGCGACCGGCGAGGTCGAGCATCTTGAAGGCGGCCTGGATGATCTGGAAAAGATAGCGCTGGAGCTGATCGTGGGTCGGCTCGGCGACGCCATAGCGCAGCGCGACACAGCGCTCGAACAGATCACCAGGAATAGCCCTCGACCAGAACTCATTCTTGCACTGGCACTTATCCTTCCTGGTCTCGACCCAGTTCTGGAAGGAGTTGGGCGAACCCGGCCAATGGTCGTTGCCCCTCTTGTCCTGAACGAGCCGGTGTCCGGCACGGCGCCGGTCGTTGGTCTGCACCGTCTCCTTCACGTGCTGAAAGAGGCGATAGAGCAGGAGCGTAAGCGAGAACTCATGCAGACTGATCCCGGCCGCGCCCGCCTCACGCGGGACGTACTCGATCACGATATCGAGGCTCTCGTGATCCGCGGTCGAAAGCCTGTTGGTCGTGGCGCTGTTGGACTCGACAGCGCGGACGACGACTTCGCCATCCTCAACCGTCGTGGAGTGGGCCGCCAGATGCAGGAGGTGGTTGGCGCGCGGATCGAGGCCGTGCGTGATTCCGGCCTGGCTCACGGCAGGGCTGCCGGTGCGCGAACGCTTCTTTGAGCGAGTCCTGACTTTGGGACTGGCCTCCTGCGTCTCGAGCGGCTGCTCCGTATCATCCTTACCGACGTAGGCCTGCAGAAGGTTCTCGGTGGCCGGCATCGTCGCAGCGAGCGTGCGCTGCCCGTTGGGAGGCGTCTCGAAGTCATCGATCAGCGCCCTTCCGAACTTCCGGGCTGTCAATCGGCGTGGAACTGGGGACCGGGTTCGGCGCGCAAACGGGGACCGGGGT
>LSIB01000188.1 GCA_001556025.1 Rhizobiales bacterium CCH3-A5
TGTTCGCTTTGGCGACTTGGCCAGCACGCGCCGAGGTTGCCCGCGACCGCTTCCAAAACGCACAGCTTCGCGCGGCGGAGGCTGTGCTGAAGCTCGCTGCTGACACACGCAAACAGTATTATCGCTCCGTCGCAGCAAACGCCCAGGCGTCGTTCTATCAAGAAGCCAAGGCTTCGACCGATGCTGCGACCCAACTTTTTAAGCGTCTGGGCGAATCAGGCGGCATAAACAAGCTCGACCAGGCTAGAGAATTCGCTTTCGACGCCGAGCTGGGCGCGCAGCTGGCGCAGGCCCGGCTGCAGCAACGCCAAGAGCGCGAGCGTCTGATTAGGCAGCTCGGCCTTTGGGGCGATGACCTCAAATTCCGCATACCGGCCGCTTTGCCTCCACTGCCACGCTTGCAATCGGCCAAAGCGGTCGAAGCGGAGGCGCTTCGCAAGCGTGTCGATGTTCAGATTGCGCGGGGCGAGCTTGCCCTCTTGGCCAAGTCGCTTGGCCTAACGCAGGCGACCCGGTTCGTGAACGACATCGATCTGCTCGGACGGCGAACCTATGACCGGGGCCGCAGCGTCCTGCCCGACGGCGATGTCGAGCGCGAGACGAGTCGGAGTCGCACGCTTGAATTGGAGATTGAAATTCCGATTTTTGACTTCGGGCAGAGCAAGGTTGCCTTGGCTGAGCAGACCTACATGCAGGCCGCCAACAAGCTTGCCGAAAAGGCCGTGAACGTTCGCTCGGAGGCGCGCGAGGCTTATGTAGGCTATCGCGGCACTTACGATATCGCTCGGCAGTACACTGCTAACGTACTGCCGCTGCGCAAGATCATCCAGGACGAGGCACTGCTGCAGTACAACGGCATGCTGATCGACGTAACGCAGCTCATCACCGACGCGCGCGCCCGCATCCTGTCCAATGTCGCGGGCATCAATGCACGCCGTGACGCCTGGATTGCCCATACCGACTTCAAGCACGCGCTCATCGGCGGCGGCTCGCCTGGAGGCGGCGGTGGTGCCGTCGTTGCAGCTGCCGGCGGCGGCGGCGATGCGCCGGCCCATTGAACTCATCAGGAGCAAAACGCCATGACTGATCTGTCACGCAGGGGTTTCATCGGCTCGTCAGGCCTCGTGATCGCGGGCGCTGCGGCCGTCTCGGGCCGCACCGCATTCGCAGCCGTGCCCGAAGCGCCGACCATGGCGAGCGCAGCGACGCAGGCTCCGCTGGTGCCGACATCGGGCCCCGATTACCAGCCGGTGGCGACGCTGAACGGCTGGACGCTGCCCTGGCGCATGAATGGCGACTGGAAGGAGTTCCATCTCGTCGCCGAGCCGGTCGAGCGCGAGATCGCACCGGGCATGATCGCCTATCTCTGGGGCTATAACGGCCAGTCGCCGGGCCCTACCATTGAGGCGGTAGAGGGCGACAAGGTCCGCATCTATGTGACCAACAAACTGCCCGAGAACACGACGATCCATTGGCACGGCCAGCGCCTGCCCAACGGCATGGACGGTGTCGGAGGGCTTAACCAGCCGCACATCCCGTCAGGAAAGACCTTCGTCTACGAGTTCCTGCTCAGGCGCTCAGGCACCTATATGTACCATCCCCATTCCGACGAGATGGTGCAGATGGCGATGGGGATGATGGGGATGTTCATCGTCCATCCCAAGGACCCGGCCTTCCGCCGCGTCGATCGCGACTTCGTCTTCCTGCTCAACGCCTTCGACATCGAGCCGGGCTCCTATGTGCCCAAGGTCAACACCATGCTCGACTTCAATATGTGGTGCTGGAACAGCCGGGCCTTCCCGGGCATCGACCCGTTCGTGGTCGGCCTCAACGACAAGGTCCGGATCCGCTTCGGCAACCTGACCATGACCAACCACCCGATCCACATGCATGGCTACGAGTTCAAGGTCTCCTGCACCGACGGCGGCTGGGTCGATCCCGCGAGCGCCTGGGACGAGGTCTCGATCGACGTCGCAGTCGGCCAGATGCGCGCCTTCGACTTCGTCGCCGACGAACCCGGCGACTGGGCGATCCACTGCCACAAGTCGCACCACACGATGAATGCCATGGGCCATTCGGTGAAGACTTATATCGGCGTCACCAAGAAGGATCTCGTCAGCCGGATCCGCAAGGCCGCGCCCGGCTACATGCCGATGGGATCGAACGGCATGGGCGAGATGGGCTCGATGGAGATGGAGCTGCCCAAGAACACGCTGCCGATGATGACCGGCTACTCCCAGTTTGGCCCCGTCGAGATGGGCGGCATGTTCTCTGTCGTGAAGGTGCGTGCGGGGCTGGCCAAGAACGATTACAAGGATCCTGGTCACTACAAGAACCCCGAAGGCACCGTGGCGTTCGAGTATAAGGGGCAAAAGCTGGCCGAGGCTCCTCGCGTCGATGGACCGACGGTGAAGCCGGACCTCGCAACTTGGCAGGTCAAGGATCCGCGCAAGCCGCGTCTCGGTCCCGATGGCAAGCCGGTGCCCGGCGCCAAGGCCGGCGGCCATTCAAACCACTGATCACGACAACCGAACCAGGAGCGATCGCATGACGTTCAAGTCCCCAAAGCTGACTTTGGCTGCTCTGGCCCTTATGGCATCAACGGGGCTTGCTTTCGCAGGGCCGGGTGGTGCCGGCCACGGCCATGACGATGAAACCGCCTATGGCAAGCCCGGCGACCCGAAAAAGCCGTCAAGGCTCATTCAGGTCGTCATGACCGAGCGTGATGGCAAAATGCTGTTCATACCCGACCGGATCGAGGTCCGCCGTGGCGAGCAGATCAAGTTCGCCCTGCGCAACAACGGCGAGATCGACCACGAGATCGTCGTGGCGACGCTCGAGGAGAACCTCAAGCACGCCATCGAAATGCAGAAGAACCCTGACATGGAGCATGACGACCCGAACGCCAAGCGCCTCGCGCCGAAGAAGACAGGCGACATCGTCTGGGCGTTCACCAAGGCAGGCGAGTTCGACTTCTCCTGCCTGATCCCCGGCCATCGTGAGGCCGGCATGACCGGCAAGGTCATCGTCAAGTAGGCGCAAGCCTGCCAACCCAGGAGCATTCTCCATGCTGAAAATCATCGCCACCATCGGCTTCGTCTCTCTTGCACTGCCCGCCGCGGCGCAAGAGGTCAGTGGCACCGTCAAGAAGATCGACGAGGCGCAGGGCAAGCTGACGATCGATCACGGCCCGATCAAGAAGCTCGATATGGACGCCATGTCGATGGTCTTCCGCGCCGGCGATCCGGCCATGCTCAAGGGCCTGAAGGCCGGCGACAAGATCAAGTTCGACGCCGACAGGGTCAACGGCCAGATCACGGTGACGAAGCTGCAGAAGACCAAGTAGGCGCTGTTGAGTGCCGATAAACCTCCGGACCGCGGCAGATTTTCTGCCGCGGTGAAGCAAACTAAATAGGTCGCAAGAAAACCTGTCACAACTCGATAGAGTTGTTGTCACTTGAGGCCTTGGGAGATGGCTTACTGAGGCATCGAAGCGGCCACGTTAGAATACGCCGCCGTCTAGACTTCTGTCCAAAGCAAACCGACCACAAGTGCTTACCCCAGTCATCGCGGGGAGGATGAATCATGTCCACAGTCCTGCTGATAGTCCTGCTCTGGCTCGCTCCGACAATATCGCTAGCTGACGATGGTGATTTGCAGCGCGCCTTGTTGGAGGCTGCTTGTGTGAACGCGAAAATCACTCGCCTCCCGGGGGTTGGGAAGAGCGAACTTTACGAGGCGAACTGCCTAGGTACGACGCACAAGCGCATCAAGATCGTCTGTACTACTGGGCGCTGTACTGCCGATCATCCTCATGCGGGACGCGATGAACCTGACAGCGAGCGCTGAAATTTTGCTGTTAGATACAATTGAGCAGTCGTAACGACCAAGGCGACGAATGGAACTTCTTGCTCAGATCGCTCGCTTTGTACTAGTCGGTGGTTCGGCGACCATCATCAACTGGCTATCGCGGTTTCCGCTCTCTTTGATTATGCCATTTCTTGAGGCAGTTTTTGTAGCATACATGATCGGCATGGTGGTCGGCTTCGTGCTCTACCGTGCCTTTGTCTTCACGACATCTTCACAGCCGCTCGGCGCTCAAATTGCCCTGTTCCTCGGCGTCAACGTGGTCGGCGTGGCGACTGTGATCCTAGCCTCGCACGTCCTCCTGAACATGGTCTTTCCCGCGATCGACGTCACGTTCATGCCGGAGGCTTTCGCGCACGCGGGAGCTCTGGCCTTGGGAGCCGCCGCGAATTTCATCGGGCATAAGTTCGTGACGTTTCGAGCAGAAAGCCCGCCACCATCGCCGACGCTTGGCGCCTGACCCAACGAATTATTCCGTCGAGTGGCGATCATCTCGCACTGCATTCCCCCATCCACCAGTTACATCGACAGGTTTGCCATTGAACAACCCGCCCAAAAAGCACGGAGGCTCTTGTGGAAATCGTCGTTAGGCCGGCGCTTCCCGAAGACAGCGTGACGCTTGTCGAGCTGATGCTTCAAGCTGCGGGCGACACCCTGCAGTTCATTCTT
Source organism: Rhizobiales bacterium CCH3-A5 (assembly GCA_001556025.1). Taxonomy (GTDB): domain Bacteria; phylum Pseudomonadota; class Alphaproteobacteria; order Rhizobiales; family Beijerinckiaceae; genus Allobosea. Next base: position 4,537 of record LSIB01000188.1, read on the forward strand.
GATGATCTTGAGCCTCGTGTCAGCGCGGGCGAGGTCTTCAAGCATATGATTTCATCGATCGATAGCGAATGTTCTTACCGGCATTGCTGGGTCGCGGTCGTGCAGTCTGGGGCTCACGCCCCGGTTGTCGGCATGATGAACGCCTTCCCAGCCTCGCTTCTCTCCGACCAAACGACGCCATCGAATTTGTCATCGCGAGAAGTCCATCTCTGGCCCAGGACTGCGCTTCAGGACTGGGGCAGTTACTGCCTCAACAGCCTTGCAGTCTTCCCACTCTATCGGCGGTATGGGATCGCATCCCGACTGATCGAGCAAGCCATCGATAACGCCGTCTCCGAAGGATTTGGCAGCGTGAGCCTGCATGTCTGGGCGGATAATGCCTCTGCTGTCAGGCTCTATCGCGGGAAGGGCTTCCATGAAATCGATCGGGCCGCGATTCCCTGGCATCCTCGCCTCCCGCATTCCGGCGGCAGCCTACTCATGAGGCTAAGCGGTCTCTCCGGACGCATCGGCGCATCTGCTCCAAGCCACAACGTGGTTTTGGCGGCCGGCGATGGATCTGACGATCGAGACGTCTCACGACCGTCCGATCGCTGAATATGCCAGGACAGAAGACCATGATCGTTGCCGCTTGGACTGAGAGCTTTAAAAAGGCGAAACAGCGAATGTTTTCGCCTTTATTAATTCTATTCGTTGTCGTCTTGATTGTGATTATTTTACTTATGCTACCGCTAAAACTCCCGGTCGGACCCATGTATTGGGATCTGATCGTCTATATCGACGGAGCTCATCGTGTAGCGATCGGTCAAACTCCCTCGGTCGATTTTTTTGCGCCAGTCGGTCCTCTCGCCTATTGGCTCGTAGCGCCGCTCTTGACGACCTTTAGCAACGCCCAACCGCTGCTGCTGGTGCAGTGGTCTCTTCTACTCGTCAGCGCGCCGCCAATGTTTGTCATCCTCGCGCATGTCGGCCAGCGATCGAGAGCGACGGCCTTTGCTCTCTTGTTGCCGTTCCTGTTTTTTCAGCTTCTGCCGATGAACGTTGAGCAATACTCAACTTACCCCAGCGTTGACGGATATGGAATATATAATAGACATACGAGTATATTACTATATAGTTTAACGTGTGGGCTGATTTTTCTAGTGAATCAACGCTTGATATTTCTTGTCGTCATTTGGACGTGCCTGGCGTTATTTCTCTTGAAGATCACGGGCTTTATTGCTGCCGGCTTGCTCTGCTCATTCGCTTTCGTCGCTGGGCGGATGAGCATGCGTGTAGCCCTCGGAATCGGCGCCGCCTTCCTGTTAGCGCTTGTGGCGCTCGACGCCACGCTCGGCGTCGTTCGCGCCTACCTGATCGACATATGGTTGCTCGTGCGTCTCAACGAGGGCAATCTGCTCTCACGCTTTCTACAAGCCAGCTCGCTCCACTTCGGCATCCTTGCACCGGCCGCTGGGCTGTCAGTAGCGCTTTATTGGTTCAAGGTTGGAGATGCACCATTTAGACAAGAAACAAGAGGCGCGCCGGATGCCGGTACTCTCGCAAGGAAACTGGACCGCAACAGTCTCTGGCTCGCCATCACCATTCTTGCCGGCCTGTTTTTTGAGACGCAGAACACGGGTGGGCAGGCGCTCATCCTTATCTGGCCCGTTCTGCTCGCGATCCTGCTGGGAGTACACCGCCTCAACGGCGCTTCGCTGATCCTTGTGTTGTCCCTGATAGGCGCAGCCGCGCTGCCGCCCTTTGTAAACGTGGCCCACCGCACGGCGCGCGCGCTCGTTGTGCAGGGTAAGTTCGTCGACGTTCCAAACGCGGATCTCAAAGCGCTTGGACAGGTCACACAGCGCCCCGAGATCGTCGAGCGGGCGGCGAAGATGCGGGAGGTCTACTCGCGCTTTCCCGAGACGTTCCAGTTCTTGGCTGACAATAATCTCCTTCCGGGTTTCACTCTTTACTCGGAAATTGATTTCCAGGTTGGCTGGTTGATGGTTGCCGATGAAGCGGTTAAGGCAATTCGTGAATACGAAGCCGCAAACAGCATAGAGTTTAAAACAATAATGAACTTGAACTTTGTGAACCCATTTCCCTTTCTCTTGGATCGGGGGGCAACACGTCACATTGCAATAGGTGCCGACCCGACACGAGCAGTCCCCGCGCCTGACCCGGAGACCCTTGCCGCTGTCTCCAAGACAGACCTGATTCTCTATCCCATGTGCCCAATCACAACCGCTAATGAGGCTTTACTCGCGCTATATCGACCGGCTGTGGCTCACCATAAATTTATCGTTCTATCGGCGTGTTGGCGAGGATATGTGAGGCAGTGATAATTCGGTGTATATTCATCGTTCCATTGAAAAATTGCTTGTCCAGCAAATCGCACGATCGAATTGATAGAATGCCTTCATGAATACACTACTCGTTATCAGCGAATATGTGCATCAGATCACCCACAAGATTGCTGGCCTTGATTATCCACATGGTCATTGGGGACTGACCTTACTAGCGGTAGCCGTTTTCATTGTTGCTCCCGTTTGGACGATCGGTCAGGGGGGTATAGCGCTTTTTCGGTGGGCATCCTCAGTTCGAAGGCGTCGCGCCAGGCTAGCTGCCGTGATTAGCAGGCCAGTCGCCGCTTCGAATGAGGTCCGCGATAGATTGCCCTCCGGTTCGGAGGCAGCCAATACACCCACAGGCCGCAACGGTGACGCGTCAGTCCCCCACGACCCATGGAGGTTGGCCCTCTTCGTCGCGAGAGCCACTTCTCGTTACCAGATCCTGCTGGTATTGTTGTCCTTAATGACGCTGCCTGCAGCTTGGTTCCTTCTTGATATTCCCAAGCACATCATCAATCACGCCCTCGCCAGCCCTCAAACTCACGATGGAATGACCTTTCTCGGCTTCCATCTGCCCCGCTTAGAACTGTTGATCGCGCTGTGCGGAAGTTATCTCGCCGTCCTGACAGCAAGCGGGCTCGTCAAATTCGCAGCGACACGCATCAGAGGACGAGCGAGCGAGCGGCTCGTTCGGCGACTTCGCCTGAACATCGTACGCAGATCGAGGAAGGAAATCGCACCTGAAGCAAAAGCTTCCCTAGCGGCTGTCGCCGTTCAAGAGGTTGAGCCAATCGGATACTTTGGCGCCAGCATATTCGTAGTTCCGCTAATATATGGCGGAACACTGCTCACGAGCCTCGCATTTCTATTTATACAGAATCCGGCGCTTGCTTTTTCAGCTTTGATCATGTTGCCCATTCAGATGACCTTGCTGCCTCGGATCCAGCATCGACTCAATTCGAAGATACGGGAAAGGGTCTTTGCAACACGCGCATTGACAGGACTTCTTACAACAAAAGGTTCCAATCCCAAAACTGCAGTGGACGACAAATCGATCATGCCGTCCCTACGGCAGCAGGCGAATCAGATTGCTACACTCGAACGCTTGAGGGTAGAAATCAGTGATTTGAAAGGACGGCTACGCGGTCTCTATAACTACACATCCAACCTGACGCCGTTCTTCTTTTTCGCAATCGGCGGCTATTTGGTCGTGCAGGAACGTCTTTCACTTGGCTCGCTGGTTGCAGCGATAGCTGCGTACAGAGAAATCGCCCCCGCACTGCGGGAGTTATTCGATTTCGTGCAAAACTGGTCGGATGCAGAGGCGCGGTTTGAAGAGGTCAGGCGTGTCATTTTGGAGAGCGAAGCTGTAAAGCGCGTTTAACTTTGCTCAACAAACACATGCCTTGGAGCAATACGGATGTCGAAGGTAATACGATCTTGATGCGCCTGGCCTTTTGCCGGCGGCGCGGACATGGCATCCTTCGCGGATGAAGCTCCGGCTCCTCACGCATGCGCTGATCTTGGCCCTGTTCCTGACGGCCGGCGTTCTTGCGGCCTATGTCAGCCCGGCGACTGCCGGCATGGCGCGGGACGCCGGCGTCGAGCAGGGCATGGAAGCCGGCATGCCGTGCTGCCCGTCGGACCAGGATGGCCCCAGGGACTGCGCGACGAACTGCCCGGCGCTGACCTTCTGCCTCGCCAAATGTTCTGCGGGCGGAGCGGCCAGGACTGTAGCGCTTCCTGGCTCGGTCATGGCCGTCAGCGCGCTCATGGGCGACGACGCCGAGCGCGCATCCCAAGGCTTTGCGCCACCCGCGAGACCTCCCCGAAGCTGAGACATCGCCGGCGCGTCAGCGCCGGCTTCGGCCGCACGGCGCTCTCCGGGCGGTCGGTGAGCCGTGGCCCCGCGCCACGCGATAGCTGCGCCAGAGCGCGGCAGTCTGATCATTCGGGATGTCCACCATGTCTTCCGTGACGTTCGTGCGCGCGCTCGCCGCCGCGCTTCCGCTTGCTTTCTCGACGCTTCCGGCCTTCGCCGACATCAAGGACTACGAGTTCCAGCTCACCCAGACGGAGCTGAAGCAGGGCGACGGCGTCGTCGTCACCGTCCGGCTCGTCGACAAACGCACCGGCAAAGCGGTGCCCGACGCCGTCATCTTCGCCAGCCGCATCGACATGGAGCCCGACGGCATGGCGACCATGGCCTCGAAACTGGAGCCCCTGCCGTCACCCGAGCCCGGCAGCTACAGCTTCAGGACTAACCTCACCATGGAGGGCGGCTGGCGGCTGTCGCTGGCGGCCAAGGTCCAGGGCGAGGGCGGCACGCTGGAGAGCAGGCTGATCCTGAAGGCGACGCCATGAGCCGGATTCTGCTCACGGGTCTCGCGCTCGCCATGGTGACGGCGGCGGGAGCGGCCGGCTATGTCGCCGGGACGCGCGGCCTCGTCCTGCCCGGCCTCGACCGGCTCCATGCCTTCATGGCCCAATCGCCGGTCGCGCCAAAGGCCCAGCCGGCTACCGCCGCAGGGCCTATTGCCTACTATCGCCACCCCGATGGGCGCCCGGTCTATGCGCCGGAACCACGCAAGACCGAAGACGGGCGCGATTTCCTGCCCGTGCGCGCCAGCGAGGAGATCAGCTTCGAACCGCCGGCGGCCAAGCCGGCGCAGGCCGCCGAAGCGCCAGCTACAGGAGCGGAGGCTGAGCGAAAACTGCTCTATTACCGCAACCCGATGGGTCTGCCCGACACCTCGCCGGTGCCCAAGAAGGACTGGATGGGGATGGACTACCTGCCGGTCTACGCCGGCGAGGGGGCAGACGACACGGTCATCAAACTCTCGCCCGGCCGCATCCAGCGCAGCGGCGTGCGTTCCGAGCCCGTCGTCCGGCAGGCGATCAGCCGGCCGATCCGCGTGCCGGGAACCGTGCAACTCGACGAACGGCGCATCTCCGTCGTCGCCACGCGCTCGGACGCCTTCATCCAGGAGGTGGCGCCCGTTACCACCGGCGACCGCGTCGCCAAGGGCGACCGGCTGGTCCGGATCTATTCGCCCGAGATCACGGCGGCGGGCGCGCAGTTCGTGTCTGAACTAAACGCCGCCGGACGCGGCGCGCCCGAAGGCGGCGCGCGCCAGCGGCTGGAGAATCTGGGCGTGCAGCCGGAGATCGTCGCCGAGATCGAGCGCACCCGAAAAGTGCCGCTGACGATCGTCTGGTCGGCCCCGCGCGACGGCATCGTGCTGGAGCGCAACGTCGTCGATGGCATGAGGATGGCCTCGGGCGACAGCCTGTTCCGGCTCGCTGACACCGCGACGATCTGGGTCCTGGCCGATGTTCCCGAAGGCGATCTGGCCGCGATCCGCATCGGCGCGCCGGCCACCATCCGCCTGCGCGGCCGGCCCGGCACGGTGTTCGAGGGCAAGGTCGGGCTGATCTATCCGCAGGTGGCGGAAGCGACGCGCAGCACGAAAGTCCGCATCGAGATCGACAACCGCGCCGGCATGCTGCTGCCCAACATGTATGCCGATGTCGAGATCGGCTCCGGCGAGGTGCCGCGTTGGCCGTGCCCGACAGCGCCGTGATCGACACCGGCACACGCCGCGTCGTCATCCTCGACCTCGGCGAGGGCCGCTTCGAGCCGCGCGAGGTCAGGCTCGGCCAGCGCGGCGACGGCATGGTCGCGATCAGCGAGGGCGTCTCGGAGGGCGACCGAGTCGTCGTCTCGGCCAACTTCCTGATCGACGCCGAGAGCAACCTCAAGGCGGCGCTGAGCGGTCTCGGCGCGCCGGCAGAACCAAAGCCTGCGGAGCCAAAACCATGATCGCCCGCCTGATCGCCTGGTCGGCGCGCAACCTCGTCCTCGTCTTCGTCGCCACGGGCTTCGCGTTCGCCGCAGGCGTCTATGCGGTCAGGACGCTGCCGCTCGACGCCATCCCCGATCTCTCCGACGTGCAGGTCATCGTCTACA
>LSIB01000189.1 GCA_001556025.1 Rhizobiales bacterium CCH3-A5
TCGTCATGCGTCAGCTGCCGGCATGGTTCGATCACTACAACCGGCTTCACCCGCATAAGGCGCTGGGATACCGTTCACCGCGAGAGTTCATCGCTGACCGTTCAACCGCGGAGGACGTGTCCGGTCTTTGAGGGGCAACAACACACCGCATGTTTGCTGGCTTGGTTGAGGTTTTCGGCGCCATGGAAGATTAAGGACAAAGTTCAATCGAAAATGCGCCCCAGAAATCCGCGCCGGCCACCATGCCCGCCTCCGCTATGGCCACCGCCGCCGTGACCGTTATCGCCGTGGCCACCGCGTGAGTCCCAACTCTGCGGTACGTTCTGGGTAGGATAGGCCGCCGGATTGGGCTGCGGCGGCGACCTGCCCCACAGAGCGGTCGCGCCGGGCGGCTGAGCAGAGTCGGCAGCTTGCCCGCTTGCGGCACGGTCCATGCCGAAGGGCGCATCCTGCTCCTTGACGCTTCGCTCGATGATCTTGTCGAGTTCGCCTCGGTCGAGCCAAACGCCGCGGCATTTCGGGCAATTGGAGTTGACCCGTTTCCGTGGACTGTTCACGACTTGGGTGGCTCAGGTCAGCTCATGATGCTTCCTTTCGTATTCGATCGGCGAGAGGTAGCCCAGCGCCGAATGGCGTCGTGACGGGTTGTAGAAGCCCTCGATGAAGTGGAAGACGGCCATCCGCGCCTCGGTGTGCGAGCGGAACCTGTTTCGATCGAGCAGCTCGCATTCGAGCGTGGCGAAGAAGCTCTCGCACATCGCGTTGTCATAGGCGTCGCCCACCGACCCGGTCGACGGTCTGACGCCGGCGTCCTTGCAGCGGCTGCCGAAAGCCAGCGAGGTGTATTGCGAGCCCTGATCGCTATGGTGGATGACGCTCTCGGGCTTGCGGGCGGCGAGCGCCATGTCGAGCGCATCGAGCACCACGCGGGTCTTGAGGTTGGCCGAGAAAGCCCAGCCGACGATCCGGCGTGACCAGGCGTCCAGCACGACAGCCAGGAACAGGAAGCCGGCGAGCGTGGGCACGAAGGTGATGTCCGCCACCCAAAGCTCGTTCGCCTTCGCGGCGAAGAAGTTGCGGCGGACGAGATCGTTAGCCGGGCGATGCTGGGGATCGCGCCGTGTCGTCGTGACGCTCCTGCGCCGGCTGGCGCCAACGAGCTCGGCCGCCTGCATCAGGCGGGCGACCCGCTTCTTGCCGATGGCCATGCCTTCCGCCTTGAACTCGGCATGGACCCGAGGCGCGCCGTAGGTGCCGCGCGAACTCGCATGGATCGTGCGGATCTTCCGCGTGAGATCGAGGTCGGCGGCCGCCCTCAACGAGGCAGGCCTGCCGCGCCAGGCGTAGTAGCCGGACGCGGAGACCTTGAAGACGCGGGCCATGGCCTTGATCGGGAACACGGCCTGGTGAGCGCTCATGAACCGGAAAACCCGCTCGGGTTCGCCTTGCTCTCGCGCGCAAACCAGGCCGCCGCCTTTGACAGGATGTCGCGCTCCTGACGGAGGCGGTGGTTCTCGCGACGGAGCCTAATCAGCTCTTCCCGCTCGGCCGTCGTTGGGCCATCGGTACGCCTGCCGGCATCGCGCTCGGCCTGCTTCACCCAGTTCGTGATGGATTGCGCTGTCGGCTCGAACTCGCGCGACAACTCCTCAGGCGTTCGTCCGGATCGGACCAACTCGACCAATTGCCGCCGGAACTCCGGCGGGTAGGCGCTTCGAAAACGCGGCATGGGACACTCCAGAAAACAAATTCAAGGGTGTCCACGAAACCGGGTCAACTCCAACTCCACTGGCGCGCTCCAGCGTCGTTGCAGGCCGGCACTTCGTTGCAGAGCACGGATTGCCGGCGGAACCGGCGGGCGTGCGTGCCGGGCGCCGCGCGATCATCACTGAAGCGGCGCGCCCGGACTTGGGCATGCTGATCAGCCCGGCTTCGGATTTTTGGACCTTGTCAGAATGCCGCGACATGATCTTTCATGTTGAGGAACACCGCTTTACCCTCATCGAGATTGGCAACATGCTCCAAAACTGTGGATTGGAGTTTCTGGGCCTTTCACTCGCCCACCCGCTCGACCGCGCTCGCTTTGAAGCTGAGCACCCCGATAAAGCAGATATTCGCTCACCTGCAGCGTGGCATGCCTTTGAGTTCCATTACCCGAACACATTCGGGGATACTTATCGGATCTGGGCCAAGCGCGCCGACAACGCGCAGAACGTCTCTCCATGAACGCGGCATGATTGCCGTGAACAGGAGCGGATATACGCCTCCAGGATCTCTGCGAGGCTGGAGCACAACTTGGATGTGTTCCGGAATCCATTCTCCTTGATGATCTTGCAATCTTCCAGATACGCAGTGAACATCATCTGCATCAGCAGCACTTGGGCGGCCTCGCCGACGAAATCGTCGCGCATATTGCGAAACGCGTCCAGAAGGTTCGGCCGAAAAGTCGGGGACGCTGTTCGGCTATGTGGATCTGGAGAGCCGGATCCTGGAGAAACATTCGCAGCGAAAGATCCGGGCGATCGTGAACGAAGCCCTGGCCGTGCTCGACGGCAACTTCGGCGAGCTTCATTCCGAGATCGGTCGCCCTTCGATCCCGCCAGAGCGCCTCCTGCGGACTATACTGCTGCAGATCTTCTACTCGTTGCGATCGGAGCGGCTCCTGGTGCAGCGGCTAGATTTCGACCTGTCGTTCCGATGGTTCGTCGGGCTGGGCATCGACGATCGGGTCTGGGACGCCCCGAGCTTCTCGAAGAACCGCGATCACCTGCTCGATGGTGACGTTGCGGTGCGCTTCCTCGCCGCCACCCTCGACCGGCCGAAGGTGAAGCGCCTGGTCTCCACCGAGCACTTCTCCGTCGACGGGACGCTGATCGAGGCCTGGGCTTCGATGAAGAGTTTCCGCCGCCGCACCGACGACAGCTCGGGCGGGCATCCCGCCGACGGCGGTTTCCTCCGGCAAACAGCCCGACGGTCGCAGTGGCAGGTTGATTTTCACGGTGAGAAGCGCTCGAACGCGACGCACGCCTCGACCACCGATTCCGACGCCATGCTCTGTCGCAAGAGCCCTGGCGCCGGCGCAAGGCTCTGCTACATGCACGTCCTGATGGAGAACCGCAACGGCCTCGTCGCCGATGTCGAAGCCACCCGGGCCTCTCGCCATGCCGAGCGCATGGCGGCGGTGAGAGGGTCAAGGGCGTCACCTCGGCGTCGGGCACGCGGCGCGCGACGGTCGGGGCCGATCCCGGCTACGCGCTCAGCATCAGGGTTCGAAAACGCATCGAGGAGGTCTTCGGTTGGGTCAAGGCTGCGGCCGGGCATAGGAAGACTGAGTTCAGAGGGCTCCCGAAGGTGCGCTTCGCCTTTACCTTCGCGGTGGCCGCCTACAACCTCGTTCGATTTCCCAAGCTCCTCGCAGAATGAACCACGGGAACAGGGAAGGCGCAAAAGCCCTCGGTTCGGACGGTACAAACCAGTCACATACCCGACCGACCCTGCGACCCAAGCCGCCGATGCCGAAGCCCACCCCGTCAAACAGGGGGCGTATTTCATCACCCTGCTAAGCACGGCTTCGCGCGGCGCCATAAGCAACATGGACAAATGCAAGACGAGGATTATATCTCTGGCAGGATCGCTGGAGAACGCTGATGACGACGCGTCGAAACCTCATTTCGCTCGGATTGACCGGCGCAGCGCTGACGCTCTCACCGGCCCTCGTCGCAGCCGCCCTCGCCCAGGCCCGCACCATCGGCGCGATCCGGGTCGATACCTCGCGCATCGCCAGGCAGGGCTGGGGCGAGAACGCCGAACGCATCCGCATTGCGATGGAACGCCAACTCGCCGAGACGCTGGGCCCGCTCTATCAGCGCGGCAAGGGTGCAACGTTGCATGTCCTCGTCAAGGGTGTCTGGCTTTCGAGCTTCGCCGGCGGCAGCGGCAGGTCGACGGGCGGTGGTGGCAGCAACGACAATTTCGATAGCGAGATCACGGTATTCGGCTCGCGCGGCGAGGTGCTGCAGACATTTCCGATCCTCTCGGTGGTCGATTCCGGCTCCGGCGGCGCCTGGTACCGGCCGGACGTAGACCAGCGCCGCGTCGCCGCGTTGATCGAGAACAACTCGCTCTGGATCAAGCGCTATCTCGGCGGGTGAGGCACAGCCTCACTCGATCAGTACGATCGGCTCGTCGTTGACCCGGTCAAGCGCCAGCGCCGTTCGGACATTGCGGACGTTGGGCAGTCCGTCAGTTCGCTGACGAAATCCTAGAACGCCTTTAGCAGGGCGATGGAAAATGCCCTTCCTTCCGAAGCTTTGCGTGATTCCGTCATTCTGGGGGATGACGGAGTGGTTTGATGCGCGGTTGGGCCAAAAAGTCGAGGACGCTATTCAGCTATGTGGATCTGGAGAGCCGGATCCCGGAGAACCGCCCGCAGCGAACGATTTGGGCGATCGTGAACGAGGCCCTTGTCGTGCTCGACGGCAACTTCTGCGAGCTTTATTCCAAGATCGGTCGCCCTTCGATCCCGCCAGAGGGCCTCTTGCGGGCGATGCTGCTGCAGATCTTCTACGCGTGGCGATCGGAGCGGCTCCTGGTGGAGCGGCTGGATTTCAACCTGTCGTTCCTAGGGTTCGTCGGGCTGGGCATCGACGATTGGGTCTGGGACGCCATGACCTTCTCGAAGAACCGCGACTGCCTGCTCCATGCCGATGGCGTAGCCGGCGACCTTTCGCGACCAGGCATCGAAGGTGACGGCGACATAGGTGATGTCGGCCACCCAGAGCTGGTTTGGCCCGTCCCGGATCATGTTCTTCGCCAGGCTCGGGAAGATCGGCAGGTCGTGATCGCCATCGGTGGTGGCGACATAGCGCCGACGCCGAAGCGGCTTAAGACCATGCTCGCGCATCAGGCGTCGGATTTTGTTATGATTGACGACAAAGCCGCGGTGCCGCAGCGCTGCCTGCATCCGGCGGTAGCCATATGCCTCGAATCTGTCGGAGATCGCCGCCATCGTCTCGACGAGCGCCGTGTCGTCGATGCTGGTGGCCGGCTTGTCGTAATAGGTCGAGCGCGCGATCCCCATCAGCCGACATCCTTCTGCGACGGAGATGCCGCGGGGCCGGTGACGACGGATGTAGTCACGCTTCTCAGCCTTGGTCCGTGCTTCAGAGCCCCCTTTAGGAACTCGATTTCCAGAGCCTGCCTGCCGACGAGCCGTTCGAGCGCGGCGATGCGCGCTTGGTAGGATTCGATCGTATCGGCGGCGACTGCCTCGTCGTCGAAGGCGCCAGCCTCGAACTTCTGAATCCAGATCCGGACCAGGTTGCGTGACAGGTCGTGCCGGCGGGCAAAGCTATGGAGCGCCTCGCCAGCGAGGTAATCCTGCGCCACCTGGCGCTTGAACTCGATGCTGTGGGTGCGGTGTCGGGCCATGGGCCTTCATCTTTCGAAAGCCCGGATTTCCGGTCGACTGCTCACTGTCACGCAGTCCGCCTCAGCGGGCGCACTCCATTTCGGCTTGCAAATATTGGGCGCCGTGTGACATTTGAGCGAGTTCGAAACGTGCGTTGCATCGGCACGGACTTTGATCCTGCCGCACATGTCAGTTGATCCGAGGTACGATCAGTGGTATCAGGATCGGCTCGCCAAGATCGTGCTCGCCCATTTCATGGTTAGGAACCCGCCCAACGAGGCTTGCGCAAAAGCGGCGGCCGAAAAATCTCTGCCTAGAAAGCTATGACGCAAAACTGATAACCCCCATTATGAAACCAAAATTCAAATAGCGGCGAAGTCCTCGCCAATTTAAAATCGCCATTCCCTCTGCCGAGGGCGATTTTCGACTGGCGAGAGCACGATTAGAGGTCCTCACTGGCGCGGAGCGCCAACTGCAGATCTTTGCTTAATGGCGGGTGGCTAGCACTGGAGCAGCGAGTCCTCCGTTGGCGCGTATCGAAGCCAGCGCGGCATTTTCGACTGGCAACAGTCCGGCGACGGCGACGGTCACCTCGAGTCTACGGGGTTTGCCGAGCCGATCCAGCGGCCAGCCCGCGCGCCGCAGAATTCTCTCCATGCGTACGTCGGTGACAGTCGCGATGGATCGCAGATCACGAGCCCTCCCCCACTCCAGCATTCCAGCAAACAGCATGAAGGTGGCCTGCCTCAAACCTCCTTCGGTGATCGCGTCCGTGGCGGTTGTATCGACGCAGAAGCGAGAGCTTTCGGCAATCGAGTCGCAGTTCGGCGCGCTGCCGCCGTCGAGGAGCTCCGGGAACGTGTCGGCAAGCATGTTGGGCCCGGTGGTCGGAAGCAGACGGACGGAGCCCAGCACCGAATTTTTGTCCTTCACGATCAGATAACTGGCGTCGAGCGCGTCAAACCGATCCATTTCGAGGTCGCCAGTGACCGAAACTGCCCATTCGAGTCGGTCCTTGAAAACCTTCCGTCTCAATCGGTGCATCCCCATCAACAGGCCTATATTCGCACCGCTATTGGCTCGATTCAGCTCCAAAACCTGCATGACAATCTCCGGATCTCGAAAGTGGGCCGGTCTGGTAATTCCCGAATTGGGCAATCTTGAGCCGCAGATCAGGCGATATTCGCGTTATGTGCGTCCCGGCTTCGCCGTGACCGGGCTCTACTCGGGGCCAGGGCCCCTCCCCGAGCCGCCGATTGGCGTCTCGGCCTTGCGGTGACATGGGGTAACAGCGACCGCCGGCCTGACGCATGATCGTCATGGTGGCG
>LSIB01000019.1 GCA_001556025.1 Rhizobiales bacterium CCH3-A5
CAGAGCCGGCTCGGTTTGTCTGAGCAGTTTGCGGGCTGTCTCTAAGTGGATTCCGGCCCTGGTTACGCCGCAACCGGGATTGGCTGCAGCGCGTTGAAGTAGGCCTGATCGGGCGTCTGCCGTCCCAGGCTTTGGTGAGGTCTCCGGCCGTTGTAGAAGGCCAGATACCGGCCGATCGAGGCGCGCGCGTCGGACACGCTGGCATAGGCGCGCAGATAGACCTCCTCGTATTTGACCGATTTCCAGATGCGCTCGACGAAGACGTTGTCACGCCAGGCGCCCTTGCCGTCCATGCTGATCCTGATGCCCGCGCCGATCAGCATGGCGGTGAACTCACGGCTGGTGAACTGCGAGCCCTGGTCGGTGTTGAAGATCTCCGGCTTGCCGAAGCGTGCCATCGCCTCCTCGACGGCCTCGACGCAGAAGGCGACGTCCATGGTGATCGAGAGCCGCCAGGCCAGGACCTTGCGGCTGAACCAGTCTACGACAGCCGTCAGATAGACGAAGCCCCGCGCCATCGGGATGTAGGTGATGTCCATCGCCCAGACCTGATTGGACCGCGTCACCGGCAGCTTGCGCAGCAGGTAGGGGAAGATCCTGTGCCCCGGCGCCGGCTTCGAGGTGTTCGGCCGGCGGTAGAGCGCCTCGATCCCCATGCGCTTCATCAGCGTGGCGACGTGAAGACGTCCAGCTCGATGGCCATCGGCCCCGAGAAGTCCCTGCAGCATGCGGCTGCCCACGAAGGGGTATTCCAGATGCAGCGCGTCGATCGCGCGCATCAACGCCAGATCGGCGGCAGGAACCGCGCGGGGCAGATAATAGACGCTGCCCCGGCTGATCCCGAGCGCCCTGGCTTGCCGGGTGAGCGGCAGATCGTGCGCGCGGTCGATCATCGCTTTGCGCTCAGAAGGCCGGCCTTGCCGAGCGCGCCGGACAAAAAATC
>LSIB01000190.1:0-37500 GCA_001556025.1 Rhizobiales bacterium CCH3-A5
ATGGATCGGACCCCTTCAGTTTGCACAGAGCCCGTCTGCATAGCATCTGGAACCAGAGTTCGATCGGCTTGCGCCTGGGCACGTGAGCGAGATGGGCCTTCAGCGTCGCCGCGAAGTTTTTTTGAACGCCTCGATCACGCGCGCGTCCTGCGCCGGATGGTGCGGCCGCGCGCTGATATGGGAGAAGCCGATCTGCTTCAAAATCTTGCCGATCGTGCGCTCGTGATAATCGACGCCGAAGCGCTCGCGGACGACCTTCTGCAGATCGATGCGCCGCCAGCGCACCACGCCATCGACGGCCCGGTCGGGGCCGGTCTCGACGATGCTCGCCAAGGCGGCGAGCTGATCGACCGAAAGCCTGGGCGGATGCCCCTTCGAGCGGATGTCTTTCAATCCGTCGGGGCCGCCTTCGTTGAACCGGTGAACCCAGTCGCGCAGCGTCTGGCGATCCATGCCGCCGATCCGCGCGGCCTGCTCCCGATCCATCCCGTCGAGAACCACCGCCAGCGACAGAAGCCGGCGGCTCTGGTTGGCGTGCCGCGACCCGGCAGCAAGCCGACGCAGGTCGAGGGCCGAGTAGTCCGTTCGAAGCTTCACCGCAGCAGCCATGGCGCGAATCCTCCGCGCGACCATGGAATCAGCGAAACGAGCCGCCGAAAAGACCCCGTGAGTCAGCCTCAGCGGCCGTTGGTATCACACCAGCCGGCCGCGCTTCACGAACGCCCCGCCCTTCATGATGATCGGCATGTGCCGGCCCTGACGCGTCAGGAGCGACAGATCCTTCAGCGGGTCGCCGTCGACGACGATCACGTCGGCATGAGCGCCGGGCGCGACGACGCCGATCTTGCCTTCGAGCTTCAGGAGCTTCGCCGCGACATGGGTGGCCGCACCGATCACCTCATGCGCCGGCAGCGCCTGGCCGCGGATGACGAACTCCTCCGACTGGTACTTGTGCATGTCGCCGAGCAGGTCGCTGCCATAGGCCATGGTCAGGCCGGCCTTTCTCATGATCGCAAGCGACTCCATGCCGGCCGAGCGGACGACATCGACCTTGGCGATGGAATCGGGCGGGAATCCCAGCTTCGGCCCGTCGCTGACGAGCTTGTCGTAAGTCACCAGCGTCGGCACCGCGACCGCGCCCTGTGAGGCAGCGAGCTTCGCCGTATCGGCGTCGATCAGGTTGCAATGCTCCAGCGAATGAACGCCGGCATCGACGCAACGGCGGATCGCTTCCTTCGTATAGACATGGGCCGAAACATAGGTGCCCGCCATCGCGGCCTCCTCGACGATGGCTTCCAGTTCGCCGACGGAGAAACCGAGGAAATGGATCGGGTCCGTCGGCGAGGCGCAACCGCCATTGGCCATGATCTTGATGAAGTCGGCCCCGCCTTTGATTTCCTCGCGGGCGGCGCGACGCACCTCGCCCTCGCCGTCGCAGATGCGCCCGAGCGCGCCCAGCCGATGGCGGTCGGTGACCGCTGCGCGGTCGTCGTAGCGGCCCCGGAAATCGGCATGGCCGCCGGTCTGGCTCAGCGCCTTGCCGGAGATGACGAGGCGCGGCGTCGGGAAATGCCCCTCCTCCGTCGCCTGCTTAAGCCCGAAATCCGCGCCGCCGACATCGCGCACCGTCGTGAACCCGCGCAGCAGCATCTCGCGCATGATGACGAAGGCGCGTGCGGTGACGAGCGAGTCCGGCAGGCGCGCGTTGAGGCCGAGATCGGCGACGCCGGCGACGACATGGACATGGGCGTCGATCAGGCCCGGCATCAGCGTGCGGCCGCCGAGATCGATCGTCGTCGCCTTGGCGGCTGAGACGGTCTTGGCCACCTCGCGGATGACGCCGCCCTCGACGAGCACGCTGACGGGGTCGGCCCGCTCCGGCTGCGTGCCGTCGACGATGCAGGCGTTGGTGAAGAGCGTGCTGGCCATGGTCGATACCTGTGTTGTCTGCAAAGGAAGGCGCTGTCAGCGGATCAGCAGCGCCGTGCCATAGAGCCCGATCGCGAAGACGACATGGCCGAGGATGTTCATCAGCCTGATCCTGTTGGCATTGGGCTTCTTCGAAGCCGCGATGCCAGCGCCCATGCCCGGCTGCAGGATGAACCAGCCGCAGCCGACCGTGACGAGCCCGACGATCAGCGCAGGCCCGAAGGTCGGGTTGCGGACCCAGCCGAAGCCCCAGATCGCCACGAGGACGGCGGCGAACAGGATGCCGACCGCATAATGGAAGACCCAGCCGATGGTGCGCTCGTTGGGAATGGGCTCGGCAAGGGCGATGTCGTCATGGACGAGCCGGCCGCGCGGCAGATGGCCGACCCAGCGGCCGGGCATCGCCCAGTTCGGCGCGGGCCAGCCGATGGTGCGTTGCAGCGCCTGCGCCCAGAGATCGAGCAGCAGGGTGGCCCCAGTGCCGATCAGCACCGTCCGAACGATCATCTCCAGCATCACGCCCCCACCCGACGACACTGACACGCGCCGGCTGGGCCATGGAGCGGCGATCGGCCATCGAGGTCAACCATCCAGAGGTCGGCGAAGAACACCCGCAGCGCAGACGCCCCATGCGCCCGGCGCGGAACCTCGGCATGCGCCGGAGCGTTCGTCATCGACAAAAAATCCGGAGGGGGAACGCAAAATGGGCGCCGCGACAGCCAGAACGAGCAAAGACGAAAGCCCACGCGGCCCGCATGGCGCAGCCGATCTGCCCTCGGTCACGGTCACCAGCTACAATCTCGAAATCCGCGACCAGGACGGCTTCATCGGCGACAAGGCCAGCCGCAGCGCCTTCATCGACCATCTCGACGCGCTGCGCTCGCATCTGCGCAAGAACGGTGACGACCCGCTGGACGGCGACACAGCAGCGATCAGCAAGAAGGAACTGGATGCGCTCCTCCGGGAGGGCGACGTCCGCGAGGCGGCCTTGGTGTTGAGCGCGATCGAGCGCTTCGCCCAGTCGCTGGCTTTCGTGATCCGCCGCTTCGTCAAGGTGAAGTCGTGGTCCGCCGTCGAGCGCATCGTCGTCGGCGGCGGCTTTCGCGACAGCCGCATCGGCGAACTCGCCATCGGGCGGGCCGGCATCATCCTGCACACCGACGGCGTCGCGATCGATCTCGTGCCGATCAGCCACCACCCCGACGAGGCCGGCCTCGTAGGCTCCGCCCATCTTGCGCCGCCCTGGATCTTCGGGGCCTATGACAGCATCGTCGCGGTCGATATCGGCGGCTCCAACATCCGCGCCGGCATCGTCGAACTGCGGCAGGATAAGGCAGCCGACCTCAGCAGGGCGCGGGTCTGGAATTCCGAACTCTGGCGTCACGCCGATGACGATCCGAGCCGGGAAGACGCGATCAAGCGGCTCGGCAAGATGCTGAAGGAGCAGATCAGGACAGCGGAGAAGGCGGGGCTCAAGGTCGCGCCCTTCATCGGCGTCGGCTGTCCGGGCCTGATCGAGCCGCACGGCCAGATCGATCGCGGCGCGCAGAACCTGCCGGGCAACTGGGAGAGCAGCCGCTTCAACCTGGTCGATTCGATCCGCGAGATGGCGCCGGAGATCGGCGGGCACGAAACCCAGGTCGCGATGCACAACGACGCGGTGATCCAGGGTCTGAGCGAGATGCCGGCCATGCAGGACATCAAGCACTGGGCCGTGCTGACGATCGGCACGGGGCTCGGCAATGCGAGCTACGAGAACCGGACGAAGCCGCGGCCGAAGAAGGATTGAAGCGGATCAGCGCCGGCTGGCCGGCAAGGCCCAGAGCAGCCCGCGCGTGACGATCGCCGGGAAGGCGGTGAGGTGATCTTCCTCGGGGATCACCTCGGTCGTCAGTTTCAGGCCGGGATAGTTGCGCCCGCGCAGCGCCTGCTCGAAGGCGCGGAAATCGCCGACCATGTCGAGGCTGCGGCTGTAGCGACGGTCGTCGGAGGCTGGGTTGACCGTCTCGAACGAGCCGATCGCCATTAGGACGTTGGCGCCGAGATCGCGATTGGCCTCGGCGAAGGCGCGCTCTCGTGCAAACATCACGCGCCGGTCGAACCAGAGCGAGGGGCTGCCGATGATGTAATGCGAGAACATCGCGGGCTGCGTCAGCAGCACGTGCAGGCCAAACAGCCCGCCATAGGAATGGCCGGCATAGAGGCTGCGGGTCGTGTCGGTGCGGTAGGTCGCCGCCACGAAGGGCATCAACTCCTCGGCCAGGAAGCGGCGATAGGGCTCCGCCTCGCCGAAGAGCGGCCTGCGGCCTTCCGGATCGCGCGTCTTCTCGCCATGGGGCGTCGGCGTGTAGTCGCGACGGCGGCTGAACTCGCGGCTGTCGCCGAGTGCATAAGAGAGTCCGACGAGGATGAACTCCTCCAGCCCCTGCGCCCGGTTGCCGACGCGTTGCGCGATGCTGCGCACCAGCGGAAAGGCGTAGTCTGCGTCGGTGACGTAAAGCACCGGGAAGCGCCGTCGCGGCTGGCTGCGATAGGAATCAGGCAGCCAGACATAGATCTCGTAGTCGCGTTCCAGCAGCTTGGCCCGGATGGTGCGGACCTCCGTATCCTTCAGCACGAAGGCGGACGGCGCAGCGGAAAGGGGCGAAGCCGCCTCGGCAGTCGGCCCGGCGGCTGAGCCGGAAGCCCACAGGACAATGCTGATCAGGACGGGGAGCAATCGCATCCCTGTAGCCTATAGCGGCCAAACACAGCGCGGTCAGCGTCTGATCGCAGGCGTCTCGACCGGCAACCCCTTCGCCCGCCCGGCTAGGTAAAGTTCCAGCGCCAGATACTCCGGCGAGCCGAAATCGAACTGCGTCGCGCGCACGCCGAGCGAGCAGGCGCGCAGACGCCGATGCAGCGAGCCGACATTGTTCCATTCGAGCCGATAGGCCGGATAGCCGGTTCCGACGCCATGGCTGATCGTGTCGCCGCGCAGCTTCTGGCCGACGAGCCCGTCATGGCATTGCTGGCAGGACAGGTTGAGCTGGCCCTGCCGACGCTCGAAGAAGGCTTTTCCGGCCTCGTAGAAGGGCTTCGCCGCACCGTCCGTCACAACGTTCATTGGCAGCCCGCGCGAGAGCGAGGCGATATAGGCCGTCATCGCCAGGAGATCGGCGCTCTCATGGCCGAAGGCCGGTTGGCCCTGACGCTCGACGCGGCACTGCTCGATGCGCCCCTCAAGATTGAGCAGCTTGCCGCCGGCGGCGTCGACCTGCGGATACCGCGTCGCGGCCCCGAGCAGGCTCTGGCGCGGCTGCGCATGGCAGGCGATGCAGGCCTCTCCCTGCGGCGGCCGCCTGGAAAACAGCTCCTCGCCCTGCTCGACCCAGAAGAAGCCGGGATTGCGCGTCTCGTCGGCCTGCTGCCGGGCCATTCCCGGCGAGAGGAACTCGGAGCCGGACTTGACCTGCGCGGCGGCCGGCAGCGCCAGCAGCGCAAGCAGGCCAAGCCCGGCGGCTCGCCGCCTCACGTCACGGCGAGCCTGGCCGTGCGGGTGTACGTCGCCCCGCCGTCCTCGCGCCATTCGAAGACGATGTCGCCGGTCGCGACCGCCCGCGTCGTGAAGGAGACGAACGGGTTCGCGGCGACGCCGGTATGCATGTCGAAGCGGAAGATCTGCTCGCCGGCATAGGTCGCGGTCAGCCGGTTGAGGATTTTGCGCGGCACGGTACCGCCCTTGCCGTCGGACTGGCCGCCGCGATCCATCGGATGTCGCGTCAGCACCCTGATCTCGACGATCTCTCCGGCCTTGGCTTCGGCCGGCATGGTGATGCGGGCATTGAACATGGTTTTGCTCCTCAGCCGCCGTCGATGCAGGCGCTCAGCGTCACCACGACGTCTGCCTCGGCCATCGCGAAACGCCCGTCGCTCAGCGCGGCCACCGCCGTCACCCTTTGCGACTGCGCCAGCCGCAATGTGGTCGAAATCTCGGCCCGGCCGGCGCGCGGCCCCAGATGCAGCCGCGCCATGTCGGGGAAGGGGTTCTTGTCGGCGATCAGGTGGATCCAGCGAACATGGTTCTGCTCCGTCATCGGGCTTTCGACCGCGACGCGGACATCGACCGAATTGCCGTTCTCGACCAGCGGCGGGATCGCCAACGTCACGCCCTCGCGCAGCGGGATAGCGCCCTCGGTGACGCGGGCGACGAACTCGGAGAGTTCGGGCGTGCCGGCCGCAAAACCCGGCGCGGGCAAGCCGGCGAGAGCGAGGCCCGCAGCCGCCCCGGCCAATACCGCCCGGCGATTGGGCTCAATCGTCCTTGAGCGAAGCGAGATAGACGATGACATCCTCGATCTCCTGTGCCGAAAGCGCCGGCCTGCCACGATAGGCGACGGCGACATCATGCAGGTTTTCCGTCCGGAAATAGGGCGGCATCACGGTTTGCGGGTTGAGCAGCGAGGCATCGACCAGCCGAAGCCGGATCTGCCCGGCATCGAGCCTAAGCCCCACGCCCTTCAGTGGTGGCCCGATCGAGCCCTGAAAGGGCTCAGACGGATCGGCGCCCTGATGACAGATCAGGCAGTTGCCGCGCTCCCTGTCACGGACGACCGCCGCGCCGCGCTCGACATCGCCTGCGAGGCCCCCGATCGGACGCGGAATGGCGTCGCCGACGACCTCATAGGCTTCGAGCGCCAGCGCCGCCGAGCCGAGCCCGACCGCAAGCGCCATTCCAGCGAGGATGGGGCGCCGTCCCATCCTCGCCGTCAAGGCGCTACGCCTTCTTGAGATCGGCATTCTTCAGCGGCAGCGAACGGATACGCTTCCCAGTCGCAGCGAAGATCGCGTTCAGCACGGCCGGCGCCGCCACTGCGATCGTCGGCTCGCCGACGCCGCCCCAGAATCCCCCCGAGGCCACGATCACCGTCTCGACCTTCGGCATCTCGTCCATGCGCAGGACCGGGTAGGTGTCGAAATTCTCCTGCTCGACGCGCCCGTCCTTGATCGTGATCTCGCCATGCAGCGCCGCCGACAGGCCGTAGACGAAGGAGCCCTCGACCTGCCGCTCGATCTGCGCCGGATTGACGGCGTGGCCGCAATCGGTCGCAGCCACGATGCGGTGGATCTTGAGCTTGCCCTCCGCGCTGACCGAGACCTCGGCGACGGCCGCGACATAGGAGCCGAAGCCCATGGTCTGGCAGATGCCGCGGAAGACGCCGGCGGGCAGAGGCTTGCCCCATTCGGCGCGCTCGGCCGCGGCGTTGAGCACGGCGAGGTGCTTCGGGTGGTCCTTCATCAGCGCGCGCCGGAACTCCAGCGGGTCCTTGCCGGCTGCATGCGCCAGCTCGTCCATGAAGGATTCCAGATAGATCGCGTTCTGGTTCAGATTCACGCCGCGCCAAAAACCCGGCGGCACATGCGGGTTGCGCATGGCGTGGTCGATCAGCAGATTCGGGATCGTGTAGCCGATCGAGGCCTCGGGGCCGGGCGGGTTGAGCCCCTGGAAGACGACCGGGTCCTTCCCGTTCTGAATGTTCTGCGGAAAAATACCGGCCACGATCGACTGACCGGAAATGCGCATGGCGAGCCCGGTCAGGTTGCCGTCCTTGTCGAGCGCGCCCGTGAGCTTGCACTGCGTCACCGGGTGGAAGCGGCCATGCAGCATGTCCTCCTCGCGCGACCAGATCAGCTTCACCGGCGTACCGGGAATCTGTTTGGCGATGGCGACGACCTGGCGGACCCAGTCATGCACCGCGCCGCGCCGGCCGAAGCCGCCGCCGAGGTCGATCTTGTAGGCCTCGCATTTGGCGACCGGCAGGCCCGATGCCTCGGACGCGGCCGCAAGCGCCGCCTCGCCGTTCTGCGTCGGCGTCCAGACCTCGCATTTCTCCGGCGTGTAGAGCGCCGTGGCGTTCATCGTCTCCATGCAGGCATGGTTCTGGTAGGGGTACGAATAGACGGCCTCGACAGTGCGGGCGGCGTTGGCGATCGCGGCCTTCACGTCGCCGTTCTGGTTGCCAACCACGGCGTTGGGCGCGTCGAGCCCCTCCTTGAGCCATTCCGCGATGCTGGCGCTGGAGACCTTGGCGTGCTGGCCCTCGTCCCAGACGATCGGCAGCGCGTCGAGCGCGGTCTTGGCCTGCCACCAGGTCTCGGCGACCACCGTGACGGCGCTGTCGCCGACCGGGAGCACATGCTTGACGCCCGGCATGTCCTTGATCTTGGCGGCGTCGAAACTCTTCACCTTGCCGCCGAAGACGGGGCAGTCCTTGATCGCCGCGTTCAGCATGCCCGGCAGCTTCAGATCCATGCCGTAGATCTTCTTGCCGGTGGTCTTGTCGGCCGTGTCGAGCCGCGCCAGCGGCTTGCCGGCGATGGTCCAGGTCTTCGGATCCTTGAGCGGGACGTCCTTGGGCGCCTCGACCTTCGTGGCGGCGGCCGCGAGCTGGCCGTAGCGCAGCGAGCGGCCCGACGCCTTGTGCGTGACGACGCCGTTCTCGGCCGAGCACTCGCTGACCGGCACCTTCCACTCATTGGCTGCCGCCTGAACCAGCATCATGCGGGCGGCCGCGCCGCCCTTGCGGACATACTCGTGCGACTCACGGATGCCGCGGCTGCCGCCGGTCGAGAAATTGCCCCAGACCCGGTTGCGCGCGACGTTCTGGCCGGGCGTCGGATATTCGGTGGTCACCTTCGACCAGTCGCACTGCAGCTCCTCGGCAACGAGCTGGGCGAGGCCGGTCAGCGTGCCCTGCCCCATCTCGGAGCGGGCGATGCGGATCACCACCTTGTCGTCGGGCTGGATCACCACCCAGGCGTTGATCTCGGGATTGGGCGCCTGCGCGGCGGCCTCGTCGCCAAAGGGAATGGCGAAGCCGAAGGTGAAGGCGCCCGTGGCGGCGGCGGAGCCTGCCAGCACGCTGCGGCGGGACGGGCGGAAGGAGGTGGTTTGGGTCGAGACGGTCATGATCGTTCTCCCTTCAGCCGCGGCCGAGCGTGCCGCCGGCGGCGACGTCGAGGATGGCGGCCTTGACCCGATTATAGGTCCCGCAGCGGCAGATATTGGTCATTTCGCTGGCGATGTCGGCTTCGCTGGGCTTGGGGTTCGCCTGCAGCAGGGCGGCGGCGGCCATGATCATGCCGCTCTGACAGAAGCCGCATTGCGGCACCTCGTGCTTGATCCAGGCCTGCTGGATCGCATGCATGCCGTCGGGCGAGAGGCCCTCGATCGTCACGATCTTCTGCTCGGGCGTGACACCTGAGACAGGCAGCGCGCAGGAGCGTGTCGCGACGCCGTCGATATGGACGGTGCAGGCCCCGCACTGGGCGACGCCGCAGCCATATTTCGTTCCCGTCAGGCCGATCTGTTCGCGGATCGCCCAGAGCAGCGGGGTATCGTCCGCCACCGCGATATCGATCATCTTGCCGTTTACATTGAGCTTCGCCACGCCGAGCCTCCCGGGTCGCTATGAGAAGGACGGCGAGAGGGCGGGCGCGCCTCGCCGGTAGAACCGCGCTTGTCCGACGGACTTGCGACCAATTTTTGTTTCGACCAGATCAAAACGCAGAACTCTCCGGCAGGCCAGCATCGCCGCTGACCCGGCCGGCCGACGAAGCCGCGCCGCGAAAACTGGCGAGATCTTCATATTTGGGGCTGGTTTGGGGCGCTTGCGCCATGTTCAGGTCCCGTTTGTCGTCGAAGAGGACTGGCGCCGCGTCTGCCGGCGCCGTCGCGCTCACAGCAATGTGATGGTTCTTTCGTCGGCGTCGGAAAATCGGCAAGAAGGTTCCAGCATTGCGGGTCACGACGCATTTTTCTTCTTCGCCTTGCCTTGCCGGCCATGCCGGGGCGAGGGTCGAGCCGCTGCCGAATCATCCCAAGCGAGGTCGAACCGGAATGGCTGCGCCCATCGCGCCCGCGCGCGCCCGCCCCTGCCGCAGTGGCCGCATGCTCTCGGTGCTGATGGCGCTTTGCCTGTTCGCCGGCTCCCTGCTGGCGGCCGCGGGCCTGTCCGCGCAGACTGCCGAGGTCAATCCGGCCCGGGCCCGTCTCGACGCGTTGCGCACGGAGCTCGGCCAGATCGAGACCACGCTCGCCTCGCCCAACGCGACCGATGCCGAACTGCAGCGTCAGCGCCTGCGGCTCCAGCCCGTGCTCGAGCAGTTGCGCCAGCTGTCCGAGGAGCAGACACCCCGCGTCGAGCAGGCCAAGCTCAGGCTCGACCAGCTCGGCCCCAAGCCCGACGCGAACGCCCCGCCCGAAAGCGCGGAGGTGGCGCGCGAGCGCGAGATGCGGCTGAAGGCGTTCGCCGACGTGGACGAGACGGCGAAGATTACGCGCGCCGCGCTGCTCGCCGCCGAGCAGCTCCAGACGGCGATCGGCGACAAGCGGCGCGACCTCTTTGCTAAGGCGCTCTTCGCCGCCGGGCCGACGATCCTGAGCCCCGATGTCTGGGGCAATGCGCTGACCACCCTGCCCGAGGATCTGCGCGCCTCCGGCTACATCTTCGGCGGCTGGCTCTCCGTCGTCGGCGAGGCGCTGTCGGGCGTGCGCGGCGTTTTCGTCGCGGTCGCCTTCATCGGCGCCGTGCTGCTTTATGTCGCCCGCGCCCGCTACATGCCGCGCTTCAAGGCGCGCATGGGCACGACCGAAGGCGCGGGCAGCCTGCGCTGCCTCTATGTCGCCTTCGCCCATCTGGTCGCTGGTGCGGCCCCGCCGGCGCTGGCGAGCTGGCTGATCTATTCGGCGCTCAACACGGCGGGCCTGCTGCCGCCGCGCATCCAGCCGGTGATCTGGGCCGCCGTGATCGGGCTCGCCATCTTCGCCTTCGTCCAGGCGCTCGCGGACGCGCTGTTCGCGCCGGGCAATCCGCAGCGCCGACTCGTCAGCGTGATGGATTCGACCGCGCGGATCGTGGTCTGGATCGCAAGTTCGCTGGCGCTCGTCATGTCGGTCGGCAAGGTCATGGAAGCCTGGCTGCAGGCGATCGCGGCGGGGCTGGCCGTCTCGATCCTGGTGCGCGGCATCCTCGCCATCGTCTTCGCGCTGACCCTGATCGCCGGGCTCTATCAATTGCGCGACGACGAGGAGGTCGAGGAAGAGGCCTGCCTTGGACCCTATGTCCCGGTCGATGGCGCGAGCCTCGGGCCGATCCGCATCCTCGGCTGGGTCGTCGGCGTCGCCATCGTGCTGGCGGCGCTGGCCGGCTATGTGGTCTTCGCCACCTTCCTGACCGAGCAGGTTCTCTGGATCGGCATCCTCGCCTGCCTGTTCGTGCTGTTCCACCAGCTCGTCGATCTCGGCCTGTCGCGGGCCCTGACCGGCAAGGGCAGGCTCGCGCTGACGCTCAAGGCCGGTATCGGCCTGCGCACCGCGACGCTCGACAAGATCGCGGTCATCGGCACGGGCCTGCTGAAGATCATCCTGATCATCATCGCCTTCCTGCTCGCGCTGGCGCCCTGGGGGCTGGAATCGGCCGATTTCGCCACCTCGCTGCGGGCCGCCTTCTTCGGCTTCCAGGTCGGCGGGGTCACGGTCTCGCTCTCCTCGATCTTCGTCGCCGGCATCCTCTTTGCGCTCGGCCTGACCGCGACGCGCACGCTGCAGGGCTGGCTCGACAACAAGTTCCTGCCGACGACGCAGCTCGACACCGGCCTGCGCAACTCGATCACCACGGCGGCCGGCTATGTCGGGCACATAGCCGCCGTCGCGCTCGCGATCTCCTCGCTGGGCTTGAGCCTGGAGCGGCTGACGCTGGTCGCCTCTGCGCTCTCGGTCGGCATCGGCTTCGGGCTGCAATCGGTGGTCTCGAACTTTGTCTCGGGGCTGATCCTGCTCTGGGAGCGGCCGATCCGCGTCGGCGATCAGGTCGTGGTCGGGGACGCCGAGGGCATCGTCAAGAAGATCAACGTCCGCTCGACCGAGATCGCCACCTTCGACCGCTCCTCGGTGATCGTGCCGAATTCGAACCTGATCTCGGGCGTCGTCCGCAACCGCGTCCGCAACGATCGCACGGGGCGCGTACTGATCTCCATCACGGTGCCGCGCACGCTCGACCCCGGCGATGTGCGCAGCATGCTGACCGACGCGGCGGTCGCCCATGGCGATGTGCTGCAGAAGCCGCCCCCGACGATCCTGTTCAAGAAGCTCGGAACCACGACGATGGATTTCGATCTGATCTGCATCGTCGGGGACGTCGAGATCGTCGCCCGCGTCACAAGCGACCTGAACTTCGTCATCCACAAGCGCCTGAGCGAGATGGAACCGGCCGCGGCCGGCGCCGAGATGACGGTGAAGGGGCTCGACGGCATCGAGCAGTCTCTGGCCGGCATCGCCAGCGCCGTCTCGCGGGAGGTCGCCGCGCGAAAGCCGGCATCCCCAAAGCAGCCGGTGACCTTGCGCCGCAACAAGGCGGCGGCCGAAGACGAGCCTGAGGACACGGCGGACCAGCCGACGAAACAGGAACCCGTGCCGCCGCCAGACCCTGTCGAGAGCAAGCTCACCGGCAAGGACGACAACAAGGAATGACGCGATGCCCAAACCTGCCCGCCGCGGTTCCAAAGCGCGCGCCATGACCTGCCCTGCCCTCGTCGCCGGCGCGCTTGCCGTGCTCAATCTCGCCGGTTGCGCAGAGCCGGCGCGCACCGGCCAGCCGGCCTTCTACCGCGATCTCGGCTCGGCTTCGGCCCGCGTCGACGCCAATGAGGCCCGTGCCGTGATCTCCGCCTACCGGATGAATGCTGGCTTACGCCCGCTCGCGCTCGATCCGGCGCTTTCGGCGGCAGCCGAGCAGGAGGCCGCCACGATGGCCCAGGCCGACAAGCCGGCGCAGGCCGACGCCGTCAAGGCGCGGCTGGCGCGCGGCGGGCAGCCCGGCGCGGAGGCCAATCTCTCGGCGGGCTATCGCCGGCTGGCGGAAGCCTTTTCCGGCTGGCGCGACTCGCCCCAGCACGACCGCGTCATGAAGACGCCGGGCGCGACCCGAATGGGCATCGCCTCGGCCTATGCGCCGGGCTCGAAATACCAGGTCTACTGGGCGCTGATCGTCGCGCCGTGACGGCTCAGGGCTTCGCATCGTCCAGCTGCAGCGACGCAGCGACCTTCAGCGCGGTACCGCGGCAGCGATTGGCGGCGGCATTGCTAAGGGCTTGTTCGCGGGCGCATGTCCGCTAAAGCTCAACGTCAGCCAAAGGTCTGACGATGTCATTGTTTGCGATCTATGCCCGCGTGCTCGGCGAGCTCGGCCCCGAAAAGCGGCTGGGCCTGATCCTGGCGCTTGCGAACGTGCTGCTGGCGGCAGCCGCCTTCGCCGAGCCGATGCTGTTCGGCGCACTGATCGACAGGCTCACAAGCGCCCAGAACGCCGGGCAGCGCCCGACCTGGTCCGACATCAACGTCCTGATCGCGGCCTGGGTCGGCTTCGGCCTGTTCAACATCGCGGCCGGCGTCTTCGTCGCGCTGCATTCCGACAAGCTCGCCCACCGCCGCAGGCTCGCGGTGATGGCGAATTACTTCGAGCACGCGCTGACCCTGCCGCTCGCCTACCACACCCAGACGCATTCCGGCCGCGTGCTGAAGGTGATGCTGGAGGGCACCAGCGGCATGTGGGCGCTCTGGCTGTCCTTTTTTCGCGAGCATTGCGCGAGCTTCGTCGCACTCTTCATCCTGCTGCCCTTCACGTTGTGGAAGAACTGGCAGCTCGGCCTGCTGTTGATTTTCCTCGTCGTCCTGTTCGGCTCGCTGACGGCCTATGTGCTGCGCAAGACCGACAGGCTGCAGAGCAATGTCGAGGCCTATCACTCCAACCTTGCCGAGCGCGCCTCCGATGCGCTGGGCAACGTGCCGGTGATCCAGAGCTTCACCCGCATCGAGGCGGAGGTGCGCGGCCTGCGCTCGACCATAGCGAGCCTGCTCGAAGCGCAGCTTCCGGTCTTGTCCTGGTGGGCGATCGCCACGGTCGCGACCCGCGCCTCGGCGACGCTGACTGTGCTTTCGATCTTCGTCGTCGGCGCCTGGCTCCTGATGCAGGGCCTCACGACGGTGGGCGAGATCGTCACCTTCATGGGCTTCGCCACCATGCTGGTCGGCCGGCTGGAGCAGATCGTCGCCTTCGTCAACTTCATCTTCATGCAGGCCCCGAAGATGCGCGAGTTCTTCGAGGTTCTGGACACGCTGCCGGCCGTGCGCGACCTCGCCAGCGCGCCCGACGCCGGCCGGCTTTCCGGGGCGGTGGCCTTCGAGAACGTGTCCTTCTCCTATGACGGCAAGCGCACGGCGGTGAAGGACGTCTCCTTTGCGGTGAAGCCCGGCGAGACCATTGCCATCGTCGGCTCGACCGGCTCGGGCAAGTCGACCACGCTCGGCCTGCTGCACCGCGCCTTCGATCCGCAATCGGGCGCGATCAGGGTCGACGGCATCGATATCCGCGAGATCTCGCTGCTCTCGCTGCGCCGGAACATCGGCGTGGTCTTCCAGGAGCCGATGCTGTTTGCCCGCTCGATCCGCGAGAACCTGACCGTCGGCAAGCCCGACGCCACGGACGCCGAAATGATGGAGGCGCTCGACCGGGCCCAGGCGACCGAGGTGATGGCGCGCCAGCCCGACGGGCTCGACACCCTGGTCGGCGAGCGCGGCCGCACGCTCTCGGGCGGCGAGCGCCAGCGCCTCTCGATCGCCCGCGCCTTGCTCAAGAACCCGCCGATCCTGATCCTCGACGAGGCGACCTCGGCGCTCGACGCCGCCACCGAGGTCAAGCTCCAGAAGGCGCTTGACGAGGTGATGAAGGATCGCACCACCTTCGTCATCGCGCACCGGCTGGCGACGATCCGCAATGCCGACCGCATCCTCGTCTTCGAGCAGGGCGAGGTCATCGAGATGGGCTCCTTCGACGAACTCGTCGCCAAGGGCGGCCGTTTCGAGGCGCTGGCGCGCGCCCAGTATCTCGTGACGGAGAAGTCGGCTGCGATCGCCCTGCCCGACGAGAGTGCGAGCCCGCTCGCGCAGAAGCTCAAGGTCGATTGACCGGCGCGCCGGCCACGGCCCCGCTCGGTCCCAACCGTAACCTTCCAGGTAATCGACCCGCCGGCGCCCACCCGGCATGGTTTCTCAAGAACGGCAGACACCGCCGTCCCTAGGAGACCGGATATGACCGCCTACGCCATCTGTCATCTCGATGATGTCCGGATCGGGCCGGACATCCTCGCCTATCTCCAGGCGATCGACGCCACGCTGGAGCCGCATGGCGGCCGCTTCCTCGTCCATGGCGCGACGCCTGAGATCGTCGAGGGCGACTGGCCGGGCGACCTCGTGATCGTCGCGTTCCCGGCCATGGCCGACGCCCGCGCGTGGTATCGCTCGCCGGGCTATCAGGCGATCGCGAGCCTGCGCACCGAAAATGCGCGCTGCCGCGCCATGTTCGTCGAGGGCGTGGCGGCGGATTATCGCGCGACCGATGTCATCGCGAAGCTCGTCGGCGGTTGAACCTCCTGCGGCCGGCGGCGTAAGGAGAGGGACAGGTGGCGCATAAGGCCCGCCCGTCTCACCATCGCCGAAGGAGTTTCGCCGCGTGACCATGATGCTAGCCCGCCTGGCCTGCGCCTGGGCCTCCGTGCTGGCATTCCAGCTCTTCGGGGACAGCCTTCTCGGCCTGTTGGGCGCACCGTTGCCGTCGGCGCTGATCTTCGCCTGGCTGCTCGGCGTCATCCTCTGGGCGGCCTTCGGCGTCGTACACGAGGCCGAGGAGCTGGCGCACCGGCTCGGCGAGCCCTACGGCACGCTGATCCTGACGCTCTCGATCGTGATCATCGAGGTCGCGTTGATCAGCGCGGTCATGCTCGGCGCCAAAGGCGCACCGACGCTCGGGCGCGACACGATGTTTGCGGTGCTGATGATCGTGCTCAACGGCGTCGTCGGCATCGGCCTGCTGATCGGCGGGCTGCGCCATTTCTCGCAGCGCTACAATCTCAAGGGCGCAGGCTCCTATCTTTCGGTGATAATCCCGCTGACGGTCATCCCGCTGATCCTGCCGAATTTTACCACCTCGACGCCGGACGGCACGCTGACGAGCGGGCAGTCGATCGCCTTCTCGCTGTTCACGCTGGCGCTCTACGGCGCTTTCCTGATCCTGCAGACCGGCCGCCACAGCGCCTTCTTTCAGGAGCCGGACAGCGAAAAGGGCGCCCCCGACGTCGCGGTAGCTGTGCATACCGGGACCAGTCGGTCGACCGCGACGCATGTCGCGCTGCTGCTCGCCAACATCCTCCCGATCGTGATCCTGGCCAAGAGCCTCGCGACAGTGCTCGATTTCGGCATTGCCCGTCTCGGCGCGCCGGTCGCGCTCGGCGGCATCCTGATCGCGATTGTGGTGTTCACGCCCGAATGCATCGCGGCGTTGCGCGCCATCACCGCCAACCAGCTCCAGCGCGCCATCAACCTGTGCCTCGGCGCGGCGGCCTCGACGCTCGGCCTGACGGTGCCCGCCGTGCTGGCGATCGGCCTGATCACCGGCCAGCCGGTGGTCCTGGGGCTCTCGGCCACCAACATGATCATCCTGGCGATGACGCTGCTTCTCTCGACGCTGACCTTCACCGGCACGCGCACGACGATGCTGGAAGGAGCGGTCCACCTTTCGGTGTTCTTCGTCTTCCTGGTGCTGGTCTTCAGCCCCTGACCGGCAGCCGCATCGCCTCGCGCGACGCGAGGTTCCGGGCCCATACAGAGGAGCGATGGCGTCCCGGAAGGGATTCGAACCCCTGACCTACGGTTTAGGAAACCGTTGCTCTATCCTGCTGAGCTACCGGGACGCATGCGAATGCATGTATCATAATCTCCATGCCGGTGAAGCCTGTCATCGCAGCTTTTCTGTTCGCTCTGGCGGTCGCCGACGCGCGTGCCGCGGGTGAAGCCTGTCCCGGCCCGGCGGGCGATGCGCCACCGGTGCGGCTGGCGGGGCTCGATGCGGCGGGCGACATTCTGCTCGACGATGGCCGCAGCGTCAGGCTGGTCGGCGTCGCTGCGCGGCAGGACGCGGCCGAGGCCGAGCGCTTCGCCGCCGCAATCGCGCAGTGGAAGGGCAGGGCCTTCGCGCTCGTCGCACTGGGCAAGCCCGATCGCTGGAGCCGCCTGCCGGCCCGCATGCTCGCCGTGGGCGAGCGACCGGAGGGCACGCCCGCCGATCTCGCGGTCGCGCTGCTTCGCGCGAAAGCAGCCTCGCGCCTGCCGGAGCCCGAGCATCGCGCCTGCGATCTGGCCCTGCGGACGGCTTTGGACGAGGGTGCTCGCCTGCCGGCGCGCTCATCGCCGCTTCTCGCCGACACCACTATCGACGGTCACGATATTGCCGCGTTGAAGGCGCAGGCGGGGCGGATCGTCGCGCTGCAGGGGCGCATCGCCTCCGTCGGCGAGCGCGCCCAGCGCACCTATCTCAACCTGTCGCGCCGACGCGGCGAGGCCGCATCGATCGTCATGTCGCGGACACTCTGGCGCGAGATGCAGGACAAGGGCTGGGCCGCCGCGTCATTGCCCGGCAAACGGCTCAAGGCGCGCGGCGTGCTCTCGGGGCAGGACGGACTGCTGCTTGAGATCGCTGCCGCCTCGGCGCTGGATGTGATTGACTGATTCGATGCGTGTTCGTTCGATCTTCGCCAAGCCTTCGCTGCGGTCGCCTTCGCTGCGGCCGTCATTGGCCGCGCAGCCAGCCGCGCTGCTGCTGACCGCTCTGCTGCTGGCCGCCTGCGCCGGCGAACAGAGCGTCATCCTGCCGCCGCAGCGGCCCTCCGACGCCGAGCTCGCGCCGCGCATCGCCGCGATCCAGCGCGCCGCCGACAGCGAACACCAGCGCCTGCTGACGGCGTTTGGCGGCGAGTATCGCGCGCCCGCCGTCAAGGCCGTGCTCGACGACATCGTCGCCCGGCTGGTGCGTGCCGGCGAGGGCCAGATCGGCGCCTATGAAATCACCATCCTGAATTCGCCGGTGGTCAACGCCTTCGCGCTGCCCAATGGCCGGCTCTACGTGACGCGTGGCCTGCTCGGGCTGGCCAACGACACCTCCGAGGTCGCATCGGTGCTGGCCCATGAGATCGCCCATGTCACGGCCAGGCACGCCGTCGAGCGCGCCGAACTCGAGGCCGAATCGGCGCTCTTCACCAAGGTCGCCGGACAATTGCTCAACGACCCTGCAGCGGGCGCGGCCGTCCAGGCCGGCTCGCGGCTGTCGCTCGCGCGGTTTTCGCGGCAGCAGGAGCTGACCGCCGACCAGCTCAGCGTGCGCACCATCGCACGGGCCGGATTCGACCCCTATGGCGCCGGCCGCTTCCTCGGCGCGCTCGGCCGCAACACGGTGTTCCGCAGCGCCGCCGCAGACCGCACCTCCGAGGACCGCCGCCTCGACATCCTGTCGAGCCATCCCTCGACGCCCGAGCGCGTCGCCGCCGTGACGCTCGCCGCCCGTCAGATCGGCGCGCCGGGCATCGGCGAACGCGAGGCCGGGCGCTGGCTCGGCGCGATCGACGGGCTGGCCTATGGCGAGGACCCGCGCGACGGCGTGGTGCGCGGCCGCAGCTATCTCAACAGCGCGCTGCGCATCGGCTTCACCGCGCCCGAAGGTTTTGGGCTGGAGGCGGCGCGCGACATGGTCGTCGGCGTCGGCGGCAACGGCGCGCAGGCCCTGCGCTTCGATTCTGTGACGCTGCAACCCAACCAGACGCTTGAAAGCTATGTCGCCTCCGGCTGGATCGAGGGCGTCCAGACCGGCGTGGTCGAGCAGATCGAGATCGCTGGCCAGTCCGCCGTGATCACGGCCGGCAAGGGAGCCGACTGGTCGTTCCGGCTCGCGGCGATCCAGAGCGGCGGGCGGGTCTACCGCTTCATCATGGCGTCGCGCGGATCGAGCGATCCGGAGCGGCCGATGCGGATGCTGCTCGACAGCTTCAGGACGCTGTCCGCGACGGAAGCGCAGGCCGCACGACCGCTCCAGATCAGGCTCGTCACCGCCAATGCCGGCGATACGGCCGCTGTCATGGCGCAGCGCATGGCCGGCGTCGAACGGCCGCAGGAGCTGTTCCTGATCCTGAACGGGCTCGACCGCAACGCCGCGCTGGTTCCAGGCCAGCGCTACAAGATCGTCGCGGAATAGTGGTTCAGCTCCGGGCGTAGCCGCGATAGGCGTAGACGCCGGCCTCCGAGGCCGAATCCCGCTCCGCGACCACCAGCAGCACGTCATGCAGCGGCGAGAGCCGGCAGGCGGGATCGGTCGCCGCGGCGTCGCCGGCGAAGAGCAGAGCCTGGCAGCGGCAGCCGCCGAAATCGCGTTCGCGCCGCTCGCAGCTCCGGCAAGGCTCGCGCATCCAGTCAGTCCCGCGATAGGCGTTGAAGGTGGCCGACTTGCGCCAGATCTCGGCGAGCGGCCGGTCCCGGACGTTGTCGAAGACGAGATGCGGGATCGTCTCCGCGGCGTGGCAGGGCAGGACGCGACCCGAGGGCGTCACGTTGATGTTCTGCGCACCCCAGCCTCCCATGCAGGGCTTGGGATAGCTCGCATAGTAGTCGGGCAGGACGGCGTCGATGACGAGGCGGCCGGCAGTCCGGGCCCGCTCGGCGGCGAGATCGGCTGTCGCGGTCTCGACCTGCGCGCGCGTCGGCATCAGACGGCCGCGATTTTCGACCGCCCAGCCATAGTACTGGACATGGGCGATCTCGACGCGCGCCGCCCCCCAATCTTCGGCCAGCCGCACCAGCGCGGGAATCTGCGCGACGTTGCCGCGATGCACGACGGCGTTGAGCGTCAGCCGCAGACCCAGCCGCGCGATCTCCGCAGCGAGCCGGCGCTTCTGCGCCGCCGATCCGCGCAGGCCCGACACATGGTCGGCAGCGGCGTCCTCCACGCCCTGCACCGAGAGCTGCACATGGTCGAGGCCGGCCTCGGCGACGCGCTGCAGGGCCTCGGGCGCGAAACCGACGCCCGATGTGATCAGGTTGGTGTAGAGGCCGCGCTCGGCCGCGCGGGCGACGAGGATGGGCAGATCCGGCCGCAGCATCGGCTCGCCGCCGGAGAACGAGATCTGCAGCACGCCCAGCGCCGCCGCCTCGTCGACGACGCGCAGCCAGGTCGGCGTGTCGAGTTCGGCCGAGCGACGCTCCAGCTCAAGCGGGTTAGAGCAATAGGGGCATTTCAGCGCGCAGCGATGCGTCAGCTCGGCCAGCAGCGCCATCGGCGGGGCGAGTGGCGCGATCACGGCGCCGGCTCCCGGCGCTCCAGCATGCGGATGGCGAGAAGTTCTGCCACGAAGGAAGCGACATCGGCTCCGATCTCGGCCTCGGGCGCGGAGAACTCGACGGCGAGTTCGCGCGCGATGGCATCGACCGTCCGGACGCCATCGATCCGCGTCAGGATCTCGACGGCGATCTCGTCGGGCTCGAACACCCGTTCCGGACCTTGCAGAAACCACTGCGCGCGCGCCTGGTTGAACTGCAGCCGTACGCCGCGCGGCAGCGCCGGAACGTCGCCTCCGCTGATCGGCAAGCCGCTCATCGCGCCTCCGGACGCCACGCCCCGGGCGGCGGCAGGCCCGGCTCGACATAAGCGAAATGCAGCGCGTCGAGCTGCGCCCAGAGCACGTCGCATTTGAAACGCAGCGCCGCGATCACGGCCTGCTGCTGCGCCGCTGTGACGGCGTGGGCGCGCACATAGCCGAGCGCAAAATCGACGTCGCGCGAGGCTTGCGCAGGGCGTTTGTCGAAATAGGCGAGCGTTTCGGCGGTGACGAAGGGATAGTTTGCGAGCATCCCGGAGACGCGCTCGGCGATGATCGCCGGCGAGAACATCTCGGTCAGCGAGGAGGCGATGGCCTCGAGCAGGCTGCGCTCGGCGACGAAGCGGACATAGGCCTGCACGGCGAAGCGGGTCGCCGGCAGCACGCCGGTTCCGTCCTCCACATCGGCGTCGGAGAAGCCGAAGCTCGCCGTCAGCTTCTGCCAGCGCGCGAAGCCGCCATCGCCATCGCTTTCGCCGTCATGGTCGACGATGCGTTGACGCCAGATGCGGCGCAGCTCCGGCGTCGGCAGCCGTGCCAGCAGCGTGGCATCCTTGACCGGGATCATCGCTTGGTAGTGCGAGCGGTTCAGCGCCCAGGCGGCGACCTGACCGTGCGTTAGCCGGCCGTCATGCAGCAGGCGGTGGAACGGATGGAGATTATGGTAGCGCTCCGCGCCGACCGCCCTGAGCGCGGCCTCCAGCCCGTCTTGCGTCAGCGGCGCGCTCACAGGCGAAACTCCATGCCGTCCTCCGCGACGAGCCAGCCCGCTGCCTCGACCTCGCATCGTTCCGGCGAGCCGCAAACCAGCAGCGGGTTGCTGTTGTTGATATGGACATAGGCCTTGCGCGCGATGGCGCAACCCGACAGGGCGGCAAGCGAGCCATCCGGCCCGCCGACGGGAACATGGCCCATGCGCCGGCCGGTCTTGGACCCGAGCCCCAGGCGGACCATTTCGTCATCGTCATAAAGCGTGCCGTCGAACAGCAGCAGCGGCGTTCCGTCGAGCCTGCGCCGCAGCGCCTCGGTGACGGTCGCGCAGCCCGGCACATAATGCGCCCAGCCCTGCGCGCCCTCGCCCCGCAGCGCGACGCCGACCGTGCGCCCGTCCTCGATATCGGTCTTCACATCCTCGCCCTCGTCCCAGAGCGGGGCCTTTCCGGGAACCGGGAACAGCTCCATCTCGACATCCGTGACGGGATGGAACGGAACGCCGAGGGCGATCTCGCGACGTTCGACCAGCGTCTCGTCAAGCGCACGGAAGATCGGGTTCGCCGCCAGCGCCGTCAAAACGGAGCGCGTCGCAAACAGCCGCAGCGGCCAGCGCTCGCGCAGACCGAGCAGACCGGCGACATGGTCGATGTCGGCATTGGTGAGGACGACTGCTGCGACCGGACTGTCGCGCTGACCGTGGCGCGGCTGCAGCGGCGGGTTGTCGAGAAGTTGCTGCCGGATGTCGGGAGATGCGTTGACGAGCGCCCAGGCGCCCGAGCGGCCGCACACCGCGATCGACGATTGCGAGCGCCGGACGACGCGCGCGTCACCATCCCAGGCGAGCGTGCAGACCGGGCAGCGGCAGTTCCATTGCGGATAGCCGCCGCCGGCTGCCGATCCGAGAATGCGAACCACGCAACGCGCATCCATCGGATCGGCGTCGCGCTCTCAGATCTCGGCAGGGGCGTAGGCGCTGACTTCGCAGCCGCAGGTCCGTTCGACGATCGCAGGCTTTTTCCACTGACGCATGATCATCCTCCTTACGCTGCACAGTGATGAGGGCAGCCAATACGAATATGAGCACGTTCAGAACAGGATGCAAGTCGCTTTTGCCGAAGATGTAGTATTGGGATACTACATCTTCGATTGTGCGACGCAGCATAAAATTGTCCGCATATTGCAGCTTTACAGACAGACGGAGAGAATTACTATCATCTAGCCAGAATGAAGAAACAACGTCGGGAGGATCGCATGCTCAGGAAACACATGATTGTGGCCGCAATCGCGACGGCCGGCCTCTCCGCCGGGGCGCTCGCCCAGGCGCCCAGCCCCGGAAACCTGGAAAAGCTCTCCGCCTTCAAGCCGACGACGAACAATCTGACCATCCCGGAGGTTGCGCAGACGGGCCGCCGCGCCGACCAGATCAAGAAGAACCTGCAGCAGATCAAGCTGCCGCCGGGCTTCAAGATCGGCCTTTACGCCGTGGTGCCTGACGCCAGGCACATGGCGGTCGGCCGTCAGACCGGCATCCTCTTCGTCGGCACGCGCAAGACCAAGGTCTACACCGTGATCGACCAGGACAAGGACCGCGTTGCCGACGTCGTCAAGGAGTTCGCGCCGACGGTCGACTTCAAGGTGCCCAACGGCGTCTGCATGTCGGACGACAACTTCCTCTTCGTAGCCGAGCATAACCGCGTGCTCGTCTTCCCGGCGGCAGAGTTCTTCCAGGAAGGTCCGGACACGGCCGCCTTCGTCGTGGTTGATCAGGGCAAGCTGATCCCGACCGAGGAGGAGAGCTTCAACCATGGCGCCCGCGTCTGCCGGATCGGCCCCGACAACAAGCTCTATGTCTCGCTCGGCCAGCCCTTCAACGTCTACGCCAAGGAGAAGCACGAACTCTACCAGAAGGTCGGCATCGGCGGCATCGTGCGCATGGACCGCGACGGCAAGAGCCGCGAGGTCTTCGCCACCGGCATCCGCAATTCGGTCGGCATCGAGTTCAATCCGCGCGACCGCTCGCTCTGGTTCACCGACAACCAGGTCGACGGCATGGGCGACGACATTCCGCCCGGCGAAATCAACCGCGCCACCGCGCCCGGCCAGAATTTCGGCTTCCCCTGGTATGGCGGCGGCACGACCCGCACCGAGGAATGGAAAGCCGAACCGCTGCCGGCCAACGTGACCGCGCCCCAAGTCGAGACGGTGGCCCATGCAGCCGATCTCGGGCTGAAATTCTACAGCGGTACGATGTTCCCGCAGAAGTATCGCGGCGGGCTGTTCTCGGCGCAGCGCGGTTCCTGGAACCGCACCACGCCGGTCGGCGCGCGCGTGATGTTCACCTCGCTCAAGCCGGATGGAACCGCAGACAAGACCGAGGTCTTCGCCGAGGGCTGGCTCGCGCCTTCGGGCGAGTATCTCGGCCGGATTGTCGATGTCGCGCAGTTGCCGGACGGCTCGCTGCTCGCCTCGGATGATACGGCGGGCGCCATCTACCGCATCTGGTACGAGGGGCGCTGAGCGTCCCGCGCGAAGCGGCTCCGGGCGGCGCACGCCCGGAGCCTTTTTCACGTCGGCAAGGGAGATCACCATGCGGCATGCGCTTATAGCGCTTATCCTGCTCGGCGCGGGCGGGACAGCGGTCGCGGCCGACGTCAAGGCCGGCCGCCAGGTCGCGCTCGGCTGTCAGGGCTGCCATGGCATGGACGGGCTTTCGAAGCAGCCCGACGCGCCCAATCTCGCGGCGCAACCTGCGCTCTTCCTCGTGAAGGCCATGGCCGAGTACAGGACCAAAAGCCGCCAGCACGAGCAGATGAACGTGGTGGCGCAAGGCCTCAGCGAGCGCGAGATCGCCGATGTCGCGGCGTATTACGCCGCGATCGAGATCGAGGTGGTGAAGACGCCCCAGTGACGCCTGCGGCTGCCTCAGGCGGCCAGCGGCAACGCCTCCGGTGCCAGGCGCTCGCCGGTCGCGGCCAGTACGCCGCGCGCGCCAGCCAGCGCGCCGTCGCGCAGCTCGAGACCGAGGAAGCGCTCGCGCTCGACCGGGCCAGGCATGGCCAGACCGTCCGCGACATCGCCCGAGAAACCGAAGCGCTCGTAATAGGCGGCGTCGCCGACGAGCAGGACCGCGCCATGGCCCCGGCAGGCGGCGCGCCAGAGCGCCTCGCGCATCATCGCCTTGCCCAGCCCTTCGCCCTGCAATTCGGGGGCGACCGCAAGCGGGCCGAGCAGCAGCGCGGGAACGCCGGCGGCCTCGACATGCCAGAGCCGCACGGTCGCCACGACGACGCCGTCGCGTTCTGCGGTCAGCGCAAGGCCGGCGGCCGGCAGGCGGCCCTCGCGCAGGC
Source organism: Rhizobiales bacterium CCH3-A5 (assembly GCA_001556025.1). Classification (GTDB taxonomy): domain Bacteria; phylum Pseudomonadota; class Alphaproteobacteria; order Rhizobiales; family Beijerinckiaceae; genus Allobosea. The sequence goes on from LSIB01000190.1 coordinate 24,501, forward strand.
GCTCGCTCGACTTGGCGGTGCGGCGCTCGCCCAGGCAACGGTCGAGCAGGGCCTCGCGGGCCGGGATGTCGGACGAGACTTCCTCGCGGATCGTGATCATGACGCACCTCCGGCCGGAGCGCCCGCGATGACGCGGACCTTCCCGGCGCCGCGCGAACGCGGCCACATCGATTGGGATGGGTGGAAGAGGGTCCGGCGGGAGCCACGTCCGCGTGCTTCCATTCGTGGAAGACGCGGACGCTCCGCCCCGATCCTGGGGCGGCCTGCCGATCATGGCAGGGCGCTTCGCCGGACCCGATTGGCGCGAAGGGCGGGTTTAGCCCCTCGAACTCACGTCAGATGACGTACTGCCTCAGCGGCGGGAAGCCGTTGAAGGCGACGGCCGAATAGGTCGTCGTATAGGCGCCCGTGCCCTCGATCAGCACCCGGTCGCCGATCTCCAGCGAGAACGGCAGCATGTACGGGATCTTCTCGTACATGACGTCGACCGAATCGCAGGTCGGGCCGGCGAGCACGCAGGGCACCGTCGCATCGCCGTCGCGGGCGGTGCGGATCGGATAGCGGATCGCCTCGTCCATGGTCTCGGCGAGACCGTTGAACTTGCCGATGTCGAGATAGACCCAGCGCACCTGATCGTCCTCGGCCTTCTTCGAGATCAGGACGACCTCGGCCTCGATCAGGCCCGCCTCGCCGACCATGCCGCGGCCCGGCTCGATGATGGTCTCCGGCAGGCGGTTGCCGAAATGCTTCGACAGCGCCTGGAAGATCGCATCGCCATAGGCCGGAACGCCCGGGATCGGACGCAGATAGCGGGCCGGGAAGCCGCCGCCGAGATTGACCATCGAGAGCGACAGACCCCGCATGGCGCACTCCTTGAACACCGCCGAGGCCGAGGCCAGAGCGGAATCCCAGGCGTTCACATTGCTCTGCTGCGAGCCGACATGGAACGAGATGCCATAGGCGGTCAGCCCCTGACGGTGGCCGTGCTCGAGTACGTCCGCAGCCATGTCGGGCACGCAGCCGAACTTGCGCGAGAGCGGCCAGTCGGCGCCGGCGCCGTCGCAGAGGATGCGGCAGAAGATGCGCGCATCGGCCACGCCGACGGCCTTCGCCGAACGGGCGACCTTGTCGACCTCGGCCGTGCAGTCGACGGCGAAGAGGCGCACGCCGAGCTCCATGGCGCGCACGACGTCGCGCTCCTTCTTGATCGTGTTGCCGAAGGAGATGCGGTCCGCCGTCGCGCCGGCCGCGAGCGCGAGCTCGATCTCGACGACCGAGGCGCAGTCGAAGCAGGAGCCGAGCTTGGCCAGCAGGCCGAGCACTTCCGGAGCGGGATTGGCCTTCACGGCGTAGAAGACGCGCGTGTCGGGCAGGGCCCGCGAGAAGGCATGATAATTCTCACGCACGACATCGAGGTCGATGACGACGCAGGGCCCATCCTCGCGGCGGGTTCGGAGAAATTCACGGATGCGCTCGGTCATGAGACGCGACTCCCTACGGCGCAAGCGGCGCCGATGCGACGTGAAGCCGGCTGAAACGTCAGCTATCCCAGGCGCGTTGGAGACGCCATGAACAGCCGAACGCAACGTCCGGACTCTGATAACCGTCGATTGGGAGGTGAACCCCGCACGCCCGGCAATGAAGGACAAGCCTCTTCGGTGCTGGTCTTTGGAGGACCAGCGAGACCAAAAAAAGCCCGTTCCGTCGTTGCTTTAAGCTGCGTCCCCCGTGGAGATTCGGGGTTCGCCGGTTTCGCCTCCGGCTGCCGATCGCTGTTCGGAGAACAGTTCCCTTGGGAGGAACCGGGAGGCGTGATTTGAGGGGATATCCATCCCCCTCCATCCGTCCTCCAACTCCTGGCGGCTGTCCGGCCTCTTGTCCGGATGCCCACCGATCGGCACGCGGCCACAGGCACGTGCGAATTGGGTAACGGGGATATACGGATGATGGACCGGAGGTTCAAGAGTTTTCTGCAGGATCAGGACGATTTGTCCGCTCAGGGCGGCATGTGTATAGTCGGCCGAAGTCAGACACATCGGATGCGAGATGCGGACGAATATCGAGATTGACGACGAGCTTCTCAAAACGGCGATGCGAGTGACCGGTAAGGCTACGAAGCGTGCGACGGTGGAGGAAGCCCTGCGTCGAACCGTTCAGATGTCTCGCCAACGGGAGGCCTTCGAGGCATTGCGTGGCATTGGTTGGGAGGGCGATTTGGACGCGATGCGAACGGATCGCGAGCCGGATCAGGAGACGTGATCGTCGCGGATAGCTCCGTCTGGATCGACCATTTCCGCGGCTTCGAATCCGTCCAGGTCGATCGGCTCGATCGACTGATCGGATCGCCGGACCTCGTCCTGGGCGATCTCGTGCTGTTCGAGCTCTTGCGCGGCACACGCGACGAGCGGCATGCCAGGACGCTCGAAACGTGGCTGCGGAGGTTCCCGCTCCAGCGCATGGTCGATCCGAAACTCGCCGTCGCAGCGGCACGCCATTCGCGCAGGCTCAGAAGCGCCGGGATCACCCCGCGCAAAACCATTGATCTTCTGATCGCGACATTCTGTATCGAGCGGCGATATGAGCTGCTGCACCGCGACCGTGATTTCGACCTAATGGCGCTTCATCTCGACTTGCGCATCTTTGATGCGTCCGCATTCGACCCTCTGTCCTGAAGATCGAACAACCATATGCTCGCCCCCCATCGCCGTTCCGTCCTCTCCGGCCTCTCGACCTTGCTCGCCGCCTCCGTCGCGCCCTCGGCCCTGCTTGCGCAGCAGCCTGAGCCGCAGCCGGCCCCCGTGGCTCCACCGCAGCCGCGTTTCGGCTTCGAGCAGGTCGTCGCTCGCGCCCGCGAGATCGCCTCCGTGCCGCATGATCCGGGCCCGGTCCTGCCCGAGCCGCTGTCGCGGCTCGATTTCGACGCCTGGCGCGACATCCGCTTCCGGCCCGACAGGGCGCTTCTCGCGCAGTCGGGCACGGGCTTCCGGATGCAGATGTTCCACCCCGGCTTCCTGTTCACCCGGCCCGTGGTCGTGAACGTGGTGCGCGACGGGGTGGCGACGCCGGTGCCCTACTCCGCCGGGCTGTTCGATTACGGCCGCGTCCGCTTCGACAAGCCCCTGCCGGTCAATCTCGGTTTCGCGGGTTTCCGGCTGCATTATCCGCTGAACGATCCGCGCGTCTTCGACGAGCTGATCTCCTTCATCGGCGCGAGCTATTTCCGCGTGCTCGGCCGCGAGCAGCGCTACGGGCTGTCGGCGCGGGGGCTTTCGATCGGCGCGGGCGTGCCGGGCGGCGAGGAGTTCCCGATGTTCAGGGAGTTCTGGGTCGAGGCGCCGGGCGCCAATGCCGAGCGCATCACGGTCCATGCCCTGCTCGATTCGGCCTCGGTCACGGGGGCCTACCGTTTCCATATCTACCCGGATGTCGACAGCGTGGTCGATGTCCACGCGACCCTGTTCCCGCGCAAGGCCATCGACAAGCTCGGCCTCGCGCCACTGACCTCGATGTTCTTCACGGGCGAGAACGACCGCCGCTTCCACGATGATTTCCGCACAGAGCTGCATGATTCCGATGGACTGATGATCCATTCGGGCACCGGCGAATGGATCTGGCGACCCCTGCGCAATCCACGCCAGCAAGCCAACTCCTCTTTCGTCGAGCGCAATGTCCGGGGTTTCGGGCTGATGCAGCGCGACCGCGTCTTCGAGCATTACCAGGATCTCGACCTGAGCTACGAATTGCGCCCGTCCTACTGGATCGAGCCGCAGGGGGACTGGGGCGAGGGCTGCGTCGAGCTGATCGAACTGCCGACCACGGACGAGACCAACGACAATGTCGTCGCGCTTTGGGCTCCGAAGACGCCGCTGGAGCCCGGCCGCGAATTCTCCTTCGGTTACAAGCTGACGGCGATGCTCGATTCCAGCGACCTGCATCCGGGCGGGCGCATCATCAACACCTATCAGGCCCGGCCCAAGGCGCTGGGCTCGGGCGAGCCGGTGACGCCTGGCGCGCGACGTTTCATCGTCGATTTCGCCGGCGGCGATCTCGAATACCATCTGCGCCAGCCCGACAGGGTCGAGATCGTGCCCTCGATCGCCTATGGCCGGATCGACCGCGCCTTCATTGTGCCCAACCCCAAGACGCAAGGCTTCCGCGCCTTCATCGACATCCTCGTCGAGCCCGGCCAGCTCGCCGAGATGCGCGCCTTCCTGAAGGCTGGCGACAAGGCGCTGACCGAGACCTGGAGCTACCCCTGGCGGGCGGAGGGCTGAGCCTCCCTCCTCAGAACCTGTCGGCGCTGACCCGCGCAGCCTTCTTGCGTTTCTCGGGCGCGGCCGCGACCACCTCGATCTCGACCTTGAACTCCGGCAGCGTGAAGCCTGCGACGATCATCAGCGTCGAGGCCGGCGGCGGCGTGCCGACATGGGCGTCGCGCGACTCCATATAGCCCTTCATATGGGCGCGGTCGGTGACATAGGCGTTGATGCGGACGATGTCGGCAAGCGTCATGCCCGCCTCGGCAAGGATTGCCGCGATGTTGGAAAAGCAGAGATCGGCCTGCGTCCTCGCGTCCTCGGGAATCGTGCCCTCCGCCGTCACGCCGAGCTGGCCGGAGCAAAAGACGAGCCGATGCCCAGCCTGCACCTCGACACCGTGGCTGTAGCGCGCGAAGGGCGGGCGGATCGTGGCGGGGCTGAGCGGTTTCATCGGCATCTCCGGATCGCAGGCTGTCGCCGGCGACTATGCCTGCCGCGCCGATCGGGAACCAGATCGGTCGTTGCGGGTTCGCAAGCCCGACAGGCTGGGCTATGCAGGGAATCGGGGGCACACTGCTCATCTCAGGTTCAGTTCGCCCGCCGCAGTCTGGCCCTCAAGCAACCGAAGATGATCGAGACGAGCCTGGCATGACGATGACCGCCCGCACCCTCCTCAGGGCCGCCAGCCTGCTGCCGCTGCTGGGGCTCGCCGCCTGTGCCGGCTCGCAGCGTTTCGTCGGGCCGGCGCCAGGCGGACAGGCCTATGGTGGAGCTGGCTACAGCCAGCCGCCGCTGCAATCGGCCCCGCCGATCACCTCGGCTCCCGTCATATCCGAGCCGCTGCCGCCGCCCGGCGGCTATCCGGTCGCGAGCGCTCCGTCAGGGCAGGGGGCGCTGCCGCCGCCTCAGGACCCGTTCTTCGACCCCGGCGCCGGCGCGCCGCAGTCTCCTCCTCCACCGGCCGCACCGACGCAGCCGCCGACATTGCGCGGCGGCGGCGACATCCAGACGCTCGGCGGCGGGCAGGCGCGCGCGCCGGTCCAGTCCCGCGACGGGGTCGTCGGCGGCTGGACCGCGCGGGAGGCCACCGGTGGCTCCTGCCGCGTCCAGCTCTCCAGCGCCTCGACGCTCGACCTTTACCGCGCCAGCGCGTCCGGCTGCACGAACCGTGACCTGCAGACCGTCAACGCATGGGACTACCGCAATGGCGAGGTCTACCTCTACCAGCAGGGCGGCACGGTGGTCGCGCGTCTGCGCGCGGACAGCGGCGGCTCGCTCAGCGGCGCGGTGACGAAGTCGGGCGCGGCGCTGACGCTCAACCGATAGGCGCAAGTTCGCCTATGCCGAGCGCCTCAGCGCCCGACCGAACAAGGCCGGCCGCCAGAATTTGCGCTGCAGCGACAGCGCGATCGTGGCGAAGCTGCGGGCGTTGTCGAAGGCCTCGTCGAGGATGGTGAAGGGCGTCGGTCCGCCGGTCGCGAGCGAGCCCTCGACATCGTTGTAGCCGCCGACCAGATCGGCCTCGAACTTGCGCGCCAGTCGCCGCATCGCAGCGTTCTCGGGCAGGCAGGTCATGTAGAGCGTGCGGATGCCGCGATTGCGCCCGGCGGTGATCAGCCGGCTGAACAAGGCCTCGCCGAGACCCCGCCGGCGCCAGTCGCGCTCGACGCTGAAGGCAGCCTCACCGGTCTGCGCGACGATGTCGTCGAGCCCGCGCAGTTCCCCCGCGGCGCGGACTTCGCCGGCCTCGACATAGGCATAGACCAGCCCGCCGACGCCGAAGGTGGTGGCAGCATAGTTGATCAGAAACTCGTCATTCACCGCGGTACCGAAGCGCTCGCGTCGTGTCTGCGCATCGAGGCGCAGCAGATGCGCGGTGAAGAGGTCGCGTTCCGTGGGCCAGAGCCGCCGGATTTCGCCGCGGGCCGCGGCCGAACCGGGCTTTTTCGAGCTAGCCAATGTTCTCTCCTGTCAAAGCGCGTAGATGCGCTGCCGACCGGAGGCGTGTCTTCCCTGACGCTATGAGAGATGCGCCTTGTTTGCTGCAATGCAAGAGGCGCGCCCGCCATGGCGGACAGGAACCCAATGCATGGTGGGCGCGGCGCGTGGTGAACGCCGCGCCCGCGCCGGTTTTAGCGGAAGGGCGGGCTGTATTGCAGACCGCCGCTGGTCCAGAGCGCATTGGGGCCGCGCGCCAGCTTCAGCCGCGACTGCTGGCCGAGATGGCGCTCGAAGCTCTCGCCGTAATTGCCGACCGTGCGGATGATGCGGACGACCCAGTCATTGCTCAGCCCCATCGCCTCGCCGAACTTGCCGTCCTGGCCGAGAAAGCGCCTGATCTCGGGATTGGCCGATTTCGCCATCTCCGCGATGTTGGCTTTGTTCACGCCGAGTTCCTCGGCGTTGATCAGTGCCAGCACCGTCCAGCGCACCAGGTTGAACCAGGCCTCGTCGCCGGTGCGGACCCAGGGGCCGAGCGGCTCCTTCGAGATCACCTCCGGCAGGATGGCGTGTCCATCGGGGTCGGCGAGCTTGAGCTTCACCGCCGAGAGCGCCGAGATGTCGGTCGTATAGGCGTCGCAGCGGCCCGCTTCATAGGCTTTCAGCGCCTCCTCGGAGGTGCCGAAAGCGGCGGGCTCGTATGTCAGGCCAAGCTTGCGGAAATAGTCGGCCATGTTGAGTTCGCTCGTCGTGCCCTGCGCGACGCAGATCGAGGCGCCGCCGAGCTTGGCCGCGCTGTCGACGCCGAGCTTCTTCGCCACCATGAAGCCCTGCCCGTCATAGTAATTCACGGCGGTGAAGGTGACGCCCTGCCCCAGATTGCGCGAGAGCGTCCAGGTCGTGGTCCGCGGCAGAACGTCGATCTCGCCGGCCTGCAGGGCGATAAGCCGGTCCTTCGAGGTCAGCGAGACGAACTTGGCCTTGTCCTGATCGTCGAACACCGCCACGGCGAGAGCCCGGCAGATGTCGATGTCGAAGCCGTTCCATCGCCCGGTCGCGTCCTGGATCGAGAAGCCGGCGACGCCGGGGCTCGTGCCGCAGATGACATGGCCGCGCTCCCTGATCTTGCCGAGCGTTCCGCTGCCCTGCGCCATGGCGGGCGTCGCGAGCGCCATTGTCGCGGCCAGCGCCAGCATCAATCGTGTCATGGTCATCCCCTGTCTTTGTTGCGGTCTCGGCAGGCACAGTTCTCCCGGCGCGGCAGGCGCTGGCCCGTCGCGTTGGTTTCGTCGTCACATCGGGCTTGTTCAGGCGACCTTGGCCGTCAGTCTGGGTTCGAGCACCCGAAGCATCGCGTCGAGATCGCTCCAGAGATCGTCGGCGTCTTCCAGCCCGATACTGATGCGCAGCACCGGGCCCTTGGGCGTCCAGGGCACGATGCTGCGGTCGCCGCCGATCGCCATCGGCGCGATCAGGCTGCGCGTGCCGCCCCACGACGCCCCGATCGCAAAGACCGTCAGCGCGCTGAGCGCCGCCTCGAGCTCCGCCTCGGCGACAGGCTTGAGCACCAGGCTGAACACGCCCGAGGAGCGGCCCATGTCGCGCCGCCAGACATCATGGCCGGGGCAGGAGGGAAGCGCCGGGTGCAGGACGGTCTCGACGGCCGGCGAATGCGTCAGCCGCCGGGCGAAATCCTCCGAAATGGCGCCCATATGCGCGACGCGCAAAGCCATGGTCTCGATGCCGCGCAAGGCGAGCTGGCACTCGTCGGGTGAGACGCCGATGCCGAAGCCGCGCAGTGTTTCCTTCATCTTCTGCCGCAGGCCGAGATCGGAGACCGTGACAGACCCAAGCAGGAGGTCGGAGTGCCCGCCGACATATTTGGTCAGCGCCTCGCAGGCGAAATCGGCCCCATGCGCCAGCGGCTTGAAGATCAGCGGGGTCGCCCAGGTGTTGTCGCAGCCGACGAGCACGCCCTTCGCCTTGGCCGCCGCGATGATCGCCGGCGCGTCCTGCACCTCCATGGTGCCCGAGCCCGGCGACTCGACCCAGACCAGCTTCGTCGCGGCGTCGATCAATCCGGCGATGCCGGCTCCGATCAGCGGGTCGTAGACGACGTAGCCGATGCCGCGCGGCCTGAGATAATCGGCGCAAAAACTCCTGACCGGCGGATAGACATGGTCCGGGATCAGCACCTTGTCGCCCGGCATCAGCACGGACAGCATCACGATCGTGACCGCCGCCTGTCCCGAGGGCACGAGCACGGTGCGCGCGCCGCCATGCAGCGCCGTCAACTGCGCCTCCAGCGTGCGCGTGGTCGGCGTGCCGTGCAGGCCATAGGTATAGCCGTCGAAGCCGCGGTGCTTCCGAGCCGAGAAGCTCGCCGCGTCCTTGTAGACGATGGTCGAGGCGCGATGCGTCGGCACCGCGAGGGAGGCATAGCCCTCCTCGGAGACGGCAGGGTGATGAACGCAGCGGGTGGAATCGTGCATGGCGGCCTCGCGAAGCTTTCGCCACGATAGATCGGCGCGCGGCGCTGACGATAATCTTCAGGTTATGGGTCGATGCGCCCTTGTTATAACCTGTGCTCAGCGCGACGCCATCAGGCAATCGATAAAATCGCGCACCAACTGCGATTTCGGTCGGTCCAGCGGCAGAATCAGCAGGCTCTTGCTGTGGACCGCCGGGGAAAAGGGCCGCAGGACCAGCCGGGTCGGGTCGGCCCCCGCGACCGCATAGGGGCTGACCAGCCCGACGCCGACACCTTCCGCCACCAGCGCGCAGACGGTCGCTGCATAGATCGTCTCGACGACGATACGAGGCCGCACGCCGGCCTCGGCGAAGATCAGATCGAGCCGCTGGCGGGCGCGATCCTCCGGCACATAGGCCACGAAGGCCTCGCCATCGAGATCATGCGGGCCGATCGCCTCGCGCTCGCACAGACGGTGCCCGAGCGGCATGGCGCAGAGCACGCGCGGCTGGACGAAGGGCTGGTGCAGCACGCCGGTGACGTCTATCTCGTCGGCGGCGAGCCCTACGTCGAAAATACCCGCGGCGACGCCGTCGCGCACGTCGCGCGAGGGCAGCACCATCAGCGTCACGCCGATCTCGGGCTTGAGCTCGCGGAAGCGCCTGATCGCGCGCGGCACGAGCGAGGAGCCCAGCGCCGAGAGCGAGCCGATGCGCAACTGGCCGGCGCCCTGGTCGCGGATGCGCGCCGCCATCGCCCGCAGCGTGTCCATGCCGCGAAACGAGGCCTCGATTTCGCGGAAGAGCAATCTGCCCTCCGGCGTCGGCACGATGCGGTTGCGGATGCGATCGAACAGCGCAAAGCCGACCGACCGCTCCAGTTCGGCGATGGTCCGGCTCACGCCCGGCTGCGCCACCCCAAGCAGCTCCGCCGCGCGCGAAATCGTCCCGGCCTTCATCACCGCCGCGAAAACCTCGATCTGGCGATTGTTCACGGCAAGCGCGTCCCCGGCTGTGCGGGAGCTTTAGCGTATTCGGGACGCCTCCGCAGCCACCGGGCGGCTACATGCCGCCCGTGCGGCGGTCATAGGGAATATAGTCGGTGGCGGGGGTGACAGGCTGGTCCTGCACACGCGCTTTGGCCGGGCCGGGTTTCGGTTCGGCCGCGCGCGATTGCGCCGCCGTGTCGCGCGTCCCTGCACGCCGCGCCCGGTCCGGCGCGGCATCCTGAGCCGCCGCCTGTCCCGCCAGCAGCACCGCCAATCCAGAGAGAATCCACCGCATTCCCAGCTCCCGTCGCGTTCAGACGGTCGCATCGGGCGCGAGGATGCGATCACATGCCAGTCACAAGCACGGGCGTATCGCAGGCATCGGCACGAGGACCGGGCGAGGCCGCGCCGTGCCGAGATCAGGCCGCTTTCACTTCGCTGAAAAAGGTCGCCATCGCGCCGCGCAGTGCATGGGCCTCACGGGCGAGGCCTTCGGCGGTCGCCAGAACCTGGCTCGCCGAACTCATCGTGGCCTCGGAGGCCGCCGTGACGTCCTCCATCTGACGCGCGACGCTTGCCGTGCCTGATGCGGTCGCCTGGGCGTTGCGCGCGATTTCCGAGGTCGCCATCATCTGCTGCGCGGTCGCGCCCGCGATCGCGACCGTATGCTGCGCAACCTCGTTCATCACGGCGGCGATCTGTGCCATCGCGCCGACCGCGCCGTTGGCTTCGCGGTCGAAGGCGGCGATCTGGCCGGCGATGTCGTTGGTCGCCTGCGCGGTGCGGCTCGCCAACAGCTTGACCTCACCGGCCACCACCGAGAAACCGCGCCCGGTCTCGCCGGCGCGCGCCGCCTCGATCGTCGCGTTGAGCGCGAGCAGGTTGGTCTGCGCCGCGATGTCGCGGATCAGATCGACAATCTTGCCGATGTTCCCGGCGGCCTCGGCGAGATTGGCGACATTGACGCTCGCGCCGCTCGCCTCGCGCGCCGCAGCGCTGACGACCGCATTGGCCTTGCCGACACGGTCGGCGATCTCGGCGATCGATTCCGACAATTCCTCCGAGGCTGCGGCGACGGCGGTGACATTGCCGGACGCCTCGAGCGAGGCGCCGCGCGCCTGCCCGGCCCGGCTGCTCGCGGCGCCGGCCATCCGGTCGAGGTTGCGCGCGGTCTCTTCCATGGCGCCGGCGCTGGAGCGCACGGTTTCCAGCACCGATTCGATCCGCGCGTCGAAATCGACGATCAGCCGCTCGAGCCGGGCCTGCCGTCGCATCGTCGCGCCTTCGCTCGCGCGCGCCTCCTGCTCCAGCGCCTCGCGCGCCCGGGCATTGTCGCGAAACACGAGAACCGCGCGCGCCATGTCGCCGATCTCGTCTGAACGCCCGGCCGACGGCACCTCGTCGACAGGCCTGCTGGCGGCGAGCGCGAGCATCGAGCCCGAGAGCTGGCGCAGCGGCGTGACCACGCGGCGGTTCACCATCAGGATTGCCAGCGCCAGGCCGAGCATCAGCGCCAGCAGACAACCCGCGACCTGCAGGCGCATGCTGTGATGCTGGAGCACGTCGAGTCCCGCATCGATCGTCGCGCTGTCCCGAGCATTGACTTCGGCGACGCGTTTGAGCGCTGCGTTGAGGGCCTGCCGGTTGGCGCGGTTGTCCTCGTTGTTGCCGAACGCGTCGGCCGAGGCCGGGCCCTCCCGGCGCGCCCGGGCGACGAGTTCGGTGCGGAAGCGCAGGAAAGCCTCGACCTGAAGCGTCACGTCATGGAAGGCCTGCGCTCCTCCCGGAGCGGCCACATGTCGCCATTCGGCGAGCAGGCGCTCGATCTCGGCGAGATTCGTCATCAGCGGAACGGCGAAGCGCTCGGCGTCGGTGCTATCGCGGCTCATATAGATGCCGCGCGATTCCATCACGGCGGCGTTGACGGTGCCGTTGATCCGCTCCGCCACCAGCGCCCGGCGCGAGGCCGCCTGCATGTCGTCAGTCATCGCCGCATAGCGCCCCAGCGTGCGTGCGCCGAACCCGAGCGCCAGCGCAGCGGAAAATGCCAGAAGCAGGAAAGCGACGAGGATCTGGGTCGAGATTCTGCGCAGGACGGCCATCTGCCCGGGAACTTTCGCCAGCATCCTTGCGCGCCCGGCCGGGCGCGGTCTTCGTTCCATTGTGACCGGGAAGGGTTAAGCTGCGGTAATCATGATGCGATCGTCGGCCGGACACGGAGGCTGAGCACGGCGCAGATGATTCGTTTTTGCCGGTATCGGCCGAACCGAAGGCGCGCTAGGGAGAACCATGCACACGCTCAAGGTCATCGGCGCGGGCTTTGCTCTTCTGGGGCTTCTGCTCGTCCTGTCGCCCCGTCTCGTCGCATCGGGCTCGCGGCCGATCGCCTTCGCCACGAAGCTGTTCATCCCGATCTGGTTTTGCGCCGCGCTGGTCAATCTCTGGGTCGGCATCAACCGCGCCGGCTATGGCGCCACGGAGGAATGGCCGATCTTTCTCCTGGTGTTCGGTGTTCCTGCGGCCGCCGCGCTGCTGCTGCGCTGGTCGTTCGGGAGACGAAACGCGTGAGCCTCGCCAGCGTCCGCGCCTTTCTCGCCGAGCGCGCGCCCGACATCGCCATCATCGAGACCGATGTCAGCAGCGCGACCGTGGCACAGGCTGCGGCGGCCCATGACGTCGAGCCCGCCCAGATCGCGAAAACCCTGTCGCTGCGCGTCGGCGAGCGCGTCGTGCTGGTGGTGACGCGCGGCGATGCCCGCCTCGACAACCGCAAGGTCAAGAACGCGCTCGGCGGCAAGCCGCGCATGCTCGATGCAGCGGAAGTCGAGGCGGTCACCGGCCATCCGGTCGGGGGCGTGTGCCCCTTCGGACTGACGACGCCTCTCCCGGTCTATTGCGACATCGGCCTGCGTAAATTCGACGAAGTCGTGCCCGCCGCGGGCTCGACGACGAGCGCGCTCCGCATCACCCCCGAGCGGATGGCGCTGCTGACCGGCGCGGAATGGGCCGATCTCTGCCAGGATCCGAATTGAGGCGGCCCGCGTCAGGCCGAGACGCGATCGATCAGCGCCATCGCGGCGGCCGGATTGCGGACCTTGTCGCCGCTGATGACATAGAGAAACACCTCGCGCGGCGTCTTTGCCGGCGCCTCTGTTGTCACCAGCTCCAGCCCCCCGGCGTCGGCTCCGGCAGCCCAGTCGCGGGCGCGCTGCGCCCACATGTCGAGCGCTGAGTCCGAGTAGCCGTTCGGTTCGGCATCCTTCGTTCCCATGATCCGGGCATAGACGAAGGGTGCGGTGACGTCCGCGATCTGCGTATAGGGCGAATCGGCCGACACGATCG
>LSIB01000190.1:45000-234693 GCA_001556025.1 Rhizobiales bacterium CCH3-A5
TGCGTGCCGCCGGCGCGAGCCCCGAAATGATCCGCGCCATGATCCAGGCCTTCGGCGGCAAGGTCCGGACCGGCCCGCTGCCGGACGGACAGGTGCTGCAGGCGCTCTACGCGCCGGGCCCGAGGCCCGGCGATCCGCGCCAGATCGTGCGCGTGTCGCTTTTGGCCGCCGGCCAGCCCGACGGCACGATCGCCATCAACGACAAGGGCGTCTTCGTCCCGGTCACGCTGCCGAGGCAGGAGGTGGTCGGGCCGCAGCGTCCGCAGCGCAAGGCCGCCGACGACGAGGATGACGAGGATGACGAAGGCGCGGGCGGTGCGCGCCTCTATGAGAGCCTTTACGAGACCGGCCTGCGCCACGAGTTGCCGCGCCCGATGATCGACGAACTCGTCAGGATCTTTTCCTACGATCTCGATTTCCAGCAGCGCGTCCGCCCCAGCGACAATCTCGAGGTGATCTTCACCGAGGACGACGAAGGCGAGCGCGGCGAGATCCTGTCAGCTTCCCTGACCATCGGCGGCGAGACCCGGCGCGTTTTCCGCTACCAGGCGCCCGAGGACGGGCTGATCGAGTATTTCGACGACGAGGGCAAATCGCTGAAGAAGTTCCTGCTGCGCAAGCCGATCGCTGATGGCGAGATGCGCTCGGGCTTCGGCATGCGCTACCACCCGATCATGCGCTATTCGAAGATGCATACGGGCGTCGACTGGGCAAACCGCATCGGCACGCCGATCCTGGCGGCCGGCAACGGCACGGTGATCAAGGCCGAATGGGATTCGGGCTATGGCCGCCGCATCGAGCTGCAGCACGCCAACGGCTACGTCACCGCCTATTCGCACCAGTCGGCCTTCGCCAAGGGCATCGCGCCGGGCGTCAAGGTGCGGCAGGGACAGGTCATCGGCTATCTCGGCAATACCGGGCTCTCTACCGGCCCGCATCTGCATTACGAGGTGCTGGTCAACGGCAATTTCGTCAATCCGATGAAAATCCGCGTGCCGCGCGGCCGCGAGCTCGACGGCCGCACGCTGGTCGAGTTCAAGCGCCAGCGCGAGGAGATCCAGAGCCTGATCCAGCGCGCCGGCGGCACGGTCGCGCAACTGCGCTGAGCGCATGGCAAGCCGCGAGGTGACGGTTTGAGCCGCGCCTGACGCTTGACTCGCGCCCCTGCTTCGGCGCACCGGATGGAGCCTTTCTCATCCCGCCAGCGGCACCCGGCCATGCTCGCCTCGCTCCTCGTCGTCCTGCCCGTCTTCGGCCTGATCGCGCTCGGCTATGCCGCACGCTGGCTCAAGATCGTCCGCGAGACCACCGGCGAGGGTCTCTCGGACTTCGTTTTCGTGCTGGCGGTACCCTGCCTCCTGTTCAAGACGCTGGCGACCGCCAACATCCCGGCCGTCCAACCCTGGGGCTACTGGATCGCCTATTTCGCCGGCCTGACGATCGTCTGGGCGCTGGCGATGCTGATCGCGCGCCGGGTTTTCGCCCGCTCGGGGCCGGAACTCGTGGTCTCGGGCTTCGCCGCCGCGCAGTCCAACACCGTCTTCGTCGGCATCCCGATGATCCTGAAGGCCTATGGCGAGGCCGGCGCGGTGCCGCTCGGCCTGCTGCTCGCGGTCCATCTGCCGGTCACGATGACGGCCGCGACAATTCTGGCCGAGGGCCGCTCCGCCTCGTTCGGCATGCTGGTGAAACGCCTCTTCACCCATCCCATCATCATCGGCATCCTGCTCGGCTTGATGGCGCGCCCGATCGTCGGGCTGATCCCAACGCCGCTCTGGACGATCGTCGATCTGCTGGCCGGCGCCGCCGTGCCCTGCGCCTTGATCAGCCTCGGCATCGCCATGCGCCGCTATGGCGTCAAGTCGGGCATCGGCCTGCCGGCGGTGTTGAGTGGCCTGAAGCTCGGCCTGCATCCGCTGATCGTCTATGTGCTTGCGACGAAAGTCTTTTCGATGCCGGCGCACTGGTCGGGCGTCGCGGTGCTCTTCGCCGCGTGCCCCTGCGGAATCAACGCCTATCTCTTCGCCGAGCGCTACCGGCAGGGCGTGGCGGACGCCTCCAGCGCGATCGCGCTCTCGACCACGCTGTCGCTCTTCACCACGGCGGCCTGGCTGACCTGGCTCGGCGTGTGACGCAAATCAGCCGAAACCGAGCCGTATCCTGATCTCGCCAGCCGTCACGCCTTTCGCGCGCAAATCCGCAAGGCTCTCCGAGCCCCGGCTCTTGGCGAGCTTGTCGCCGCCTTCGTCCAGCAGCAGAGGATGGAAATGGTAGAGCGGCGTGGCCAACCCGAGCAGCCTCTGCAGCACTACATGGATGTCGGTCGCGGCCTCGAGATCGCGCCCGCGCACGACATGGGTCACGCCCTGTAAGGCATCATCGACCACAACGGAGAGGTGATAGCTCGTGGGCGTGTCCTTGCGCGCCAGCACAACGTCGCCCCAGCGGGCAGGGTCGGCCGTGACAACCGTGGTTGCGCCCCCCGCGTCGAAGATTACGTAAACCGCCGGCGCGCCGACCGCCTCGATCGCCCGGTCCATCGCCAGCCGCAGGACATGCGGCGCGCCCGCCACCACACGCCGCGCCACCCCGTCAGGCTCGAGCGCCCGGCAGGTTCCCGGATAGAGCGGCGCATTGTCGGGATCGACCGGCCACTCGCCGCCGGCCTCCGCCCGGCGCGTCGCCGTCGCCCGTTTGACCTCGCTGCGCGAGCAGAAACAGGGATAGACCAGCCCCCTCCCCTGCAGATTGCCGAGCGCCTCTGCATAGTCTGAAAGATGGTCGGATTGCCGCCGGGCCGCGCCGTCGAAGACGATGCCGAGCCAGGCGAGATCATCATGGATCGCCTGTTCGAACTCCGGCCGGCAGCGTGTCGGGTCGATATCCTCGATCCGCAGCAGCAGCTTGCCGCCGAATCGCCGCGCCAGAGCCTGATTCGTCAGTGCCGAGAGCGCATGGCCGAGATGCAGCCGACCGTTCGGGCTGGGCGCAAAACGCAGGACCGGCCGTGCCGGTTCGGAGGAGGATTTCGTCATCGCCCCTGTCTATGGTCTGCGACGCCGACGGCAAGGAGAACCTGCGCGCGATCCTGCCACGCTTCGGCGCGAGGACAACCGATAGACGCGAGACCATGACGATCATCGCCTGCGACGCCGATCTGGAGCAAGGCATGGCGGCGCTGGCCGCCCTCCAGCCGGAATGGCGCACGATCATCGCACGGACCGGTCTGCCGCCGCTGCGCCGCCGCGCAGCCGGCTTCGAGGCGCTGGTCGGCATCGTCGTCGGGCAGCAGCTTTCGGTCGCGAGCGCCCGGGCGGTCTTGGCCCGCGTCGAAAGCGTGCTCGCGCCGCTGACGCCCGAACGCATTCTGGCGGCGACAGACGACGAAATGCGGCTATCGGGGCTGTCGCGGCCCAAGCAGCGCACGTTGCGCGCCGTTGCGGCCGCTATCGACACGGGCCAGCTCGACCTCGCGACACTGGAGGGCGCCTCTCCGGAATTCGTCCACGCGCACATGACAGCCGTCAGCGGCATCGGCCCCTGGACGGCCGACATCTACCTGCTCTTCTGCCTCGGCCATCGCGACGGCTTTGCGGCGGGCGACCTCGCCATCCAGGAGGCCGCCCGCGTCGCCTTCGGGCTGCCGGGCCGGCCGAAAGCCGCCGAACTCACCACGATGGCCGAGGCCTGGCGGCCCTGGCGCGGCGTCGCCGCCCGCCTGCTCTGGGCCTATTATGCCACGCTGAAAGCCCGCGAGGGGGTCACCCCCTGACGATCTTCAGCGCCGTCTGCGAGGCCGTGCGCAGGAAGGCCGTGTCGCTCATCACGGTGACGAGTTTTGCGCCCATCGCGACAAAGGCCTTCGCCCGCTCGGCCGACTGGGCGTAGATCGCGACCGGCTTCTTGGCGGCCGAGGCACGCGCGATGATATGGGCGATCGCCTCGTCGACCTCTTTCGACAGGGCATCGACCCGCGCGCCGCCAGACAGCGCGATCGACAGATCCGACGGGCCGATGAAGACCGCGTCGATGCCGTTCAGCGCCAGGATGTCGTCGAGGATCGCCATCGCCTCGCGCGTCTCGATCATGGCAAAACTCATCGAGAAGCGGTTGGCCTCCTTGAGATAGCCGTTCTGGTCGAGCCCCGACGCGCCCAAGCCGCCATAGGCGCCCCAGCTCCGCTCGCCCATCGGCGGATATTTGGAATAGGCGGCGAAGGCCTTCGCATCGGCCATGGTGTTGATCATCGGCGCGATCACCCCCGAGACACCGGCATCGAACAGCCGCGAGACGTTCTGGAACTCGCCGACCGGAATGCGCGCCAGCGCCGGCTTGCCGGCCGCGTTGATCAGGGGGATCGCCCGGATCACGGAACCGAGCGTGATCGGCCCGTGCTGCATGTCGAGCGTGACGGCGTCGAAGCCTTCCTGAGCGATGATGCCGGCGATGCTGGGATCGTCGATGCCGAGCCAGGCGGACAGGATGGTGTCGCCCTTGGCGAGACGGTCGGCGAGGGAGGACAGGATCGTCGGCTTGCCGATCGCAGGGGTGGCCATGGCGCGTTCTTCCGGTTTCGGCCCACTCTCTTGAGCATGGTGGGGCGCGAAACTTGAACCGCTGCGGCCCGGAAATGCAAACGGGCGCCCATGCGCCCGTTACAAAGTGGCCCTGCGTCTGACGGCGAGGGTCATGGCATCCGGAAGCCGCGCGCTCAGCGCCCGGCCTGGATCTCCTCGGCCGCCCTGACCAGCAATTCGCCCATCACCCGGCGGATCTCGTCGTCTCCGACCGTGACGCCGCCCGACGCGAAATCGCCACTGACCTTGCGCAGCACGTCGTCGTCGCCGGCCTCCTCGAAATCGGCGACCACCACCGCCTTGGCGTAGGCGTCGGCGTCCGGGCCCGTCTTGCCGAGCTTCTCGGCCGCCCAGAGCCCGAGCAGCTTGTTGCGGCGCGCCGTCGCCTTGAAGCGGAGCTCCTCGTCCAGGGCGAACTTGCTCTCGAAGGCATCCTTGCGCTGATCGAAGTTCGACATGCGGTTCAAGTCCTCTTGCGGGCCAGCCCTGATGCGGGCGTCTCGGGAAATCGGCATCGACCCCCGCCATATAAGATGAGCCGGGCCGCACGGCCAGAGTGATCTGGGATTTCCGCTGACCTTAGGGAGAGCGCGCCGGGAGGGCGCGCGGCGTGCGCGAAATGCGGATTTGTTGCGTTTGCAGTGCAGAAGGGCCATATAGCGGGCGCGCAGGCGGCCCCCCGGCCGTCATCGCATTGAGCCGGCCGGCGCTGCGGTCTAGGCTGATTCGGTTCGCGCCGGACGCCTCGACCAGAGACCGCAGGAAACCGGCCGACCAGGGGCCCCGATCCCGCCGCGGGCGACCGCGTCCAGAGAAAGGCCGATCTTTTGGATTTCCTCAAGCCACGGTATATCCCCATGAATCGCCGCCGTCGCATCTACGAAGGCAAGGCGAAGGTCCTCTATGAAGGACCTGAGCCCGGAACGCTGATCCAGCACTTCAAGGATGACGCCACCGCCTTCAACGCCAAGAAGCATGAAGTGATCGACGGCAAGGGCGTTCTCAACAACCGCATCTCCGAGCACATTTTCTCGAACCTGAACGACATCGGCGTGCCGACGCATTTCATCCGCCGGCTGAACATGCGCGAGCAGCTCATCCGCGAGGTTGAGATCATTCCGCTCGAGATCGTCGTCCGCAACGTCGCCGCCGGTTCGCTGGCGACGCGGCTGGGGCTCGAGGAAGGCACGCAACTGCCGCGCTCGATCATCGAGTTCTATTACAAGAACGATGCGCTCAACGACCCGATGGTCTCCGAGGAGCACATCACCGCCTTCGGCTGGGCGACGCCGCAGGAGATCGACGACATCATGGCGCTGGCGATCCGCGTCAACGACTTCCTGTCGGGCCTGTTTCTGGGCGCCGGCATCCGCTTGGTCGACTTCAAGATCGAATGCGGCCGGCTCTGGGAAGGCGAGATGATGCGCATCGTCGTCGCCGACGAGATCAGCCCCGATTCCTGCCGTCTCTGGGACATCAAGTCGAAGGACAAACTCGACAAGGACCGCTTCCGCCGCGACATGGGCGGGCTGATCGAGGCCTATACCGAAGTCGCACGCCGCCTCGGCATTCTCGGCGAGAACGAGAAGCCGGGCCCCGCCGGCCCGCGACTGGTGCAGTAGACTTGGCTGGTGCGACCAGCGCCGACGCTCGTCCCGCGAAACGGACGACAGACCGGCGAAACGAGATGATGCGGGAGCGCTTGCGCTCCCGTTTTCGCGTCGGGATGCTGGCCTGCGGCCTCGCTTTGCTGTCCGGCTGCAGCAATCAGTTCGGCCCCGGCATCGCCGGGCTTGCCGCCAGCGATGGCTGGCAGCCTTTGCCGATCGGCTCCTGGGTGCTGAATGACGGGCTCGCCGTCGAGGCCATGTCGTTCTGCCCGCGCGCGACCTGCGCGCAGCAGGGCTTCGCCGCCCTCCTGACGCTGGAAGGCCGCGAGGCCGAAGCGCTGGAGCGCCAGCTTGCCGGCGACCCGGCCCGCCTCGCGCGCGAATTTTCAAAGCCCGCGGCGGCACCTGCCACGAAAGCGAAAACCAAGCCCGCACCGCGCCCGAAGACGACGACGACGGTTGAGCGCTTTGCGGACGGCGACGCCAGCGGCCTGCTGATCGAGATCAGCGCCGACGTGACCGGGAAGCGCGCCGCGACCGCGATCCTGTTCGCGCGACAGGACGAGCGCCTCGTGGTGGCGCTCGCCGTCGCTTCCGAGGCGGACAAGGCGCGCAGCCAGGCCATCGCCACCTGGCGCAGCCGCTGATTCGCTCAGGCACGAAACTACAAGAGGTTGAGCCGGGCGCGATTCGTCGCTAAGCCACGCGCCATCAGCTTGGAGAGCCCCATGAAAGCCCGCGTCACCGTGACCCTGAAGACAGGCGTGCTCGATCCGCAGGGCAAGGCGATCGAGGGCGCGCTTAGATCGCTCGGCATCGCCGGCGTCGATTCGGTGCGGCAGGGCAAGGTGTTCGACATCGCGCTTTCTGGCTCCGACACGGCGGCAGCAGAAGCTGCCTTGAAAACGGCCTGCGAGAAGTTGCTGGCCAACACCGTGATCGAGAATTATCGCGTCGAAATCGAGGGCTGACGCGATGAAAGCCGCTGTCATCACCTTTCCCGGCTCCAATCGCGAGGGCGACGTCGCCAGGGCGCTGCGCCAGGCCGGCGCGACCGTGACGCCGGTCTGGCACGCCGAAACCGCGCTGCCGGCCGGCACCGACCTCGTCGTGCTGCCGGGCGGCTTCTCCTATGGCGACTATCTGCGCACCGGCGCGATCGCCGGCCGCGCCAACATCATGGACGCGACGCGGGCGCACGCGGCGCGCGGCGGTTTCGTGCTCGGCATCTGCAACGGTTTTCAGATCGCCTGCGAGGCCGGGCTTCTACCCGGCATCCTGATGCGCAACGCCGACCTGAAATTCGTCTGCAAGCGCCAGCATCTCACTGTCGAGCGCGCCGACACGCCCTATGCCTGCGCCTATGCCAAGGGTCAGGTCATCGACGTCTGCATCGCTCATGGCGAGGGCAACTACATCGCCGATACTGAGACGCTGGCGCGGCTCGAGGGCGAGGGGCTCGTCGCATTTCGCTATTGCGACGCGGAGGGCAAGGTCACGGCCGAAGCGAACCCCAACGGCTCGCAGAACGGTATCGCCGGCATCTATTCGCCTGGCTTCAACGTGCTCGGCCTGATGCCGCACCCTGAGAACCTGATCGACGGGCTGACCGGCGGAACGGACGGGCGCGGGATGTTCGAGAGTTTGATGGCCGGCAGGAAGGCGGCCTGACGGGATCGCAGGGTGCTCAAGTGCGCGGCCATCCCGGACAGGCTGCGAAGCAGCGCCGCTCCGGGGTCCATCATAGGGCGCCGTCGATCTTTACGATGGATCCTGGAGTCCGCTTCGCTGCGTCCGGGATGACGGCGAGGTGCCGGCGAAAAGGCGCTACTTCCCCGCCATCGCCCGCGCCAGCATGCGCCCGGCGCTGTCGGCGTCGAGCGGGCCGACATGCTTGTCGAGGATGCGTCCGTCCGGGCCGATCAGAAACGTCTCGGGCACCCCATAGACTCCCCATTCGATCGCGGCGCGGCCTGCCTTGTCGACGCCGACCGCCGAGAACGGATTGCCGAGCGCGCCGAGGAAGCGCCGCGCGTTCTCGGCCTCGTCCTTGTAGTTGATGCCGACGACCGCGACCCGGCCCTGCTTCACGGCCGGCGATTCGGCCATCGCCACGAGAAAAGGATGCTCGATCCGGCAGGGCGCGCACCAGCTCGCGAAGACGTTGACGATGGTGGCGCGCCCCTTGGCGAGATCGGCCATCGCGAAGGCCGGCACGGATTGACCACCCTGCTGAAGCCCCTCGAGCGCTTCAAGCGTGATCGCGGGCGCAGGCTTGCCGATCAGCGCCGAGGGCACCTTGCTGGCGTTGCCGGCGAAAAGTCCGGCGAGAAACACCAGCGAAAGCGCCCCGAAAAGAATCAGCGGGATCGCAAACAGCCATGAGATGCGGCGGCGCGGCGCGGTCTCGGTCTGGCTCACGGCGCGCCGTCCTTGACAGGACGCCGGCCCGCCCCGCGCTCCTCCAACGCCGCCAGCGCCCGCTTCTGCGCCGTATGGTCGCGCAGGATCGTCAGCACGAGCCCGCCGAGGATCAGCGCGACTGCGCCATAGGAGGCGAGGATGAAGGAGGCGTGCGGCCCAAGGCTCGTCATAGCGACGCACTCATGCCGGCGCGCCTGCCAGAGCCAGCCGGTCCAGCCGCTCGGCTTCGAGGATCGTCAGCGTGCGCACACGCCGGCGCATGATCTCGGCCCGCATCGCCACGAGATGCAGGCTGAGCGCCAGCAGCGTGAAGGCGACCGCGAGGATGAGCAGCGGCCACAGCATCGAAGGATGGATCGTCGGGCCACCAACGCGGAACACCGAGGCCGGCTGGTGCAGCGTGTTCCACCAGTCGACCGAGAACTTGATGATCGGCACGTTGACGAATCCGACCAGCGTCAGGATCGCGACCGCGCGGCCGGCCCGGCCGGGATCGTCCAGCGTGCGCCAGAGAGCGATGATGCCAAGATAGATCAGCAGCAGCACCAGAACCGAGGTCAGGCGCGCATCCCAGACCCAGTAGGTGCCCCACATCGGCTTGCCCCAGAAGGCGCCGGTGAGGAGACAGATCAGCGCGAAACAGGCCCCGATCGGCGCCGCCGCCTTCTGCGCCACATCGGCCAGCGGATGCCGCCAGACCAACGTGCCGAGCGCCGACAGCGCCATCATCGTATAGAGCATCAGCGCGAGCCAGGCGGCCGGCACATGCACGAATATGATCCGGATGGTCTCGCCCTGCTGGTAGTCGGCGGGGGCGACGAACCAGGCGAGATAGAAGCCGACCAGGAACAGCAGCGCCGATGCGCCCGCCATCCAGGGCAGCAGCAGCTGCGACAACCGCATGAAGCGCGTCGGATTGGCGAGGTCGATCAGGCTGGCCATGGCGTGCGGGCGCGGCGCTTTTCACAACAAGGCCCCGCACGGCGGGACCGGCGGCGGCGATAAGCCTATGTCGCACCGACGCGAGCCGGTTTCAACCGCGCCAGCCGGCCCGGAATGTCGCGGCGCGCTGGCCGAGACAGGCTCGATCGGACGGCACGAAATTCGCTAAATATTTGAAGTAATTTCATTTCACATCTTTTGACATGGCGCATCGGGCAGCCGCCGACTAGGTTGGCGCAATCCGAGGAGGAGGAGCGCCCATGCCTGCTATCCTGCCCGAGCCCGTCCGTCGTCAGGTAGAGCTAAGCGTCAAGGCGACCGGCGGTAATCTTTGCATCGTCGATATTCGCGCCATGGCGGCGGAGATCCGCGCGCGATTTCCAGCCGAGGACATCGCCGTTCCCGATATCGCGGCGACCGCGATTCGAATCGCCGGGCAATGCGGCGTCCCCGTCGAGCTGAGCGGCTTGACCGAGCGCTAGTCGGCCTGCCGCAACGCCGCCGCCGCCGCGACGGTCCCGACCACGATTGCCGCCAGCGAGATCGCGCACAGGATCAGGAACGGCGTCAGGAACGGAATCGTGCCGCCGAGCGCGCTGTTGGCAGCCGAGACGCCGAAGATCAGCACCGGAATCGTCAGCGGCGCGACCAGCACGGGCACGATCAGCCCGCCTCGCCGCAGGCCCGCCGCCAGCGCAGCGCCCGCCGCGCCGATGAAGCTCAGCGCCGGCGTCCCCACCAGCAGCGTCCCGGCCACCGGCAGCATCGCCTCGCCCGGCAGCGCGACCAGCAGGCCGAGGAGCGGCGCGGTGAGCGCCAGCGGCAGCCCGGTCGTCAGCCAATGCGCCAGCCCCTTGGCCAGCACGGCCAGTTCCAACGGCAGCGACGAGGCGCGGATCAGGTCGAGCGAGCCGTCCTCCTCGTCGGACTGGAACAGCCGATCCAGCCCGATCAGCATCGACAGGAGCGCGCCCAGCCAGAGGATCGCCGGGCCGATCTTCGAGAGCAGGTTGAGATCGGGACCCAGCGCGAAGGGAACCAGCACGACGATGGTCAGGAAGAACACAAGCGCCAGCTCGCCGCCGCCGCCGGCCCGCGCCGCCAGCGAGAGATCGCGCCGCACGATGGCGAGGAAGGCGCGCCTCATGGTCCCAAACCGCCAATCACACCTACCCCGTCATCCCGGGCAAGCGAAGCGCAGACCCGGGATCCATCATAAAGCGTCGCCAGTGCTCCATGATGGATCCCGGAGCTGTGCTGCTTCGCGGCTTGTCCGGGATGACGGCGGAAGGATGCTTTTGCGCTCACGGCCCGATCCTCAGCTCACGCGCCCCGTCGAGCCCGAGCGGCCCATGCATCGCCGCAAGAATGGCCCCGCCGGACGCCAGATGCGCGCGCATCAACCCCGTCAGCATCGCCTGCGCTGCCGTGTCGAGCGCGGCCATCGGCTCGTCGAGGAGCCAGAACGGACGTGCCGAAACCAGCAGCCGCGCCAGCGCGACGCGGCGGCGCTGCCCGGCCGAGAGATAGCCGACGGGCAGGCCTGCGACATGCGGCAGGCCGACGGCTGCGAGCGCCTCCATCGGCGACAGCGCGTCGTCGCCCAGAAGCGCCTGCGCGAAAACGAGGTTATCCGACGCCGTCAGCGCCGTCTTGAGCCCGTCGCGATGCCCGACGAGATGGCAGAGTTCTGATAGCGGCGCATCGCCGCCGCCCTCCACGCGCAAGGCCCCGCCAGCGAGGCGAAGCCGCCCGCACAGCATTGCGATCAGACTGGATTTGCCAGCTCCGTTGCGGCCTGTGAGCGCGATCGCATCGCCGCCGCGCAGCGCGAAGCTCACCCCGTCGAAGAGCAGCCGCTCGCCCCGGCGGCAGGCCAAATCCTCGGCGATCAGCGCGCAGGCAGGGAACGAATCTTGCCTCACGAGGGCAGCGTCTTCCGGAGCGTCAGATCTTCGTCGGGCAAGCGTGTCGATCCTGTAGCGGGCTTCTTGGAATTGATCTATAGAGCCCGTGGCTACGCCGCACGCCGATCCGGCGCGGGGCTCGGGCACTCCCGGGGCGGCGCGCGCGTCATGCGCATTAGGCCTTCGATCCGGAGCGTCCGCAAGGGCGACCGGTTCGCGACCGCAACCCCTTGATCAGGATAGCCCGCATGGCTTCGCTCGACTCCTTCAAATGCCGCCAGACGCTGACTGTCGGCGACAAGTCCTATGAATATTACTCGCTGCCGCTGGCCGAGAAGAACGGCCTGCCCGGCATTTCGAAGCTGCCCTTCTCGATGAAGGTGCTGCTGGAGAACCTGCTGCGCTTCGAGGATGGCCGCTCGGTCTACAAGGCCGACATCGAGGGCTTCGTCGCCTGGCTGACCGACAAGGGCGCCGCCGGCAAGGAGATCGGCTTCCGCCCCGCCCGCGTGCTGATGCAGGATTTCACCGGCGTTCCCGCCGTCGTCGACCTCGCCGCGATGCGCGACGGCGTCGTGGCGCTGGGCGGCGACCCGGCCAAGATCAACCCGCTCGTTCCGGTCGATCTCGTCATCGACCACTCGGTCATCGTCGACGAGTTCGGCTCGCCCAAGGCTCTCTCGCAGAACGTCGAGCTCGAATATGAGCGCAACGGCGAGCGCTACCGCTTCCTGAAATGGGGCCAGGGCGCTTTCGACAATTTCCGCGTCGTGCCGCCCGGCACCGGCATCTGCCACCAGGTCAATCTCGAATACCTCGCCCAGACGGTCTGGACCCGTAAGGAGACCATCGACGGCGTTGAAGTAGAAGTCGCCTATCCCGACACCGTCGTCGGCACCGATTCGCACACCACCATGGTCAATGGCCTCGCCGTGCTGGGCTGGGGCGTCGGCGGCATCGAGGCGGAAGCGGCCATGCTCGGCCAGCCGCAGTCGATGCTGCTGCCCGAGGTGATCGGCTTCAAGCTGACCGGCGCGCTGAAGGAAGGCATCACCGCCACCGACCTCGTGCTGACCGTCACCCAGATGCTGCGCAAGAAGGGCGTCGTCGGCAAGTTCGTCGAGTTCTTCGGGCCGGGCCTCTACAACCTGACGCTGGCCGACCGCGCCACCATCGCCAATATGGGCCCGGAATATGGCGCGACCTGCGGCTTTTTCCCGGTCGATACCGAGACCTTGGATTATCTCAACACGACTGGCCGCAGCACCGACCGGATCGCGCTTGTCGAGGCCTACAGCAAGGCGCAGGGCCTGTTCGCCACCATCGAGACCGCAGACCCGGTCTTTACCGACACGCTCGAACTCGACCTCTCCTCGGTCCAGCCCTCGATGGCCGGCCCGAAGCGTCCCGAAGGCCGCATCGACCTGAACGGCGTCGCCAAAGGCTTCAAGGCGGCGATGGAGACAGAGTACAAGAAGGGCTCGGAAATCGCGCGCCGCGTGCCCGTCGAGGGCAAGGACTTCGATCTCGGCCATGGCGACGTCGTCATCGCCGCCATCACCTCCTGCACCAACACCTCCAACCCGTCCGTGCTGATGGCGGCGGGCCTGCTCGCGCGCAACGCGGTCGCCAAGGGTCTCAAGGTCAAGCCCTGGGTCAAGACCTCGCTCGCGCCCGGTTCGCAGGTCGTCGCTGAATATCTCGCCAAGGCAGGTCTCCAGACCGATCTCGACAAGCTCGGCTTCAACCTGGTCGGCTTCGGCTGCACCACCTGCATCGGCAATTCCGGCCCGCTGCCCGCGCCGATCTCGAAGGCGATCAACGAACAGGGCCTGATCGCCGGCGCGGTGATCTCCGGCAACCGCAATTTCGAGGGCCGCGTCTCGCCCGACGTGCAGGCGAACTACCTCGCCTCGCCGCCGCTGGTCGTCGCCTATGCGCTGGCGGGATCGGTGCAGATGGACCTGACCACGGAGCCGCTGGGCACTGGATCGGACGGAAAGCCTGTGTTCCTGAAGGATATCTGGCCCTCCAACAAGGAGATCCAGAGCTTCATCCAGCAAAACGTCACGCGCGCCATCTTCGAGGCTAAATATGCCGACGTCTTCAAGGGCGACGCACACTGGCAGGCGGTGAAGACGCCACAGAGCCAGACCTATGCCTGGGAAGACGCCTCGACTTATGTGCAGAACCCGCCCTATTTCCAGGGCATCAGCAAGACGCCGACCCCGGTCACCGAGATCGTCGGCGCGCGCATCCTCGGCCTGTTCGGCGACAAGATCACCACCGACCACATCTCGCCGGCCGGCTCGATCAAGGCGGCCTCGCCTGCCGGAGCCTATCTCACGCAGCATGGCGTCGCCGTGGCGGACTTCAACCAGTACGGCACGCGGCGCGGCAATCATGAGGTGATGATGCGCGGCACCTTCGCCAATATCCGCATCCGCAATCACATGATGGGCCCCAACGGCCGCGAGGGCGGCTACACCATCCACTATCCCAGCAAGGAAGAGCTGCCGATCTACGATGCGGCGATGCGCTACCAGCAGGAGAAGGTGCCGCTCGTCGTCTTCGCCGGCGTCGAATACGGCAACGGCTCCTCGCGCGACTGGGCCGCGAAGGGCACGAATCTGCTTGGCGTCAAGGCCGTGATCGCCCAGAGCTTCGAGCGCATCCACCGCTCGAACCTGGTCGGCATGGGCGTGGTGCCGTTCACGCTGCCGGAAGGCACGAGCTGGGCCTCGCTGGACCTGAAGGGCGACGAGACCGTCACCATCAGGGGCCTCGCCACGGTCAAGCCGCGCCAGATGCTGGAAGCCGAAATCACCTATGCCGACGGCACGGTGAAGAAGGTTCCGATCCTGTGCCGCATCGATACGCTGGACGAGATCGACTACTTCAAGAACGCCGGCATCCTGCACTACGTCCTGCGCGGCATCGCGGCGTAGAGCTGGCTTCGCACAGCCCGTCTCGTCATGGTCGGGCTTGTCCCGAGCATGACGAGCAGGCCGGCCTTCGAAGGCCCAAGGTTGTCCTCTTTCCCCCCACGGTGTAAGGGGGCGGCTCAGTCATCCTCGGCGGGGGGCTTGGGGCAGGCGCAGGGTTCATATCCGCGCCCGGATGTCGTCCGCCTCCACCTGATCATAAAGACGGGAGCACCCGCATGTCCGCCACGTTCGAGACGGTCGCCGGAATCATTTCGGAGACCTGCGATATTCCGCGCGAGAAGATCACACCCCAGAGCCACGCCATCGACGATCTCGGCATCGACTCGCTCGCCTTCCTCGACATCGCCTTCGCCATCGACAAGGCTTTCGGCATCAAGCTGCCGCTCGAGCAGTGGACCCAGGAAGTGAACGAGGGCAAGGCCCCGGCCGAGCAGTATTTCGTGCTCGACAACCTGTGCAAGCGCATCGACGAGCTGGTCGCCGCCAAGAAGGCGTGAGACCGCTCCGCTCAGGCACAGCCCCCATGCCGGTTTGCCCGGTCTGGGGGCTGTCGTCGTTTTGGCTGCCGCGACTTGAGCCGCGCCGCCTCAGCCGCTAGAGCATAGCCGGCGTTTCGGGCCTCGCCCGCAGCCGCGCCCGATCGACGAACGGACCCGCATGCGCCTCGAATATTTCGACATGATCGACAGGGTGGTCGCGTTCGAGCCGGACGAGAAACGCATCGCGACGCGCTCGACCGTGCCGGCGGCGGACGCCAGCCCGGTGTTCGAGGGTCATTTCCCCGGCCATCCGCTGGTGCCGGGCGTGCTCCTGACCGAGACCATGGCGCAGGCCTCGGGCTATCTGCTGCTGGCGCTGAACGGCATGAGCCAGATGCCCTTCCTGATGACGGTCGACAAGGCGCGTTTCCGCACCTTCGTCGAGCCCGACGCAGTGCTCGACATTACGGCCGAACTCGTGATCGAAGGCTCCGGCTACGCCGCGACCAAGGCCCGGATCGCGATCGCCGGCAAGCCGATCTGCGATGCCGAACTGCGCTTCCGGCTGATGCCCTTTCCGGCCGACATGCGCAGCTTGATGGAGGCCCGCCTCGGGACGATCGGCCTCGTTCCCCTGCAGGTTCCGGCATGAAGCGCGACGTCGTCATCACCGGCATCGGCATCGTCTCCAGCCTTGGCGAGGGCGTAGAGACCCATGCGCGGGCGCTGGCAGGGGGCAGCCCTCCGGTCGTCGATGCGGCAGCGTTCGCGCCCTATCCGGTCCATCCGCTGAAGCCGCTCGAACTCGATCTCCAGATCCCGAAGAAATCTGACCAGCGCCAGATGGAGCCGTGGCAGCGGCTCGGCGTCTACGCGGCGGGCTTAGCCCTCGACGATGCCGGCCTGAAGCAGGACGCGGATGCCAAGGCGATGCTGCAGGTCATCGTCGCAGCCGGCGGCGGCGAGCGCGACCATGGCGTCGACGCGGCCATCCTGACCGATCTGCGCGGGGCCAACGCGGTCGGCTCCACGCTGAACGAGCGCCTGATGGGCGATCTGCGCCCGACGCTCTTCCTCGCCCAGCTCTCGAATCTTCTCGCCGGCAACATTGCCATCGTGCATGGAGTCACCGGGGCCTCGCGTACCTTCATGGGTGAGGAGCAGGCCGGCGTCGATGCGATCCGCACGGCGCACGCCCGCATCGCCGCAGGCCAAGCCGAAGTGATGCTGGTCGGCGGCGCCTATAATGCCGAACGCCGGGACATGCTGCTGCTGCTCGAACTCGGCGGCTATCTGCGCAAGGGCGATTTCGCCCCGGTCTTCGCGCGCGAGGATGCTCCAGGAATCGTCACCGGAAGCGCCGCGGCCTTCCTCGTGATCGAATCCGCTGCGCGCGCCGCCGCGCGCGGCGCGAAAACGCACGCAAGGCTCGAGCACGTCGCGGCGACGCGCAGCAGGCGCGCGCCCGGCTCGGTCGAGGCCTCGCTGCGAGCGCTCATGGCCGGCTTCGGCACAGTCCCACCCGAAGCGCTGGCGATCTCGGCTGCGACCGGTACGGCGGGAATCACGGCGGAAGAGGCAGCCGCCATCGCGACCCTGCCTCAAGCGAAGCGGATCGCGACCGGCGATCTTGTCGGCCATACGCTCGAAGCCGCGTTTCCGATCTCGATCGCGCTCGCCGCCGCGGCCCTCTCGAGCGGGCAGGCGGGTGAAGCCCTCGTCACCGGCGCGGGCCACTGGCGCGGCGAGGGCGCGGCAAGACTGGTCAGGGCGTAAGGGACGGAAACGATGAGTATGCAGCATCGCGACGCCAAAGGCCGCCCGATCGTGGCGGTGACGGGTCTGGGCATCGTCACCTCGCTCGGTCAGGGCAAGCAGGCGAACTGGGACGCGCTGACGGCCGGAAAGTCCGGCATCCATCGCATCGAGCGCTTCCCGACCGAGGGCCTGCGCACCACGATGGGCGGCACGGTCGATTTCCTCTTCGACGACGCGTTCACCGCGCCCGAGCTCTCTGAAAAACTCGCCACGCTCGCAGCCGACGAGGCCGTGGCCCAGAGCGGCCTCGGCCAGCCCGGCGATTTTCCCGGCGAACTCTTCATGGCGGTGCCGCCCGTCGAGATGGAATGGCCCCAGAAGCAGGAACTGGCCCGCTCCATCGAGGGCCCCGTCGATTATGATGGTCTGCTGCGCGAGGCAGCGACGCTGAAGCACAAGCGCATGCACGAGATGTTCCTGTTTGGGACGGTCGCCGACCACATCGCCGACCGCTTCGGCACCAAAGGATCGCCGATCTCGCTCTCGACCGCCTGCTCCTCGGGCGCAACCGCGATCCAGATGGGTGTCGAGGCGATCAGGCGCGGCGACACGCAAAGCGCGCTCTGCATCGGCACCGACGGCTCGGTCCATGCCGAAGCGCTGATCCGCTTTTCGCTGCTCTCGGCGCTCTCGACCCGCAACGACGTGCCCGAGGCCGCTGCAAAGCCATTCTCGAAGGACCGCGACGGCTTCGTCATGGGCGAGGGCGCGGGCGCGCTGGTGCTGGAGGATTACGACCACGCCCTGGCGCGCGGCGCGACGATCCTTGGCATCGTCGCCGGCTGCGGCGAGCGTGGCGACGGGTTCCACCGCACCCGCTCCAGCCCGGACGGCAAGCCGGCGATCCTCGCCATGCAGGACGCGCTCGACGACGCCGGCGTAACGCCCGACGATGTCGACTACATCAACGCCCACGGCACCTCGACGCCCGAGAACGACAAGATGGAGGCGATGAGCTGCGCCGCCGTCTTCGGCGAGCGGATGGCGCGCCTGCCGATCTCCTCGAACAAGTCGATGATCGGCCATACGCTGACGGCGGCCGGCGCGGTCGAGGCGGTGATCTCCTTCCTGACGATCGCCAATGGCCGCATCCCGCCGACGATCAACTACACCAACCCCGACCCCGCGATCGCGCTCGACGTCGTGCCCAACACGGCGCGCGATGCGAAAGTGAGCACTGTGATCTCGAACTCCTTCGGCTTCGGCGGGCAGAACACCAGCCTCGTGCTGACAGCGCCACCTGCTGCGCCATGACCCGCATCCTCGTCACAGGCGGCGCCAAGGGCGTCGGCGCGGCGATCGTGCGGGCGCTGGTCGCCGCCGGCCACGACGTCGATTTCACCTATCGCTCCTCCGCCGACCAGGCGCTGGCGCTGGCGGACGAGATCGCAACGGCCCATCCCCGTCGCAGCGTAACCGCCCTGCCGCTCGACCTCTCCGACAAGGCCGCGCTCGACGCCTTTTGCGAGGAGCGCGAGGCTGAGACCTATTTCGGCTTCATCCACAATGCCGGCCAGCCTTATGATTCGCTCGCCGCCATGATGGCGCAGGACAAGGCCGAGGCTGCGATGCAGGTCAATTTCTGGGCCTTCACCCGCCTGGCCAAAAGCCTGATGCGCGCCATGATCCGCGCCCGTGCGGGCCGCATCATTGCGATCGGCTCGGTCGCGGCGCTGCGCGGCAACCCCGGCAATGCGGCTTACGCCGCTTCCAAGGGGGCGCTGATCTCCTATGCCAAGACGCTGGCGATCGAGACCGGCAAGCGCGGGGTCACGGTCAACGTCATTGCCCCGGGATTCGTCGATACCGACATGATGGCCCCATACGCCGCCTATCGCGACAAGATGCAGGCGCAGATTCCGGCCGGCCGTTTTGCAAAACCCGAAGAGGTCGCGGGACTGGCTGCCTTCCTGATGAGCGACCCCGCCGCCTATATCAGCGGCACGGTGCTGCCGATCGACGGCGGGCTGACGGCGCAGATGGGCGTGCATCGCTGAAGATCGATAGTTCGCTTCGGTTCTGATAGGTTCTTATAGAACCGGGATGAACCGTTAGTAGGTCGATATTATGCCCGCAGCCTTCACCATCCGCCTCGACGACGAGATGCTGGCCAAGCTCGACGCGCTGGCCGCCGACACCGACCGCTCGCGAAGCTGGATCGCGGCGCGGGCGATCGAGAACTATGTCGCGCTGAACGCGTGGCAGATCGCGAGAATCAAAGACGGGATCGCGGAAGCCGATCGCGGCGAGTTTGCAACGGATGAAGAGGTCAGAGCCGTTTTCGACAAATATCGGACGAAGGCGTGAAACTGGCCTGGACACCCAGAGCCCTTGCCGAGATCGATGCGATCTTCGCCTATATCGCGGCCAGCGATCGCAATGTCGCGGAGCGTTTGACGTTCGAGATGGAAGCCCGCGTCGCCAGGCTCGCCGATTTTCCGGACATGGGCCGACCGGGCCGCGTCGAAGGGACCCGGGAATTCGTGGTCAGCGGCACGCCCTACATCTTGCCCTACCGCGTCCGTGACGGCCGCGTCGAAATTCTGGCCGCACTGCACGCATCCCGGCAGTGGCCTGAGCCCTTCTGAGCTGTAGCCAGCCGAACCGCCGCGCACAATTCGGGGTTGAGCCGAGCCTCCCCCTACGTCACAACTGCCCTGCGACGATTTTGGGGACTGCATCGATGAGATCGCTGCTGATAGCGACCGCCTGCGCCGCCGCATGGCTCGCCACGCCCGTTTCGGCCCAACCTCGGGCCGCCGACGCCATTCTGATCCTCGACGCCTCGGGCTCGATGTGGGGACAGGTCGAGGGGCAGACCAAGATCGTCGCCGCGCGCAAGGCGGTCGACACCATCCTTGCCCGCTGGAAGCCCGCCGACAGACTTGGGCTGATGGCCTATGGCCACCGCAGCAAGGGCGAGTGCCGCGACATCGAGCTCGTGGTTCCCGTCGGCCCGGTCGATGCGGCCGCAATCAAGGGAGCCGTGCAGCGCCTCAACCCGCGTGGCAAGACGCCGATCGCCGCTTCCCTGCGCGAGGCCGCCGGGCTTCTGAAGCACACCGAAAACAAGGCGACGGTCATCCTCGTCTCGGACGGCATCGAGACCTGCGACCCCGACCCTTGCGCGGTCGCGGCAGGGCTGAAGAAGGCCGGCATCGGCTTCACCGCCCATGTCGTCGGCTTCGACGTCACCGATCCGCTCGCGAAGGCGCAGTTGCAATGCATCGCCCGGGCGACCGGTGGCGTCTATCTCGACGCCGGCAACGCCGCCGGGCTCGACAGCGCCATGAGCCGCGTCGCTCAGGCTGCGCAGGGACAACGGGTCGCCAGCGAAGCTCCGGCCGCCGCGCCGCGCGCCCGCGATCCGTTCGAGGGCAGAAACCTGCGCGCCACGGTCCGCCTCGCCGAAGGCTCGGACCCGCTGACCGAGTCCGGCATCTCCTGGCAACTGCGCGAGCCAAACGCGGAGAACGAGCCCGGCGACGCCGTCCTCACTGAATATGGCGCGCGCCTCGCCGTTAAGGCCCCGACCGGCGCGTTTTTCGTCACGGTCGGCCTCGGCCAGACCACGCGCTCCTTTCCGGTGACGATCGAGCCCGGCAAGACCTCGACGCTCGATCTCGTGCTGGATGCGGCCTTCGTCACCAGCACCGGCACGGTCGAAGGATCGGGCGCCGGCGCCGAGGGCGTGGCCTGGGTGGTCGATCGCAAGGATGGCGAAAACGTCACCACCGTCTACGACACGGTGCCGACCTTCGTGCTGCCGGCGGGCGAGTATGTCCTCAAGCTGAGCAAGGGCTCGGCCTCGGCGGCGAAGCCCTTCCGCGTCGAGGCCGGCGACAGCATCGACCTCGCGGTTTCGCTCGCGGTAGGACGCCTTGCCGTCGATGCGCTCTATGCCGCCGCCGGCCCAAAGGTCGAGGAGGGCCTGTCGGTCGAGTTCCGCCACCCGCCGAAAGCCGTCGGCGAGGATGGCGAATGGGTGATGACGCTGTTCGACCCGCTCTCGGTCGCCCATCTCGCCGCCGGCCCCTACGACATGATCATCGGCGCCGGCGATGCGAAGAAGACGATCAGGCTCGAAGTCGTTTCCGGACAGGACAAGCGGCTGACGGTCGATCTGAATGCCGGCGTCGTTGCGCTGACGGCGACCTCGGGCCAGCGCATCGAGATCGGCGAGACCCGCAAGTCGATCACGGGAACGCGGAAAATTCTCGTCACCAACGACGATGGCGCGTTTCAGACCGTCTTGCCGGCCGGCGACTACCTCGCGATCCTGTCGCAGGACGGCAAGATCGTCAGCGAAACCCCGCTCAGGGTCGGCGCCGGCGAGCGCACCGAACTCACCTTGAAATAGCGCGCGACTTGTCTTGCGCGCCTCGTCTCGCTAGTCACGGCCCGCCCCGCAACGAAGCGTCGGCCGATTTTCGACGCCGGAGGGATGATGCGCGCCTTGATGCTCCATGCCGACCGCGATCTCCGTCTCGAGGAGATCGAACCGCCGCCGCCGCCGGCCGCTGGCGAGGTGCAGATTCGCATCCGCGCGGTCGCGCTGAACTATCTCGACCTCTGGGGCTTT
Organism: Rhizobiales bacterium CCH3-A5; assembly: GCA_001556025.1. Classification (GTDB taxonomy): domain Bacteria; phylum Pseudomonadota; class Alphaproteobacteria; order Rhizobiales; family Beijerinckiaceae; genus Allobosea. The sequence goes on from LSIB01000190.1 coordinate 66,288, forward strand.
CGCGGCATGGCCTTCGCCAAACGCAAGATGCCCCAGGCGGCCGGCGTCGAGGCGTCTGGCGAGATCGTCTGCGTCGGCGAAGGCGTCACGAACCTCAAGGTCGGCGACACCGTCACCGCCTATGGCGCCGAGACCTGCGGCCACTGCAGGGCCTGCCGGGAAGGTCGTGACAATCTCTGCGAGAACGTCGCCGGCATCATGGGCTTCCACATCGACGGCTTCGCCCGCGAGCTGATCAACAAATCGGCCCGCCTCGTGATCAAGGCCCCGCCTGGCGTCTCCTTCGAGCACGCGGCTTGCGCGCCTATCGGCTTCGGCACCGTGCAGCACATGCTGTTCGACAATGCGAAGCTCGAACCCGGCGAATCGATCCTGATCCATGCAGGCGGGTCGGGCATCGGCACCGCCGCGATCCTGATGGCCAAGGCGATCGGCTGCACCGTCTACACCACCGTCGGCGACGACGAGAAGGGTCGGAAAGCCAAGGAACTGGGCGCGGATTTCGTGGTCAACTACAAGACCGAGCGCTTCGAGGGCGAGGTTCGCCAGATGACCAAACGCAAGGGCGTCGACGTCGTCTTCGAGCATGTCGGCGCCGACACCTGGAACGGCTCGCTGCTCTGCCTCAAGCGCGGCGGCCGGCTCGTCACCTGCGGCGCGACCTCGGGCGCATCGACCACGATGAACCTGATGCAGCTCTTTCAGCAGCAGTACCGCATCACCGGCTCCTTCGGCTGCCGGCTTGAGAACATCGCACAATCGCTGGAGAAGATGGCCGGCGGCATGACGCCGGTGATCGATTCTGTGTTTCCGCTGGAGGATTTCGAGAAGGGCCTTGCCCGCCTCGAAGGCCGGCAGGTCTTCGGCAAGGTCATCGTCGTCTTCTGAGACACCCGGAAAGGCTTGACGGGACGACTTTCCTGCCGCAAGTCGCCGCTTCCGCCCGACAATGCTTCAAGGCACGGGCGCGATGGGGCCGGGCCGACCTTGAGACGATTGACGACATTCGCCGCGCGCGCCGGCGCGGCGGTGATGATCGGCCTGATCCGCGCGCTGTTCGCCTTCCTGCGGCTGCTGGGGGCGGAACGCTCCAGCGATCTCGGCGGCTGGCTTCTGCGCACCGTGAGCCCGCTGATCCCGGTCAATCGCGTCGCGCTCGCCAATATCCGCGCCGCCTTCCCCGAGAAGGACGAGACCGAGGTCAGGCGCATCGCGCGCGGCGCCTGGGAGAATCTCGGCCGCACGGCCGCCGAGTACGCCCATCTCAAGACCTTGTTCGACTATGACTACCTCAACCCGGACGCGCCCTCGCGCGTCGAGGTCTCCGGCATCGAGCACTTCATCGCGCTCAAGGACGACGACAGACCGGGCCTGATCTTTTCCGCCCATCTGGCGAACTGGGAGCTGCCGGCGATCTGTGCGGCCGCCTATGATCTGGAGACGACCGCCGTCTTCCGCGCGCCCAACGACCCCGCCATCGCGGCGATCATCCACGAAATCCGCTCCGGCGCGATGGATGGGCTTGCAGCCGCCAAGCAGGGCGCGGCCTTCGCCATGCAAGGCGTGCTGGAACGCGGCGGCCACCTCGGCATGCTGATCGACCAACACTTCACCCGCGGCGTGGTCGTGCCCTTCATGGGGCGGCCGGCGCTGACCAATCCGATCCTCGGCAAATTCGCGCGCCGTTTCGAATGCCCGGTGCATGGGGTCCGCGTCGTCCGGCTGCCCAACCAGCGCTTCCGGCTGGAGCTGACGCCCCCGCTCGACCTGCCGCGCGACGAGGCCGGCGAGATCGACGTGGAGGGCGCGATGGCGATGATGACGGCCGTGGTCGAAGGCTGGGTTCGCGAGCACCCGGAGCAATGGCTCTGGATGCACAGGCGCTGGCGGCCCAACATGATCGCCGCCCGAGGCATGGCCGATACCGCGCAAACGCCGGCTCCCAAGCCTGTTTTCAAGGCAACGTGATTTCCAAGTGAGTATCCTTGGGCGCTTTGGTAACGCCCTGCATGCTCTAAGGCTGTTAGAGTGCCGATCATGACATTGCGTCCGCGCCTTCTCCTCGCCTCGCTCGCCGCCCTCGTCCTGGGCGGTGCGAGCGCGCATGCGCAGACGCCCGCGCTCCAGCCGCGCGCCGTGGTCGAACTCTTCACCAGCCAGGGCTGCTCCTCCTGCTCACCGGCCGACGCGCTCTTCGTCGAACTGGCGAAGGACCCGACCGTGATCGCGCTGACGATGCCGGTGACCTACTGGGACTACCTCGGCTGGAAGGACACGCTCGGACACGACGCCTTCACAAAACGCCAGAAGCTCTACGCCAAGTCGCGCGGCGACGGACAGGTCTACACACCCCAGGCCGTGATCAATGGCGGGGCGCACCTTGTCGGCTCCGACAAGGCCGGGATCGACAAATCCCTGCGCAAGCAGGGCGCCTTTTCCGCCCGCGTCTCGCTCAGCGAAGAGGGCGGCATGGTCAGGGTCGCGCTTTCTCCGGTCGATTCCGCCGGCAGCGGCGCGGGCAGCGTCTGGCTTTTGCCGACCACGCGCATGATCACTGTGCCGATCGGTCGGGGCGAGAACCAGGGCAAGACCATCTCTTACGCCAATGTCGTTCGCGGCATGGTCAAGGTCGGCGACTGGGACGGCAAGGCAGCGACGCTGACGACGCCGCTCGCCAGCGCCAGAGCAGTCGATTCCGATGGCTATGTCGTGCTGGTGCAGTCCGAGCAGCCCGGCCGGTACGGCATGATGCCCGGGGCTGTCATCGGCGCGGCCAGGTCCGGCCCATAGCCGCGAAGACGGGGGACAGTCCGCGAAGGCGGGTTCCCGGAGAGGCGGGCGCGACGTAGCGTCTCGCCAGAGTCACAATAACTTGGCACTGATTCGCATATGCCGAGGCTGTTCACCGCGCTTGAGATTCCTGCCGAGGTCGCCTCGGTGCTGACCCTGCATCGGGGTGGGCTCGTCGGTGCGCGCTGGATCGAACCGGCTGATTACCACATCACCCTGCGCTTTCTCGGCGATGTCGATCGCCGCATGGCCCATGACGTCCACGAGTTCCTCGGCGACCTGCGCAACTACCCCTTCGAAGTCATGCTCGATGCGCTCGGCAGTTTCGGCGGCGACAAGCCGCGCGCCGTCTTCGCCCGCGTCCAGCCGAATCAAAGGCTCACGGAGCTGCAAGCCGACATCGAGCGACTGATGCGTCGGCTCGGCTTGCCCCCGGAAGCCCGCAAATTCGCCCCCCATGTCACGCTGGCTCGGCTGCGCGATGTCTCACCGGTCGATGTCGCGCAGTATCTGGGGCAGCACCCGATCGTCCGGCCGATCAGCTTCACCGCGCGGCGGATCGCCCTGATGTCCTCGCGCGATTCGATCGGCGGCGGCCCCTATGTGCTGGAGGCGGCCTATCCTCTCGGGCCCTCCTACCCCAACCGGATGGCGCGGGCCGACGTGCAGCGGAGATGACCATGCCCAAGCGCTTGAGCCTGGACGCCCGCAACGAGGCGCTGCTGACGCTGACCGGCTGGAAGCTGGCGGAGGGACGCGAGGCCATCGCCAAGCGCTTCGTCTTCCGCGATTTCAGCGAGGCCTTCGGCTGGATGACGCGCGTCGCCCTGCTGGCCGAGACGATGGACCACCATCCCGAATGGTCGAACGTCTACAAGACCGTCGAGGTGACGCTCGCGACCCACGACGCCGGCGGGCTGACCGAACTCGACGTCAGGTTGGCCCGCGCCATGGATGCGCTGGCGGGCTGAGATCGACTAGCTCTTGCCGCTGTTCGACCATGCCGAGAGCCGGCGCGTCAGCGGCGGCGGCAGCCGGCGCAGCGCCCGCTTCAGCAGCGGCCGCCAATGCGCCAGCCCCGATTCCACGAGGAACCGGCCTTTCCAGGACAGTGGCAACACCCAATCGGTCACCGCCATGCGCCCGTCGGCATGCTCGTGCTTGTAGGGGTCGGCCGGCGCCAGCATGTCGAAGACCGCATTGCCGCGCGCTTTGGCGCAGGCGAAGCTGTGATGCAGCAGAAGCCCGCCCACGCCGCCGCGCTCATGCTCGGGATGGGTCGCGATGACATGGCCGAAGCTCGCGCCCTTGCAGTCGAGCGCAAGGTCCAGCCCGATCGGCGCGCCGTCGCAGGAGATCGCCGCGATCCGCAGCGGCGAACCGCCCGCCGCGTCGCCCGCGAGATCGCGGAAAAAGGCTGAAAAACGCGGATCGGAGATCGTCGGCGCGAGCACGCCATGGCGCAGCAGCGCCGCCTGCTTCATCGCGACGGCTTTGACGGCGAGACCGGCGGCATCAGGCCCCGGCTCGACCATCGAGAGGCCGATCGCGCCGCGTTCGAAGAGCCGCCGCAGCCGCCGGCGGTGATTGGAGCGCTCGCGTGGCGCATAGGCATGGCTCGGACCGTCCGGGCCGACCCGCGAACCGAGATCGGCGAAGGGCGCATCAAGCCGCTCCCGCAGCGCGGCGCGCGACACGAGGCCCGACATCGCCAGCACCGAATCGCCGCGCAGCCTGCGCAGCTCGAACAGATCCGCGCCAAGCCTTGCGACCGCGTCCCAGCCGGCTTTCAGCAGCGCGGCTTCATCGCCCGTCCGCTCGACCAGCACATCGCCATACTGCGCCACCGGCACGCCCATGAAGCGCAGGCTGGCGAGCCCGAACCGGCTCTCGCGGACAAGCGGCCAGACCATGACGAGTCGCCCGTCGCGGCGCGCCGTCACGATGCTAAGCCGCATGCGCGCATCGAGATAATGGGTTGCCCAGTGCCGCAGCACGGCATGGGACTGGAAGACCTGATGCGGGAGCCCGGCGCGGTCAAACAGCGCGTCCCACTCCGCCCGCAGGGCCAGGAACTCATTGGTCGTATCGACGATGGCGATCGCGACCTCGTCGGCGCGCGCCGCCGCCTGCGGCACGCTGCCCGCTCTCGCTCCGGCAAGCTCGCCGCGACACGAGGCGATCAGCGCCACGGCTCAGGCTCCCGCCCGGACATGGGCGAAGAGGCGCTTCGCGCCCGCCAGCGGAAACCGCGCCAGATAAGGCAGCAGCAGCAGCGGATGGCGCGCCGCGAAGGGCGCATCATGCTCGACCATATGGCGGATCGCCAGCACCGGCAGCGGCGCGCGCAGCGGCCGGAAATCCGGGTTCCACAGGCCCGGCGCGTCGGATCCGGCATGCATCAGGCCGATCATCCGGTTGCGCGACAGCGAGTAGAATTTGTGCCGGTCCTGCACGCGCTTCAGCATGGCGATGCCGTTCTCGCCCGAACAGTGCGGAAAGCCGATGATCACTGTGCGGAAATGCGCCATCGCGGGCTTGGCTGGGATCGCCTCCAGCGCCTGGAAACTGCTGCGGATCAGCGAGAACGCCGCCGCCTCGTCGCCCGGCCCGGCTTCGCTAACGCCGAGCCTGACGGTGTCGAGCTTCGCGGCCTGACGCGTGAAGGGACAGACCGCGCCGGTACGTCCGAGATCGGCATGGCTCGCCATCAGATAGCCCTCGACCCAGCCGAGCAGGCTGGACAGTGCGGCCGGCTCGGGCTGCTGCGCGATGCGCGCTTTGGCCTCAGCGAAAGTCGACAGCGCGCCGGCCTTCTCCAATCCGGCCAGGATTTCAGCCCCGCTCATCGCTCGCCTCGCCATCTCGAAGCGCAAGCGATAGCAGCGCAAGATTAGGGAAGGGTTTCGTCGCCGCGTTCAGGCGCGCCGGATGCGTTAGGGGTCTGATAAGCCTTGAGACCAGCCGCAAAGCCGCAAGCCCGCCAGCATATGCGCCGGCGCCGGCGCGACGACCTCGACCGGCGGGCGCTTACGATAGAGCGGGATCGCGATCCTGCGCGCATGCAGTTGCAGTCCGGGGCCGCCCTCGCGCGGCGCGGCGCCGTAGATCTCGTCCCCCAGCATCGGCCAGCCCGAGGCAGCGCAATGCACCCGCAACTGATGCGTCCGCCCGGTCAGCGGCGAGAGCGCGAGCCAGGCGAGCGGGCCGCTGTCACTGACGCCGCGTCCGAGCACGCGAAACCGTGTCTGCGACGGCAGCCCGTCGGGGTCGACCTTCATCCACCAGCCGCGATCGGGCGCGCGCTTGCCGAGGGGAAGGTCGATCAGCCCCTCGTCCTCGGCAGGATGTCCCTCGACGACAGCCCAGTAGCTCTTGTCGATCAGCCCGTCGCGAAACAGCCGGTTGAGATCGGCGATGGCGCGCGGATGGCGGCCGAGCACGAGACAGCCCGACGTGTCCTTGTCGAGCCGGTGCGCGGCTTCCGGTCGACGCGGCAGGCCAAAGCGCAGCGCGTCGAGATGGTCGGTCAGCACGGGGATGATTCTCCGATTCGCCTGCGGCCCGCGATGCGAGGGCAGACCCGCGGGCTTGTCGATCACCAGCATCATCGCGTCGCGGTAGAGCAGCGGAAACGGCGGCTCCGCTTCGGCCCTGTCATGCGAAATCTCTGGTCGGTCCGGCGCGCTCATGCCATTGCGCTAGCGAAGACGGCTTGGCGACGCAATATGAGAGCGGCCGGGCTCGAAGACGGGACGCATGATGAGCGAGCAAGACCCGAAGAAGCGCGGCTTCTTCTCAAGACTTTTCGGCATCGAGGATGAGCCGGCCAGACCGGCCGCGCCCGAGATGCCCGCATTAGCAGAACCGCCCGCCGCGCCGCCGCCGGAGCCCGAAGCCGAGGCGCTGATCGCGCCGGCCGTGCTGATCGGCGAGGCCGCGCCGCTGCCCATCGCGATCCCCGAGCCGGCCCCGATCCAGGCTCCGCCGGCGCTGTCGCCCACCGCCCTCCTCACGCCAGAGCCGAAACGGAGCTGGTGGCGCAGGCTGACCGAGGGATTGTCACGGACCTCATCGGCGCTGACCACCGGCATCACGGACATCTTCACCAAGCGCAGGCTCGACGCCGGCACGCTGGAGGATCTCGAGGACATCCTGATCCAGGCCGATCTCGGGCTGCCGACCGCGGCGCGCGTCGCGAAAGCCGTCGGCGAAGGGCGCTACGACCGGCAGATCGAGCCGGCCGAGGTCAAGGCGATCCTCGCCCGCGAGGTCGAGGCGATCCTGACGCCCGTCGCCGTGCCGCTGGCGATCGACGCCACGAAAAAACCGTTCGTGATGCTGATGGTCGGCGTCAATGGCTCGGGCAAGACCACCACGATCGGCAAGCTGGCGCAGAAGTTCCGCAATGAGGGCAGAAGCGTGATGCTTGCCGCCGGCGACACCTTTCGCGCCGCCGCGATCGAGCAGCTCAAGGTCTGGGGCGAGCGCACCAAAGCCGAGGTCGTCTCGCGCCAGCAGGGCGCGGACGCCTCGGGGCTGGCCTTCGAGGCGCTGCAGAAGGCGAAGGCCGCCGGTACCGACGTGCTGCTGATCGACACCGCCGGACGCCTGCAGAACAAGACCGGGCTGATGGACGAACTCGCCAAGGTGGTTCGCGTCATCCGCAAGCTGGACCCGGACGCGCCTCATTGCGCGCTTTTGGTGCTCGACGCCACGGTAGGCCAGAACGCCTTGTCGCAGGTCGAGGCGTTCCAGCATACCGCCGGCATCACCGGGCTGGTCATGACCAAGCTCGACGGCACCGCGCGTGGCGGCATCCTTGTGGCGCTGGCGGCGAAATTCGGCCTGCCCGTGCATTTCATCGGCGTCGGCGAGGGCGTCGAGGATCTGGAGCCGTTCTCGGCCCAGGATTTCGCCCGGGCGGTTGCAGGACTGGGAGAAGCGGCGTGAGCCAGGATACCGTCGAAACGCAAAAGCCCGGGATCAATCCCCTGCTCAAGCTCGCGCTCGAATTCGGGCCGCTGGCGCTGTTCTTCTTCGCCAATTCCTATGGCGACCGACTCTTCGGCGTGGCGCAGGACCGACGCATCTTCGTCGCGACCGGCATCTTCATGGTCGCCTCGCTGGTCGCTCTCGCCCTTTCGCGCGTTCTGATGGGCTATCTGCCGCGCATGGCGATCGTCAATGCGGTGGTGGTCAGCGTCTTCGGCGGGCTGACCATCGCGCTCGACGACGCCTTCTTCATCAAGGTCAAGCCGACCATCGTGAATGCGCTCTTCGGCTGCGTCTTGCTGGGCGGCCTGTATTTCGGCCGCTCGTTGCTGGCGCTGGTGCTGGAGAGCGTGCTGCAGCTCGACGAGGCGGGCTGGCGCAAGCTGACCCTGCGCTGGGGCCTGTTCTTCTTCGTGCTGGCGGGGCTGAACGAGCTTGTCTGGCGCACGCAGACGCAGGATTTCTGGGTCGCCTTCAAGGTCTGGGGCGTGATGCCCCTGACCATGGCCTTCGCGCTCGCCCAGACCCCGTTGATCCTGAAGCACGAGATCAAGGCGAAGGCGGCGGAGTAGAGGCGAAACCTATTTCGCCGCCAGCCGGATCGCGCCGTCGAGCCGGATCGATGTCCCGTTCAGCATGTCGTTCTCGACGATGCTGCGCACCAGCGCCGCATACTCGGTCGCCTTGCCGAGCCGCGACGGGAACGGGATCGAAGCGCCGAGCGAGGCGCGCGAGTCCTCCGGCAAGCCGTCGAACATCGGCGTCTCGAACAGGCCGGGGAGGATCGTCATGACCCGGATACCGTAAGCCGCGAGTTCGCGCGCGATCGGCAGCGTCATGCCGACGACGCCGGCCTTCGATGCCGAATAGGAGGCCTGCCCGACCTGCCCGTCCTCGGCCGCCACGGACGCCGTGTTGACGATGACGCCGCGCCCGCCATCGGGCGTGACAGGCGCCAGCGCCGCCAGCGCCACTGCCGATTTGGCGATGATGCGGAAGGTGCCGGTGAGGTTGATCGCGACGCCTTTCTCGAAGGTGGCCATGTCATGGGCGATCAGCGCGCCAGTCTCGCGGTTTTTGCCGACGACGCGGCGTCCCGGCGCGATGCCGGCGCAGTTGACGACGATGCGCGCCACGCTATGGGCTGCGCGGGCCTTGGCCAGAGCCTCGTCGACCGAGGCGTCGCTGGTGACGTCGCAGGCGCAGAAGACCCCGCCGATCTCGGCCGCAACCGCGTCGCCGCGCGCGGCGTTGAGATCGAGCAGCGCGACCTTGACGCCATGGGAGGCGAGCATGCGCGCGGTCGCCTCGCCGAGGCCCGAAGCGCCGCCGGTGACGATGGCGGAGAGGGAGGAATCGAGCTTCATCGGCGTGTCCCGTCGGTTATTGAATTGTCGCGTCCGGTTTAGAACCTCGGCCAGCGCGCTCCAAGCGGCATTCTTCGCCAGCCTCTTGTGCGGCTTCTCGGGCGGGGCCACATCTTTCGACATTGCGGGCAAGCCTGCGCGGCAGGATGATGCCGGCGAAGTGGGAGACGGGAGAGACGGGCATGAGCGAAGGGTTCACCTCGCGCTTTACGGACGAGGAGATGGCCGCGATCCGCGCCACGCTTCGCGACGAGAAGCGCTTCGGCGAGACGTTCCTGGAGCGCCTGAAGCGGGTGGCGAAGCGCATTCCGTTCGCCGAGGACATGCTCGCCGCCTGGATCTGCACCCGCGATCCGGCGACGCCGCGCCGCGTCCGGCTGACCTTGCTGGCGGCGCTCGGCTATTTCGTGCTGCCGCTCGACGCAATCCCTGACCTGATGCCGTTCCTCGGCTTCACGGACGACGCAGCGGTTATCGCGGCTGCGCTCGCGGCGGTGGCGGGCTCGATCACGCCCGAGCATCGCGAAAAGGCGAGGCAGGCGATGGCGGAGCTTTGATCCGTCAGATCGTCAGCACGATCTTGCCCTTGGCCTTGCGGTCTCCGATCAGCGCATAGCCTTCGGTCCAGCTCTCCAGCGGCACCCTCGCATGAACATGGGCGCGGATGCGGCCCGCCGCCGCCCAGCCCAGCAGGCGCTCCATATTGGCGCGATGCCCCGCCGGGTCGCGCCTGACGAACTCGCCCCAGAACACGCCGCGCAGGTCGCAGCTCTTGAGCAGCAGCAGGTTGAGCGGGATTTTCGGGATCGCCCCGCCGGCGAAGCCGACCACGAGACAGCGCCCCTCCCAGGCCATGGCGCGCAGGGCCGGCTCCGCAAGATCGCCGCCGACCGTGTCGTAGAGCACGTCGACGCCGCGATCGCCGGTCAGGCGGCGCAGGCCGGCCTTCACATCCTCGGCCGTATAGTCGAGCCCGTCCTGCGCGCCGTGCTCGTGAGCGAGCGCCAGCTTGTCGGGCGCGGAGGCGCAGGCGATGACATGCGCGCCGAGCAGCGCGCCGATCTCGACCGCTGCCAGCCCCGCCCCGCCGGCCGCACCCAGGATGGCCAGACTTTCCCCGCCCTTGAGCCCGGCGCGCTGGATCAGCCCGTGCATCGCCGTGCCATAGGTCACGAAGAGACCGGCCGCCTGCGCATCGTCGAGGGCATCCGGCACCCGCACGATCGCGTCGGTCGGGACGACGACCTTCCCGCGCGCAGCGCCGTATCCGAGCCAGGCGGCGACGCGCTCGCCGACGCGCCAGCCGGTGACGCCCTCGCCCAGCGCAGAGATCGTGCCGGCGCATTCGGCCGACGGCGAGAAGGGCAGCGCCGGCTTGGTCTGGTAGCGGTTCTGGATGATCAGCGTGTCGAAGAAGTTCAGCGCCGCCGCCGTCACCGTGACGACGACCTCGCCCGGCCCCGCGACCGGATCGGGCAGGTCTCGGATGACCAGCGTCTCGGCCGGTCCATGATGCTCGCAAAGCAGCGCCTTCATCTGATCCTCACCCCGCCTCGACCACGCCATCGGCCTCGAGCGCACGCCTGAGCCGCGTGAAGGCCAGTCTGATCCGCGATTTCACAGTGCCGAGCGGCAGGCCCGTGCGGGAAGCGACCTCGGCATGGGACAGGCCGTCGAAGAAGGCGAGGCGCACCAGCCGCAACTGCTCCTCCGGCAGGCTTTCGAGCGCGAAGCGAAGCGCCTCCTCGCGCTGCTGGGCGTCCATCAGCCGGTCGGGCTCGGCCTGGGGCGCCGGATGCAGGATCGGATCCTCGGGGTCGATCCTGTCGGAGCGGTCGCGCCGCGCCAGATCGATGCGGCGGTTGCGCGCGATCCGGTAGAGCCAGGTCGAGACCGAGGATTTCGCCGGGTCGAACAGATCGGCCTTGCGCCAGAGCGTCGAGAGCGTGTCCTGCACCACCTCCTCGGCCAGCGCGGCGTCGCAGCCCTGCCGCAGCAGGAAACCGTTCAGACGCGGCCCGAAATGGTCGAAAAGGACGGTGAAGGCGGCCCGGTCGCGCCGGTCGGCCACCGCCCGGACGAGGGCCGTAAAATCGGGCGGCGACGTCACGCGGCCCGTCCTGGCGAAACCGGCCTATGGCGCCAAGCAATTCCGTCTTCCGCCCGCACCCGGCCTCTGTCCGTCATCTGTCCTGCCGCCACCCCGACCCGGGCGTCGCGCCGACGCTCCGCCGGCTTTTCCGCCACGGCGCTGTTGTGGCATGCTGCGGCGGCGAACGGAACCGGGCCGGCGGCAGCCTCATTCGCATTTTCGCCAGGATCGTGACATTCTATGCGTCGCATTAAGGGTCCTGTCGCCGCGCCTGCCGGACGGCAATCGTCCGGCGGTCAAGGCGACGTTAAGATTTCTGCTGATTGATGGCGGTCGATGATTCCACGTTTTGCTCCCACCGCCATCCGGCTTCCCCATCTCGCGCTCGCGCTGGTAGCCGTCTTCGCCGCCGGTGAGGCCGCCGCACAGGCGCGCGGCGCGGCATCGGCCGCCGGGGCCGCGCAGGCCCAGGCGCTGCTGCTGGAGACCGCCGGCAAATGGCAGGCTTTCTCCTCGCAGCAGGGCCGCAGCAAGATCTGCTACGCCCTGTCCAAGGCGGAAACCCGCTCGCCCGCCAACCTCAAGGATGTCGAAGGCCTGCTCTTCGTCTCCAGCCGCCCCTCGGAAGGCGTCCGCAACGAGATCAGCCTCGTGATGAATTTCGACGTCAAGGAGGATGTCGAACATCAGGCGCTGATCGGCGACGAGCGCTTCGCAATGGTCGCCAAGGGCAAGCACATGTTCCTGAAGAACCCCGCCGAGGAGCCGCGCATGCTCGATGCGCTGCGCAGGGGCGCCGGCCTCGAGATCAAAGCGACCTCGAAGCGCGGCAACGCCACCAGCGACAAATACTCGCTCGCCGGGCTGACGCAGGTGGTGAAGCGCGCCGAGGATGCCTGCAAGTAAGGGCTTGCACTGGCCGATTTCGCCAGCAGCAGCAGTCGTGCTATGAGCCGGGCTTGAAACGGCGGCGCGCCACGCCCGAGCCCAGCCAGAGTTCCAATGACCACGACCCTCCTCGCCCCTGCCGCGCCAGCGGCTGAAGCTGTTTCGCCACGAAAGCTCTCGCTGGTCGGACGCACGCGCGCTGGCCTCAGCGAGGCGCTGGCCGAGATCGGCGTGCCGGAAAAGGAGCGGCGCATGCGCGTCGGCCAGCTCTGGAACTGGATCTATCATTACGGCGTGCGCGACTTTGGCGCGATGACGACGATCGGCAAGGGCCTGCGCGGCACTCTCGCCGAGCGCTTCACGCTGCATCTGCCGGAGGTCACCGCGGAGCAGGTTTCGACGGACGGCACCCGCAAATGGCTGCTGCGCATGGCCCCGACCAGCCCGCGCGACCGGGGCGCCGAGATCGAATGCGTCTACATCCCCGAGGTCGACCGCGGCACGCTCTGCGTCTCCAGCCAGGTCGGCTGCACGCTGACCTGCACCTTCTGCCACACCGGCACGCAGCGCCTCGTCCGCAACCTCACCACCGAGGAGATCGTCGCCCAGTTGATGGTGGCGCGAGACCGGCTCGGCGATTTTCCGGGCCGCAGCGCGCCGGGCGGCGCCTTCGTGCCCAATGATGGCGGCCGTTTCGTCTCCAACATCGTCTTCATGGGCATGGGCGAGCCGCTGTACAATTTCGACGGCGTCCGCGACGCCATCGACGTGATCTCCGATAATGAGGGGCTTTCGCTCGGCCGCCGCCGCATCACGGTCTCGACCTCGGGCGTAGTGCCGCAGATCGGCCCGCTCGGCGACGCGATGGGCACGATGCTGGCGATCTCGCTGCATGCCGTGCGCGACGATCTGCGCGACGAACTCGTGCCACTGAACAAGAAGTATCCCATCGCGGAGCTGATGGAGGCGTGCCGGACCTATCCTGGGCTGACCAACGCCAAGCGCATCACCTTCGAATACGTCATGCTCAAGGGCGTCAACGACTCGGACGCCGAGGCGCGCGATCTGGTGCGGCTGCTCAAGGGCATCCCCGCCAAGATCAACCTGATCCCGTTCAACCCCTGGCCCGGCACGAAATACGAGTGCTCGGACTGGGACCGGATCGAGCGCTTCTCCGAGATCGTCTTCCGTGCGGGTTATGCCTCGCCTGTACGCACGCCGCGCGGCCGCGACATCCTCGCCGCCTGCGGCCAGCTCAAGAGCGAGACCGAAAAGCTTTCGGCCCGCGCCCGGCTGATGCTGGATGAGGCCGACGCCGCGGCACGGGTCGGCTGATCCCGATGCTGCGCTGGCTGCTGCTGATCCCGTTTGCCCTGCTCGTCGCCATGGGCGCGGGCGTGTTCGCCATGATGGTCGCGAGCGTCGCCTCCGCCGAGATCGCACTCCTGATCGGCGGCGGCTTCGAGCGGCTGCTGGACGCCCTGTTCGGGCTGGCCGAAAGCGGCGTCGATCCGGGGCCGGCGGCGGCCGCCGCCTTCAGCCTGATCGGCCGGCTGGGGCTCGCAATCATCGTCGCGCCGGTGGTGCTGGTTGCGATTTTCAGCGAATTGTTTCGTCTGCGCAGCGGCCTCATCCAGAGCGGGTTGACCGGGGCGCTGGCCACGCTCCTGCCGCTGGCCATGCTGCAGCTCTCGCGCGCCCCGACGGAAGCCGAGACGCGGATCATCGGCGCGCTGTTCCTGGTCGGGGCCGCGACGGGGTTTGTGTATTGGCTGATCGCGGGGCGTGGGGCTGGCGGAGAACGGCCGACCACGGCCCGAGCGGCAAACTAATCCCCCACCGCCACGCCCTCTCTTCTCCCGTCCGCCCCGCCGACAAACCCTTCCGGCGTCTTGACGATCGCCTGGATGCCCGAGGTCATCTCGAGCAGCCGGACCTCGTGACCCTTGGCTTCAAGCGCCACTTTCCAACCTTCGGCCTCCGTGCCCTTCTCCAGCTCGGTCGGGCCGTTGCGGCTGCCGACATTGGCGAGATCGACCGCCTGCTGCGGGTCCAGCTTCCAGTCGAGCAGCGCGACCAGCGTTTTCGTAACGTAACCGATGATCTGGCTGCCGCCGGGCGAGCCGACGACGGCGTAGAGCCGCCCGAAGGCGTCGAAGACGAGCGTCGGGGCCATCGAGGAGCGCGGCCGCTTGCCGGCCTCGACGCGGTTGGCGACCGGCTTACCGTCCTCCTCCGGCAGGAAGGAGAAATCGGTCAGCTCGTTGTTGAGCAGGAAGCCGCCCGCCGTCATCAGCCTTGCGCCAAAGCCGTCCTCGATCGTCGTCGTCATCGAGACCGCGTTGCCGGCCTCGTCGATAACCGAGATATGGCTGGTGCCGTTCTCGACGCCGTCGGAGGGCGCGAGCAGCAGCGCGCGCTTGTTGGGCGGCTCGCCCGCTTTCGCCCGGCCCATCGACCTGTCGAGACTGACCAGAGAGGCCCGGCCACGCACATAATCCCGGTCGATCAGCCCGATGGCAGGCACATTGATGAAGGCCGGATCGGCGAGATAGAGCGCCCGGTCGGCGAAAGCCAGCCGTCCGGCCTCGCTGAGCCAATGCGCGGCCTCCGGCCCCGGACCAAGGCGGGCCATGTTGTGGGTCTCCAGAATGCCGAGCATCTGCTGCACCGCGACCGCGCCCGAACTCGGCGGCCCCATGCCGCAGATGCGCCAGACGCGATAGGCCCCGCAGACCGGCGCGCGCTCGACGACGCGGTAGCCGGCGAAATCGGCCAGCGTCATGTCGCCGGGATTGCTCGCGTGCCCGGTCACGGTCGCGACGATGTCCTGCGCGATCGGGCCCTCGTAGAACGCGTTTGCGCCGCGCTCGGCGAGCGCACGCAGCGTCGCGGCGAAGGCGGGGTTCTTGAGCACCGTCCCCACCGCTTTGGCCTTGCCGTCGGGTTCGTAGAAATAGGAGGCGGCGCGTGGGTCGCTTTTCAGCGCCGTCTCGCCCGACAAGAGGCCGTTCAGCCGAGGCGAGATCGCAAAACCCTGCTCGGCCAGCGCGATGGCCGGCGCGATCACGTCGCGCCACGCCAGCTTGCCCCAGCGCCGATGCGCCTCCTCCAGCAGCCTTACCGTGCCCGGAACGCCGACCGAGAGCCCGCCGACGACGGCCTGGCGAAACGCGATCGGCTTGCCGTCCGCACCCATGAAGCGGGTCGACTTGGCTGCGGCGGGGGCGGTCTCTCGCCCGTCCAGCGTGACGACCTCTCGCCTGGCCTCGTCCCAATGCACAAAGAACGCCCCGCCCCCGACGCCGGAGCTTTGCGGCTCAACCAGATTGAGCACGAGCTGGATCGTGATCGCCGCATCGACCGCGCTGCCGCCGGCGCGAAGAATCTCGCGACCGGCGCTGGCCGCGAGCGGATTGGCGGCGGCGACCATGTGGCGTTGCGCCGCGCCGGCGACTTTTGCGACACGCCCGGTGGCGGCTTCCGGGGCAGGCGCGAGCGTCTGGGCGCTTGAGGCGCCTGCGGCAAGCCCAAGGCCAAACAGCGCTCCAGCGATGCGACACGTCAACATCCGGCGGTTCATGATCGACCTCCTCGTCAGCGCAGCACACTAGCGCGCCAGCGTCGTCTCGCGCCATCGCGCGCCATGTCTTGGAGCCGTGAAGAGGCGGCGCTAAGGTCGCCCCGCATCCGGCTGCGGGTGCCGCGCTCGAAGAGGCCTGCCGATGTCGATCTCCATCCTGCTCCCGATGCGCCGTCTCGCCGCGCCGCTGCTCGCCGCCCTGTTGGGCCTCGCGCTCGCCGGCTGCGGCGTCAACAACGTCCCGACGCTGGAGGAGGCGGCCAAGGCGCGCTGGAGCGAAGTCCAGAACCAGTACCAGCGCCGCGCCGATCTGATCCCGAACCTCGTGGAGACGGTGAAGGGCTTTGCGGCGCAGGAGCGCGAGGTGCTCACCGCCGTGGTCGAGGCCCGCGCCAAGGCGAGTTCGGTCAAGGTCGACGCCTCGACCATCACCGACCCGGCTAAATTCAAGGAGTACCAGGACGCCCAGAACCAGCTCTCGGGGGCGCTAGGCCGGCTGCTCGTCACGGTCGAGCGCTATCCGGAGCTGAAATCCAACGCGAATTTCCTCGCTTTGCAGTCCCAGCTCGAAGGCACAGAGAACCGCGTCACCGTGGCGCGGCGCGACTACATCCAGGCGGTGCAGGCCTTCAACACTGAGATCCGCACCTTTCCGGGCGTGATCTGGGCGCGGCTGTTCTGGGGCGCGAAGGCGATGGAGACATTTGCGGCCACGGCCGGTGCCGAACGCCCGCCGGCGGTGAAGTTCTGACGCGTGGCTGCCGACAGCAGAAAGAGGCGCGAGGAACCCCTCTCCCGGAGGGAGAGGGGCAGGGGTGAGGGGTCGGCCCGTCAACCAGCGAAGCGGAAGCTGTCCGCGCTTTTGTCCAAGGCAATCCCGGAACATCCGACCCCTCACCCCTGCCTCTCTCCTTACAGCAGGGGGGTTCTTCCATGCTTTCTCCTGCTCGCCCTCCTGATCGTCAGCACCCTCGCCGCCGCCCAGCCCACCTACCCGCCGCTGACCAGCCGCATCAATGACGGCGCGAACCTGATCGGCGTGGAAGCCCGCCAGCGTATCGAGGGGAAGCTCAAGGCGCATGAGGACAAGACGACGGACCAGCTCGTCGTCGCGACCGTCCCCTCCCTGCAGGGCGTCAGTGTCGAGGACTTCGCCAACGGCCTGTTCCGGTTCTGGAAGCTCGGCGACAGGGCCAAGAACAACGGCGTGCTGCTGCTGGTCGCTCCGACCGAGCGCAAGGTCCGCATCGAGGTCGGCTACGGGCTGGAGGGCGCGCTCACCGACGCGCTCTCCAAGGTGATCATCACCACCGCGATCGCGCCAAAATTCAAGACCGGCGATTTCGCGGGCGGCATCGAGGCCGGCGTCGATGCGATCCTGACCATCCTGACAGGCGACGCCGAGGAATGGCAGCGCCGCGCCGTCGTGCGCGATGACGCCATGTCGACCGCCGACATCCTGCTGCTCGTGCTGTTCGTCGCGATCTTCCTGACCATCATCGTTTCGGCATTCCGAAGCCAGAGATCGGGCGCGCGCCAGCACCGGACGCGCGACGGGCGCTGGATCACGCTACCGGCCTCGACGTCGTCCGGTTGGAGCACGGGATCGTCGGGCGGTAGCTGGAGTTCGGGGTCGAGCTCGGGCGGGTTTTCCGGCGGCGGCGGCTCGTCGGGCGGCGGTGGCGCTTCGGGAGACTGGTGATGGATTCTGACGACAGGGATGCGGTCGCCGAGGCGGTCGCGCAGGCGGAGACGCTGACATCGGCCGAGATCGTGGTGGTGATCGACCGTGCGGCGGGGAGCTATCGCTCGGTGCCGCTGGTGATGGCGCTGACGCTGGCGCTCCTCGTGCCCTGGCCGCTGCTGGCGATGACCGCGACCAGCGCGCCGCGCATTTTCCTGATCCAGCTCGTCTGCGCCGTTCTGCTGGTCGCGACGCTGCTCTGGTATGGCAGGGGTGGACGCTTCGTGCCGGGCTTCGTCAAGCGCGGGCGCGCCCATGACGTCGCATTGCGCGAGTTCACCGCGCGCGGCCTGACCCGGACGCGGGCGCGCACCGGCGTGCTGCTCTATGTCGCGCTTCAGGAGCGCTACGCCGAGATCGTCACCGATACCGGCCTCGACGGCAGGGTCGAGCCCGAAATCTGGCGGAGCATTATCGAGCCCCTGCTGCAGGCTGCGCGGCAGGACCGGCTGCGCGCAGGGCTGATCGACGCCGTCGGCGCGATTGCGCGCGTCCTCGCGCCCCACGCCCCGCCGGCGCCCGACGACATCGACGAGCTGCCCAACAAGGTCGTGCTGCTCTGAAAGGCAAGCCTCGCTCTCACGGGCAGGGGTTGCCGACCTCTTGATGGATCGCATCGATCCTGGCCTCGAGATCAGCCGGCAGCGTCACATGAATCGAGGCAATATCGGTCTTGAGCTGTTCCATCGAGGTCGCGCCGATGATGTTGGACGTCACGAAGGAGCGCGACGTGACGAAGGCGAGCGCCATCTGCGCGGGATCGAGCCCGGCTTCCCGCGCCAGCGCGATGTAGCGCTTGATCGCGATCTCGGTGCCGGCGGTCTGATAGCGCTGGCCCCGGTCGAACAGGGTCGTGCGCGCCCCGGCCGGTAGCGCGCCGTCGAGATACTTGCCTGTCAGGAATCCCTGCGCCAGCGGCGAATAGGCCAGCAGCCCGACATCCTCGCGCAGCGTGATCTCGGCCAGCGCCGTCTCGAAGGTGCGGTTCAGCAGGTTGTAGGCATTCTGGATCGACTGCACCCGCGGCGTTCCATGCGCCTCCGAGGCGGTGACGAAGCGCATCGTACCCCAGGCGCTCTCGTTCGACAGGCCGATATGGCGGATCTTTCCGGCCTTCACGATATCGGCGAAGGCGTCGAGCTGCTCGGCGATCGGCGTCTCGTCGGCCGCCTTCTCGAAACTGGCCTTGCTGAAGCGGGTCGGATTCGAGCCCCACGGGACCGGCCTGTCCGGAAAATGAATCTGGTAGAGGTCGATATGGTCGGTCTGCAGCCGCTTAAGGCTCTTGTCGACGGCCTCCATGACCTGCCGCCGATTGACCCGGGTCGGTCCTTTGTCGTCCCGGTACCAGTCATTGCCCGAGCGGCCGACGATCTTCGAGGCGAGAATCACTTTGTCGCGGTTGCCCCGCTCCTTGAACCAGTTGCCGATGATCCGCTCGGTCGAGCCCTGGGTCTCGGCTCTGGGCGGGATCGAGTACATCTCGGCCGTATCGAAGAAATTGATGCCCTGATCGAGGGCGTAGTCCATCTGGGCGAAACCCTCGGCTTGCGTGTTCTGCTGGCCCCAGGTCATGGTCCCGAGGCAGATCGCCGAGACGTTCAGATCGGTCCGGCCGAGGCGGCGATATTCCATGGTGATCGACTCCGGAGAAAGGGCGTGGTGCGGCGCGCCGAGACGAGAACTGACGGGCGAGGATGGGGTCGGGAGCCGGAAGGCCGGCGCAAGGCTCAGGGTTTGGCTGGTAGTCCCGCGACGAAGCGCTCCACGATGGGGAGGATGCGCGAAACGATGACGCGAACGCCCTCGGCCGTCGGATGCAGCAGATCGGGCTGGTTCAGCGTGCGATCGCCGGCGATGCCCTCCAGAAAGAACGGATAGAGCATGACGCCATGCTTCTCGGCGAGCTTCGGAAACAGCCCGTCGAAGCGCGCGGCATAGTCGGGTCCGAGGTTGCGCGGCGCATACATGCCCGCCAGCAGCACCGCGATTCCCCGCGCCTTGAGGCGCGCGATGATCGCGTCGAGCGCCTTTTCCGTGGTTGACGGGTCGAAGCCGCGCAAGGCGTCGTTGGCCCCGAGTTCGAGGATGACGCCGTCCGTGCCGTCGGGCACCGACCAGTCGAGCCGGTCGAGCCCGCCCTGGGCCGTATCTCCCGAGACGCCGGCATTCGCGATGGCAACCTTCAGCCCCTTCTGGCGCAGGGCTTGCTCAAGCACGGCGGGAAAGGCTGCGCTGGCGGGCAGGTTGTAGCCGGCGCTGAGGCTGTCGCCGAGCGCCACCAGCCTGATCTCGCGGCCGGTGGAAGGCGGCGTCTGGGCCTGAAGCATGGTCGCACCCGGAAGGACGAAAACGAGCGCCAGCAGAAAAACCGCCGCCCATGATTGGACAAGCGGAAACCAAAGCCCATATCGCGGAACGGGGCGCGCCGTTGTTTCGCCCCGCTTGCGCCTTGCGCGGCTGCGAGCGGAGGCGTCGATCATAGTCGAAGTCAGGATCATGTCACGATGAGCGAACGTACCGCTCCAGCCATCGAATTGCAGGATGTCCACCTTAGTCTGGGACGTGCGGCCGCCCGCGTCCATATCCTCAAGGGTGTTTCTTTGTCGCTGGCCTCGGGCGAGGCGACCGGGCTCGTCGGCCCGTCGGGCTCAGGCAAGTCGACGCTGCTGATGACCATGGCGGGGCTGGAGCGTCCCGATTCCGGCGTCGTGAAGGTCGCCGGCGAGGATTTAGGCAGGCTCGACGAGGATGGGCTTGCGGTGTTCCGCGGCCGGCGCATCGGCATCGTCTTCCAGTCCTTTCATCTCGTCCCGACCATGACGGCGCGCGAGAATGTCGCGCTGCCGCTGGAACTCGCCGGCGCGCCCGACGCCTTTGCCCGCGCCGAAGCGGAACTGCGCAATGTGGGCTTGGGCGACCGCATTGACCATTATCCGGCCCAGTTGTCCGGCGGCGAGCAGCAGCGCGTCGCCATCGCGCGCGCCGTCGCGCCCGATCCGGCGATCCTCGTCGCCGACGAACCGACCGGCAATCTCGATGAGACAACCGGCCGCTCCATCGTCGACCTGATCTTCGCGCTGCGCCGCGAGCGGGCGGCGACGCTCGTGCTGGTCACCCACGACCTATCGCTCGCCGCGCTCTGCGACCGCACGGTGCGCCTGCGCGCCGGGCGCATCGAGGCCGAGCCCCAGCCCGACTCCGAAGCGGCGCTCGCCTGATGCACGCGCCCGTCAAGCCCATCGTCCAGCCGCCCCGCACGCCCGGCTTCCCGCTCGCCGCGAAACTCGCCTGGCGCGATCTGCGCGCCGGACTGCGCGGCTTCGGCGTCTTCATCGCCTGTCTGGCGCTCGGCGTCATGGCGATCGCGGCGGTCGCCTCGGCCTCGCGCGGTCTGACGGAGGGGCTTGCCCGCGAAGGCAAGCGGATCCTCGGCGGCGACGCCGCTTTCGGCCTGATCCATCGCGAGGCGAGCTCGCAGGAACTGGCCTTCTTGGCAGCGCGCGGACGGGTTTCGACCATTGCGACGCTGCGCGGCATGGCCAATGCCGGCGAAAGGGGCTCGGCGCTGGTCGAGATCAAGGCGGTCGATGCCGCCTATCCGAGCATCGGAACCGTCGTCACCGACCAGTCCGAACCGATCCAGTCCCTGCTGGCCCAGCGCGACGGCCTGTTCGGCGCGGTCGCCGACCCTGTCCTGTTCGGGCGGCTCGGCCTCAAGACGGGCGACGTCATCACCATCGGCGCAGCAAAAATCCAGCTCCGCGCCAGTCTCCTCTCCGAGCCCGACAAGATCGCGTCCGGCGTCGGTTTCGGGCCGCGCCTGCTGATGCCGGAGGGCGCGCTGCGCACTACGGGCCTGCTGCAGCCGGGCAGCCTCGTACGGTGGATTTATCGCGTCGAACTACCGTCCGCAGCCTCCGACGACGCGGCGCTCGCGAGCCTGATTGCCGCCGCAGGCAGCGAACAGCGCGACGCCGGCTGGGAGATCCGCTCGCGCGACAACGCCGCGCCGAGCTTCCAGCGCAATCTCGAACGCTTCACCCAGTTCCTGACGCTGGTCGGCCTCACCGCGCTGCTGGTCGGCGGCGTCGGCGTCGCCAACGCAGTCGCCCGCTTCGTCGAATCCAAGACGCTCGACTTCGCCACGATGAAGGCGCTGGGCGCCAGCGGTGGCCGCGTCGTCGCGATCCATCTGACCGAGGTGATGATGGTCGCAGCCGTCGGCACCGCGATCGGCCTCGTGCTGGGCGCGGCCGCGCCTTACGGTCTGGCCGCCGCCTTCGGGGCGATCCTGCCAGTGCCGTTCGAGCCGACGATCGCGCCCGGCGAACTCGCCATCGCCGCGCTATACGGCCTGCTGACGGCGCTCGTCTTCGCCATCATCCCGCTCGGGCGCGCCCATGACGTGCCGGTCTCGGCGCTGTTCCGCGACCAGATCGCACCCGACGCCCGCCGGCCGCGCGCGATATACCTCGTCATCGGCGCGCTCGCCCTGGCCGGGCTGATCGGCGTCGCGGTCGGCTTCGCCTATGAGCGGCGCATCGCGCTGATCTATCTCGCGGTCATGACGGGCGTCTTCCTGCTGCTGCGCGGCGTCTCCTGGGGCTTGATGGCGCTGGCGCGAAGGCTGCCGCGCCCGCGCAATCCGTCTTTGCGGATGGCGCTGGCCAACAGCCACAGGCCGGGCGCGCTGACGCCTTCGCTCGTGCTGTCGCTGGGCCTCGGCGTGGCGCTGCTCTCGGCGCTCGCCTTCATCGACGTCAGCATCACGCGCCAGCTTACGCAAACGCTGCCGCAGAAGGCGCCTGACTTCTTCTTCCTCGACATCCCCAACGCCGATTCGGCCCGTTTCGACGCCTTCGTGGCGCAGCAGCGGCCGGGCTCGGCGCTGGACCGCGTCCCGATGATGCGCGGCCGCATCGTCTCGGTGAACGGCGTCCGCGCCGAGGAGATCAAGGCCTCCGAGCAGGCGGCCTGGGTGCTGGATGGCGACCGTGGCATCACTTACGCGCGCGACATCCCCGAAGGATCGAGCCTGGTGGCCGGCGAATGGTGGCCGGCTGACTATCGTGGCGAGCCGCTGGTCTCCTTCGACGAGCCGATGGCAAACGGCATTGGCCTTAAGCTCGGCGACAGGCTGACCGTCAACGTGCTCGGGCGCGAGATCACCGCCCGCGTCGCCAATCTGCGCAAGGTCGAATGGCGCTCGCTCGGCATCAACTTCGTGATGCTGTTCTCGCCCAACACATTTGCGGGGGCGCCGCATACCAACCTCGCCACGGTGACCCCGGCCGACAACGCACCGCGTCCCGACGACGCCGCGATGCTGCGCAGCCTTGCCGTCGAGTTTCCCTCCGTGACCGCCGTGCGCGTGCGAGATGCGCTGGAGGCGGTCAACACCGTCGTGCGCCAGCTCGCCTCGGCGATCCGCGGCGCGTCGGGCCTCGCCATCGCCGCCAGCCTGCTCGTGCTGGGCGGGGCGCTCGCCGCCGGCCAGCGGGCGCGGCTCTATGACGCGATGATCCTGAAGACGCTGGGCGCGACGCGGCGCTTCATACTTTCGTCGTACGCCCTCGAATATGCCGCGATCGGAACTGTCGCTGCGCTGTTTGGCGTTGTTGCGGGGGCGGGAGCGGGTTGGGGCGTCGTCACGCAAGTGATGAAGATAGAATTCATCGCCGATCCGACAGGTGCCCTGCTCGCCGCGACTGCGGCGATCATGGTCACTGTCCTGTTCGGATTGTTCGGAACGCTGCAGATACTGTCGAAAGCGCCGGCTTCTCATCTGAGAAATTTATGAGAGCGCTCTGGTTCCTTTAGGAACTAGACCTGATGCTCGTGCAACTCTGCATGGCTGGCCGGCGGCGTTTCTATGAAGCGCCGCCAGTTAACCATGCGCACCCCTTGTAAGCGCCGGCGATCCCCCTCATATTCCGCCCATCGCCACGATTGTGCGCGGCGGCGGGGCCTCATGAAGGCCATCCGTCTTCGGATTCAACGTCAGGGGAACTCGCTCGATGAGCAACTTCGACCGCAATGCTCCAGCCTGGGGCGCCGGCAGGGCGCAGCAGGCCAGCGCCGTCGAGATGGATCAGGGCCTCCGCTCGTTCATGCTCGGCGTCTACAACAACATGTCGATCGGCCTGGCCATCACCGGCCTCGTCGCGATCGGCATCTCGATGCTGGCAATCGCCGGCGTCTCGCCCACCGGCAAGGTGACGGCGCTGACACCGCTCGGACAGGCGCTCTATCTCAGCCCGTTGAAGTGGGTGGTAATGCTGGCTCCGCTCGCCTTCATCCTGTTCTTCTCGTTCAAGGCCGAGAGCATGAGCTCCTCGACCGCGCGCGCCATGTTCTTCGCCTTCGCCGCGGTGATGGGCGTCTCGCTGTCGTCGATCTTCATCGTCTTCACAGGCGAGTCGATCGCGCGCGTGTTCTTCATCACCGCAGCGACCTTTGGTGGCGTCAGCCTCTACGGCTACACCACCAAGAAGGCGCTCTCGGGCATGGGCTCGTTCCTGATCATGGGCCTGATCGGCCTGGTGATCGCGTCCGTAGTCAACATCTTCCTGGCCTCGAGCGCGCTGCAGTTCGCGATCTCGGTCATCGGCGTGCTGGTCTTCGCCGGCCTGACCGCCTGGGACACCCAGCGCCTGAAGGAGATGTATCTCTACTCGGACATGGGCCCGGAAGAGGCCGCGAAGATGTCGGTGAACGGCGCGCTGTCGCTCTACCTGAACTTCGTCAACATGTTCCAGATGCTGCTCAGCCTGTTCGGCAACAAGAGCGAGTGATCCGGCCTCCCTGCGTCATGCAGAGGCATCGAGCCCCGGCCGCAAGGCCGAGGCTTTTCTTTTGGGCGAGCGCCGGCATCATCGCGCCATGACGCCGATCGTCCGCCTCGCCACCGCCGCCGACATCCCTGCCATCACGGCGATCTACCGCCACGCGGTCCTGCACGGAACGGCGTCCTGGGAACTCGATCCACCCGACGCGGCCGAGATGGCCCGCCGCCGCGAGGCGATCCTCGCCGGGGGCTACCCCTATCTCGCCGCCGAGAGCGACGGCGTCCTTCGCGGCTATGCCTATGCCGGCGCCTATCGTCCCCGTCCGGCCTATCGGGCCACGGTCGAGAACTCGATCTACATCGCTCCCGACGCGCAGGGGCGCGGGGTCGGGACGGCGCTGCTCACGGCCTTGATGGCGGCCTGCGCCGGGCGCGGCTTCCGCCAGATGATCGCGGTGATCGGCGATCCAGCAGGCGGCTCCGTCGGCTCGCGCCGGCTGCATGAGCGCGCCGGCTTCCGTCTCGTCGGCATCGCCGAAAAAGTCGGCTTCAAGCACGGACGCTGGCTCGACCAGATGCTGATGCAGAAGGAGCTGGGCGAAGGCGACCGGTCGCCGCCGGCGCTGTGAGCCTCACCCCACCACGCTCAGCTTTCTGTCGAGCACGCGCAGCACGCGTCCGAGCTCCGGGCCGCGCTTCAGCACCAGCCCCGTCGCCGCGACCACCGAATAGGCGCCCTGCTTGCGGGCCAGCGCCGGATCCTTGACGATCCGATAGAGCGGCACCTCCGAGGAGCGCCGGTAGACCGAGAACTGCGCCTTGTCCTTGAGAAAATCGATGGCGTAGTCGCGCCATTCGCCGGCAGCGACCATGCGGCCATAGAGGTTCAGCAATTCGGAAAGCTCGCGCCGGTCGAAGGTGACGGTCGTGGGGCGTGGCGCGGGGAAGGCGATCACGCCGCCCGATGCCTGCGCCTGTGGCGTCTCGCTTTCGCTCATCGCGCCTCCCGATCGGCGACCCGACGAGCCGCGCCTGTTGCCGCCCGGCGATGATGCCCCCGCGATCCTGCGCTGGCAAGGCATCGGAGCCGATCACAGCTTCGTGGACACCGCCGCATTTTCGCCCGAAACCCGCCAAGCCTCGGCCCCACTGGACCGTTCAACTCTCGCATGTTGCCTCGACGGCCCGGCTCGTCCGCGTTTCGGATTTGTCAGCCCCCCAGCCCCCCGTAGCGTCGGCGGAGCCGGGCCACTCGATGTCGAGGCCAACTCAACGGCTGGCGTCCGCGCTGGCCGTTTTTCTTTGAGCCTTACCTTGCTTGCCGATGGTACTCCGCGTTGGGCCGCATATCGACCGCCGACGCCATCCGGTTCGACATGTTGAAGAAGGCCGCGACCGCTCCGACATCCCATATGTCGCGCTCGCCAAATCCCACCTCGCGAAGCGCTTCGCGATCCGGCTCGCCGATCAGATGCGGCGTTTCCGTCAGTTTCACGGCAAAATCCAGCATCATGCGATGGCGCTGCGAAAGCTCGGCGGCGCGGTAGTTCATCACCATCAATTCGCCAAGCACTGGATCGCCCGAAAGCTGGCGCACCGCCGCGCCATGGGCAGTGAGGCAGTAATAGCAGCGGTTCACGCTGGAGACGGCCACCGCGATCATCTCGCGCTCCAGCTTCGACAGCCCGGACGGCGCCAGCATCAAATCGTTGTAAAGGCCCGCGAACGCGCTCAGCTTTGCGTCGTCATGGGCGTAGGACAAGAGCACGTTGGGGACGAAGCCGAGTTTCTCCAGGCACTTGTCGAAATAGGCCTGATTCGCCGGTGACAGCTCGCCCCCCGGCAGGGAAAGCGCCATCACGGCCGGCGGGGCATCCTGCGGAGCCGGGGCCTCGCCTTGCTTCGGTTTGTCATGCTGGCTTGCCATGGTCGGTCCTGTCGCGGCCTCGCTTGCGGGAAATTCGACAGATTCTGTCGGGTTCTTGCTCTAGCGTCGCGCGTCAGGGACGCAATCGCGCGACAAACGTTGAACCGGGTCTCAGCCTATGTCATCGCTGCGACAAAATAACAGGGGGCGGGAATGGCCAAGCGGGTGACGAATGCGACGATCGCGGCGGTCGCCGCCATCGAGGCCAGCGCCGCGTCCGTGAGCGGAAAACTGCCCGCCGATTTCCCCCGCCTGCTCTATGGCCGCGTCGCCGCCGAGGATCTGGTCGCGCTGCCCGCCGACATGCTGGCAAGGACGGCCGAGGCCGCACATGCCTTCCTGACCGAGCCTCGCCGGCCAGACAGCGTACGCCTGCGCTTCCATGACGAGACCTATGCCAGCGAGGAACGCGACCGGCAGGTCACGATTCTCGACGTGCTCAACGACAACAAGCCCTTCCTGCTCGATTCGACGCTGGCCGAACTCGCCGAGCAGGGCTTCGAGCCGCGGCTCGTCGCCCACCCAATCCTCGCTGTGGTGCGCGATTCGGACGGCGTTTTCCGCTCGCTCGCCGGCGAGGCGGCGGGGCGTGCGCCCGAGGGCGCAAGGCGCGAAAGCCTG
The DNA here is from genome assembly GCA_001556025.1 of Rhizobiales bacterium CCH3-A5. Lineage (GTDB taxonomy): Bacteria > Pseudomonadota > Alphaproteobacteria > Rhizobiales > Beijerinckiaceae > Allobosea. The sequence continues at coordinate 93,085 of LSIB01000190.1, forward strand.
ATCCATATCCATCTTGACCGGATCGATACGCCCGAAGCGCGCGAAAAGCTCGAAGCCGGGCTGATGCGGGTCTATTCCGATGTCGCGCTGGCGGTCGACGACTGGGCCGCGATGCGCGGGCGAATCACCGAGGTGATCCAGGCCTACCGCACCAATCCGCCGCCCCTGCCCGAGGACGAGGTCGCGGAGGCGCTGCAATTCCTCGAATGGATCGCCGGCGACAACTTCACCCTGCTCGGCATCCGCGCCTACCGCTTCCCGGGCGGCGACGCCGCCGCCGACCCGATCGACGGCTCGGGGCTCGGTATCCTGCGCGATCCCTCCGTCCGCGTGCTGCGCAAGAACCGGGAGATGGTCGTCACCACGCCGGAGATTCGCGCATTTCTGGCCAAGCCGCTGGCGCTGATCATCACCAAGGCCAACGTCAAGAGCCGGGTGCATCGCAGCGTCCATCTCGACTATGTCGGCGTCAAGCTGTTCACCCCGGACGGCCGGCTCGACGGCGAATTGCGCATTCTTGGCCTGCTGACCTCGAACGCCTATACCGGCAGCGCCCGCTCGATCCCCTATCTGCGTCTCAAGGTCGCCCGCGTCGCCAAGAACGCCGGCTTCGACGCGGCGAGCTATTCCGGCCGCGCGCTGCTCAACGTGCTCGACGCCTTTCCGCGCGACGAACTGTTCCAGATCGACGCCGAGACGCTGGAGCGCTTCGCCGTCGACATCCTGCAATTGACCGAGCGGCCGCGCATCCGCGCGCTCGCCCGCGTCGACGAATTTGACCGCTTCGTTTCCGTCCTCGTCTTCATTCCCAAGGACCGCTACGACACGCAGGTGCGCCGCCGCGTCGGCGAATTCCTGACCCGCGTCTATCAGGGCCGGCTTTCGGCCGCCTATCCGGCCTATCCGGAGGGCCCGCTCGCCCGCACGCATTACATCATCGGCCGCTACGAGGGGAAAACGCCCCGGATCGAGCAGGCGGCGCTGGAAGCGGGCATCGCCGCGATCGTCCGGACCTGGAGCGACGGCCTCAAGGAGGTGCTGGACGCGCAGAAGGCCGGCCCCCCGGCCCGCGCCTTGGCGGAGCGCTTCTCGGACGCGTTCGGCGCAGCCTATCGCGAGCGCTTTTCAGCTGCCGATGCGCTGGCTGACATCGACATGCTGCTGAAGCTCTCCGCCGATCGCCCCCGCGCCGTGAATCTCTACCGGCGCGAGGGCGATCCCGCGACGCGCGCCAATCTCAAGGTGTTCTCGCGCGGAACGGCGATCTCGCTCTCGGCCCGCGTGCCGGTGCTGGAGAATATGGGCTTCCGCGCCGTCAACGAGCGGACCTTCAACCTGACGCCGCAGCCGGCTCCGGGCTCGGCCGAGGCCCCCGATTCGACCCGCGTCTGGCTGCACGACATGACGCTGGAGCGGGCCGATAACGGCGAGATCGACGTCGCGCGGCTCGATCCGGTGATCGAGGCGGCGCTGATGGCGCAGTTCCGGGGCCTGGCCGAATCCGACCGCTTCGACCAGCTCGTTCTGGCGGCCGGCCTCGCCTGGCGCGAGGCCGCGCTGCTGCGCGCGCTCGGGCGCTATCTGCGACAGGTCGGCGCGCCCTATGCGCAGGACTACATCGCCGACGCGCTGACCCGCCATCCGGCGATCGCAGCCGGGCTCGTGGCCTTTTTTCTCGCCAAATTCGACCCGCGCAACGACGAAGGCCAGCGCGAGGCGCTGAGCACAGCCGCCCGCGCCGGAATCGAGACCGAACTCGACACTGTGACCAGCCTCGACGAGGACCGTATTCTGCGCCGCCTCGTCAACCTGATCGATGCTGCCTTACGGACCAACTTCTTTCAGATCGGCGCCGACGGGCATCCGCGCGGGACGATTTCGGTGAAATACGACTGCGAAAAGGTCGATTCGCTGCCGCTGCCGCGCCCGCTCTACGAGATCTTCGTCTATTCGCCGCGCGTCGAGGGCGTGCATCTGCGCTTCGGCAAGGTCGCGCGCGGCGGCCTGCGCTGGTCCGACCGGCCTCAGGATTTTCGCACCGAGGTGCTTGGGCTGGTCAAGGCGCAACAGGTCAAGAACGCCGTCATCGTGCCCGTGGGAGCCAAGGGCGGCTTCGTGCCCAAGCAGTTGCCGCCGGCCTCCGACCGCGCCGCATGGCTGGCGGAAGGCACCGAGAGCTATCGCATCTTCGTGCGAACGCTGCTCGAACTGACCGACAACCTCGACGGCGAGACGGTCATTCCGCCGCCAGACACGGTCCGTCATGACGGCGACGACCCCTATCTGGTGGTCGCCGCCGACAAGGGCACCGCGACCTTCTCCGACACCGCCAACGCGCTTTCGCTGGAGAAGGGCCACTGGCTCGGCGACGCCTTCGCGTCGGGCGGCAGTCAGGGCTACGACCACAAGAAGATGGGCATCACCGCGCGCGGCGCCTGGGAGGCGGTGAAGCGGCATTTCCGCGAGATCGACATCGACATCCAGACCACGCCCTTCACCGTCGCCGGCGTCGGCGACATGTCGGGAGACGTCTTCGGCAACGGCATGCTGCTCTCGCCGGCGATAAAGCTGATCGCCGCCTTCGACCATCGCGACATCTTCCTCGATCCCGACCCCGACCCCGCGACGACGCTGGCCGAGCGACAGCGCCTTTTTGCGCTGCCGCGCTCGTCCTGGGCCGACTACGACAAATCGCTGATCTCGACTGGGGGCGGCGTGTTCTCGCGACAGGCCAAGAGCATTCCGCTGTCGCCCGCCATGCAGGCCGCGCTCGACCTTCCCAAGGCCGAGGTTACGCCGCCCGAGCTGATGACCGCGATCCTGAAAGCCCGCGTCGACCTGCTCTGGTTCGGCGGCATCGGCACCTATATCCGCGCCAGCGACGAAAGCGACGCGCAGGTCGGCGACCGCGCCAACGACGCGATCCGCGTCACGGGCAACGACCTCCGGGCCCGCGTCATCGGCGAGGGCGCCAATCTGGGCGCGACCCAGCGCGGCCGCATCGAGGCGGCGCGCAAGGGCGTGCGCCTCAACACCGACGCGATCGACAACTCGGCCGGCGTCAACACCTCTGACGTCGAGGTCAACATCAAGATCGCGCTCGCCGGCCCCATCCGCGACGGGCAGCTCAGCGAAGACGCCCGCAATGACCTGCTCGCCGACATGACCGACGAGGTCGGCACGCTCGTGCTCCGCAACAACTACCTGCAGACACTGGCGCTCTCGCTGACGGAAGCGCAGGGCCTCGCCGCGACGCCAGCCCTGCGCCGGCTGATGCAGACGCTGGAGGCCGCCGGCCGGCTCGATCGCACGGTCGAGTACCTTCCGAGCGACGCCATCATCGCCGAGCGCGAAAAGCGTGGCGAGGGCCTGACGCGTCCGGAACTCGCGGTGCTGCTCGCTTATGCCAAGCTCGCGCTGCACGACGCCCTGCTCGAATCGGCCGTACCGGACGATCTCTATCTCAACAGCGAGCTCGTCCGTTACTTTCCCAAGGCGCTGCGGGACGGCTACGCGCCGCAGATCGCCGGCCACAAACTGCGCCGCGAGATCGTCGCGACCCAGCTCGCCAACGCCATCGTCAATCGCGGCGGCCCCGCGATCGTTCCGATGCTTGCGGACCAGACCCGCGCCGAGGCGCCGGCGATCGCCGCGGCCTATGCGATCGCGCGCGATTCCTTCGACCTGATCGCGCTCAACACCGCGATCGACGCGCTCGACGCCAAGGTCGCCGGCAAGACCCAGCTCGGCCTCTATGGCGCGGCGCAGACGCTTGTCACCGACCGGATGAGCTGGTTCCTGCGTCGCGGCGTGGCCAAGCCCGGCGCGATCGAGGCGACGGTCGGCCATTACGCCAGCGGCGTCTCGGCGCTCGCTGCCGAACTCGACACGCTGCTGCCCGAGGCGGCGGCCCAGGCCCGGCTGGCCCGGATCGCGGTCCTGACCAGCGAAGGCGTGCCCGACGCTCTGGCGGCCCGCATCGCGAGCCTGCCGGCGCTGGCGCAGGCGACGGATATCGTCGATATCGCCCAGCGCACGGGACGCCCCGTCACCGAGGTGGCGCGGATTCATTTCGGAGTCGATTCGATCTTCGGACTGTCGGCGCTGGCAAGTTCGGCCGCCGCCGTGCCGGCGACCGACGATTACGAGCGCCTCGCGCGCGAGCGGGCTGTCGAGACGCTGACGGACGCCCATGCCGGGCTGACGCAGGAGGTCGCGGCTGGCGGCGACGGCGCAAGTGCGCTCGAGGACTGGCTCGGACGGCGCGGCGCCGAGGCCGAGCGCACCCGCTCGACTGTCTCGGCCATTGCCATGTCGGGGCTTTCCTTGCCAAAGCTGATGGTGGCCGCCGGCATGCTCGCCGACCTGCCGCGCAAGACCGCCTGACGAGACGAGAGACCATGACAGAGACCGCCCCCGCGACACCCGCCATCCGGCTCGACCCAAAGCTGCTCGAGATCCTCGTCTGCCCGGTGACCAAGACGACGCTGGAATACGACTCCGCCCGGCAGGAGCTGATCAGCCGCGCCGCCAAGCTCGCCTACCCGATCCGCGACGGCATCCCGATCATGCTGCCGGAAGAGGCGCGGGCGCTGGAGGGGTGATCGATCCGGCCCTTTTCGTCAGGGTCGGGCTTGTGCCGAGCATGACGGTAAGGGCATTGGCAATAGCGAAGCCTAAAGCGCCTCGCCCCTGAGCAGCCGTGGCGGCTCGCCCGACATCCCCGCCGCCTCGCGGATGAACAGGCGCTTCAGCCCCGGCAGGCGATCGACGAGGCCCAGGCCCAGATCGCGCAGCAGCCTGACCGGCGTGGCGTCGTTCGAGAACAACCGGTTCAAGCCGTCCGTGACCGCGCCCATGGCGACCGTGTCGAAGCGCCGCGCCCGCTCGTAGTCGCCAAGCACCTCGTCCGTGCCGACATCGAGCCCGAGCCTTGCCGCATCGACGATCCCCTGCGCCAGCGACGCCGCGTCCTTCAGGCCGAGATTGAGGCCCTGCCCCGCGATCGGATGGATGACGTGGGCGGCGTCTCCGAGCAGCGCCAGCCGCTCGGAGACGAAGCTGCGCGCAACGCCGAAGCCTAGCGGCAGCGCATGGAGCTTGCTCTCCAATGAGATCTCGCCGAGTTCGAGCCCGAAGCGTTGTTCGATCTCGGCCTTCAGGTCGTCGGCGTCGAGCGACATCAGCGCCGGCACGTTCTCTTTCGCTTCCGTCCAGACGATCGACGAACGGTGCCCGAGCGATCCGCCATCGGTCAGCGGCAGGATCGCGAATGGCCCGGATGGCAAAAAATGCTCGATGGCGCGGCCGCCATGGGGCCGCTCGTGACCAAGCGTCGCGACGAGGCCAGATTGCGGATAATCCCAGCCGACCCAGCCGATCCCGGCCTGCTCGCGCAGCTTCGAACGCGCGCCGTCCGCCGCGACCAGCAGCGCGGCCCGCAGCCGCTCACCGCCGCTCATGACGACATCGGCCCCGGCATCGTCGGCCGCGAAACGGCGCACGCCTTCCGGCCGCAGCGTCACGCCGGCTTGGCGGCAGGCGGCCAGCAGCGCCCGCAGCAGGCCTGCGTTCTCGACCATATGGGCGAAGGGCTGGCCGGGCTCGACCTCGCCGTAGAAGGTCAGGAAGACCGGCCGGACCACATCGCTGGTGCGGCTGTCGGTGACCAGCATCTCCGTCATCGGCTGCGCGGTGGCGGCGATCGCATCCCAGACGCCGAGCGCCTGAAGCATGCGTTGCGCGGCCGCCGCGACCGCATAGGCGCGGTTGTCCTCGCGCGCAGGGAAGGCAAGCGCCGGATCGGCGAGCGTCACCGACAGCCCCTCGCCCAGCGCCTGCTTCAGCGCCAGCGCCAGCGAGAGGCCGGCGACGCCGCCGCCGGCGATGACGATCCCGGCGCTCGCGCCGTGCCTATGCTGCGCCATGGCGCCATCCGTCCCCGTCTGCGGCGCGGCTTGACGGCGCGCGGCGGCTTGGTGCTGATGCGGGCAGGCGGCCCGTCTCGCCGCTAGCCCGCCGAAAGAGCCTCGTAAACGACATGTCCCAGATCAGCGACTCCCTGACGTCGATCCTCGACCTGGAACCGCTCGAGCGCAATCTGTTCCGGGGTCGCAGTCCCAATATCGGTTGGCAGCGCGTGTTTGGCGGGCAGGTCATCGGCCAGGCGCTCTATGCCGCCTGCAAGACGGTCGAGGGCCGGGAGCCGCATTCGTTGCACGCCTATTTCCTGCTGGCCGGCGACCCGACGATCCCGATTCTCTACGAGGTCGACCGCCTGCGCGACGGCCGCTCCTTCACCACGCGCCGCGTGCTGGCGATCCAGAAGGGCGAGGCGATCTTCGCCATGTCGGCCTCCTTTCAGACTCCCGAGGAGGGCTACGAGCACCAGATGCCGATGCCCGACGTGCCGATGCCGGAGGATCTGCCCGACCGCGAGGAAATGCGCAAAAGTGTGCTGCCGAACATGCCGCCGGTGGTGCGCGCCTATTACGAGCGCGAACGGCCGATCGAGATCAGGCCGGTCGAGTTTCGGCGCTACGCCTCGTCCGAGAAGATGGAACCGAAGTTCAACGTCTGGATCAGGGCGATGCAGCCTTTGCCCGACGAGCCTGCGATCCATCAGGCCGTGCTCGCCTATGCATCCGACCTGATGCTGCTCGATTCCAGCCTGATCGCACATGGCCGCACCGTGTTCGACAAGACCATCCAGGGCGCGAGTCTCGACCATGCGCTCTGGTTCCACCGCCCGTTCCGCGCCGACGATTGGCTGCTTTATGCGCAGGACTCACCCTCCAGCTCCGGAGCGCGCGGCTTTTCGCGCGGGCTCGTCTTCGACCGGCAGGGCCGGCTCGTCGCCTCGGTGGCGCAGGAAGGGCTGATTCGCCCGAGGCCGGACCGCGGCTGACGGCCCGGCCGGAAAACGCATAAGCGTCAGCCCTATTTTTCATCAAATGCACAATCAGCAGGCGGTTTCATATGCGCCTGCTGTGGAGTCGCGCCCGATTCGGCGAATCGATCGTTTACGTTGCACTGCGGCAGTTGGCACGCGCCTTGAATTGCAGGGCTCGACGCGCGCTCCGAAAACCGGGCCGCGCGAGACGCAACAAGATCGCCGGGGCTGACTTCCGGGCGGCGTAAACGGGGAAACCCTGCAATGAAGATCGTGATGGCTATCATCAAGCCGTTCAAGCTGGAGGAGGTGCGCGACGGGCTCACCGCCATCGGCGTGCATGGCCTGACCGTGACCGAGGTGAAGGGCTATGGCCGCCAGAAGGGCCACACGGAAATCTACCGTGGCGCCGAATACGCCGTCAGCTTCCTGCCGAAGATCAAGATCGAGGTCGCGGTGTCCGACGAACTCGTCGGCAAGGTGATCGAGGCGATCACCGCCGCGGCCCGCACCGGCCAGATCGGCGACGGCAAGATTTTCGTTTCGTCGATCGAGAAGGCCGTGCGCATCCGCACCGGCGAGACCGACGGCGACGCCCTCTGACATCACGATCCTTCAGGCAGGAGTTGAAGATAATGAATTTCAAGACTTATCGCCGGGCGGGACTGGTCGGACTGGCGCTCGCCGGGTTTGCCGGCGCCGCGCTCGCGCAGACCGCGGCCGCCCCCGCCGCCCCGCCGGCCCCAGTGCCAAACAAGGGCGACGTCGCCTTCATGATGAGCTCGACCGTGCTGGTCCTGCTTATGATCATTCCGGGCCTCGCATTGTTCTATGGCGGCCTCGTCCGCTCCAAGAACATGCTTTCCGTCCTGACCCAGGTCTTCGCCATCACCTGCATCGTCTCGCTGATGTGGGTGATCTTCGGCTACTCGCTGGCCTTCACCAATGGCGGCGGCCTCAACGACTATGTCGGCGGCTTCTCCAAGGCCTTCCTGAAGGGCGTCGACGCCACCACCACGGTCGCGACCTTCTCCAACGGCGTCGTCATCCCGGAACTCGTCTATATCTGCTTCCAGATGACCTTCGCCTGCATCACGCCGGCCCTCATCGTCGGCGCCTTCGCCGAGCGCATGAAGTTCTCGGCGCTGCTGCTCTTCACCGTGCTCTGGGTCACCTTCATCTATTTCCCGATGGCCCATATGGTCTGGTACTGGGGCGGCCCCGATCTCGTCGGCAACGCCGCCAAGGCGCTGGCTGACGCGCCGGCCGAAGGCAAGGCCGCGGCCCAGGCCGCACTCGACGCCGTCAATGCGGATGCCGGCATGCTCTTCAAATGGGGCGCGCTCGATTTCGCCGGCGGCACCGTGGTCCACATCAACGCGGGCATCGCCGGCCTCGTCGGCTGCGTCCTGCTCGGCAAGCGCATCGGCTACGGCAAGGAGCTGATGGCTCCCCACTCGCTGACCATGACCCTGATCGGCGGCGCGCTGCTCTGGGTCGGCTGGTTCGGCTTCAACGCCGGCTCCAACCTCGAGGCCAACGGCACCGCGGCGCTCGCCATGGTCAACACCTTCGTCGCCACGGCGGCGGCGGCTGTCGGCTGGCTGTTCGTCGAATGGGCCGTCAAGGGCAAGCCGTCCATGCTCGGCATGGTCTCGGGCGCGGTCGCGGGCCTCGTCGCGGTCACGCCGGCGGCCGGCTTCGCCGGTCCGATGGGCTGCATCGTGCTCGGCGCGATCTCGGGCGTCGTCTGCTTCGTCTTCTGCTCGACCGTCAAGAATGCGCTCGGCTACGACGACTCGCTCGATGTCTTCGGCATCCACTGCATCGGCGGCATCATCGGCGCGCTGGCGACCGGCATCCTGGTCAACACCGCGCTCGGCGGCGCCGGCATCCCGGACTACACCAGCAAGCCCGGCGAGCTGGCCGTGGGCGCCTATGAGTTTGGCACGGCCTTCTTCGCCCAGATCAAGGCGGTGTTGTTCACCATCGTCTTCAGCGGCGTCGGCTCCCTGATCCTCTACAAGGTCGTCGATGTGATCGTCGGCCTGCGCGTGGCGCCCGACGCCGAGCGCGAGGGTCTCGACATCGCCGAGCATGGCGAGCGCGCCTACCACGCCTGAAACGGCCTGCGCCGCTTCACGTGAAACATCGGCCCCGGCGGGTAACCGCCGGGGTTTTTCTTCGGTCGGCCGATCGGCGGCAGCGCGCGGACGCTCAAGGTTAAGCAGGTCTTAACCTGCCCTTCCTAACGTGGCCGGTGAGGTCGGCCGCTTTCGGTCGGCCATCCAGGCACGGCCCCAACGCATGCGCACGATCCGCCGCTCCTCATCGCTGATGGACCGCCTGCCCGATCCGGCGCGGGAGTTCCTGTCGCGCCGCGCCGCCGAGCTTTGCGGCATGACGCTTCTGGCCGTCACCGCCGCCGTCGCGGTCTCACTCGCGACCTGGTCGGTCGACGATCCGAGCCTCAACAACGCCACCAACGGGGCCGTCAGCAACTGGCTCGGCCGGCCTGGTGCCATGGTCGCCGACCTGACCATGCAGCTCCTGGGTCTGGGCGTCGTCGCCATGCTGTTTCCGCCGCTGACCTGGGCGCTGCGCCTGATGCGGGTGCATCTGTTCGACCGTGGCGCGCTGAAACTCGGCCTCTGGATCGTCGGCGTCGCCGCGACCGCCGCCGTCGCCAGCGCCCTGCCCGCAACGCCGCGCTGGCCGCTGCCGACCGGCATGGGCGGCGTCATCGGCGACGGGCTCCTGTTCGGCACTCGCAACCTCGTCGGCATCGCCGGCAATACGCTGGGCGGCCTCGTCGGCTTCCTCTATGCCGGCATCGCGATCCTCGCCGTCACCGCCGCTGCGGGCTTCGGCTTCGTCAGCGACGAGGACCCGGCCGAGGAAGCGGAAGCCGGCGACGAATCCTGGTCGGACAACGAGGATCGCCGCGACGATGAGCCCGGCCTCGGCGTCATCCTGATCGGCTGGCTCGCCCATGGCGCGATGTCGCTGAAGGGCATGATCATGCGCCGCCTGCCGCACCCGCCCGAGCCGATGGCGCAGGGCGCTGCGGGAAAGGCCGGCGTGGCGGGGACAGCCGGCGCTGCGACTGTCGCCGCCGGCCGCGTCAGGCGCGAACCGCAATTCCACGAGCAGGCCGCGCGCGCACCGATGCCGGAGTTCGCTCCCGAGCCGCTCCCGGTTTCGCGCCCCGCTACGCGAGCGCCGGAGACGATGTTGGAGGATGACGAGGAGCCGCAAGACCTGCGCGACCTCAACGCGCCCCGCGTCACCGCGCCGCCTGTCGCGCCAAAGCCCGGCAAGCGCCTCCAGCGCGAGGCCCAGCCCTCGCTGCTCGACCGCGAGCAGTTCGAATTGCCGCCGCTGACCTATCTCTCCGAGCCAAAGAAACTCCCCGCCAATACGATCTCGACCGATGCGCTGGAGCAGAACGCGACGCTGCTCGAAGGCGTGCTGGAGGATTTCGGCGTGCGCGGCGAGATCACGCAGGTCCGCCCCGGCCCTGTGGTGACGCTCTATGAACTGGAGCCCGCGCCCGGCACCAAATCCTCCCGCGTGATTTCGCTGGCCGACGACATCGCCCGCTCGATGAGCGCGATCTCGGCCCGCGTCGCCGTGGTGCAGGGCAAGAACGCCATCGGCATCGAACTACCCAACGCCAAGCGCGAGACCGTCTTCCTGCGCGAATTGCTGGCGAGCCAGGATTTCGAAAGCTCCAAGCACAGGCTGGCGCTGGGCCTCGGCAAGACCATCGGCGGCGAGCCGGTGATCGTCGATCTCGCCAAGATGCCGCATTTGCTCGTCGCCGGCACCACCGGCTCGGGCAAGTCGGTCGCGATCAACACCATGATCCTGTCGCTGCTCTACCGGCTGAAGCCGGAGGAGTGCCGCCTGATCATGGTCGACCCCAAGATGCTCGAACTCTCCGTCTATGACGGCATTCCCCATCTGCTGACGCCGGTCGTCACCGACCCGAAGAAGGCGGTCGTGGCGCTGAAATGGGCGGTGCGCGAGATGGAGGAGCGCTACAAGAAGATGTCGAAGCTCTCGGTGCGCAACATCGAAGGCTTCAACGCGCGCGTCGGCGAGGCCAAGGCCGCCGGCGAGGTCATCACCCGCACCGTGCAGACCGGCTTTGACCGGCATTCCGGCGAGGCGATCTACGAGGACGAGGTCATGGACCTCGAGCCCTTGCCCTTCATCGTCGTCATCGTCGACGAGATGGCCGACCTGATGATGGTCGCCGGCAAGGAGATCGAGGGCACGATCCAGCGCCTCGCCCAGATGGCGCGCGCGGCCGGCATCCATGTCGTTCTGGCGACGCAGCGCCCCTCCGTGGACGTCATCACCGGCACGATCAAGGCCAATTTCCCGACCCGCATCTCCTTCCAGGTCACCTCCAAGATCGATTCGCGCACCATTCTCGGCGAACAGGGCGCCGAACAATTGCTCGGCCAGGGCGACATGCTCTACATGGCTGGCGGCGGACGCATCACCCGCGTCCACGGCCCCTTCGTCTCGGACGCCGAGGTCGAGAAGGTCGTCGCCCATCTCAAGACCCAAGGGCGCCCGCAATATCTCGACGCCGTCACCTCCGAGGAGGAGCCCGCGGGCGAGGAGGCCGAGGACGGCGCCGTCTTCGACAAGAGCGCCATGGGCCAGGCCGAAAGCGAAGATCCCTACGATCAGGCGGTCGCGGTCGTGCTGCGCGACAAGAAGGCCTCGACCTCCTATATCCAGCGACGTCTCCAGATCGGCTACAATCGCGCCGCCTCGATCATGGAGCGGATGGAGAACGAGGGCATCGTCGGCCCGGCAAACCACGCCGGCAAGCGCGAGATCCTTGTCGAGACCGGCCGGGCCCGCGAGGACGAGGATTGACCGGGCAGGGCTTTCGTTGCGTCATGGCCGGGGGCGCTGGCCGTCAAATTGCCATGACGAACTGCAACCTTGTCCCCATCCTCGGCGTTGACCAGTCTGTCCGGCTTTGCCAGCCGCCTGTTACGGGAGCCTTCTCGCTCATGACATCGTTCCGGCCCCGCTCGCTTCCGCTCCTCGCCGCGTCGATGCTGGCTGGCGGGATGCTCGCCGCCCCCGTTCTGGCGCAGCCGCTGCAACTCCAGCCCGCCAAGCCGGCCGGGTCTTCGGCGACGACCACGCCCGCGAACCGCCCGACGCCGCTGCCGCCGATCCGTCCCGATGGTCTGGGCGTCGCGCGCGCAGACGGCGGCACCTCGGTCGTCACAGCCACGGCCGAACCGCCGGTTGCCGCCGTGAGGCCGGCTCGCGCGCAGACACGCAGCGCCGCACCCACCTCGCAGGCTGAGGCGGTCGAGAAGCTCAACGCCTATTTCAACGGATTCGCCGCCTTGCAGGGTGATTTCATCCAGTTCGCCGCAGACGGACGCCGCTTCGAGGGCAAGATCTATGTCCAGCGGCCTGGAAAGATGCGCTTCGACTATCGTCCGCCCGTGACGATGGAGGTCGTCGCCGACGGCACCTCGGTCGCGATCCGCGATTCCAAGCTCGCGACCCAGGACCTTTACGCCATCGGCCAGACGCCGCTGAAATTCCTGCTCAAGGAGCGGATGGATCTGGCCAAGGATTCGATCGTCACCGGCTACAGCACCAAGGGCGACATCCTCTCGGTCAGGATCGAGGACCGCTCGACGCTGGGCGGCACCTCGAAGATCACGCTGAATTACGACCTGAGCGCCAATGTGTTGCGGCAATGGGTGGTCATCGACCCGCAGGGCTACGAGACCTCCGTCTCGCTCTACAATCTCGACACGCAGCGCCAGCCCGATCCGAAGAACTTCGTGATCAATTATCAGCGCGTGCTTTGACACCCTGCTCCGTCATGCGCGGCCTTGTGCAGAGCTTCCACGTCCTGGGCGTAGCGTTTGACGGCGGAAGACGTCGATGTTCGGGACACGCCTGACCATGACCGGATAAGTCCCTGGCAAGGCGCTTGCTTTTCCTTGCGCTCCGACCCAGTTTCCGGCGTCCTTTCGCCCGGAAACCCTTGCGTGCAACTCACCGTCACAAGCTGGAACATCAACTCGGTGCGCCTGCGCATCGGCATGGTCGGGCGCTTCCTGACCGAGCATGCGCCCGACATCCTGTGCCTGCAGGAAACCAAGACGCCCGACGAGCAGTTTCCGGCAAAAGCCTTTCACCAGCTCGGCTACGAGCATCAGGCCTTCATCGGCCAGAAGGGCTACAACGGCGTCGCGATCGTCTCGAAGCTGCCTTTCAGCGAGCGCGACGCGATGGCGATGTGCGGCAGGAACGATGCCCGGCACATGAGCGTCGTGCTCGACGCCGGCGCGGGAGCGGCCGCCGGGATCGCGATCCATAATTTCTACATTCCGGCCGGCGGCGACATCCCCGACCCGGAGCTCAACGTTAAATTCGCCCACAAGCTCGCTTTTCTCGACGAGGTCGGCGTCTGGGGCATGACGAAACGCCCGACCGACCGGCCGGCGATCCTGCTCGGCGACCTCAATATCGCCCCCTACGAGCACGACGTCTGGAGCCACAAGCAGTTGCTCGACGTCGTCAGCCATACGCCGATCGAGACCACGACGCTGGAGAGACTGCGCTCGGAACTGGGCTGGACCGACGCAGCGCGCACCCTGCGGCCCGAGCCGGAAAAGCTCTATAGCTGGTGGAGCTACCGCGCCGCCGACTGGGAGGCGTCGAATCGCGGCCGCAGGCTCGACCATATCTGGCTGTCGGACGGCCTGAAGCCGACGCTGCGCGACCTTGGCTTCCTGCGAGAGGCGCGTGGCTGGGAGCGCCCGTCCGACCATGTGCCGGTCACGGTGACGCTGGCGCTGTAGCGTTCCTCAGCCGCGCTCGATATCGAGCAGCGCCGCCTGCACGCCAGCCAGCTCGCCGACGAAACCCTGGAGCCGCTCGGCGATCGCAGCCGCGATCGCCTGCGCCGAACCCGGCGATTCGCCGAGCACCCGGCGCATCACACTGCGCGAGAGCTTCATTACCTGCGTCGGCTCGCGCGCGATCGCCGTCACCGGCCGCTCAATCGCGGCAAACAGCGCCATCTCGCCGATCAGCGCGCCCGCACCCGCGATCTCGTCGGCCGCCCGGCCGTCATCGCCCTGCATCAGCGCGACAGCGCCCGAGATCACCAAGAAGGCGCTGTCGGAGGACTCGCCGGCGCGGAAGAGCACGTCTCCGGCGCGCAGGATGCGGCTTTCCGCCGCGAAGGCCACGAGCCGCAGCGCATCGCGATCCATCAGGCCCAGCAGGTTCTGCCGGGCCAGCAGGGCGATGTCGTCGTCGAGAGCCATTCCGGTCTTAAGGGTTCAGGCGGTAGCCGCCCGCATCCGTCACCAGCAGGCGTGCATGCCCCGGATCGGGCTCGATCTTCTGCCGCAGCCGGTAGATATGGGTTTCCAGCGTATGGGTAGTGACCTGGCTGTTGTAACCCCAGACCTCCTGCAGCAGGATTTCGCGGGCGATCGGCTTGCGCCCCGCGCGATAGAGAAAGCGCAGGATCGCGGTCTCTTTCTCGGTGAGCTTGGTCTTGGAGCCCTTCTCGCTGACGAGCAGCTTGGAGCCGGGATGGAAGGTGTAGGGGCCAACCTGGAAGACCGCGTCCTCGCTCGCCTCGTATTGCCGCAGATGTGCGCGGATGCGGGCGAGCAGTACGGCGAATTTGAACGGCTTCACGACATAGTCGTTGGCGCCGGCCTCGAGCCCCAACACGGTGTCGGCGTCGGAGCCCTGGCCCGTCAGCATGATCACCGGGCTCTTGAAGCCGTTCTTACGCATGATCTTGACCGCCTCGCGGCCGTCCATGTCAGGCAGGCCGACATCCATCACCGCGAGATCGAAGCGCTCGGCCTGCACCGCCTTGACGGCGGCCGTCGCCGCGCCGGCTGTCGAGATCTTGAACTCGTCGTAAAGCGCGAGCTGCTCGGCCAGAGCCTCACGCAGCGTCTGGTCGTCATCGACCAGAAGAATATGATGGACGGCTGACATCGGGATTCGATCGACTGGTTGCGCTCCGGGCACCATGCGGCCGCTGATTCGCGACCGCAAGTGACGCAGGATCGAAAACAGGTCACGCAGGATGGAAATGCCGTGAGAAAATGTGACCGGCAGCGAGCCGGCTCGCCAAGATCGACGCCAGGCCTGCTGACGCGATTGCGCGTCTTCGCCTCGGTGCATGACCGCCGAAAGGGCTTTCTGGTCGCGGGCCATGCCGTCTTTCCCTGTGCGCTCGGGCGCTCCGGCATCCGCGTCGACAAGCGCGAGGGCGATGGCGGCACTCCGCATGCGGCCCTGCCGCTGCGCAGCGTGCTCTGGCGCGCCGACCGCGGCCCAAGGCCGCGCACGCTGCTACCGGTTCGGGCAATCCGTCCGCGCGACGCCTGGTGCGACGATGTCGCCGATCGCCGCTACAACCGCCTGATCGACCGCCCGCCGGGCGAAGCCGAAGAGCGGCTGACGCGCAACGACAATCTCTACGACGTCATCGTCGAACTCGGCTGGAACGACGCACCGGTGAGACGCGGCAGGGGCAGCGCGATCTTCTGGCATCTGGCGCGGCCCGGCTTCTCGCCGACGGCGGGGTGTGTCGCGGTCAGGGGCGAGGTGTTCGCCAAGGTGCTGCCGAGATTGGGGCGGCGCTGCGTGATGGTGGTGGGGCGCGCGTTCTAGCCTCGAGCGCCAAAAATCGCGCTTCCCACCCTGACATGGGTCGCGCCCAGCTGGATCGCGGCCTCGTAATCGGCGCTCATGCCCATCGACAGCCCGCGCAGTCCATTGCGGGCGGCGATCTTGGCGAGCAGCGCGAAATGCGGCGAGGGCTGGTCCTGCGCCGGAGGAATGCACATCAGCCCCTCGATGACGAGGCCATGATGCACGCGGCAGGTCTCCAGAAAGGCGTCGATCTGCGCAGGGCCGACGCCGCCCTTCTGCGGCTCGTCCCCGGTGTTCACCTGCACGAACAGGCGCGGCGCGCGGCCGGTGCGCGCGATCTCGCGGGCGAGCTCCTTCGCCAGGCTCTCGCGGTCGAGCGACTGGATGACGTCGAACAATTCGACCGCCTCGCGCGCCTTGTTGGATTGCAGCGGGCCGATCATGTGCAATTCGACATCGGGAAAGCGTTCGCGCAGGGACGGCCATTTGCCCTTGGCCTCCTGCACGTAGTTCTCGCCGAAGACGCGCTGCCCGGCTTCCAGCGCCGGCACGATCTCGTCCGCCGGCTTGGTCTTGGAGACCGCGACGAGCGCCACCGAATCGGGCTTGCGCCCGACGTCGCGGGCCGACCGCGCTACGGCGTTTCGTGTTTCCAGCAGCCGCGTCCGGACATCGCTCATCGCAAAAACCCTTCCATTCCGAGGGCTTCTGCCCCTTGCCGAGCGTTGACCACGCGCTTGCAATCGTGTCCTAGTCCGGCTCGCTTCGCTCACGCAACAATCGCATAAACTCATGGCCGTCGAACGCTACAATCCCAAGGAATCCGAACCGAAATGGCGTGATGTCTGGAACGGGCGCAAGCTCTTCGAGACCCGCAACGACGACGGCAAGCCGAGCTACTACGTGCTCGAAATGTTCCCCTATCCGTCGGGGCGTATCCATATGGGCCATGTCCGCAACTATGCGATGGGCGACGTCGTGGCGCGCTACAAGCGCGCCAAGGGCTTTTCCGTGCTGCATCCGATGGGCTGGGACGCGTTCGGCCTGCCGGCCGAGAACGCCGCCAAGGCCAACAAGGTCCATCCGCGCGACTGGACCTACGCCAATATCGCGACGATGCGGACGCAATTGCAGTCCATGGGCCTGTCGCTCGACTGGAGCCGCGAACTCGCGACCTGCGATCCGAGCTATTACAAGCATCAGCAGAAGCTCTTCCTCGATTTCCTGAAGGCCGGGCTGGTCGACCGCAAGACCGCCAAGGTCAACTGGGACCCGGTCGACGAGACCGTGCTGGCCAATGAACAGGTCATCGACGGGCGCGGCTGGCGCTCGGGCGCGCCTGTCGAGCTGCGCGAGCTGACGCAATGGTTCTTCAGGATCACGGCTTACGCTCAGGAGCTGCACGACGCGCTGGAGGGCCTGACGCGCTGGCCCGACAAGGTCAGGCTGATGCAGAAGAACTGGATCGGCCGCTCCGAAGGCCTGCTTGTTCGTTTCGCTCTCGAATCGAATGCCGTCTCGCTGAGCGAGCTGGAAGTCTACACGACGCGGCCCGACACGCTGTTCGGCGCGAAATTCCTGGCCGTGGCGCCAGATCACCCGCTCGCCAAGGCGGCGGCCGCGACGAACCCTGCACTGCAGGCCTTCATCGAGGAGTGCAAGCGCACCGGCACGGCTCAGGAGGCGATCGACAAGGCGGAGAAGCTCGGCTTCGACACCGGCATCCGCGCGACCCATCCCTTTGATCCGTCATGGACATTGCCGGTGTATGTCGCCAATTTCATCCTGATGGAGTATGGCACGGGCGCGATCTTCGGCTGCCCGGCGCATGACCAGCGCGACCTCGACTTCGTCAACAAATACGGGCTCGGCAACACCCCTGTCGTCTGCCCCGAAGGGACCGATCCGGCGCGCTTCGTCATCACCGACACCGCCTTCGTCGATGACGGTCGCATGATCAACTCGCGCTTCCTCGACGGCATGACCATTCCGGAGGCGAAAGAAGAAGTCGCACGCCGGCTTGAGATCACGGTCCTCGGAAATGCGCCGGTCGCGGCGCGAAAGGTCAATTTCCGCCTGCGCGATTGGGGCGTCTCGCGCCAACGCTATTGGGGCTGCCCGATCCCGGTGATCCACTGCGCCGATTGCGGTACGGTTCCGGTGCCGGACGCAGACCTGCCGGTGACGCTGCCCGACGATGTGTCCTTCGAGAAGCCGGGTAATCCGCTCGACCATCACCCGACATGGAAGCATGTCGCCTGCCCGCAATGCGGCGGCAAGGCCCGGCGTGAAACCGACACGATGGACACTTTCGTCGATTCGTCGTGGTATTTCGCCCGTTTCACCGATCCGTGGCGGACCGACAGCCCGACCGACCGGACGGTCGTCGACCGCTTCCTGCCGGTCGACCAGTACATCGGCGGCGTGGAGCACGCGATCCTGCACCTGCTCTATTCGCGCTTCTTCACCCGCGCCATGAAGGACACCGGCCATGCCGGGCTGGACGAGCCGTTCGCCGGCATGTTCACGCAAGGAATGGTCGTCCACGAGACCTATCGCGCCCAGGACGGAAGCTGGGTGGAGCCCGGTGACGTGCGCATCGAGGTCGATGGCGCGCAGCGGCGCGGCTTCCATGTCGAGACCGGCGCTCCGATCGAGATCGGCGCGATCGAGAAGATGTCGAAATCGAAGAAGAATGTCGTCGATCCCGACGACATCATCGCCTCCTACGGGGCCGACACCGCGCGCTGGTTCATGCTCTCGGATTCGCCGCCCGACCGCGACGTGATCTGGACCGACGAAGGTGTGCAGGGCGCGGCCCGCTTCGTCCAGCGTCTCTGGCGGCTGGTCGGCGAGATCGCCGAGCGCACCGGCAACCGGGCCGATTCGCCCCCGGCCTTCGGGGACGCATCGCTGACGCTACGCAAGGCGAGCCACCGGGCGCTGCATGCGGTCGGGGCCGATATCGAGCGGCTCGGCTTCAACCGCTGTGTGGCTCACATCTACACGCTCACCAATGCGATCGGGAAGGCGCTCGACGCGGCTGCGGAAAGCGCCGTGCTGGGTGCCGACATCGCTTTCGCCCTGCATGAATCCGCCATCATCGCCACGCAACTTGTCGCGCCGATGATGCCGCATCTGGCTGAGGAATGCTGGCAGGCGCTCGGTCGGCCGGGGCTGGTCGGCGAGGCCGCCTGGCCGGCTGCGGACGAGGCCCTGCTAAAGGACGACAGCATCACGCTGCCCGTCCAGATCAACGGCAAGAAGCGCGCGGAGGTGACGGTGCCCGCCGATGCCGATACGATGGCCGTCGAGTCGGTCGTGCGCGCCGACGAGGCCGTTGTGAGAGCGCTCGAAGGTCGGCCCGTCCGGAAGATCATCGTCGTGCCCGGGAGAATCGTGAATGTCGTCGTCTGAAGCCGCTTTGTCGACGCAGGCTCCATCCCGCCGGGTGATGCTGGCGATGGCTCTGTCGGCGGCTGCGCTCGCGGGAGGCTGCCTGCAGCCGCTCTATGCCGAAAATACCGCAAGCAGCATTGGCGGCAGCGTCCGGAATGCGCTGCGCGATGTCGAAATCGACGAGATCAAGGGCCTGACCGGGCATTATCTGCGCAACGAACTCGTCTTCGAGCTCGATGGCGGCGGCGAGACCATCGCGCCCAAGCGCCTGAAGTTCACCGCCTCTGTGACCGACGCACTTGAGGTGGTGACGGTCGACTTCGCCAATGGCCGGGCCGACTCCGCCATCCTCGTCGCCCGTGCGACCTGGAGCGTCACCAACAAGGCCGATGGTAAGGTCGTCTCGCAGGGCACGAACATGGTCCGCGCACCCTATGAGCGCTCGGTCCAGCGCTTCGCGACGGTAAGGGCCGCCCGAGACGCCCAGATCCGCGCCGCCAAATCACTCGCGACGCTGATTCGCGGCCAGCTTTCCGCCGATCTCGTCGCCCTGTAGACGGGCCTCGCGCCATGGTCGCCATCAAGGCGCATGAGGCCGACAGGGCTTTGGCACGGCTCGATCCAGCCTGGCGGCTGGTCCTGTTCTATGGTCCCGACGCAGGTTTGATCGCGGAGCGCGCCACGAGTCTCGCTCGCGCCAGCGTCGATGATCCCAACGACGCCTTCCAGCTCGTGCGGATGGATGGCGACGATATCGCCAGCGATCCGCTCAGGCTCGTCGACGAGGCGAACACGATCGGCCTGTTCGGGGGACGGCGCGCCATCCGCGTCTCCGCGACCAGCAAACCGCTGCTCTCCGCCGTCGAACCGCTGCTGGCCATCCCGTCGCAGGACGCGATCGTCATCGTTGAAGCCGGCGACCTGCAGCGCGGCAACCCGCTCCGGCTCGCCTGCGAGAAGGCGCGCACGGCGCTTGTGGTGCCGTGCTATGGCGACGCCGCGCGCGATCTCGGCGGGATCATCGACGAGATGGTGCGCGCCGACGGCAAGACCATCGACCGCGCCAGCCGCGACCGCCTTGCCGGGCTCCTTGGCGGCGACCGCCAGACCTCTCGCCGCGAAATCGAGAAGCTGCTGCTCTATGCCGGCGCCGACAAGGCCATCGAGGATCGCCATATCGACGCCGTCGTGGGCGACACGGCCCAGCGCGAGCTTGGTGTGCTGGTCGATGCCGTCTTCGCCGGCAGGGTTCCGGCGCTCGATCTCGCCCAGGCGAAACTGAGCCGCGAGGGGCTCGACGCCGGCGTGATGCTCGGCGGCGTGCTGCGCCATGCGCTGGGGCTGTTGAAGGCGCGCCAGAGCGTCGATGCCGGTCGCGGCGTCAAGGATGCGGTCGCGACCATGCGCCTGCCCTATCCTCGCATCGCGACGACGGAAGCGGCGTTGGGCGCGTGGACGACGCCGAAGCTGGTCGAGGCGATATCTCTGCTGGGCGCGACGATGCTGGCGGTCAGGCGCGACGCCGACACCGGCAAATCGGCGGCCGTCCGCGCTCTGTGGACCGTGGCGCGTCAGGCGCGCAGCAGCGCCCGCGCCGAATGACGGCAATCAGGCCTTGAGCCTGCGGCAGAGCGCCTCGAGCTGCTCCAGCGTCTTGTAGCCGATCTTCATCTCGCCGCCGCCGCTGTCGCGGTGCTGGATCGAGACCGACAGGCCCAGCGCCTCCTCCAGCGCCTTCTCGACGGCGCGCGTGTCGGGATCCTTGTCGCGCCTGGGTTGGCCGGGCACGCTTTTGCTCTCGCCACGACTCTCATCCTGCACGATCCGCTCAATATCGCGGACGCTGAGCCCATCATCGATGATCTTTCTTGCCATCAGTTCCGGGTCCGAAACAGATAGCAGCGCTCGCGCATGACCCGCCGAGATCGCGCCCTCGCCGACCATGAGCCGCACCGGCTCGGGCAGCTTCGACAGGCGCAGCGTGTTGGCGACATGGCTGCGGCTTTTGCCGATGACGCGTGCCAGATCATTCTGGGTATAGCCGAACTCGGCGATCAGCCGCTCATAGCCGGCCGCTTCCTCGATCGCGTTGAGGTCCGTCCGCTGGACGTTCTCGACAATGGCGATCTCAAGCGCCTCCCGATCGTCAGCCTCGACAAGAATGACCGGAATCTCGTGCAATCCGGCCCGCTGGGCAGCCCGCCAGCGCCGCTCTCCGGCAATGATCTCATAAGCGTCGGCCACGCCACCGATCGGACGCACGATGATCGGCTGCAGAATCCCGCGCTCGCGGATCGAGTCCGTCAACTCCTGGAGATCGTCCTCGCCGAAGCTGCGGCGCGGGTTGCGAGCGCTCGGACGCAGAAACTCAACGGGTACGCGGCGCTGGCCGCGCGCGCGCTCCAGCGCGCCGATCTCGTCGCCGACATCGCCAATCAAGGCCGCAAGGCCACGGCCCAGGCGGGAACGCCCCTGTTCTTCGGCCATTATCATCCTCTTGAACTCTCTTGCAAATCTGGCTGTCAGGCCGCGGCGCGCAGGAGCCGCTCGCGCTTGATCACCTCAGAGGCCAACTTCAGATAGGCCTGCGAACCGGAACAGCGAAGGTCATAGAGCAGGGCCGGCTTGCCGTAGGACGGAGCCTCGGAGACGCGGACATTGCGTGGAATCACGGTCTCATAGACCTTTTCGCCGAGAAAATCGCGGACATCGGCCATAACCTGGCCCGACAGATTGTTGCGCGGATCGTACATGGTCAAGACGACGCCTTGAATGATCAGGCGCGGATTGAGCCCGGCCCGGACCTGCTCGACCGTCTTGAGCAACTGGCTCAGTCCCTCCAGCGCAAAGAACTCGCACTGCAGCGGCACCAGCACGGCATCGGCCGCCGTCATCGCGTTGATGGTGATCAGGCTCAGTGAGGGCGGGCAGTCGATCAGGATGTAAGTCAGGTCGTTGCAGCGCTGATCGTAGACCAGTTCGTCGATCGCCTTCTTCAGCCTGATCGCGCGATCCTTTGCGCCGGCAATTTCAAGCTCGACACCCAGCAGATCGAGCGTCGAGGGAGCCAGGAACAGGCCCGGCACCGCCGTCTCCTGCAACGCCTGGCCAAGACCGATATCGCCGCACAGCACATCATAAGTCGATGATTTGCGGCTCTTGCGATCGACGCCGAGGCCGGTCGATGCATTTCCCTGCGGATCGAGATCGACGATCAGCACCTTCTCGCCGATCGCCGCGAGAGCCGTGCCGAGATTGATCGCCGTCGTTGTCTTGCCGACGCCGCCCTTTTGATTCGCAAGCGCCAGCACGCGCGGGCGGCGCGGCAGCACAATAGGGGTCATATCGGTCATGAATCGGCTCGTTTCTCGGCCGCACGAACCATCAGGATCCGGGCGGCCTCATCCGTTACGGAAGAGATCGTCGATGCCTGAATCTTCCAATATTTAGACGCCTCGGTCAATTCCTGGTCTAGATGTTGTCCTTTGGGAAAGAGTCCGAGCGTGCCCGTTCTCAACAGCTCATTGCACCAGCCCAGAAGGAGCGGCAAGGGTGCCAAGGCGCGGGCCGTGACGACGTCGACTTTGCCGGCGAAGCTGCCGATGACATCCTCGATCCTGGCCGCATGCACGGTCACGGGCGCGCCCGTCAGACGCGCCGCGTGCCGCAGGAAAGCGCATTTGCGGGCATTGCTTTCGACCAGCTCGATATGGCCGCCTGTCTCCGCGAGACAGATCCCGATCACGAGACCGGGAAAACCGCCGCCCGAACCGAGATCGAGCCATCGCCGCGCCTCGGGTGCGAGGTTGAATATCTGGAGCGAGTCGGCGATATGACGCGTCCAGACCTCGCCAAGCGTGGTCGAGGACACAAGATTTTTCGCAGCCTGCCAGCGTTGCAGTTCCGCGACCAGCTGCGCCAGCCGCTCTTCTGTTTCACGTGAAACAGGTGTCAAGCGCAAAGCGCGAGCGCGATTGGCCTTGTCCACAGTCAGACGGCGACGGTCGCGCCGCGCGACGGGCGGCGACGCCGCGCATGTGCGGCCAGAAGCGTCAACGCTGCAGGCGTCATCCCCTCGATCCGCGCAGCCTGGGCGATATCAGCCGGGCGTTGGCTCGCCAGTTTCAGCTTGATCTCGCTTGACAGTCCGGAAATTCCGTCGAGATCGAGATCGTCGGGCACCTTCAAGGACTGGTCGCGCTGATAGGACTGTATTTCCGCGCTTTGCCGGTCGAGATAGACCGCATAGATCGCATCTGCCGTCACACGAGACGCGATACCCGGCTCGATCGACCGCAACTCGGGCCAGATCGCCGCAAGCCGGTCGTAGCCGATATCCGGATAGGACAGCAGTTGATAGGCGCTGCGCTTCAGGCCGTCATGATTCAACTGCAGACCATAGCCTGCAGCCTGCTGCGGTGTCAGCGACAACCGGTCCAACTGGTCTCGCAGCCCGGCGATCGCAGCAGAACGCGCCGTGAAAGCCGCCTCGCGCCGACTTTTGACCAGGCCCTGCGCCAATCCGAGCGGCGTAAGCCGCTCGTCGGCATTGTCGACCCGCAGCGACAGTCTGAACTCGGCTCGCGACGTAAACATTCGATACGGCTCCGTAACGCCGCGCGTGACGAGATCATCGACGAGCACGCCGATATAGGATGATGTCCGTTCCAGCACGATCGGCTCGGCCCCACCGGCCTGCCGCGCCGCATTCCATCCTGCCAGCAGCCCCTGCGCCGCAGCCTCTTCATAGCCGGTCGTACCGTTGATCTGTCCGGCCAGATACAGACCCCCGATTGTGCGGGTCTCCAAGGTGTTCTTCAGCGCGCGCGGATCGACGAAATCATATTCGATCGCATAGCCCGGCCGGAGCATCGTCGCGCGCTCCAGACCGGGTATCGTCGCGAGCAAAGCCCGTTGGACGTCCTCCGGCAGCGAGGTGGAGATGCCGTTTGGATAGACCGTCGGGTCGTCCAGCCCCTCAGGCTCAAGGAATATCTGATGCCCGTCGCGATCGCCGAAGCGCCCGACCTTGTCCTCGATCGACGGGCAATAGCGCGGGCCGCGACCCTCGATCTGGCCCGAAAACATCGGCGCGCGATGCAGATTGGCGCGGATCAGATCGTGACCTGCCAGCGTCGTGCGCGTGATCCCGCAGGCGATCTGCGGCGCCGTGATCGCTCCGGTCAGCATCGAGAAGGGCTCGGGGGGATCGTCGCCGGCCTGCATCTCGAGCGCCGCCCAGTCGATCGTGCGGCCGTCAAGCCTTGGCGGTGTGCCCGTCTTCAATCGACCGAGCGCAAACCCATGCCGCTCCAGCGTGGCCGACAAGCCGAGCGAAGGCGCTTCGTCGACGCGGCCGGCTGGGATCTTCTGCTCGCCGATGTGGATGAGACCACGCAGGAACGTCCCCGTGGTCAGAATGACCGTTCCGGTAGCGAATCGACGCGCATCCGACAGGATAACGGCGCAAACCCGGCCGTCCCGCACATCGATGTCGAAGGCCTCGCCGGCGATGAGGTCGAGCCGATCCTGCTCAGCCAGAAGCTCGCCGATTGCCTTGCGGTACAGCGCCCGGTCGGCTTGGGCTCGTGGGCCGCGCACGGCGGGTCCCTTGCGGCGGTTCAGCATCCGGAACTGGATGCCGGCCCGGTCGGCCGCCACGGCCATGACGCCGTCGAGCGCGTCGATCTCGCGGACGAGATGCCCCTTGCCCAGCCCGCCGATCGCCGGATTGCAGGACATCACGCCGATGGTCTCGGGCTTATGCGTCAGCAGGGCCGTGCGGGCGCCCTGGCGCGCCGACGCCGTCGCGGCCTCGACGCCGGCGTGGCCGCCGCCGACGACGATGACATCGTACCGCGCCTGTTGATCTTGATGGGACATGGGCTTTGGCTACCCAAGCAAGCGGGCCGGGTCAATCATTCTCGGCCTGCCGGGCCGTTTCACGTGAATCAGCGGCTCGACGCTACTTGCCGATGCAGAACCCGGAAAAGAGCCGATCGAGCACATCCTCGACATCGACGCGACCGACCAGCCGCTCGAGCGCGACGACGGCGAGCCTGATGTCCTCGGCCAGCATCTCGGACTGGCCATGCCGCGACGAGGTCATGCGCGTCAGGGCCTCGGCTGCATCGGAGACGGCGATGCGATGGCGTTCCCGCGTCAGAAGTGCTGGCTCTGTCGCGCCCTCGCCGGACAGTCGGGCGACGATGTTGTCCAGCAGGGCAGGCATGCCCTCGCCGGTGATCGCCGACACGCCGATCTCGCCAGGCATCACCGAGCCGCACAGGTCCATCTTGGTGGCCACGCCGAGATGCCGCTCGGTTGGGCGCGTTTGGTTCGGAGGCGAATCGATCGCGCGCAAGGCCAGAACCAGGTCAGCGCGCTCGGCCAGGGCCAAAGCCCGCCTGACGCCCTCGGCCTCGATCGCGTCATCGCTCTCTCGAAGCCCCGCGGTATCGATCAGCAGTACCGGCAGACCCGCAAGATCCATCCGTACTTCGATGGCGTCGCGCGTGGTGCCGGGGGTAGCCGAGACGATCGCGACATCGCGCCGCGCGAGCGCGTTCAGCAGGCTGGACTTGCCGGCATTGGGCGGCCCGGTCAGGACCACGACGAAGCCGTCCCGAACGCGCTCGCCGCGCTCGAACGACTCCAAAGCCTGCCGCAGGTCGACCAGCACATCTGTCGCCAGCCCGCATGCCTGCTCGATCAGCGGGCCTCCGACATCACCTTCATCGGAGAAGTCGAGCTCCGCCGCCAGCAGCACCATGGCCTCGATCAGTCTTGCGCGCCAGTGTGCGCAGCGCTCACCAAGCGCGCCATCCATCTGGCGCAGCGCTTGCCGTCGCTGCCATTCCGTCTCCGAATCGATCAGGTCGGCGAGGCCTTCAACCTCGGCTAGATCGAGCTTGCCGGCCTCAAAAGCGCGCCGTGTAAATTCACCCGGCTCGGCCAGCCGCATATCCGGCATTGTCGTGAGCTCACTCAGCAGCCTCGCAAGGACCGCGCGCGAGCCATGGATCTGAAACTCGGCCACGTCCTCGCCGGTGAAGCTAGCAGGCTCGGGAAAGAACAGGACGATCGCGCTGTCGATGATCTCGCCAGC
This sequence comes from Rhizobiales bacterium CCH3-A5, assembly GCA_001556025.1. Lineage (GTDB taxonomy): Bacteria > Pseudomonadota > Alphaproteobacteria > Rhizobiales > Beijerinckiaceae > Allobosea. Next base: position 119,175 of record LSIB01000190.1, read on the forward strand.
GCGATCTCGCAGCCGGCGCAGGGACGCTTGACGAGGAACGGGAACCGAACCGCAGATCGTTTCGAGAACGAATCGAACCTGCGGTCCCGAGACACGGATGACCGCGACCCCCGCTCGCCCGCTACCGGACGAAAGCGCCACGATCGTCGGGTAGGATCGGAGATCGGTCATGGCCTGGCTACCGGCATGACGGTGGTCATACCCGGTGTGACCAGCCGCAAAATCAAGGCGTTACATGGCCATACCGCAAGCACGACGCAAAGACGCGGGGCCAGCCGTTCGATCCGGCTCATGCCGGAGCGGATACTCGCTCAGGTGTTCATGGAGTCAAAGAAATCCGAGTTCTGTTTGGTCTGGCGCAGCTTGTCCATCAGGAACTCGATCGCGTCCTGCGGGCCCATCGGGTTGAGGATGCGGCGCAGCACATAGGTCTTCTGCAGGTCCGACTTCGGCGTGATGAGTTCTTCCTTGCGGGTGCCCGACTTGATAATGTCGATGGCCGGGAAGATGCGCTTGTCGGCCACCTTGCGGTCGAGGATGACCTCGGAATTGCCGGTGCCCTTGAACTCCTCGAAGATCACCTCATCCATGCGCGAGCCGGTGTCGATCAGCGCGGTGGCGACGATGGTCAGAGAGCCGCCCTCCTCGATGTTGCGCGCCGCGCCGAAGAAGCGCTTGGGCCGCTGCAGGGCGTTGGCGTCTACGCCGCCGGTCAGCACCTTGCCCGAGGACGGGACGGTCGTGTTGTAGGCGCGGCCGAGACGCGTGATCGAATCGAGCAGGATCACGACGTCGCGTCCATGTTCGACCAGGCGCTTGGCCTTCTCGATCACCATCTCCGCGACCTGAACGTGCCGCGAGGCGGGCTCGTCGAAGGTGGACGACACGACCTCGCCCTTCACCGAGCGCTGCATGTCGGTGACCTCTTCCGGCCGTTCGTCGATCAGCAGGACGATCAGATAGCATTCCGGGTGGTTGGTGGTGATTGACTGAGCGATGTTCTGCAACAGGACCGTCTTGCCGGTGCGGGGCGGCGCGACGATCAGCGCGCGCTGGCCCTTGCCGATCGGCGAGACGATGTCGATGACGCGGGCCGAGAAATCCTTTTTGGTCGGATCCTGCACCTCGAGGCGCAGGCGCTCATCGGGGTAGAGCGGCGTCAGATTGTCGAAATTGATCTTGTGCTTGATCTTCTCGGGGTCTTCGAAATTGATCGTGCTGACCTTGAGCAGCGCGAAATAGCGCTCGCCGTCCTTGGGGCCGCGAATGGGCCCCTCGACGGTGTCGCCTGTGCGCAGGCCGAATTTCCGGATCTGGGTCGGTGAGACATAGATGTCGTCGGGACCCGGCAGATAGTTGGAATCCGACGAGCGCAGAAAGCCGAACCCGTCGGGCAGGACCTCGACCACGCCTTCGCCGAGGATCTCGGTCTCGCGGGCGGCGAGTTGTTTCAGGATGGCGAACATCAGCTCCTGCTTGCGCATCGTGCTGGCGTTCTCGACCTCGAGCCCTTCGGAAAAGGCGAGGAGTTCGGTCGGGGTCTTGACCTTGAGTTCGTGAAGTTTGATTTCCCGCATGGGGCACCTGGATGGTCATTGCGCCTGCGAACGGGCAAGCGCTGGGGACTTGGAAGGAAGATCGACAGGTCCGGAAACGGACCAGCGCGAGGGCTGCGCGGCGCGAGCGTCTGCAAAGGCAGTCGGCTCAGGAACCATCGACAACAGGGAGGACGCTGGAGAAGCGCCATAGCCTGATAGCCCGAATCGCAGCCACGCTCAAGCCGTAAACGACGGCGACCGGCCTCAGAACGGCTTCACGACCACGAGAATGACGATCCCCGCCATCAGCACCGCCGGAACCTCGTTGATGATGCGGTAGAAGCGGCCGGACTTGTCGTTGCGGTCTTCGGCGAAGGCGCGCACGCGGCCGACGAGATAGCCATGCATGCCTGACATCGCGAGCACGAGCGCGATCTTGCCGTGCAGCCAGCCGCCTTTGAACCCGAAACCGGCCCAGGCGAGGTAAAGCCCGAGCACCCAGCTCACGATCATCGACGGAGTCATGATGCCGCGCAGCAGCCGGCGCTCCATGATCTTGAAGGTTTCCGATTGCTGCGAGCCCACGGCTGCATCGACGTGATAGACCATCAGTCGCGGCAGATAGAGCAGGGCCGCCATCCAGGCGATCACCGCCATCACATGGACGGCCTTGGCCCATTCATACATGGCAGCGGCTCAGGAACGGACGGCGGCGAGCAGCCGCTCGACATGGGCGATCGGGGTATCGGGCAGAATGCCATGGCCGAGGTTGAAGATGTAGGGTTTGCCGCCAAACGCCCCTTTGATGGCGGCGACCTCCCGCTCCAACTCCGGCCCCCCGGCACGCAGCACGAGCGGATCGAGATTACCCTGCACCGGCACCAGCGTCTGGATCGCGTCGCGTGCGAAGCCGCGGTCGATCTCGGATTCGAGCCCCGCCGCATCGACGCCCGTCGCCTCGACGTAAGCCGGAATGAGTTCGCCGGCGCCGCGCGCAAAGCCGATGATGCGGGCATGGGGATGCACGGCGCGGACACCGTCGACGATGCTCTTCGTCGGCGCGATGCACCAGCGCTTGAAGTCGTCGGGCCCGAGCGACCCGGCCCAACTGTCGAAGATTTGCACCGCATCAACGCCAGCCGAAATCTGGGCGTTGAGATAGTCGATCGAGGCGGTGACGATCCTGTCGATGATCGCCTGGAACAGCACGGGGTCGCGCGCGAACAGCGCCTTTGCCGGCTCTTGTCCCGGCGAGCCTCGCCCCGCCACCATATAGGTCGCCACGGTCCAGGGAGCGCCGCAGAAGCCGATGAAGGCCGTCTCGCGTGGCAGAGCCGCCTTCACCCGCCGAACTGTCTCGATGACCGGCGCCAGCACCACCTCGTCGGCCTGGTCATGGATTTCGGCAAGCCTCGCCTGGTCGGCGACAGGCTCGAGCCGTGGACCCTCGCCTTCAACGAACCAGAGCTTCTGCCCGAGTGCATGCGGCACGACGAGAATGTCGGAGAACAGGATGGCCGCATCGAAGCCGAAGCGCCTGATCGGCTGCAGGGTCACCTCGGCAGCCATTTGCGGATTGTAGCAGAGATCGAGGAAGCTGCCGGCCTTGGCTCTGAGTTCGCGATATTCAGGCAGATAGCGTCCCGCCTGACGCATCATCCAGATCGGGGGAATGGGAAGCGTTTCGCCGGACAGCGAGCGCAGGAAGATGGATTCGTCGCGTCTCGCCATGTCCATTCCGGCCATCCACCCCATTCTAAAAGAAAGTCTTTTAGAGAGAATCTTCTTTTTTGACTCTTGGAGGGGGGCAAATAGCGCGCCGCAAGATGCTCCACAAGCCATCCACAGGCATGGAGTCGAAAGAGCCGCTGCCGCGACGATCGTCCCGGAGCGGTTAACGGTTTCTTAACCAATCGGAATCCGGCCGGGCTCCCCGGGCTCCAAAATGATTCACGTGAAACATTGCGGCCTGGCCTCGCTCGTTCCGGTGTGTGGGCAAATCGCCGGGTTATACAGGGCGGCTCCCTGCGCCTCCCTAAGGGCCGAGTTGTCCACACCTGTCCCAAAGCCGACCCGACGATTCCCGACGAGCGCCGGAACCGCCATCGCCGCAATGGCTTGCGACGACGCGGTCAGCAAATCCGGTTTCCTCCCACGCCGGGGATGGTCTAGAGCTTGCGGCCGTGCCTGAACCGGGGAGCCGCCGTGGCCCGCAATTACTTCCACCTTCATCTCGTCTCCGACGCCACCGGCGAGACGTTGATCGCGGTCAGCCGCGCGGCGGCGGCGCAATACGAGACCGTCTCGGCGATCGAGCATGTCTATCCGCTGGTGCGCTCGGAGGCGCAGCTCGCCCGCGTGCTCGCCGAGATCGAGGCCTCGCCCGGCGTCGTGCTCTACACGCTCGTCGAGCCGGAATGGTCGCAGCGGCTGGAAAATTTCTGCAGGGAGCTCGGGTGCCCGTGCCTGTCGGTGCTGCAGCCCGTGCTCTCGCTGTTCCAGTCCTATCTCGGCCAGGCCTCAGCACCGAAGCCCGGCGCACAGCATGTGCTCAACGCCGAATATTTCCGCCGCATCGATGCGATGAACTACACCCTTCTCCATGATGACGGTCAGCTTGGCGGCGATCTCGAAAACGCCGACATCATCCTGGTCGGCATCAGCCGGACCTCGAAGACGCCGACCTCGATCTATCTCGCCAATCGCGGCATCAAGACCGCCAATGTGCCGCTTGTGCCCAATGTACCGCTGCCGCCCGAGCTGGAGCGGGTGAAGAAGCCGCTGATCGTCGGCCTCGTCGCCAGCGCGGACCGCATCCTCCAGATCAGGCAGAACCGTCTGCTCTCGCTCAAGGCCGATGACGAGACGCCCTATGTCGACCCCGATTCCGTCGCCGACGAGGTCGCACAGTCGCGCCGGCTCTGCGCGCGCAAGGGCTGGCCGGTGATTGACGTCACCCGCCGCTCGATCGAGGAGACGGCGGCTGCCATCCTCGATCTGCTGCGCGACCACCGGATGAAGTTCATCGCGACATGAGCGCCGCATTCGGGCTTTGGCTGCCGGCGCAGCCGCTCCTGCTCGCCTCGGGCAGCGCGACGCGGCGCGAGATGCTGGCCGCGGCAGGTGTTCCCGTCGAGGCCGACAAACCTGATATCGACGAACGGGCGCTCGAGGCCCGGCTTGTCGCGGCCGGCGCAACCTCGGGCGAAATCGCCCAGGCGCTCGCCTTGGAGAAGGCCCGCATCGTCTCGCTGCGCGCGCCTGGCCGCATCGTTCTCGGCGCGGACCAGACCCTAAGCTGCGACGGACAACGCTTCCACAAGCCCGCCGACGAGGCCGCCGCGCGGGCGCAGCTTGCGGCGCTGTCGGGCAAGGCTCACAGCCTTCACTCGGCCTTCGCGATCGTCCTAGACGGCGCGGTTTTGACAAAGGGCGTCGCCGTGGCGCGGCTGACCATGCGCAGCCTTTCACCCGACTTCATCGCAGCCTATGTCGCCGCCGCCGGCGCTGCCGTGACCACGAGCGTCGGCGGCTATCAGATCGAAGGCCTCGGCGCGCAGCTTTTCGAGACGATAGAGGGCGACCATTTCACCATTCTCGGATTGCCGCTATTGCCGGTGCTCGCCGCGCTGCGCGCGGTCGATTGCCTCGTCCGCTAGACCCGGTTCGCCCGCACATGCCCATCTCCCCCCGCTGCTTCGTCGTCGGCCACCCCGTCGCGCATTCTCGCTCGCCGCTGATCCATGGCGGCTGGATCGCCGAGCACGGCCTGTCGGGCAGCTATGAGCGGATCGACGTCGCGCCCGCCGATCTTCCGGCCTTCATGGCGCGGCTGCGCTCGGGCGAACTCACAGGCGGCAATGTCACGGTGCCGCACAAGGAGGCGGTGATGCCCCTGCTCGACCAGATCGGCGAAGCTGCGCGCGCCATCGGCGCGGTCAATACGCTCTGGTGCGAGGGTGAACGTCTTTGCGGCGACAACACCGATGCGGCCGGTTTTCTCAGCCATCTGGACGCCTGCGTCCCCGGCTGGAATGCGCGCACCGATACCGCGCTGGTCATCGGCGCGGGCGGTGCGGCGCGGGCGGTCTGCCATGGCCTGAAGGCGCGCGGTCTCACCCGCATCGTTCTGGTCAACCGCAACCCGGCGCGGGCGCAGGATCTGGCGGCCGCCTTCGGCTCGCCGTTGCAGGCGCGAAGCTGGGTGGAACTGCCGGCACTCGTCGGCGAGGCCGGGCTGATCGTCAACACGACCTCGCTGGGCATGCATGGCCAGCCGCCGCTCTCTCTCGACCTTGCGGCCCTGCGCCCCGGCACGATCGTCGACGACATCATCTATGTGCCGTTGAAGACGGCGCTGCTCGACGAGGCGCAGCGGCGCGGCGGCATCCCTGTCGATGGACTCGGCATGCTCCTGCACCAGGCCGTTCCGGGTTTCTCGCGCTGGTTCGGCGTGACGCCGACGGTGACGCCGGCGCTGCGCGCGAGACTAGAGGCCGATATCCTCGGGCACTGATTCGGGCGCGAACGATCTGGGAGCGCATGACCTTCATCCTCGGACTGACCGGCTCGATCGGCATGGGCAAATCGACCACCTCGGGGCTGTTCCGGGAGCGGGGCATAGCCGTGCATGATGCGGACGCCGCCGTGCATGGCCTTTATCGCGGCCGGGCCGTCGCTCCGATCGAGCAGGCGTTTCCCGGCGTGGTGCGCGACGGCGCGGTCGATCGCGGCCTTCTCTCGGCCGCCGTGCTCGGCAAGCCCGACGCGCTGGCCCGGCTGGAGGCGATTATCCACCCACTCGTGCGCGAGGAGGAAGAGGCCTTTCTCGCGCGCTGCCGGCAGGCAGGCGCTGGCGTCGCTGTGCTCGACGTTCCGCTGCTGCTGGAGACCGGCGGGGAGGGCCGCTGCGACGCCGTGCTCGTCGTCACGGCTCCCGCCGAGATTCAGAAGGCCCGCGTGCTGGCCCGTCCCGAGATGACGGAGGACAAGTTCGCGGCGATCCTCGCCCGCCAGATGCCGGACGCTGAAAAGCGCCGGCGCGCCCATTTCCTTGTGGACTCAGGCCAGGGCCTCATGGCGGCGCGGCGTCAGGTCGGCTCTATCCTGAGGCTGCTCGCCGGCCGTCCCGGCCGGGTCCACAGGGCGGAAGCAGGCCATGCGTGAAATCGTCCTCGACACCGAGACCACCGGAGTCGATGCCAATGCCGGCGACCGCATCGTCGAGATCGGCTGCGTCGAACTCGTCAACCACTGCCCGAGCGGCCGCAGCTTCCATTGCTATCTCAACCCGCAGCGGCCGATGTCGGAGGGCGCGTTCAGGGTCCACGGTCTGTCGGATGCGTTTCTCGCCGACAAGCCGCTCTTCGCGGCTGTCGCCGACGAATTCGAAAGCTTTATCGCCGACGCCAGGCTGGTGATCCACAACGCGGCCTTCGATATCGGCTTCCTCAACATGGAGCTGAAGCGGATCGGGCGCGGACCGCTCGAGCAGGCCCGCGTCGTCGATACGCTGGCGATGGCGCGCCGCAAGCACCCCGGCGCCGGCAACAGCCTTGATGCGCTCTGCAGCCGCTACGGTATCGACAACACCCGCCGGACTAAGCACGGCGCATTGCTCGACGCCGAGATCCTGGCGGAAGTCTATATCGAGCTGATCGGCGGCAAGCAGACCTCGCTTGGCCTCGGTGCGATCAGCGGAAGCCAGAGCAGCGGCGGGCTCGGCGGCGTCGCGCTGGAGCGGCCGCAGCGTCTGCGCCCGCTTGCGCCCCGTCTCGATCCGGCGGCGATCGCGGCGCACGAAGCCTTCGTGCGCACGCTCGGCAAGACGCCGCTGTGGGCCGGCTATCTCGGCCTGGCCGAGGAGGCCTGAGCCGAGGGCTCAGACCTTCTTGCGGCGGGTCAGCATGTTGAGCCCCTCGATCGCCGCCGAGAAGGCCATCGCCGCATAGATATAGCCCTTGGGCACATGCGCGCCGAACCCTTCGGCAATCAGCGTGCCGCCGATCATCAGCAGGAAGCCGAGCGCCAGCATCACGATGGTCGGATTCTTCTCGATGAAGCGGGCCAGCGGGTTGGCCGCCAGCAGCATCACCAGAACGGCGAAGATGACGGCGATGACCATCACCGGGATGTGTTCGGTCATGCCAACGGCGGTGATGATCGAGTCGATCGAGAAGACGAGGTCGAGCAGCAGGATCTGGACGATCACGCCGCCAAATGTGACCGTCGCGGCCCGACCGCCGTCGAACACGTCGGGGCCGTGGTCGGGATCGACCTTGTGATGGATTTCCTTGGTCGCCTTCCAGACCAGGAACAGGCCGCCGGCGATCAGGATCAGGTCGCGCCAGGAGAAGGCCTTTCCGAACACCGAGATCACCGGCTCGGTCAGGGTGACGATGATCGCGACCGTCGATAGCAGGCCGAGCCGCAGCACCAGCGCCAGCCCGATGCCGATCTTGCGGCCGCGCTCGCGCTGATGCTCCGGCAGCTTGTTGGTCAGGATCGAGATGAAAATCAGGTTGTCGATGCCAAGCACCACCTCCATGGCGATCAGTGCCCCGAGCGCCGCCCAGACGGCGGGGTCGGCAGCAAGCGTCATCAGATGGTCCATGGTGTCTCCTGATTGCAACGAAAAGGCGGGCGCCCGTCCGGGGCGTCCGCCGTCAACCGAGACCCGACATGGATGTTCCCCTGCGCGCTCGCAAGGGTCGTCGCGAGACAACGGCCACGAAAAAGGGGCCTCGCGGCCCCTTTCATGATCGTATCGTGACGACGGCGCTCAGGCGTTCGGCGCGCCGGCCTGAAGCTCCTGCAGCCGCTGCTGGAACAACTGGGCGAAGTCGATCGGCGGCACATAGAAGGGTGGGAAGCCGCCATTCTGCACGGCCTCGGCGATGATCTGGCGGGCGAAGGGGAAGAGCAGCCGCGCGCAGTCGATCACCAGCACCGGATGGATGTGTTCCTCGGGCACGTTGAGAAGCCGGAACACGCCGCCATAGCTCAGATCGAAAGCAAACAGCGTCTCGCCGCCGAGTTCGGCCTTGCCCTCGAGGCGCAGCACGGTCTCGTAGTCGTTTTCGCCGAGGCCGTTGCTGGAGACGTTGACCTGCAGCGACATCTGCGGGCCCGTTTGCGCCTCCTGCTGGCCGAGCGCGCGCGGCGCCTTGGGGTTCTCGAACGAGAAATCCTTGGTGTACTGGATCAGCGCGCTCATGCTCGGCGCGGCGTCGGCTGCGGCGGCTCCATTGCCGTTCGGAATGTCATTGGCCATCGGCGCCACCATCGGTCTGCAAGCTGTCTCTCGGGAAATCCCGGACTGCCCGAAAGCGTCCGGAACTGCGCACCGCGTTCCGGTGCAAGGCGGGCGTCGGCTATCATGGACGCCCGCGCGGCACAAGAAGCCCGCCTTCACAAGGCAAGGGCGCTTCACAAGGAGAGGGGTGGATGTTACGAGCCTTGATCACCATATGAGGCTCAAGGCGGCGGCCGAATGCCCTTGCGGAACCTTTTTCGCGAGGAGCCGTTGGCCAAACGGTTCTCTGGAGCTCCGGATCAGGTTTCGATGCAAGATTTCGACATTAAGACCCTGTTCTTCCTGGCGCTCGCGGTCTTCGTCGCCTGGAAGCTCCGTTCGGTGCTCGGCCAGAAAACCGGCAGCGAGCAGCCGCCGGTCGATCCGTTCGCGCGCCGCGAGACGCCGCCGATGCGCCCGGACCAGTCCACGCCTGGCGATGGCCGCCGTGACAACGTCATCCGCCTGCCCGGCGCCGCAGCAGATCCGGCGGCGGCCGTCGTGCCTGCGGCCGAGCGCTGGAAGGGCATCGCTCCGGCGGATTCGCCCGTGATCGCGGGCATCGAGGCGATCGTCAAACAGGAGCCGTCCTTCGATCCTCATGAGTTCCTCGGCGGGGCCAAGGCGGCTTATGAGACGATCGTGACCGCTTTCGCGCGCGGCGACCGCAAGACCCTCAAGGGTCTGCTCGCCAAGGAGGTCTATGACGGTTTCGAGATGGCGATCAGCGAGCGCGAAAAGCGTGGCGAAAAAGCCGAGAGCAATTTCGTCTCGATCGACAAGGCCCAGATCATGGCCGTTGATGTGAAGGGCAAAACTGCGCAGGTGACGATCGCCTTCGATTCGCAGCTCATCAACGTCGTGCGCGACGCGCAAGGGGCAGTGGTGGATGGCAGCGCCGAGACGGTATCGGAGGTCAACGACATCTGGACCTTCTCGCGCCAGCTGGGCAGCCGCGATCCGAACTGGCTGCTGGTCGCGACCGAATCCGCTGCGTGATCCGTGGCGTCGGCCCTGCGCTGGCGCTGTTGTCGGGCTTTGCGTCCATGACCGGAGCTTTGGCGGATGCTCCGCCGCCACTGCCTGCCGGCGCGCGCGCCGAGCGCCTGTCGCCTGACGAGATCGCGGGTTGGCGCGACGACGACCAACGCGCCGCCCTGTCGATTTTTGCACGCGGCTGCATGGCCAGCCCGCCCTTGCGCGCGGGCGCGAAGACGCCGCCGGGGCTGGAGGAGGCCTGCGCGGCGGCGGTCGCCGCGGTCCGGCCCGGACCGGCGAACCGCGCTTCCATCCGTGCGTTCTTCGAGAGCCGCTTCGACTTCTGGCGCATCAGGCCTGCGGACGGCGCCATGGGCTTCATGACCGGCTATTTTGAGCCGGAATTCGAGGGTTCGCTGACTCGGTCGGACGCCTTCCCGACGCCGCTTTATGGCCGTCCCGCCGATCTCGTCACCCGCATGCCGGGCGACGACTGGCCCGGCCTCGACGCAAGCCTGACCTCGGCGCGGCGCACGCCAGCCGGTCTCGAACCCTATCCAGACCGCACCGCGATCGAGACCGGCGCGCTCGACGGCCAAAATCTCGAAATCCTCTGGATGCGCGATCCGGTCGACCGCTTCGTGCTGCAGGTCCAGGGCTCGGGCCGCATCCGGCTGCCCGACGGCAACGTCACGCGGCTGGTCTATGCCGGCCGCAACGGCCATCCCTACACTTCGCTTGGCCGCGTGCTCAGCCAGCGCGAGGCGATCCCGCCCGAGCAGATGACGATGGACCGGCTGATCGCGCGGCTGAAGGCCGATGCCGCCTTTGCCCGGGATCTGATCCGGCTCAATCGCTCCTTCGTCTTCTTTGCGCGGCGAGACGATCTCCCGCCCGACTCCGGGCCGATCGGCGGGGCGGGGCTGCCGCTGACGCCCCTGCGCTCGATCGCGATCGACCGGACGATCTGGCCCTATGGCCTACCCGTCTGGATCGACGCGACGATTCCGGGCGATGACGGCGGCGCGGAGCGGCTGGCGAGATTGATGATCGCGCAGGACACCGGCTCGGCCATTCTCGGCCCGGCACGGATGGACCTGTTCGTCGGCTCGGGCGCAAAGGCCGGTCACCGCGCCGGGCTGATCCGGCATCCGGTCGACTTCATCGTGCTCTGGCCGCGAGGGGACAGGCGGTGACCCTGCGGCGCAGGGGCAAGGTGCTGAGCGCAGCCGATATCGCGCTCTGGCGTGAGGTCGCGCGCTCGGTGAAGCCGCTGCCAGGCCGCGCGCCGCTCCCACCGGAAGAGCCTGCGCCGATGCCGCCGGCAGCCGGCGACCGGGCTGCGCCGGCGACGACACTGCCTGCGCAGGCGCTGCCGACCCTCGCGAAACCCGCAGCCCCGCCGCTCGCCCCGCTGGAGCGCCGCCTGCGCACCCAGCTCCGGCGCGGGCAGCAACCGGTCGAGGCGGTGATCGACCTGCACGGCATGCGCCAGGACGAGGCTCACCACGCCCTGCGCGCCTTCCTGCGCCGCGAGCAGGCGCGCGGCTGCAAGCTCGCACTGGTGGTCACAGGAAAAGGCGCGGCGGGCGATGCCGTGTTCGGCGAGGAACGCGGCGTGCTGAAGCGCAGCGTGCCGCATTGGCTGCGCCTGCCGGACCTCAGGCCGCTGGTGGTGGGCTTCGAGGAGGCGCAGCCGCGCCATGGCGGGTCGGGCGCGCTCTATATCCGCCTGCGCCGCAGCCGCGAGCTGTGAGCCGATGACGCCCTTCGGCCAGCGCGTGCGGGACTTGCGGGCGCAGCGCGGCGTCACGCTGGCGCAGATGGCCGACGCGCTGGGCGTGACGCCAGCCTATCTCTCGGCGCTCGAGCACGGCAAGCGCGGCCGGCCGACCTTCACGTTGATCCAGGGAGCGATCCATGTGCTCGGCGTGATCTGGGACGAAGCCGACGAGCTGGTGCGGCTGGCCGATCTTTCCCATCCGCGCGTCGTCGTCGATACCGCCGGGCTGGAGCCCGAGGCGACGCTGCTCGCCAACCGCCTCGCCCGCGAGATCGGCGCGCTGGAGCCGGACGTCCTGCGGCGACTCTGCGCCGTGCTGGACGAGGCCGCGGCCAGCCGGATCGGGTCGGACAAGCCGGCTTGACCCCGCGACAGGCGGATGCGACACGCCGCCCAGCCAATCCTCATCCCATCAGCACTTGGACCGCCCATGACCAGCTCGCGCACCGACGTCCTCGCTCTCGGCAACGCCATCGTCGACGTCATCGCCTCGGCGGAAGAGGATTTTCTCAGCGCACATGGCCTGACCAAGGGCGCGATGGCGCTGATCGACGAGCCCCGCGCCGAGGCGCTCTACCGCGCCATGGGTCCGGGCAAGGTCATCTCGGGCGGCTCAGCCGCCAACACCATCGCGGGCCTCGCCTCCTTCGGGGGCAAGGGCGCTTTCATCGGCAAGGTCAAGGACGACGAACTCGGCAGGCTCTATCGCCATGATCTGACCTCGCTCGGCGTCGCTTTTGATACCGCTTTCGCCACGGAAGGCCCGGCCACGGCGCGCTCTTTCATCATCGTCACGCCCGATGGCGAGCGCACGATGAACACCTATCTCGGCGCCTGCCAGGGCCTTTCCGTCGCCGATGTCGATCAGAAAGCCGTCGAAAACGCCGACATCATCTATCTCGAAGGCTATCTCTGGGACCCTCCGGCGGCGAAGGACGCCTTCCGCAAGGCCTCCGAGATCGCCCACAAGGCCGGCGGCAAGGTCGCGATCACGCTGTCGGATTCCTTCTGCGTCGATCGCTATCGCGACGAGTTTTTGGGCCTGGTGCGCAACCGCATGGTCGATATCGTCTTCGCCAACGAGCACGAGCTGAAGAGCCTCTACCAGGCGTCGTCGTTCGACGATGCACTCGCCGCGTTGCGCGCCGAGAACATCCTCGCCGTGGTGACGCGCTCGGAAAAGGGCGCGCTCGCGGTGACGCCCGACGGGATCGTCGAGGAGCCGGTGTTCCCGGTGACGCGCGTCGTCGATGCGACGGGCGCGGGCGACCTCTTCGCAGCGGGCTTTCTGTTTGGCCTGACCTCGAACCGCGAGGTCCGCGATTCGCTGCGTCTGGGCGCGCTCGCAGCGGCCGAGATCATCAGCCATGTCGGCGCAAGGCCTGATGTGAGCCTGAAGACGCTGGCGGGGAATGAAGGGCTGCTGTGAGCGTCGGCAGATTTTGAGTCCGGCGCGGGGAACCCTCTCCCGTAGGGAGAGGGCAGGGTGAGGGGTCGGCCCTTCAACCAGTGAGACTGGTCCTGTCCGCACGCCCGTTCAGGCAAATCTTGAAACGTCCGTCACCTCACCCTGCCCTCTCCTTACAGGAGAGGGGTTCTTCCAGTGCCCCCCTCAATACAGCGTCGCCTTGACCCGCTCCGGCAGCGCCTTGTCGTAGGCCTCGCCGTCAAACGTCTCGACCGCGTCGTTCTTGGCCGTGATGTTGCGCAGGATCGCGCCGGCGCTCGGCACGTCGCCTCTGGCGACATGGGTCGCGGGGTTCCACAGGTCGGCGCGCACGACGGCGCGCGAGCACTGGAAGTAGACATGGCTGACATGGACGACGATGACGCAGGCCGGCAGCTTCCCAGCCATCTCGAACGACGCGCACAACTCAGGGTCGTCCGATAGCGTCGCCGTTCCGTTGACGCGCAGCGTCTCGCCGTAACCGGGGATCAGGAAGAGCATTCCGACTCTGGGATCGGACAGGATATTCTTCAACGAATCCAGCCGGTTATTGCCTCTTCGGTCTGGAATTAGCAGCGTTTTGGCGTCCCTGATCCGGACGAAACCCGGCTGATCCCCGCGCGGCGAGCAATCCAGGCCGTCAGGACCGCTGGTCGCGAGCAGCATGAAGGGCGAGGCCTGGATCAGCGGGCCGTAATTCTCGTCGACATGGTCGATCTCCTTGTGGATCGACGCCGGCGCGGGCGGGTTCGGGTAGAGCGCCGCGAGCGCGTCGAGGGAGGTGATGGTGTGGTCTGTCATTCTCAAGCCTCTCGCGTCCTGGCCGGTCCAAACGAAAACGCCCCGCACCTTGCGATGCGGGGCGTCATGATTCACGTGAAACGCTTCAGCCTCACTCGGCCGCGCGCTCGCGGCTCTTCTCCGCCTCGCGGGCGGCCTTCAGCTTCTCGGTCAGGTCCTCGCCGGTCTCCTGGTCGACGACCTTCATCGACAGGCGGATCTTTCCGCGCTCGTCCTGGCCCAGGAACTTGACCTTGACCTTGTCGCCTTCCTTGACGACGTCCGAGACCTTCTGGACGCGCTGGGCGGCGAGTTCGGAGATGTGGACGAGGCCGTCCTTGGCGCCGAAGAAGTTCACGAAGGCGCCGAACTCCATGATCTTCACCACGGTGCCGTCATAGATCATGCCCGGCTCGGCCTCCGAGACGATCGACTTGATCCACTTGATCGCGGCTTCGATCGACTTGCCGTCGGCCGAGGCGATCTTGATCGTGCCGTCATCCTCGATGTTGACCTTTGCGCCGGTCTTCTCGACGATCTCGCGGATGACCTTGCCGCCGGAGCCGATGACTTCGCGGATCTTGTCGACCGGTATCTTCATCGTCTCGATGCGCGGGGCGTATTCGCCGAGCTGGCCGCGCGAGGTCGAGAGCGCCTTGTTCATCTCGCCGAGAATGTAATCGCGCCCGCCCTTGGCCTGGTCGAGGGCGACCTTCATGATCTCCTCGGTGATGCCGGCGATCTTGATGTCCATCTGCAGCGAGGTGATGCCCTCGGCGGTGCCGGCGACCTTGAAGTCCATGTCGCCGAGATGGTCCTCGTCGCCGAGGATGTCGGACAGCACCGCGAAGCGCTCGCCTTCCAGGATCAGGCCCATGGCGATGCCCGCGACCGGAGCCTTCAGCGGCACGCCGGCGTCCATGAGGGCGAGCGAGGTGCCGCAGACCGTGGCCATCGAGGAGGAGCCGTTCGACTCTGTGATTTCCGAGACGACGCGGATCGTGTAGGGGAACTCGGACTTCGCCGGCAGCATCGGCCGGATGGCGCGCCAGGCGAGCTTGCCATGGCCGATCTCGCGGCGGCCGGGCGAGCCCATGCGGCCGGCTTCACCCACCGAATAGGGGGGGAAGTTGTAGTGCAGCAGGAAGGTCTCCTTGTAGGTACCTTCCAGCGAATCGATGAACTGCTCGTCGTCGCCGGTGCCTAGCGTGGTCACGACCAGCGCCTGCGTCTCGCCGCGGGTGAACAGAGCCGAGCCATGGGTGCGCGGCAGGATGCCGGCCTCCGAGACGATCTTGCGGACTGTCTTAAGGTCGCGGCCGTCGATGCGCACGCCGTCGTCGAGGATGGTCCAGCGCACGACCTTGGCCTGCGCCTCCTTGAACTGGCCTGCGACCTGCTCCTTGGAGAAGGTGGTGACGCCGTCCGGCGTCTCGGAGACGAGCGCCTGCACCTTGGCCTTGGCGGCGTCGAGCGCCTTGTAGCGTTCGGCCTTGGTCGTGATCTTGTAGGCGGCGCGGATATCGGCGTCGACCAGCTTGAGCACGGCGTCGAGCACGACCGAGTTGTCGGCCGGCACATAGTCGCGCGGCTCCTTGGCCGCCTTCTCGGCCAGGCGGATGATCGCGTCGATCACCGGCTGGAAGTGCTTGTGGCCGAACATCACCGCGCCGAGCATGACGTCCTCGGAGAGCTGCTTTGCTTCCGACTCGACCATCAGCACGGCGTCGGGAGTACCGGCGACGACGAGATCGAGCTGCGATTCCTTGATCTCGTCGACCAGCGGGTTGAGCTTGTAGGCGCCGTCGAAATAGCCGACGCGGGCCGCGCCGACCGGGCCGGTGAACGGCACGCCAGACAGCGTCAGGGCGGCGGAGGCGGCGACCATCGCGACGATGTCGGGGTCGTTCTCGAGGTCATGCTGCAGCACGGTGCAGACGACCTGCGTCTCGTTGCGGTAGCCCTCGACGAAGAGCGGGCGGATCGGCCGGTCGATCAGGCGCGAGACCAGCGTCTCCTTCTCGGTCGGGCGGCCTTCGCGCTTGAAATAGCCGCCGGGAATGCGGCCGGCGGCGAAGGTCTTCTCCTGATAGTTCACCGTGAGCGGGAAGAAGTCGATCCCGGGCTTGGGCGACTTGGCGGAGACGACGGTCGCGAGCACGACGGTCTCGCCATAGGTCGCCAGCACCGCGGCGTCGGCCTGGCGGGCGATCTTGCCGGTTTCGAGCACGAGCTTGCGCCCGCCCCACATCAATTCTTCGGTCTGGACATCGAACATGGATTTTTCTTTCGGATCGGATTTCGACCCGTCCGGGGTCTTCTGGCCCATAGGCAAGACGACGAAGCGCTCGGTGTGCTGGTGGTGTCCGCGCCCGAGCGCTCGGCAATCCTGCCATGGGCGCAAAGGACGCCCGGCGGGTCATGCGGGGAGGCCGCCCCATGCGGGCCCCGCGCTGACATCGGGAGACGCCGCCCCATTGCGGCGCGCTTCCGAACTTGGTCTTGGCTTGGTTCTTGTGCTTGCTTCTTGCAGAACCGCCCGGAGCGGGGTCGCACCGGGCGTGAAAGTCGCGTCGATCAGCGGCGGATGCCGAGCTTCTCGATCAGGGTCCTGTAGCGCGGCTCGCTCTTGCTCTTCAGGTAGTCGAGCAACGAACGGCGCTGCGAGACCATCTTGAGCAGGCCGCGACGCGAGTGGTTGTCCTTGACATGGGACTTGAAGTGGCCGGTCAGGTTGTTGATGCGCTCCGTCAGGATCGCGACCTGGACTTCCGGCGAGCCGGTGTCGTTCGGCTTCGTGGCATGCTCTTTCAGGAGCGCGGTCTTGCGCTCGGCCGTAATCGACATCGTGTGATCCTTCGGTTGGATGTTGATCTGGCGGGCCGCGGCCGGGATGTCGTCCAGCAGGGTCCGGGGTCCACGGGCGCCCTCATCGCGGAGAGGCCGTGCAGCCGACTGTCTAAGGCCGGTTGGTTGGGGCTATACACGAAATCAGGGGAAAGGCCAGCCTTTCGCCATGACTGTCGCGCCTGCGGGAACATCGTCGCCGAGCGGGTGTTGAGTCGGCAGTTCGCGTTCGGGAGCGCCTCATGCCGCAGTCGTCAAAGGACAGGCTCATCATTGCCCTGTCGGCCCAGCTTCAGGCCGAGCGCGAGACGCGCGCGGCGCTCGGGGCCGCGCTCGCCAACGGCCCGATCGACCGCGAGGTCATACTCGCCATCCTGGGCGACCCGGTTCCGGTCGTGACCGCCGACGAAATTGCTCGTGCCGATCGGCTCACTGCTGGCCGGCATCTGCGCGAGGTCGCCTGATGGCCCCGCGTCCCGCCTGGAAGGGCTATCTCAAGCTCTCGCTGGTGTCCTGCGCCGTGGAGCTGACGAACACGACAGACCACAGCGAAAAGGTGTCGTTCCGCGTCATCAACCGCAAGACCGGCAACACGGTGAAGCGGCAATATGTCGATAGCGTCACGGGCAAGCCGGTCGCCGACGCGGACGAGGTCAAGGGATACGAAATAGGCGACGACGAGTATCTTCTGGTCGAGGAAGACGAGATCGACGCGGTCCAGATCGAATCCTCGCACACGCTGTCGATCGAGCACTTCGTCGACCGGGCCGACATCCCGCAGATCTATTTTGACACGCCCTATTACGTGACGCCCTCTGACGATGTCTCGGAGGAGGCCTTCGCCGTGATCCGGGAAGCGATGGCGCGGCAGAGGAAGGCCGGCATTGCTCGCATCGTTCTGTACCGCCGCGAACGGCCGGTGATGATCGAGCCCTTTGACAAGGGCCTGCTGCTAACAACGCTGCGTTACGACAAGACCGTGCGCAAGCCCGAGGAGATTTTCGACGGCCTCGGGCAGCCCAAACTCGACACAGAGCTTATCGACCTAGCGACTCACATCATCGGAAAAAAGCAGGCGGCGTTCGATCCGTCGGGCTTCGAGGACCGCTACGCGCAGGCGCTGCTCGACCTCATCCAGGCCAAGCAGAAGGGCAGGAAGCCGCCCGTCGTGCAGGCGGCCGAGCGCCCGGCCAATGTGGTCAACCTGTTCGAAGCGCTGAAGAAAAGTCTTGCCGAGGATGGCGGCGACCAGCCGAAGGCGAAAAAGGCCCCCGCCCGCCAGCCGGCGGCCAAATCGCGCAAGAGCGCCTGACCCCGCTTCGCCATGGCCGCCCTCGACCTCTACCGGGCCAAGCGGGATTTTTCCCTCACAAAGGAGCCTCAGGGCGGCAGAGCGCCAAAGGCCGGTAAGGACGCCGCGATCGGCGGCGCTTTCGTCGTTCACAAGCACGCCGCGCGCCGCCTGCATTACGATCTACGCCTGGAGCATGACGGCGTGCTGTGGTCCTGGGCGGTGACGCGCGGGCCCAGCCTCGATCCCGACGAGAAGCGTCTTGCCGTCCATGTCGAGGACCATCCGCTCGAATACGGAGCTTTCGAGGGCACGATTCCGGAAGGGCAGTACGGCGCGGGATCGGTGATCATCTGGGACGAGGGCATCTGGGTGCCTGAAGGCGACCCAGCGTTCGGCCTCGCCAAGGGCCATCTCTCCTTCATGCTGAAGGGCCACAAGCTTGCCGGCCAGTGGCATCTCGTCCGGCTGAAGCCGCGGAAGGGCGAGAAGCGCGACAACTGGCTGCTGATCAAGGTCGACGACGCTGCAGCGCAAAGCGACGAGGACATTCTGGAGAGTGCCCCGGATTCGGTAAAATCGGGCTTGAGTGTCGAGGCAATCGGGCGCGGCGAAGCGCCTGATGCCAAAACCTGGGCAAGGACGAAGCGACCGGGAACGAACGGCCTGTCGGCTGCCAAGCCCGCCGCCGCGAAGCCCTCGCGAAGAAAAGCCAAGGTCGGCAAGGCGAAGACAGCTGCACTCGACCCGCTCCCGACCTTTGTCGAACCTTGCCTGGCGACGCTGCAGGACAAGCCGCCAGCCGGAGAAAGCTGGTTGCACGAGGTCAAGTTCGATGGATACAGGCTCCAGGCGCGGATCGAGGACGGCAAGGCCAGGCTGCTGACGCGGTCGGGCCTCGACTGGACGGACCGCTTTGGGGCCACGCTGGCCGGGGCGCTCGGCGCTTTGCCCTGCGACACAGCGCTGCTAGACGGCGAGGTCGTGGCCATGAGCGAGAACGGCGTGTCGTCGTTCTCGGCGTTGCAGGAGGCGCTGTCGGACGGCAAGACCGGGCAGCTCGTCTTCTTCGGCTTCGATCTGCTGTATCTCGATGGGGAAGATCTGCGGCCCGAGCCGCTGCTCGCCCGCAAGGAGCGGCTTGAGCATCTCTTGCAGGCCGCCGGGACGGAGAGTGCGCTTCGCTACAGCGAGCACTTCGTCGAGCCGGGCCAGACCATGCTGCGCCATGCCTGCCGGATGGGGCTCGAGGGCGTCATCTCGAAGCGCGCGGACACGCCCTATCGCAGCGGCCGCGGGCGCGACTGGGTCAAGTCGAAATGCACCCGGCGCCAGGAATTCGTCATCGCTGGCTATGTCCCCTCGAAGGGGTCGGGGCGCGAACTGGGCTCCATCGTCGCCGCCTATCACGAGCACGGCCGGCTCAGGCCCGCCGGTCGGGTCGGCACCGGCTTCACCCGCAAGAGCGCGGCCGCGCTGAAGGACAGGCTCGATCGGATCAAGGCGGCGAGCTCGGCTCTGGAAGGCGCGGCGGGGCGCGAGCGCGGCGTCGTCTGGGTCAGGCCGGAGCTGGTTGCCGAAATCGAGTTCCGCGCCTGGACGGCGTCGAAGACGCTGCGCCACGCGTCTTATCTCGGCCTGCGCGAGGACAAGCCGGCCGATGAAGTCGTGGCGGAAACGCCAGCCAAGGCTGAAAAGGCGCAAAGCAAGGCCAAGCCCGCTGACGCCGCCGATGCGGCGGCTGCGGCAAAACCGGCCAACAAGGCCAAGGCCAAGGCCAAAGCCAAAGCCAAAGCCAAAGCGAAGACCAGCGACCTGCCGTCTACCACGGTCAAGCTCAGCAACCCGACAAAGCCGCTCTGGCCCGATGTCGGGCTGACCAAGCAAGGCCTGCTCGAGTACTATGCAACCGTCTGGCCGCTCATGCAGCCCTTCATCGTCGATCGGCCGCTCAGCCTCCTTCGGGCCCCCAATGGCACCGAGGGCCACACTTTCTTCCAAAAACATGCCGGGCCGGGCATGAACGAAGCGGTGCATCTCAAAAAGGACGTCGACGGCGAGGAACTGCTGTTCATCCGCGATTTCGACGGGCTGGCGGCTCTGGTCCAGCTCGGCACGGTCGAGATTCATCTCTGGGGCGCGACGATCGACGCCGTCGAAACGCCCGACGAGATGATCTTTGATCTCGATCCCGATGCGGGCGTCTCGATCGAGGCTGTCCGCGAAGGCGCCCGCATCGTCCGAGACAGGCTTGCCGGGATCGGCTTCGACAGCGTCGTCAAGACCTCTGGCGGCAAGGGATTTCATGTCGTCGTGCCGCTAAAGCCAAAGGCCGACTGGGCACGCGTCAAGACGTTCGCGCGTGATTTCGCCAAGGCGCTGGAACAGAGCGAGCCAAAGCGCTACACCGCGACGCTGTCGAAAAACGCTCGAAAAGGCCGCATATTCATCGACTATCTCCGCAACGGCCGGGGCGCGACTGCGATTGCACCCTATTCGACCCGCGCGCGGCCAGCGGCGTCGATCGCGATGCCGATCGAATGGACCGATCTGGACGAGGCCATGCCCAATGCCATGACCGCCAAGGCCGTCATCGCGGACGGGCCGCCCGATGCGGTCTGGCGGGATTTCTGGAAGGGAGCGCGCGCGCTGACCGGCAAATAGTGCTCCCGTCAGTGCAGCACCTTCTTCACATAGGGCGAATCGAGCGGAAACAGCGGCACCGCCACGTCGAACACCGTGCCGTCCTCGGCCATCATCGCATAGAAGCCGCGCATGGAGCCGTCCGGCGTCATCAGCGGGCAGCCCGAGGTGTAGCTGAAGCTCTCGCCCGGCCGCAGCACCGGCTGCTGGCCGATCACGCCCTCGCCGCGCACCTCATGGACCTCGCCGCGGCCGTCGGTGATGAACCAGTGCCGCGTCTTCAATTGGACCGTGCGGTCCGACAGGTTCACGATCTCGATGGTGTAGGCCCAGAAATAGCGGCCCTGCGCATGCGAGGATTCGCCGTCCATGAAGCGCGGAGAGGCGGTCACGCGCACCCCATGCGTCTCCTCCTGATACATGCGAAGGCCTCCTCGTCGCCGCGCCGTGCCGGACGATCTGTTATGGTCGCCCGCAACGCGCGGTTCAATCCTGCCGCGCCGCATTCGGGACAAGCACGCATGTTCGACGGCCGCCTGCGCGCCATCATCGACCCGCCGCTCGACGCCGCCGGCCGGGCGCTCGCACGGCGCGGGCTGTCGGCCGACCATGTCACGCTGGGGGGCCTCGCGCTCGGCCTGGGCTGCGCGCTTGCCGTCTGCCTCGGGCACGATCTTGCCGCGCTTGTGCTGCTCGCCGCCTCGCGCCTGTTCGACGGGCTCGACGGAGCCGTGGCGCGCGCCACGAAGCCGAGCGATCGCGGCGGCTTTCTCGACATCGCCTGCGATTTCCTCTTCTACGGCGCGGTGCCGCTGGCGTTTGCCCTGCGCGAGCCCGCCGCCAACGCCCTGCCGGCGGCCGTCCTGCTCTTCGCTTTCTACGTCAACGGCGCGACCTTCCTCGCCTTCGCCGTGATGGCGGCCAAGCGCGGGCTCGAGACGACGCAGCGCGGCGTCAAGTCGCTCTACTTCACAGCCGGCCTCGCGGAGGGAGCCGAGACGATCGCCTGCTTTGCAGCGATGATGCTGTGGCCAAGCTCGTTTCCGGTGCTGGCGCTCGCCTTTGCCGCATTGACGCTGGTAACGGCGCTCGGCCGGGTGATTCTCGCGTGGACAACGTTTGATTGAGGCCAATATCGGGGCAGTGGACGGCCTCATCCACGCGAAACGTGCTACTATCTCCTTATGTCACAATCTTCCGAAATGTTGGCTGAGCTGCCGGAGACTGCTCTTGGTGTAAAAGGGCCGTCTGGGGTTTTGCCGAGACAAGACATTCGTCGCCTCGTGCAGCGAGGGATGATCCGCTCAAGCGACGAGCCGATCAAGGAAACCCAATTCCAGCCAGCGAGCCTCGATCTTCGCTTAGGCAGCCGAGCATACCGCGTAAGAGCCAGCTTTCTGCCAGGTCTCGACAAGACGGTCGGGCAGGCCCTCCAGGGTCTGACGCAGGATGTGATTTCGCTTGAAGGGAATGGAGCGGTTCTAGAGAAGAACTGTGTTTATGTTGTCGAGCTCCAAGAAGCGCTTGATAAAGTGCCGCCGACCATTTCAGCGTTCGCAAATCCCAAAAGTTCTACTGGCCGGATCGATGTGTTTACACGGTTAATAGCCGATCGTTCCGAAGTCTTCGATACCATAATTGGTGGATACTCGGGGCGTCTCTACGCAGAAATCTCGCCGTCTAGTTTCTCCATCAGGGCTCGAAAAGGTAGTCGCCTCAACCAAATTCGATTTCGGCGCAGGAATAGTGCGCAGGACGAAGCGGTTGGATTTCGCTTGTCGGACAAAGATCTTGAAAAAGTCCATGAGAAAACGCCTATCGTTGATGGCGATGCAACGATCCGGAATGGGCTAATATTTCGGATCAACCTTGCTGGCGCGTTTGAAGGAGATCTGATTGGGTTTCAGGCCCAGCGCTTCACCGACGTCATCGACGTCGACAAGATCGCTGGCTACGAAATCGACGATTTCTGGACGCCAATCCGCGCGCGGCGCGACAAACGCCTGATCCTCGACCCGCACCAGTTCTACATCCTGGCCTCCAAGGAAAAGCTGCATATTCCGCCGGGCTTTGCAGCAGAAATGGCCCCCATTGACCCGACCATGGGCGAGTTCCGCGTCCATTATGCCGGCTTCTTCGATCCCGGCTTCGGCGTCGGGGCCGATGGCGCGCCGGGTTCGCGCGGCGTGCTCGAGGTCCGCAGTCACGAAGTGCCGTTCCTGCTGGAGGACGGCCAGGTCGTCGGCCGCCTCGCCTTCGAGAAGATGGCGGCCGAACCCGACGCGCTCTACGGCCAGATCGGCACCTCGAATTATCAAGGCCAGGCGCTCAAGCTGTCGAAGCATTTCCGGGATTGAACGGTCACGCGCTCTCGCGCAGCACGGCCTTTATTGCACTGCAATCAAGGCGCATGATCGGTCTTATGACGATCTATCACTATGGCGGCCTCGTTGCCGTTCCCGCGCTGGTCGCGGTCTATTTCGCCGCCATCCGCTGGGCGACGCGCACCCACGAACTTGCGCCGCGACGTCGCTGACGATCGAGGCGCTCAGCGCACGTCGATGACGTCGCCGTCGCGCGAAATGATCACGCGAATCTCGTCGCCATTGCGATCGAGGCCGCTGATGCGCCAGCCGCGCGGCGTCTCGCGCACGCGCTCGACCTCTTCCACGCCCTGTCTGCGCGCGATCCGCACCGCCTCGCGCTCCGAAATCCCGTCAAAACGAGGGCGGGGCGCGTAGCGTTCGGGACCGGGATCGATGCGCAGACCGCCCGGCCCGAACTCGATGCCCTGGGCCTGCGCCGCGCCGGACATCATGAGGATGGCGAGGCCGGCGAAGGCGATGCGGTTGAAGGGCAGCTTGGACATCGCGGGCCTCGTCGATTCGGGGTGTCGTATCATGATTTCAGCGCGTCTCGAAATCATGGCGGCCTGATGGCCTGTCGCGCATTCTCGGCCTGGTGCGCATGAAATTGTTTGGTGGATGACAGGTCGCGGCGAAGCCGTTATGCATGGGCCCGCATCGGCGCGACAGTCTTCGAGGCTGGGCATTGGCGTTGGGCCGGATGCGGGCGTAGTTCAGTGGTAGAACGTCAGCTTCCCAAGCTGAATGTCGTCGGTTCGATCCCGATCGCCCGCTCCAAATCCCGCGATCACAAGTGGCTGGCGCGTTATGTCTCGCGCCGCACGAGACTCTCAGCCGGTGCGTTCGGCGATCGCGGTTCCCGCCGCCCAGCCCGACGACCACGCCCATTGAAAATTATAGCCGCCGAGCCAGCCCGTGACATCGACCACTTCGCCGATGAAATACAGGCCATCGACGGCCCTGGCCTCCATCGTCCGCGAGTTCAGGCAAGATGTGTCGACGCCACCTAGCGTCACCTCGGCGGTTCGGTATCCTTCCGAGCCGATGGGCATGACGTCCCAGCCCTGAATGGCGGCGGCGATCGCCGCCAGCGCCCTGTCGCCGGCGTCGCCGATTGGTCCGGCCCAGCCATGGGCATCCGCGAGATAGCTCGCCAATCGCTTTGGCAGGACATCGCCAAGCGTATTGGAGATGCTTCTGCGGCCGTTCGCCTGCCTTAAGGCGCGAAATTCGGCGAACAGGTCGCGCGCGGGCAGAAACGCGATCCTGATCGACGCCTTCTCGCGCCAGTAGGATGAAATCTGCAGGATCGCGGGTCCAGACAACCCGCGATGCGTGAACAGCAGCGCCTCGTCGAACCGGGCCTTGCCGCACGAGACGCTGGCGTCCGCAGCGACGCCGGCCAGCTCGCGAAACCCGACAAGGACATCTTCGCCGAAGGTCAGCGGCACCAGCGCCGGGCGCGTATCCGTCACCGCCAGACCGAACTGGCCGGCAATCTGATAGCCGAGGCCGGACGCTCCCATCTTCGGAATGGATTTTCCACCGGACGCGACGACAAAATGCCGGCAGCGAAGCTGCGCGGCCCCATCGCCGCCAAGCGTGACCGCAAAGCCGTCATCGCTGCGCTCGAGCCCGTCCATGGTGGTTGCGAGGCGCAATTCGCAGCCCGCCTGCGCCATCTCGTCGGTCAGCATGGCGATGATGTCTTTGGCGGAGCTGTCGCAGAAAAGCTGCCCCAGCGTCTTCTCGTGATAGGCGATGCCGTGCTTCTCGACCAAAGCCACGAAATCATGCTGCGTGTATCGGCCCAGCGCCGACTTCGCGAAATGCGGATTGCCGGAGAGAAAGTTGGCAGCGCTCGTGCCGAGATTGGTGAAGTTGCAGCGGCCCCCGCCGGAGATGCGGATCTTCTCGCCCGGCGCGCGGGCATGATCGACGATCAGGACACGCCCGCCGCGCGATGCGGCATGGATCGCGCACATCATGCCGGCGGCCCCGGCGCCCAAAATCACTGTGTCGAAACGCGCGATCGACATCGAATGTGGCTGGCCCCTGAACGGTTCTGACGGCGATTGCGCAGCGTCGCGGATAAGAGGCGACACATGCGGCCCCGGGTAGATGATCTACGCCCGTCCATCAACCGACGGGAATGCTGCTGAGCCTTGCGCCTCTTTCGCGCCCTGACGCCAAAGCCTATCTAACTGCGATGATCTCGCCCTCCTTCGACAACTCCTATGCCCGCTTGCCCGCGCGGTTCTTCGCCAGCGTCGAGCCCGGCCCGGTCCGGGCTCCGCGCCTGATCAAGGTCAACGAGGCGCTCGCCCGCGAACTCGGCTTCGATCAGGACTGGCTGTCCTCTCCGCAGGGCGTCGCCATGCTGGCGGGCAACCAGATCGTCGAGGGGGCCGAGCCGATCGCGGCGGCCTATGCCGGGCATCAGTTCGGCGGGTTCAGCCCGCAGCTCGGCGATGGCCGCGCGCTGCTGCTCGGCGAGGTGATCGACCGCAGCGGCCGCCGCCGCGATATCCAGCTCAAGGGCTCCGGGCCGACGCCCTTTTCGCGTCGCGGCGATGGCCGCGCGGCACTGGGGCCTGTCCTGCGCGAATACATCGTCAGTGAAGCGATGGCCGCGCTCGGCGTGCCCAGCACCCGCGCGCTTGCCGCGGTCGCGACCGGCGAGCCCGTCCGGCGCGAGACGCTGCTGCCAGGCGCGGTGCTGACCCGCGTGGCGGCAAGCCATATCCGGATCGGCACCTTCCAGTATTTCGCGGCGCGCGGCGATGTCGCGGCCCTGCGCCTGCTCGCCGACCATGTGATCGCCCGCCACTATCCGCAAGCCGCCGAAAGCGATGCGCCCTGTCTGGCCTTGCTCGATGCCGTGATCGCGGCGCAAGCCGCTCTCGTCGCGCGCTGGATGCAGATCGGCTTCATCCACGGCGTCATGAACACCGACAACATGTCGATCGCCGGCGAGACGCTCGACTACGGCCCTTGCGCCTTCATGGATGCCTATGATCCGGCGACCGTGTTCAGCGCCATCGACGTGCATGGCCGCTACGCCTACGGCAACCAGCCGCCGATCGCGCGCTGGAACCTGACGCGTTTCGCCGAGGCCCTGCTGCCGCTGCTGGCCGACGATGTCGACAGGGCGGTCGCGCTGGCGCAGCAGGCGCTGGACGGGTTTGACGGGCTGTTCCAGCCGGCCCTGCTCGGCGGCTTTCGCCGCAAGCTTGGGCTGCTGGACGAAGAGGATGCGGACGCGCCGCTGATCAACGGCCTGCTCGACATCATGAAGCGCGGCCGGGCCGATTTCACGCTGGTGTTCCGGCGGCTGGGCGAGGGCGACATCTCCGCCTGCCGCGCCCTGTTCGACAATCCAGCCGAGTTCGATGGCTGGGAGAGCCAATGGCGCGCCCGCCTCGCTCGCGAGGCAACCTCGCCGGCCGCGCGCCAGGCGGCCATGATGCGCGTGAACCCGCTCTACATCCCGCGCAACCATCGCGTCGAGGCCGTGATCGAGGCCGCCGTGGAACGCCAGGATTTTGCTCCTTTCGAGGATTTGCTCGCGGTTCTCGCTCGACCCTATGACGAGCAGCCCGGGCGTGAAGACTATGCGCTGCCGCCGGCCCCGCATGAACGCGTGCTGGCGACATTCTGCGGAACGTGAAGATGTCCTGCGGCAAGACCGGCGCTTTCGGTGCGCGGGCTTGCCCGCTATGCTGGCCACCATGACGCGGCCCGATGATCTGACGCATCCAGACGATCCGCCGGCTTCGCGGCTCGGCCTGACGCTGCTCGCCGGCGGTGCTTTCGCGCTGCTGCTGGCCGGGCTGCTGCTCTGGTGGCGCGAGGGCGACAGGCTTTTCACGGATGGCCTCATCGCCGCCATCGTCGCCTGCTTCTGAGCGCGCATCCACCTCCCACCCTGCCGGAAAAATCTCCGTGAACCGCCGTCTCGTCCTGCCTCTCGTCGTGTTTCTGGTCGGCGCCGTCGCGCTGGCGGCTGCGGCCTTCATCACCTTCGCGCCGCAGCGGTCCGGCCAGAGCGGCGCGGCCAGCGTCGGCGGGCCGTTTTCGCTGACGACGCAGGCGGGCGCGAAGCTGACCGACGCCGATCTGCGCGGCGCGCCTTTCCTTGTCTTCTTCGGGTTCACCCACTGTCCCGACATCTGCCCGACGAAGCTGTTCGAGATTTCGGAGGCGCTGCGCGCCGCCGGCCCGAAGGGCGAGAAGCTGAAGGCGCTGTTCGTCAGCGTCGATCCGGCGCGCGATACGCCGGAGGTTCTGAAGAGCTATCTCGGCTCCTTCGATCCGCGCATCATCGGCCTGACCGGCGACCAGGCGGCCGTCGATGCAACAGTCAGAGCCTACCGCGCCTACGCCAAGAAGGTGCCGCTCAAGGATGGCGACTACACCATGGACCATACGGCGCTCGTCTATCTGATGGACAAGCGCGGCGGGTTCGTCGGCGCCTTCAATATCGAGCGGCCGCCGGCGGAAGCGGCCGCCGAATGGCTGCGGCATCTGTGAGGCCGATCCGCGTCGACGAGCGCGCCAAACCATGCGCCGTCTTGTTCCAGCTGTGGCGACGCGTGGTGTATTCGAGCAGCGCCATCCAGGCCGCGACCGAGACGAGCCCATAATACAGCGGTAGCAACGGCAGAAAAGCGAGCAGGCGATACTCGCGGCGCCGCCAGACGCCGAGCGCCGGCGGAACCAGAATGGCGACAGCGCCGGCGAGCATCACCATCAGCGCGATCGCCGACGCCCATCCGTCGATCGGCCCGTCCGGCACCAGCAGAGCGCCGCTCCTCCAGGCGATGATCGCCGCGACGGCGAAGACCGGATAGCCGAGCGCGGTGACGACGCTGCCCAGCGCCAGCGCCAGAAATGTGGCGCTGGCCGCGAGCCCCGCTTCGCGCAGCAGCGCCGACGGGTCGCGCAGATGGCAGATCAGCGTCTGGACATGGCCCTTGATCCAGCGCGAGCGCTGCTTCAGCCAGGCCGGCAGGGTGAGCGGGGCCTCCTCCCATGTCAGCGAGGGCAGGTCGGCGATGCGGAGGCCGGCGCGCACCAGCCTGACGCCGATATCGGCATCCTCGGTGACGTTCCAGGCGTCCCAGCCGCCGACCGCGCGCAGGGCCTCGGTGCGGAAATGGTTCGAGGTGCCGCCGAGCAGGATCGGCAGATGGAAGCGCAGCAGCCCCGGATTCAGGACCTCGAATAGCCCGGCATATTCGAGCGCGAACAGGGCGGGCAGCAGCCCGTCCCGGGCATTGTCGATCGTCAGCCGCGCCTGCAGGCAGGCAATGGTAGCAGGCGCGCGCAGGAAGCGCGCCGCGGCCTGCCTGAGCTGCTGCGGATCGGGCTGGTCTTCGGCGTCGTAGACGGCGAACAGGGCTCCGCGCGCCTCCGCCAGAGCGAGGTTCAGCGCGCGCGGCTTGGTGCGCGGGCCGCCGGGCGGCACCACGAGCACGCTGAAAGACGGCGGCAGGTCGCAGGCGGCGAGCGCACGGCGCGTGCCGTGATCGCCAGCCTCGACCAGAAGCAGAATCTCCAGCTTGGCGGCCGGGTAGTCCAGCGCCGACAGCGCTGAGATGAGTTGCGGCAGCACGGCCTCCTCGCGCAGCAGCGGCACCGCGACCGTATAGATCGGCAGCCGCGCCTCATCGATGCGCCAGCCGAAGCGCTGCCAGAGATCGGCTGCAGGCGGTTCGAGCGCGGCTGCCAGCCGCAGCCCAGCGACCGCCAGGAAGACCGGGCCGGCCAGCAGCGCCAGCAGAGAGAAGGTCTCGAAGGGCGCCAGCGTCGCCGCATAGGCGCCGGGCCCAATGCAGAGGGCGGCCGCCAGCTTCTGCCCCCGGCTCGAGCCGGTGCGCGCGGTTTGCCGGGCAAGGCCGGCCTTGTCCAGGCCCGCCAGCCGCCGGGCGAGGCTGGCCGCATTGGCCTCGCGCAGGCTCGCGGCGAAATGGCGCGGCGTCGTGACGGCGATGGTGTCGCGCCGGCTTGGGCCGGCCTCCAGCAGGCTGCGCAGCGCTGCTCCGGTCGGTGCGAGCGCGAAACGCAAAGGGCTGCCGGGTATGGCGACCACGGGCGCGACGCCGGCGCGGAGAATCGCGCCATGCTCGCCGCCGGGCAGGAGCGGAAGCTGCGCGTCGTGAAAGGGAAGGCCGAGTTCGGTGGCGAGCGCGCTGTAGAAGGCGGTTTCGGTGATGACTCCCGACGCGACAAGCTCGCGGGCAGGTTCGACGCCGAGTCGCCTGGCGCGTTCAGCCGTGGCGGCCAGAGCGTCGGCCGCGACGCCATGGCGCGTCAGGAAGGCGATCTCGGTCGGCAGAGGGAATGTGGCGTCGGACGGTCGATCGGCCTCGTCCGCCCCTGCCATGCGAACCATCGCAACCGCCCCCGCATCTCAGGAGATCGCCTCCCGATGCAGGCGGCAACTTATGGTTGCCGATTTTCCGGCCCGAGTCGAATCGCACGCGGTCGCAATCCGAGAGCCGGATCCGCCGATGCTCTCGTTGGGTGCGTAGGGAGGAGCGCATTGCCGGGACGCGGGAACGGCGTCCGGGCTTGAGAACCCGTTCAGGCCAGGGGCATGTCGATCTGGCGGGAAGGAGATGGTGGAGCCAGGCGGAATCGAACCGCCGACCTCTTGAATGCCATTCAAGCGCTCTCCCAACTGAGCTATGGCCCCACTGATGGACTGATTTGGGGATCAGTCCGGGTCTTACCTGTCAGGCGAACCCGGCGCGCATCGAGCGGCGGGGGTTCGGCTACGGCCACCGAAGCAGCGGCGCAGCGCTCTATAGGCGGGCAGGCGCGAAGACTCAAGCGCCTAATGTCGTCTCGCCGTCATTCATTTCGGCAAAACCTGCATTCCGGCAAAACCTGCATTTCGGCGAGCGGCAATGCGCGGCGCGGTCAGACGTCCTCGTCGCCCTCGATGTCGCCATCGATCAGGTCGGCCACGTCGTCGTCGCCTTCCTCGTCCTCTTCCAGGAAGGTGTCGTCATCGGGCGCGACGTCGTCCTCGACCTCGATGTCGTCCTCGCTGGTGACGACGGCTTCCTTCTCGGTCGCTTCGGCATCGGCCTCGTCGAGCGAGACGAGTTCGACGGGGCTGTCGGCGGCCTCGGCCTCCTCATCGTCCTCGGGCTCGGGCTTGGCCGCCGGAGCGGCCTTCGCCTGCGGCTCGAAGACCGAGCGCGGATAGGATTGTCCCGTGTAAGGCGAGACGATCGGATCCTTGCCGAGGTCGTAGAATTTGCGCCCGGTCGTGGGGCAGACACGCTTGGTGCCAAGTTCCGGTTTCGCCACTGCGTCGGACCTTCAATCATCATGTTCTGAAAAGCAGGCGCGTCCGTTAGTCGGGGCAGGGCGTGGTGTCAAATGCTGATTTCGCAGCGGGCGCGGGTGACGACCGGCGGAACCGCGTGCTAGGCAGCCCGGTCCCTCATCGCAGCAGCCGGCAGAGACGAAAAGTGGCCCACGCTCAGCATCCCGTTCCCGTCAGCGCCCATGCGGCGGGTCCTCTCAGGGGCCGCGTGCGCGTTCCCGGCGACAAGTCGATCTCGCATCGCGCTATGATTTTCGGTCTCCTCGCCATCGGCGAGACGCAAGTCAGCGGCCTGCTCGAGGGCGAGGACGTGCTGCGCACGGCGGACGCCGCGCGCGCGCTCGGCGCGCAGGTGCATCATGACGGCCCGGGCCTCTGGCGGGTCCGTGGCGTCGGCGTCGGAGGCCTGCGCGAGCCTGCGGGACTGCTCGATTTCGGGAATGCCGGTACCGGCTCGCGGCTGATGATGGGCGTCTGCGGCGCGCATCCGATCACCACGACATTCGACGGCGACGCCTCGCTGCGCAAGCGCCCGATGCGCCGCATCCTCGACCCGCTCGCGCTGATGGGCACGGTGATCGTGTCGCAGGAGCAGGGCGGCCGCGTGCCGCTGACGCTGCGCGGGCCGAGGGAGGCCGTGCCGATCACCTACCGCACGCCCGTCGCCTCGGCGCAGATCAAGTCGGCCGTGCTGCTGGCTGGGCTCGCAGCGCCCGGCGAGACCACCGTGATCGAGACCGAAGCGACCCGCGACCACACTGAGAAGATGCTCAGTCACTTCGGCGCGCAGGTCTCCGTGACGCCCGAGGGCGAGCATGGCCGCCGCATCGTGCTGAAGGGCCAGCCCGAGCTGATCGCCGCGCCGATCGTGGTGCCGGCCGATCCGTCCTCGGCCGCCTTTCCGCTGGTGGCGGCGCTGATCGTGCCCGGTTCCGACATCCTGATCGAGAGCGTGATGACGAACCCGTTGCGCTCCGGTCTGCTCACGACGCTGCGCGAGATGGGCGCGGACATCGCGGTCGAGAGCGAGGCCAACGAGGGCGGCGAGGCGGTGGCGACGTTGCGCGTGCGTGCGTCAGCCCTGCGCGGCATCACCGTGCCGCCCGAGCGCGCTCCGGCGATGATCGACGAGTATCCGGTGCTGGCGGTCGCGGCCTCCTTCGCCACGGGCACAACGCGGATGCGCGGCCTGCAGGAGCTGCGGGTCAAGGAATCCGACCGGCTCGCCGCCGTCGAGGCCGGGCTGAAGGCAGCCGGCGTGACCTGCGCCATCGAGGGCGACGACCTCGTCGTCGAAGGTTCCGGCGGCGGTCCCGTCAAGGGGGGAGGCATCGTGGCGACCCATCTCGACCACCGCATCGCGATGAGCTTTCTGGTCATGGGGCTGGCGACGCAGAAGCCGATGCAGGTCGATGACGGTGCGATGATCGCGACCAGCTTCCCGAGCTTCATCGCCCTGATGACCGGTCTGGGCGCAGAGATCGGATGAGCTCGTCCGGCCTTTCCAAGCCGCTGGTCATCGCCGTCGACGGGCCTGCCGCCTCGGGGAAGGGCACGCTGGCGCGACGGCTCTCGCAGCATTACGGCCTGCCGGCGCTCGACACCGGCCTGCTCTACCGCATGGTGGCGCGCGCCATGCTCGACGCCGGGCATGACCTGCGCGATGTCTCGGCGGCGCAGGCGGTCGTGGCGGGCTTCGATCAGGCGGCCTACCCCGAGGAGGCGTTGCGCGGCCGCGAGATCGGTGAGGCGGCCTCCGTCGTGGCCGCGATCCCCGCCGTGCGCAGCGGGCTGATCGACCGGCAGCGCAGCTTCGCCGGCCAGCCCGGCGGCGCGGTGCTGGACGGACGCGACATCGGCACGGTGATCTGTCCCGACGCGCCGGCCAAGCTGTTCGTGACTGCGACGCCGGAGGTCCGCGCCGCCCGCCGCCACAGGGAACTCGTGGGTCGCGGAGAAACTGCCTCTTTCGAAGGCATCCTCGCCGATATCCGCCGGCGCGACGCGCGCGATTCGGGCCGGAGCGATGCGCCGCTCAGGGCGGCCGAGGACGCCGTCATCCTCGACACATCGGCGCTGACCGTCGAGGACGCGCTGGCTGCGGCGATCGCGATCGTGGAGGCGCGCCGCGCGCGCTGAGCCGAGACCGGCTCAAGCAAGGGCGGCGAAACAAAAGGCCGTGTCTGCCCAGCTTTCGGCCTTGGCGCGAATCGAAAGCCGGCGCACACTCCCATGACATTCGCTTGAAGCCCGATGCCCGTCCGCGGCGTTCCGCGCTCTTTTGCATCCCGCTTCCTGGCGACGATGATGGAGGGTGCGATGCGGCGTCGGCTGTTCGGTCTCTTGAGTCTCCTCGCTGCTGGCCTCTGGACGCAAGCCGTGTCCAACGCGCAGCAAGCGGCCGCACCGATGGAAGAGGTCGATGTCGCGCTCGTGCTGGCGGTCGACGTCTCCTATTCGATGGACCTTGACGAACTTGCCCTGCAACGCAACGGCTATATCGAGGCCTTCCGCTCGAAGCAGCTTCACGACGCGATCGCCAAGGGCGCGGTCGGCAAGATCGCGGTGACCTATGTCGAATGGGCCGGCGGCCATTTTCAGCATGTCGTCAGGCCCTGGAAGGTCATCGACTCGCCCCAGTCGGCGATTGCCTTCGCCGAGGAACTGGGCGAGGCCCCGACGCGGCGCGGCCGGCGCACCTCGATCTCCGGTGCGATCGATCTGAGCATGGCCCTGCTGGAGCAGGCCAATGTCCTGCCGCTGCGCAAGGTCATCGATATTTCGGGCGACGGCGCCAATAATGACGGCAGGCCCGTCACCGCCGCGCGCGACGAGGCCCGCGCCAAGGGCATCAGCATCAACGGCCTGCCGGTCATGCTCAAACAGGCGAGCTATTTCGACATCGACAATCTCGACGCCTATTACGAGGATTGCGTCATCACCGGCGTCGGAGCCTTCGTGATCCCGATTCGCGAGCGCAGCCAGTTCGTCGATGCGACCCGCACGAAACTCGTCCGGGAGATCGCAGAAATGCCTGCTGGTCCTGAGGCGCTGATCCAGAAAGCCCAGGCACGGACGCCGCGCACCTCCTGCCTTTCGGGCGAGCAGCAATGGCGCGAGCGGATGGGGAATTGAGGCGCAGCCCTCACGTCCCGCGCGGCTTGGCCCGCATCGTCGGCGGGGCTTGTGCCGGGTCGTCGGGCCAGGGGTGGCGCGGATAGCGGCCTTTCATCTCGGATCTCACGGCGGCCCATGAGCCGCGCCAGAAGCCCGGCAGGTCGCGGGTGATTTGGACCGGCTTGTACCCAGGCGAGAGCAGCTCCAGCACCAGCGGCACGCGCCCGCCCGCCAGCGCCGGATGGGTGGACAGCCCGAACAGCTCTTGCACCCTCACCGAGATCGTTGGGCCGGCCTCGGCGGCGTAGTCGACAGCGAGATTCGAGCCGGTCGGCGCGGTGAAGTGCGTCGGAGCCTCCGCGTCGAGCCGGCGCTTCAGATCCCAGGGCAGCAGGGTGTCGAGCGCCGCGTCGAGATCGGAGGGCTGGATCGCGGCCAGCGAAGCGCGTCCGACGACATGCGGGGCAAGCCATGCGCCGGCGTCGTGCGCCAGCGCCTCGTCGGACAGGTCGGGCCAAGGATTATCGCCGCCCTCGCCATGGGCGCGGCGCAGGAAGCCGGCGCGCTCGCGAAGCTGCGCCTGTCCCTTCGTCCAGGGCAGCAGCCCGATGCCGAGCGCTGCGATGCCCTCGGCCAGGATCGTCGCGTTGTCCGATGTCGCCGCGCCCGGCAGCGGCCGCTCGGCCAGGACGAGTGCGCCATACCGCCTGACCGCGCGGCTGCGCAGGGCGCGGGCCGGCCGGTCAAACGTGGTCTCCTGCCGTTCGTCGAGAGCGAACGGCGCAAGGCCCGCACCAGCGAGCCGGCTGATCTCGTCCTCCGTGATCGCCGCGCCAGCCAGGATCCGCGCCTGCTGCGCCGCGCCGGTCATGTCCGCAACGACGATGAAGGGTTCGCGCGCCAGACGCTGTCCCGGCTCCAGGCCGGCCCCGCGCCCGCTGGCGAGGCGGAACTGCCCCGCTCCGCCGCGCGCCTGCGCGACACGGTCGGGATAGGCCAGCGCCAGCAGAAAGCCGGGCGACAGAACCTCGGTCGCCGCAGGCGTCCCGGTCGCGCGCCCGGCGCTGCGCGCCCAGCCCTCGGCCAGCCGCCGCATGTCGCCCGCCCGGCCGCCGCGCTCCCGCAGAAGGCGCTCCAGCCGCTCGGCGAGGTCGACCGCATCGCCGCCGAGCCCGCGTTCGACCAGGAGCGCCGCGAGTCGGGCGCCGGCGTCCGCCTGCCCGAAGCGCGCGGCTGCGATCACCATGCGCGCCAGTCTCGGCGGCAGCGGCAGATGCTGCAGCGCCTTGCCCTCGATGGTGAGGCGGCCGTCGGCGTCGAGCGCGCCGAGGCTGGTTAGCAGCGCCCGCGCCTCCTTCAGCGCAGGCTGCGGCGGCGGATCGAGAAAGGCGAGCGTGGTCGGATCGTTCACGCCCCAGGCGGCGCAGTCCAGCAGCAGGGGCGCGAGATCGGCGGAGAGGATTTCGGGTCGGGCGAAGGCTTCTAGCGCGCCCGTGCCGGCCTCGTCCCAGAGCCGGTAGCAGATGCCGGGCTCGGTGCGTCCGGCGCGGCCCCTGCGCTGATCGGCGGCCGCACGGCTGACGCGCCGCGTTTCCAGCCGGGTGACGCCGATATCGGGCTCGTAGACCGGCACGCGGGCGAGCCCTGAATCGATCACGACGCGCACGCCCTCGATCGTCAGCGAGGTCTCGGCGATGGAGGTGGCGAGCACCACCTTGCGCCGGCCCGGCGGTGCCGGCAGCACGGCACGGTCCTGCTCGGACTGGTCGAGCGCACCATAGAGGGGCGCGATCTCGACGGTCTTGTCGCGGATACGCTCGCGCAGCCGCTCCTCGACGCGCCTGATCTCGCCTTGCCCCGGCAGGAAGACGAGGAGCGAGCCGCGCTGCTCGTTCAGCGCCAGCAGAACCGCGTCGGCGACCTGGTCTTCGATGCGCTTCAGCGGATCGCGCGGCAGGTGACGCGTCTCGACGGGAAAGGCGCGGCCCTGGCTCTCGATGACGGGCGCGTCCGCGAGGAGCTTCGCGACCCGCGCCCCGTCGAGCGTCGCCGACATCACCAGAATGCGGAGGTCTTCGCGCAGGCCCGCTTGAGCGTCGAGCGCCAGAGCCAGCCCGAAATCGGCGTCGAGCGAGCGCTCGTGAAACTCGTCGAACAGCACGGCCGCGACGCCCTCCAGCGCCGGATCGTCGAGGATCATCCGGGAAAAGACGCCCTCCGTCACCACCTCGATGCGCGTTGTCGGGCCGATCTTCGAGCCGAGCCGGACGCGCAGGCCCACCGTCTCCCCCACGCGCTCGCCAAATGTCTGCGCCATCCGGTTGGCCGCGCCCCGCGCCGCGAGCCGGCGCGGCTCCAGCACAATCAGCTTGCCGCCTTGCGTCCAGCGCTCGTCGAGCAAAGCGAGCGGAACCCGCGTGGTCTTGCCGGCGCCGGGCGGGGCGACGAGCACGGCATTGGGCCCGGCGCGCAAGGCCGCCGCGAGAGCGGGCAGGACGTCGTCGATCGGAAGGCTTGTCTCGAAAGCGCGCATCACCCGCGCGATGTGCCGCGTCGCATGCCGGGGCGCAAGCGGCGCGTCAGGCCGCGACCTGCTGCGCCGCGACCTCGAAGCGGGTGGTCGAGACCGTGCCGCCCGCGATCGTCACCAGCGTGTTGCAGGGCAGGGCCTGCCAGCAGTCGCGCGCCGCATCGACCGGTTCCGAGGCGACGACGATGTTGTCGCCGCGATCGCACAGGTAAAGCGACGGCGGTTTGGGGTCAGACGACCAGCGCAGGGCGTGAATCGTCTCGCCGTCGGCGATGGCCGCGGCGCAGCGCAAAGGCTCGCGGATGCCCGCCGCCTGCATCAGCGCCAGCGCCTCGCCGAGCGCCCAGGCCAATGCGTCGCCGGGCGAAAGGCCGTCGGCGATCCGGGCCAGCGCCAGCAGGAACAAGGCTTCGGAATCGGTGGTGCCGACGCGCGCGCCATAGAGCGCATCCGGAATCAGGGTCTCCAGCTTGCGTCGGATCAGCCCATAGCCGCCGATCTGGCCGTTATGCATGAAGAGATGCCGGCCATGGGAGAAGGGGTGGCAGTTGGCCCGCGTCGTCGCCGTGCCGGTGGCGGCCCGCACATGCGCGAAGAACAGGCTCGATCGCACCTGCCTTGCGATCGAGAGCAGGTTCTCGTCCGACCACGCCGGCCTGACCTCGCGATAAAGGCCGGGCTCGGCCCGCTCGCCATACCAGCCGAGCCCGAAACCGTCGCCATTGGTGCCGGTCTTGGTCTCCTCGGCATGGAGCGACTGGTGGATCAGCGAATGGCAGGGCGCGGCGACGAGGTCCTCGAGGAAGACCGGAACGCCGGAATAGACAAGGAAACGGCACATGCTCAGGCCCCGAATCGGCCGCGGCCGGGACGCCGCTGACAGAAGATTATTCTATCGCGATGAATGGCAGGCTAATAATTCAGCCTCGGCCCCCGTGGCTCATCACTGGCCGCAGGCGAAGTCGATCCTGGCCGCCTTCGCGGATTTCCCGACCTTGACCTCGATGTCCAGCGGAGCGCAGGTCGCGTTGTCGAGCAGGAAGGCCTTGTGGATGCGGCCGCTCTCGCCGAACAGGAAGCCGCCATAGACGCGGCTGAGCGCGATCTTCTCGCCCGCCTTCGTCTTCTGCTTGACCGTCACGGAAGCGAGGTCGCGGGCGATCCTGTCGGAGGATTTCGAGTTCTTCGCGCCGGTGAAGACGAGCGTCACCAGCACGGCGTCGGCCGGCTCGCCGGCCTCGCCCTCTCCGGTCGCCGTATTGCGCAGCGTCTTGCCGGCGCCGACCAGATTCTCCGACAGCCTGCCCGAGCGCTCGAGGAAAAGCTGCGCGCGGATCTCGGCGACCGCGACCTGCGCGACCGCGTCCGACGTCGAGAACGCGGCCGTCAGGACGGTCGAGGCCAGCAGGAGTATGGCGCGCATCGAATGTCTGTCCTTCGCATCATGCCGGGTGCGTCGCGGCAGTAGCCCGATCCGCCGGGTGCTGGCTAGCCCCGCCTGCCGCGCGCCCGATCATGGCCGCGCCATGGCGACATGCGCGCGACAGCCACGGCCGATCGCGGTCCGGCGGCGGCAAAACCTGCCCAATCTGCGATCTTGTGCAGGCTTGCCGCTTCCGATAACGACAGGCTCAAGGGGAGCGGCATAGCCGCCGCGTATCGTCGTCGGGAGAGAATGCTTTGCAGGGGCTTCTTGGTATCAGCCGCGCCATCGACGCGATCAACAGTCAGATCGGCAAAAAGGTCGCCTGGCTCATCCTGCTGGCCGTGATCGTCGCGACAGTCAACGCGATCATCCGCAAGCTCTTCAACGTCTCCTCGAACGCCTGGCTCGAACTGCAATGGATGCTGTTCGGCGCGGTCTTCCTGCTCTGCGCCTCCTGGACGCTGCAGGTGAAGGAGCATATCCGCATCGACATCGTGAACAGCCTGCTGCCCAAATCCGTGCAGCGCTGGATCGACCTGATCGGCCACACGCTGTTCCTGATGCCGTTCTGCCTGCTGATGGTCTACCATTCCTGGCCGTTCTTCACGCGCTCCTACGCCATCAACGAGCAGTCGCTCTCGGCCGGCGGTCTGGCGCAGTGGCCGGCCAAGGGGCTGGTGGTGATCGGCTTCGTCATGTTGACCGTCCAGGGCGTCTCCGAGATCATCAAGCAGGTCGCGATCATGCGCGGCGATCTCGAGGACGACGAGACGCTGAAGGGCCACGCCGCGGCGGCGGAGGCCGAGGCGCAGCGCCTGCTCGACCAGGCCAAGGCCGACGGCCTCGCCTGACGCCCCCCGATTTCGCATGATTTCCGCACTCGTCCGGATTTGATCCCATGACCGCATTCCGCCTCCCGCGAGTCGCCGGCCTGTTGCTCGCGCTGATCGTCGTCGCCTTTTTCGCCCTGCATACGGGCGATGCTCAGGCCGCCGGTTTCGGTGACTTCATGCGGACCAACATGGCCCCGGTCATGTTCGCGGCGCTCGTCGTCTTCCTGCTGCTGGGCTATCCGGTCGCCTTCGCGCTCGCCGCCAACGGTTTGTTCTTCGCCATCGTCGGCATCGAGCTCGGGCTGTTTCAGGAAAACTTCCTGCAGGCGATGCCGGAGCGCATCTACGGCACGATGAACAACGACGTGCTGCTGGCGATCCCGTTCTTCACCTTCATGGGGCTGGTGCTGGAGCGCTCGGGCATGGCCGAGGACCTGCTCGACACGATCGGCCAGCTTTTTGGGCCGATCCGCGGCGGCCTCGCCTACGCCGTCATCTTCGTCGGTGCGCTTCTGGCCGCCACGACCGGCGTGGTCGCCGCCTCCGTGATCTCGATGGGCCTGATCTCGCTGCCGATCATGCTGCGCTACGGCTATGACCGACGCCTCGCGTCGGGCGTCATCGCCGCCTCGGGCACGCTGGCGCAGATCATTCCGCCCTCGCTCGTCCTGATCGTGCTCGCCGACCAGCTCGGCCGCTCGGTCGGCGACATGTATGAGGGCGCCTTCATCCCCGGCCTCGTTCTGTCGGCGATGTATGCCGGCTACGTCTTTCTCGTCACCGTCGTCTATCCCAAGCGCGCGCCGGGTCTGCCGCCGGAAGCCCAGACGCTGCGCGACGCCGACGGCGTCACCCGCCGCTTCTCCCTGCTGGTGGTCACGGTGCTCTCCTTTGCGCTCGGCTACGCCTATATGAAGCTGTTCACCACGGTGAAGGCCGGCGCTGATTTCGTCGTGCTGCTGATGTCGATCGCGGTCGGCGTCTCCTTCGTCATCGCGCTGATCAACAAATATCTGCGGCTGAACCTGCTCTCGCGCATGGCCGAGCAGGTCATCTTCGTGATGGTGCCGCCGCTGGCGCTGATCTTCCTCGTGCTCGGCACCATCTTCATCGGCCTCGCCACCCCGACCGAGGGCGGCGCGATGGGCGCGGCCGGCGCGATCCTGCTCGCGATCGGAAAGCGCCGGCTCTCCTTTGATCTGCTCAAGCAGGCGACGGAATCGACCGCCAAGCTCTCGGCCTTCGTGCTCTTCATCCTGGTCGGCGCGCGCGTCTTCTCGCTGACCTTCTACGGCGTCAACGGCCATGTCTGGGTCGAGCATCTGCTGATCGGCCTGCCGGGCGGCGCGACAGGCTTCCTGATCGTCGTCAACGTGATGGTGTTCCTGCTCGCCTTCTTCCTCGACTTCTTCGAGCTCGCCTTCATCATCGTGCCGCTGCTCGGGCCCGCGGCCGAAAAACTCGGCATCGACCTGATCTGGTTCGGCGTCATCCTCGGCGTGAACATGCAGACCTCGTTCATGCACCCGCCCTTCGGCTTCGCGCTGTTCTACCTGCGCTCGGTCGCGCCCAAGGACCGCTATCGCGACAAGGTCACCGGGACGATGATGGAGCCTGTCACCACGGGGCAGATCTATTGGGGCGCGGTGCCCTTCGTGGTGATCCAGTGCATCATGGTGGCGCTGGTGATCTCGGTTCCGCAGATGGTGATGCACTACAAGGCGTCCGCCGTTCAGCTCGACCAGAAGGCGATCGACAAGCAGTTCGACTCCATCCAGATCCCCGGCTTCGGCGCGCCGGGCGGCGGTCTGCCGGGGCTCGATCTCAACGCTCCGCCCCAGCTCAATCTGAACTGATGGCGATGCGGGCTTCCTCTCTTCGCTGGGGCGGCTGGCCCCGCGCGCTCGTCGCGGGTCTGGCAGCGCTCAGCGTCAGCGCCACCGGCGCATCGGCAGCGAGCGATATCGGCGGCGCGACCATGGGCTTCGCCTGGGCGCTGCCTTTCGCGGGCATGCTGTTGTCGATCGCGCTCGGGCCGATCCTGTTTCCGCATGTCTGGGAGCACAATTACGGCAAGTTCGCCGCCTTCTGGGCGGTGCTTGTGCTGGTGCCGCTTGTGCTGTTGCGCGGCTTCGACCCGGCGCTGGGCGCGCTGATCCACACGGCCGCGCTCGAATACATCCCCTTCATCATCCTGCTTTTCGCGCTGTTCACCATCGCGGGCGGCATCCTGATCATGGGCAATCTCGACGGCACGCCGGCGACGAACACGATCCTGCTCGCCATCGGCACGCTGATGGCGAGTTTCGTAGGCACCACCGGCGCCTCGATCATCATGATCCGCCCCGTCCTGCGCGCCAATGACGACCGGCGCTTCAACGTCCATGTCGTCGTCTTCTTCATCTTCCTCGTCTCGAATATCGGCGGCTCGCTGACGCCGCTGGGCGACCCGCCGCTCTTCCTGGGCTTCCTGCGCGGGGTCGACTTCTTCTGGACGACGACGCATCTGCTGCCCGAGACGATCATGGCGGTCGTGATCCTTCTGGCCCTGTTCTACGCGATGGACACGTATTTCTTCCGCAAGGAGGAGGGTTATCCGCCGCTGAAGGACCCGACTCCGGATCGCGCCATCAAGCTCTACGGCAAGGTCAACTTCGTCCTGCTCGGCGGCGTCATCGCCGCGATCTTGATGTCGGCGAGCTGGAAGCCGGGCGTCGTCTTCGACATCCATGGCGTCAAGGTCGAGCTCCAGAACGTGGTGCGCGACGTCGTTCTGCTCGGGCTGGCGGGGCTGTCTCTGATGCTGACGCCGAAGCATGTCCGCGCCGGCAACGAGTTCACCTGGGGGCCGATCAAGGAGGTTGCAAAGCTCTTCGCCGGCATCTTCGTCTGTATCATTCCGGTGCTGGCGATGCTGCAGGCGGGGCGCAATGGCGCATTCTCCGGGCTCGTGGCGCTGGTGTCCAACCCGGATGGCAGCAACAACACGGTCGCCTATTTCTGGCTGACCGGCATCCTGTCGTCCTTCCTCGACAACGCGCCGACCTATCTCGTCTTCTTCGAGCTCGCCGGCGGCAACCCACAGACGCTGATGACGACCGGCGCGCTGACGCTTGCCGCGATCTCGGCGGGCGCGGTCTTCATGGGCGCCAACACCTATATCGGCAACGCGCCCAACTTCATGGTCTACGCCATCGCCAAGGACCGCAAGGTCAAGATGCCGAGCTTCTTCGGCTACATGCTCTGGTCCGGCGCGATCCTGATCCCGCTCTTCCTGCTGCAGACGGTGGTGTTTTTCAGGTAGGGCGATGTCATCCCGTGCGCGCTGCGGCCCGCAGTGCCGCTGCGCAGACACGGGACCGCGAGCCGCGTAAAGCGCCTCTCACCACCCGCCGAGAATGCGCTCGAACTCATGACGGTCCCGCATCTGCGCAGCGGCACTCCGCGCCGCAGCGCGTGCGGGATGACAGGCGTCACGGTCGCCCCGCCGGCAC
The DNA here is from genome assembly GCA_001556025.1 of Rhizobiales bacterium CCH3-A5. Lineage (GTDB taxonomy): Bacteria > Pseudomonadota > Alphaproteobacteria > Rhizobiales > Beijerinckiaceae > Allobosea. Next base: position 160,884 of record LSIB01000190.1, read on the forward strand.
GCTCTCGCGAATCCTCGCCGAAAACGCCGGATCATCGAGCGCCACCGCGCGCGCCTTCTCGCCGATGCGAGCCTGCGCCACCAGCGTCTCCAGCGGCATGTCCGTTCTGACCGCACCGATGCGCTGGAGATATCCCGGCAGATAGCCGGACAGCAGTACGCGCGGGTCGAGCGGCAGCGAGAAGCGCCAGCCGGGCGCGACCGAGCCAACGATCGTGTAGACCACCGTCGTGCAATTGGTCGTCAGCGTGTTGTACCAGCGCGGCGCAGCGCTCAGCCGGTTGACGTCGTCGGCATAGGCCAAAAGCACGTCGCGCGCCTGCTGCGGGCTCGCTGCAAGCCGGAACAGCCGGACATCCTCCTTCCGCGCATGGCTGCGCAGCCCGACGAGATCGCGCTCGGTCGCCGCCACATAGGCCATCTCATAGGTCCGGAAGAAGCCGGCCAGCGCCGAATACTCCTCGCCCTGCTCGCGCCGGATCTCGATCGAGAAGGTCAGAGGCGGCTGATCGGAGAAGGTGAAGGAGACGAGCAGATGCGCGATCGCCTCGCCCGACCAGTAGGACAGGAACAGATCCGCGCCTTCGACTTTGGTCAGATCGTAGCGCCTCGTCTCCCAGCGCTGGTCGTAGTCCTGCTCCGTGCGCCAGGCGAAATCGCGCAGGTTTGTGACGGTCAGGATGTCGCCCTCGCGCGCGATCGCGGGCAGGCGCGCGAGTCCGGGGATCCAGTTGCGCTCATGGCTGGGTTTGAGCCCGGCCCACCAGCCGAGCAGACCGACGAAGATCACCGCGAAGGACAGCGGCAGCCTAACCGCGCCGGTCCACAGGCCGGTCGCGCCGGCAAGCCCGGCGATGCCGAAGCCGATCGCGCCGAGGATGGCGGTCGCGCCGGTCAGGCGGAAGAGCAGCAGGCCAGAGCCCCACGCGGTCGCGCCGAGGATCAGCAGGGTGGCGAGCAGGCGAAGCGCGAGGATCAGGAGCGACATGCAGATCGCCCCCGACCTTTTCGGAAGAGCGCGGGGAACCCCTCTCCCGTAGGGAGAGGGGCAGGGGTGAGGGGTAGGACGTTCTCCGCACGAGGCGAAACCTGACCGCTGCCTTCACGCATCCGGTGCTTCACTGGAATTCTGGCCTTCACCTCACCCCTGCCCCTCTCCTTACAGGAGAGGGGTTCCTCGCGCTTGCGTCGGATACGCCGGAGCAGAAGCCTCACGCCGCCAGCGAATTCGCCGGCGCGGCCGCCTTCACCGCGTCGTCGACATGGCTCTCGAAACGCTTGAAGTTGTCGCGGAACATTCCGACCAGGTTCTTCGCCGTCTCGGCGAAGGCCGCCTTGTCCTGCCAGGTCTTCACCGGATAGAGGATGTGCGGCTCGACGCCGGGCACCGAGGTCGGCACCGCGAAGCCGAAATAGGGGTCGCGGCGGAAATCGGCGCGGTTGAGCGAGCCGTCGAGCGCCGCCGCCAGCAGGCGGCGGGTCACGCGGATCGGCATGCGCCGGCCGGTGCCGTATTTGCCGCCGGTCCAGCCGGTGTTGACCAGCCAGCAATCGACATGGTGCTTGGCGATGAAGTCGCGCAGCAGGTTTGCGTATTCCGATGGGTGCCGCGGCAGGAAGGGCGAGCCGAAGCAGGTCGAGAATTCGGGCTCGACGCCGGTCAGGCCGCGTTCGGTGCCGGCGACCTTGGCGGTGTAGCCGGAGAGGAAGTGGTACATCGCCTCGGCCGGCGTCAGCTTGGCGATCGGCGGCATCACGCCGAAGGCGTCGGCCGTCAGCATGACGATGTTCTTCGGAACCCCTGCGCGGCCGGTGCGCGAGGCGTTGGGGATGAAGTCGAGCGGATAGGCCGAACGCGTGTTCTCGGTCTTGGATTCGTCGTCGAAATCGACAGCGCGCGTGATCGGGTCGAGCACGACGTTCTCCAGCACCGTGCCGAAACGCTGCGAGGCGGCAAAAATCTGCGGCTCGGCCTCGGCCGAGAGCCTGATCGTCTTGGCGTAGCAGCCGCCCTCGAAGTTGAAGATGCCCTCCTTCGACCAGCCATGCTCGTCGTCGCCGAGCAAAGTGCGGTCCGGATCGGCCGAGAGCGTCGTCTTGCCGGTGCCCGACAGGCCGAAGAAGATAGCCGAGTCGTCTTTCGGCCCGACATTGGCCGAGCAGTGCATCGGCACGACGCCCTTGGTCGGCAGCACGTAGTTCAGATAGGTGAAGACCGACTTCTTCATCTCGCCGGCATAGGCCGAGCCGCCGATCAGCACGATTTTCCGCGAGAAATCGATCGCCACGACCGTCTCCGAGCGGCAGCCATGGCGCTTCGGGTCGGCCCTGAAGCTCGGCAGATCGACGATCGTCATCTCGGGAACGTAGCCCGCGATCTCCTCCTGCGGCGGCCGGATTAGCAGGTTGCGGATGAAGAGCGAGTGCCAGGCCATCTCGGTGAAGACGCGCGCCTTGACCCGGTGCGCCGGATCGGCCCCGCCATAGAGGTCCTGCGCGAAGAGGTGCTTGCCCTCTGCATGGGTGATGAAATCGGCCAGCAGCGTCTCGAACTGCGCCGGGCTCATCGCATTGTTGTTGTCCCACCAGATCGTGTTCTCGGTCAGCGCGTCGCGCACCGTGAACTTGTCCTTTGGCGAACGGCCGGTATGCGTGCCGGTATCGGCGCAAAGCGCGCCGCCGCGCGCCAGCTCGCCCTCGCCGGCCTGAAGCGCGCGCTCGTAGAGCTGCGGCGCTTCGAGGTTCCAGGACACCGAGGCCAGCTTGCGGAAGCCGAAGGCCTCAGGCCCATGGGCGGCGTTGTAGTGACCGATGATGTCCACTGATATCCTCCCGGGACGCGGCCGCCTGACGCAACCGCTCTGGTTCTGCAGCGAAGAAGCCAGGGCCGATACTGGGGCCGGCATGGCAAGAAGGGCGAAGGGTGGCAGGCTCTTAAGCCCATGATGACGCCGGCTCAAGTCATCGGAAAGTCTCGGATCGGGAGAAACTGATATTAATCGATTGAATAAGATCAGCGTGGTGAATCAGGCGCTTGGGCTGCCGCGCGAGCCTGCGCAGCCAGATCTGCCAGAACCTTGCGCAGCGGCCCAGGGCCATCGACCGGCACGGGAAAGGGCAGTCGCAGCACGGCGTCGCCGAGCGCGAGATCGAGCCCGTCCGGATCGAGCCCCGTGGCGCGCCAGTTGCCCTCGCGCGCGCCGAGCAGGGCGGTGGCGTAGAGTTGCAGCGCGTTGGCATGGTCCTCGTTCATATGGGCGACCGCGCCGGCCTCGATATCGGCCAGCGCCTCTGCAGCGGCTGCATCGCTTAGGAGGTCGGATGCCGCAAGTTCATAGGCCCGGCCGAAACCGCCATTCAGGCTCGCCCCAAGGATGTCCAACGAGAAGAACGAGAAATCGCCGAAATCGGCATAAAGCGCGGCCTTGGGCTGCCGCGCCAGGAAGCGCCGCCGCACGCGCTCGGCCTCCGATGTTTCACGGGAAACGCGCCGCGCAGCGAGTTTGAGCGTGATGCGCGCATGGGCCAGCGGGTCGCCCTTGCCGGTGTTTGCGATCAGCAGGGAGGCGCGAGGCTCCGCGATCAGGTTGCCGGTATGGGCGGACAGGGCGGAAACCAAGATCAGCGGCGTCCCGTCGACGTCCGTTGCGAGACTGACGAGGCTGGAGGCGGGGTGCCCATCGCGTCCAAGGCTCGCCAATGCCCCGGAACGGGCGGAGCGCAGCAGGCCTCGCGCGAGCGTCCGCGCGGCTTCATCGGTCGGCCTGATCGGGTCCGTCTTCGGTCGCCCAGGATCGTCAGCGGACTTTGTGGCGTCGTCGGTCATGGAACCCCATCGGAACCTCGCGGGAGGAAAAAGGTTTTTTGTCTTATGGCGTAGCGAGATCGCCGCGCCATCGCTAGATTGCAGCCATGGTTTGGCCGCTCTCTCGCGTGAGTGGACCTTGAATTGCAACGAGCCGAAGAGGCCCCGAGATTATGCCAACCATTGCGCTGGTCGACGATGACCGCAACATCCTGACGTCCGTGTCGATCGCTCTCGAGGCGGAGGGCTACCGGATCATGACCTATACCGACGGCGCGTCGGCGCTGGACGGGTTGAAGCAGAACCCGCCCGATCTGGCCATCTTCGACATCAAGATGCCGCGCATGGACGGGATGGAGCTGCTGCGCCGCTTGCGCCAGAAGTCGGATCTGCCGGTGATCTTCCTGACCTCGAAGGACGAGGAGATCGACGAGCTTTTCGGCCTGAAGATGGGCGCCGACGATTTCATCAGGAAGCCGTTCTCGCAGCGCCTGCTGGTCGAGCGCGTCAAGGCGATCCTGCGCCGTGCCGGGGCCAAGGACGCAACCGCCCCCGCCCGGCCCGAGGACGCCAAGGCGCTCGAGCGCGGCCTGCTGCGGATGGACCCCGAGCGTCACACCTGCACCTGGAAGGGCGAGCCGGTGACGCTGACCGTGACCGAATTCCTGATCCTGCAGTCGCTGGCGCAGCGGCCGGGCGTGGTGAAGAGCCGCAACGCCCTGATGGACGCCGCCTATGACGACGAGGTCTATGTCGACGACCGGACCATCGACAGCCACATCAAGCGGCTGCGCAAGAAGTTCAATCAGGTCGATGTCGATTTCGACATGATCGAGACCCTTTACGGCGTCGGCTACCGCTTCAAGGAAGGCTGAGCCCGGCCGCGGGGCGGGAGGGCGCGCAGAGGCCATGGCCACGATCGAACGCGAGCGCAGAGCCGAGATCCGCCCGCAGCCTGCCGTTCCGGCCTGGCGCCGGCGGCTGGCAGTGTTCGGCAGGCGGACGCTGCGGGCGATCTCGGCGCGCGCCGCCTCAAGCCTGACCCGGCGCATCGTCGTTCTCAACCTCGCCGGCCTCGTCGCGCTGCTGCTCGGCTTCCTCTATCTGAACCAGTTCCGCGAGGGGCTGATCGAATCCCGCGTGCAGAGCCTGCTGACTCAAGGCGAAATCATCGCCGGCGCGATCTCGGCCTCGGCGACGGTCGAGACCGATACGATCACCATCGACCCCGACAAGCTGCTCCAGCTCCAGGCCGGTGAGAGCGCGGGACTGACCGAGGACCCGCTCGATTTCTCGATCAACCCGGAAAAGGTCGCCCCGCTGCTGCGCCGTCTGGTCACGCCGACCAAGACACGCGCCCGGATCTACGACCGCGAGGGGCTGCTGACGCTCGATTCACGCAACCTCTATTCGCGCGGCGACGTGTTGCGTCTCGATCTGCCGCGCCCCGGCGCGACCGACGAGCCGCCTCTGCTGGAGCGGACCTGGAACGTGCTGCGCAGCCGGCTGGGCCGCGCCGACCTGCCGATCTATGACGACTTCGCCAACGCCAATGGCCGCGCCTATACCGAGGTGGCGCGCGCTCTGAACGGCATTCCCGCCAGCGTGGTGCGCGTCAACACGCGCGGCCAGACCATCGTCTCGGTCGCCGTGCCGGTGCAGCGCTTCCGCACCGTCAAGGGCGCACTGCTGCTCTCGACGCAAGGCGGCGACATCGACGCGATCATCGCCTCCGAGCGCTACGCCATCTTCCAGGTTTTCGCGGTCGCCGCCGGCGTCATGATCGTGCTCTCGGTGCTGCTGGCGGGGACCATCGCCGAGCCGATCCGCAAGCTGGCGGATGCGGCCCAGCGCGTCCGCAAGGGCGTCAAATCGCGCGAGATGATCCCCGATTTCGCCAGCCGGCATGACGAGATCGGCCATCTCTCGGGCTCGCTGCGCGATATGACAAAGGCGCTCTACAGCCGCATCGAGGCGATCGAGAGCTTTGCCGCCGACGTGGCCCATGAGCTCAAGAATCCGCTGACCTCGCTGCGCAGCGCGGTCGAGACGCTGCCACTGGCGAAATCCGACGATTCTCGCGCGCGCCTTCTCGCCGTGATTCAGCACGATGTGCGCCGGCTCGATCGGCTGATCTCGGACATCTCCGACGCCTCGCGGCTGGACGCCGAACTCGCCCGAGACGACTCCGCCCCTGTGGACATGGCGCAGGTGCTCGACACCGTCGTCTCGGTCCAGAACGAGACGCGGCGCGAGAACCAGCCGCGTATCGATCTCCGGGTCGAGCGGCGCGGCCAGCGCGCCGCAGGCGCCGCCAGCTTCCTCGTGATCGGGCATGATTCCCGGCTGGGCCAGGTCGTCGTCAACTTGATCGACAATGCCCGCTCCTTCTCGGCTCCGGACAAACCCGTTCGCGTATTCCTCGCCCGCGAGGGCGACGAGGTCGTCGTCACGGTCGAGGATGACGGGCCGGGCATCGAGGCGCATGCGCTGGAGCGCGTCTTCGAGCGCTTCTACACCGACCGCCCCAATGAGGGTTTCGGGCAGAATTCGGGCCTAGGCCTGTCGATCTCGCGCCAGATCGTCGAGGCGCATCGCGGCTCGATCCGCGCCGAGAACCGCGAGGGACCGCGCGATGAGAACGGCGAACCGACACGACTGGGCGCGCGCTTCGTCGTGCGCCTGCCAGCCGTGCCGCTGGCGAGCTGAGCCGCATGGATACAGATAGACCGGCGGGGAGATTGTCGCCGCAGGGCGCGACGGGCCACGCGACGACGATCGCGATTGGCGAGGCCGGTGTCCTGATCAGAGGCGCATCCGGCGCGGGCAAAACATCGCTGGCGCTTGCGTTGATCGCGCTTGCTCGTCAGGCCGGGCGCTTTGCAAGGCTCGTCGCCGACGACCGCACCGCTCTTGTCGCGGCGGGCGGCCGCCTGCTGGCCCAGCCGGTCGCGCCGCTGGAAGGGATCGTCGAGCGGCGTGGGCTCGGCCTCACGCCAGAACCTTATCTACCGGCCGTCGTCATCCGGCTCGTCATCGATCTCGCCGCGGCCGAGCCGGCGCGAATGCCGGAGCCAGACCATCTGGTCGTCTCGGTCGAAGGCATCGACCTGCCGCGCCTCTCCCTGATGGGGCGGCCGGGCGAGGAGCGGCTGGCGCTGGCGGCGCTCGATCTCTTCCTCGATCACGCGACGCTGGATTTCGACAAGTTTTAGGCTCCGCGTCCTGCGCAAGTCTTGCGCGCGGCGCGCACCTGCCCCATAAACCGCGACCTTGTCCGGGCGCCCGCGCGCGCTCTCAGGCGCTGGATTGTATGATCGGACTCGTCCTGGTGACGCATGGCCATCTCGCGACGGAGTTCCGCGCCGCGCTGGAGCACGTCGTCGGCCCGCAAAAGAACCTCGCTACCATCGCCATCGCGCCCGATGACGATATGGAGGGCCGCCGCCGCGACATCATCGCCGCCGTCGAGACCGTCGAGACCGGAAAAGGCGTCATTGTGCTGACCGACATGTTCGGCGGCACGCCGTCGAACCTCGCCATCTCGGTGATGGAGCCCGGCCGCATCGACGTCGTCGCCGGCGTCAACCTGCCGATGCTGATCAAACTCGCCAGCGTGCGCGAGGACAAGACCCTCGACGAGGCTGTGACCAGCGCGCAGGATGCCGGCCGCAAATACATCACCGTCGCCAGCCGCGTGCTGGCGGGCAAATGAGCAGTTTGGTGGACGAGAGTTACGACAGCGGCGACTGCCCGCAGGTCGAGGTGCCGGCAGGCGCGATCTATGGCGAGTTCCAGATCGTCAACAAGAAGGGTCTGCACGCCCGCGCCACGGCGAAATTCGTGCAGTGCGCCTCGAATTTCGACGCCGACATTACTGTCACCCGCTGCGGCGAGACCGTCGGCGCGACCTCGATCATGGGCATCCTGACGCTGGGCGCCGGCATCGGCTCGACGATCACGGTGGTGGCGAGGGGCCGCGAGGCGAAAGAGGCGCTGAAGGCGCTGGAGATGCTGGTCGCGGACAAGTTCGGCGAGGGGGAATAGGGCGCTCTCTCGTCTCAGTTTGTTTGGTTCTCCGTCATGGTCGGGCTTGTTACGACCATCCACGTCTTCCATCGTCGAGCGCTGTGCCCAAGGCGTGGCCGCTCGGTACAAGCCCGAGCATGACGGACGGGGCAGGATGGTGGATATAAAGACATCTTTATATCTTTGATTGCGCGCCGCCGCGCACCCTGCTATGGACCCGCCGTCATTCAAGCGACCAAGCAGGAGCACGCCCCGTGTCGAAGACCGATTACATCGTCAAGGACATCAGCCTCGCGGATTACGGCCGCAAGGAAATCAACATGGCCCAGGACGAGATGCCGGGCCTGATGGCCATCCGCGAGGAGCACAAGGGCAAGTTCCCGCTCAAGGGCGCGCGTATCGCCGGCTGCCTGCACATGACCATCCAGACCGCCGTGCTGATCGAGACGCTGAAGGATCTCGGCGCGGATGTGCGCTGGTCGTCGTGCAACATCTTCTCGACGCAGGATCATGCGGCGGCCGCGATCGCGGCTTCGGGCACCCCGGTCTTCGCCATCAAGGGCGAGACGCTCGAGGAGTACTGGGAATACGTCCTCAAGACCGCGACCTGGGGCGACGGCGGCACGCCCAACATGATCCTCGACGATGGCGGCGACCTGACCATGCTGATCATCCTCGGCGCCGAAGCCGAGGCCGGCAAGGCCGAGTTCCTCGACAAGCCGGGCAATGACGAGGAGACCATCTTCTTCGCGCTGATCAAGCGCGAGCTGAAGGCCAATCCCGGCTGGTTCACGAAAACCCGTGACGCGATCAAGGGCGTCTCGGAAGAAACCACCACCGGCGTCCATCGCCTCTATGAACTGGCCAAGGCCGGCCGCATGCCGTTCCCGGCAATCAACGTCAACGACTCGGTCACCAAGTCGAAATTCGACAACCTCTATGGCTGCCGCGAGTCGCTGGTCGACGCAGTGCGCCGCGGTACCGACGTCATGATGTCGGGCAAGGTCGCGGTCGTCGCCGGCTATGGCGACGTCGGCAAGGGCTCGGCCGCCTCGCTGCGCCAGGCCGGCTGCCGCGTGCTCGTCACCGAGATCGACCCGATCTGCGCGCTGCAGGCGGCGATGGAGGGCTACGAGGTCGTCACCATGGAGGACGCCGCTCCGCGCGCCGACATCTTCGTCACCGCCACCGGCAACCTCGACGTCATCACCGTCGACCATATGCGCGCGATGAAGCACCGCGCCATCGTCTGCAACATCGGCCACTTCGATTCGGAGATCCAGGTTGCCGGCCTGAAGAACTTCAAATGGGACAACGTCAAGCCGCAGGTCGACGAGATCGAGTTCCCCGATGGAAAGCGCATCATCCTGCTCTCGGAAGGCCGCCTGGTGAATCTCGGCAACGCCACCGGGCACCCGTCCTTCGTGATGTCCTGCTCGTTCTCGAACCAGACGCTGGCCCAGATCGAGCTCTGGAACCACCACGCCAAATACGAGAACAAGGTCTACACCCTGCCCAAGCATCTCGACGAGAAGGTCGCGGCGCTGCACCTCGCCAAGGTCGGCGCCAAGCTGACCGTGCTCAACGACGCGCAGGCCAAATATCTCGGCCTGGCCCCGACTGGCCCGTTCAAGCCGGAACTCTACCGCTACTGACATCGCCCACGCCTTGCGCAAGTCGACAGGGGCCCGGCGTCAAGCCGGGCCCCTTTTCGTTTGGGCGAAGCAATACCACTAATAGATGCCCGACTCGTGCCTGCGTCTATCTGTTGAGGCGCGCCTGATTGCGCTGCAACAGCGCTCGAAATCCTCCGCTTTACGACCGATTAAGCACTTCCTGACGGACTCGCGCGACGATTACAGTGGCAGTGATTCGGGTTGGGTCCGGCGCGGCGACGCGCGAGGCGACCTGGGATTGGCGGCTCCTGAGCGTTGGCGTTGTGGCGGGCGTTTCAAGTCGGCTGGCCTTCCTGCCTCACCAGATGATGACGGACCTTTGGGAATGATGCGCGCGCGGCGACAGGACACAGGCGTGAGGCGCGGCCTGCTCGCGGGGCTGGCCACGTCGCAGGTCCCGGCGGCCGCTTTCGCCCAGAGCGAGGCCGTGTCGACGCCGCTGCGCACCGACCTGATCGGCGCCGGCAGCCTCTCGCTCATGCTGGCGGGGCTGGCCGTCTTCGCCGCGACCACCTCGATCTTCTATGTCCGTGAGCGCTCGCGCTGGCACCGGCGCGAGACGGAACTCGCGACCGAACTCGAGGCCGCGCGCGGTCATCAGGACCGGCTCTCGGCCCTGCTCGCCTCCGATCCGCAGGTCGTGGTGAGCTGGAAGGGGCGCGACGCCTCCCCCGTCTTCGAGGGCGATAGCGGCTTTCTCGGCGCGCCGGGCGCGACGCTGGCGCTGGCCTATGGCGCCTGGGCCCCACCGGCCGAGGCCAAGAAGCTCGAACTCGCGACCGATGCTCTGAAGGCGCGCGGCGAGGCCTTCGGCTTCACCTTGCGCGCCAAGTCGGGCGCGTTCATCGACGCCGAGGGCCGCCCGGTCGCCGGCCGCGCCGTCATCCGCCTGCGCGAGGTCACCGGCGAGCGTGCCAGGGCGCTGACGCTCCAGGGTGAACTGGAGGCGCTCGCCTCCGACCATGAGGCGCTTGCGGCGCTGCTGGCCGGCCTGCCGCATCCGGCCTGGACGCGCCGCCCCGATGGCCGACTGAGCTGGGTCAACGCCGCCTATGCGCGCGCGGTCGAAGCCTCCGACGCCGAGGCCGTGGTCAAGAACGGACTCGAACTCTTCGACCGCGACGAGCGCGAGGCGGCCGCCGCCGCTCGCCGGGACCGCGCCATCTTCAATGCGCGCGCTCCGGCCGTGGTCGCCGGCCAGCGCCGCACGCTCGATATGCTGGAGCTGCCCACGCCGTCTGGCTTCGCCGGCCTCGCCACCGATATGAGCGAGCTGGAGGCGGTGCGCATCGACCTGCAGCGCCAGATGGATGCCCATGTCCGCACGCTAGACCGGCTGAAGACGGCGGTGGCGGTGTTCGACGCCTCGCAGCGGCTGGTCTACGCCAATACCGGTTTCGAGAGCCTGTGGGCCCTCGATCCGGCCTTTCTTGCCGGAAAGCCGAGCGACAGCGAAATCCTCGACCGGCTGCGCGCCGAGCGCCGGCTGCCGGAACTGGGCGACTACCGGAGCTGGAAGGCCGGCGTGCAGGCGGCCTATACCAGCCCGCGCGCCCATGAGGACTGGTGGTACCTGCCCGATGGCCGCACCGTCCATGTCGTCGCCAGCCCCAATCCCCAGGGCGGGGTCACCTATCTCTTCGACGATGTCACCGAGCGCTTCACGCTGGAATCGCGCTTCAATGCGCTGTCGCGCACGCAGCGCGAGACGCTGGACTCGCTGCGTGAGGGCGTCGCCGTGTTCGGCTCGGACGGCAAGCTCAAGCTCTCCAACCCGGCCTTCGCCCAGGCCTGGCGGCTGCAGCCCGACATCGCCACGGCCGCACCTCATATCGACCAGGTCGTGAAGCTCTGTCGGCCGCTCTTCCCGCAGGACGAGGTCTGGAGCGAACTGCTGAGCACGGTGACCGGGGTGCGCGACGCGCGCGAGGATTACCGCTGCCGCATGGAGCGCCGCGACGGTTCTGTGCTGGACTGCGCCGCGGCTCCCCTGCCGGACGGGGCGACGCTGATCTCGTTTGCCGACGTCACGGCCTCGGTGAATGTCGAGCGCGCCTTGACCGAGAAGAACGAGGCGCTGGAGAAGGTCTCGCGGCTGCGCGAGGATTTCGTTCACCACGTCTCCTACGAACTGCGCTCGCCGCTGACCAACATCATCGGCTTCGCGCAGTTGCTCGGCACCGAGACGGTCGGCGCGCTGAACGAGAAGCAGCGCGACTACGCCTCGCATATCCTGAGTTCGTCGGGCGCGCTGCTCGCCATCATCAACGACATTCTCGACCTTGCCACCATCGACAATGGCGCGCTGGCGCTCGACCTCGCCGAGGTCGACGTCGCCGCGACGATCGCGGAAGCCGCCGCGGGCTTGGGCGACCGGCTGACCGAAAGCCGGCTGACGCTGCAAGTCGACATCGCGCCGCAGACCGGGCCCTTGCGCGCCGACGGCAAACGGCTGCGGCAGGTGCTGTTCAACCTGCTTTCCAACGCGATCGGCTTCTCGCAGCCCGGCCAGACGATCACCGTCAGCGCCGGGCGGATCGGCCGCGATGTCCGCATCACCGTGGCCGATCAGGGGCGCGGCATTCCGCCCGAGGTCAAGGACAAGGTCTTCGACCGCTTCGAGAGCCATCCGCTCGGTTCGCGCCATCGCGGCGTCGGTCTCGGCCTCTCCATCGTGCGCTCGATCGTCGAGCTGCATGGCGGCCGGGTCGAGCTCGACTCCGAGCCGGGTCAGGGCACGCGCGTCACCGCCGTCTTCCCGGCGCAGGGCGTGTCGATGCCGGATGCGGCCGAATGAGCGATTCTGGCGGCAAGCCGGGCGAGCATCGGCTCCTCTGGGATGACGAGGCCGCGACCGGGCGCTTCGCCGCCGATCTCGCGGCGATTCTGAAGCCGGGCGACATTGTCGCGCTGTCGGGCCATCTCGGGGCCGGCAAATCGGCGCTGGCGCGCGCCATCCTGCGCGAGCTTGCAGGCGATCCGGCGCTGGAGGCGCCAAGCCCGACCTTCACTTTGGTCCAGAGCTACGACACGCCGCGTGGACCTGTGCTTCATGCCGACCTCTACCGCCTGCGCAGCCCCGACGAACTCGACGATATCGGCCTGGGCGAGGACCTTGACCGGCTGATCACGCTGGTCGAATGGCCCGACCGCGCCGGCACGCGCCTGCCAGCCGGTCGCCGGCTCGACATCGTGCTGGAGGTCGATCCGGCCAACCCCGAGACCGGGCGCATCGCTGCCGTCTCGGGCGGCGTGCTCTGGCGGCAGCGGCTCACGATTGCGATCGCGACACGCCGCCTGCTCGACGAGGCCGGCTGGAGCGCCGCAAGGCGTGATTTCATGCAGGGCGACGCCTCGAGCCGCGCCTATGAGCGCCTGACCCATCCCGACGGCGCAAGCGCGGTGCTGATGATCTCGCCGCCACGGCCGGACGGCCCGGCGATCAGGCAGGGCAAGCCCTATTCGGCCATCGCCCATCTCGCCGAGACGGTCGACGCTTTCGTTGCGATGGATCGTGGCCTTGCCTCGCTCGGCTATTCCGTGCCGGCGATCCTGGCGCAGGATCTCTCGACCGGGCTCTTGCTGATCGAGGATCTCGGCCATGACGGCGTCGTCCTCGACGGCGCGCCGATTCCGGAGCGTTACGAGGCAGCGGCGCGGCTGCTGGCCGATCTGCACCGCCATGTCCTCCCCACCATCCTGCCGGTGACGGAAGGGCGCGACCATGTCGTGCCCGACTACGACCGCGGCGCGCTGGCGATCGAGAGCGAGCTGATCCTCGAATGGTATGCGCCCCATATCGCGGGCGTCACGCTCCCGGCGGTCACGCAGGCCGAGTTCGGCCGCATCTGGAACCGCCTCTTCGACGAAATCCTTGACGGCCCGGCGACCTGGACCCTGCGCGACGTGCATTCACCCAACCTGATCTGGCTGCCGGAGCGGCAGGGGCATGCGCAGGTCGGGTTGATCGACTTTCAGGACGCGGTGCTGGGCCACCCGGCCTATGACCTCGTCTCGCTCGGGCAGGATGCGCGCATCGACGTACCGGCCGCGCTGGAACTGCGGCTGCTGGCGGCCTATGGCGCAGCGCGTCGGAACGACGATCCCGATTTCGATCTAGCTGCATTCGCCCGCGCCTATGCGATCCTGGGCGCGCAGCGCAACACCAAGATCGCCGGCATCTTCGCCCGCCTCGACAGGCGCGACGGCAAGCCGGCCTATCTCAAACACCTGCCGCGCATCGAGGCCTATCTGCGCCGCAACCTCGAGCATCCCGCGCTTGAGGAGCTGAAGGGCTGGTACCAGGCGCATTTGCCGAGGCTGTTCGAGGGCGTTTGAGGCACATTCCGCCATGGTCGGCCCTGTCCCGAGCATCCCCGTCTTCACCATCATGCCTGACGTGAGAAGACGTGGATGGTCGGGACAAGCCCGACCATGACGGGTTAAGCATGGCGCAGCTTCATTCGCCTTTGGAGATTCGCGTGACGCCAGCCGCCTCGACGCCGATCCGCCGCGCCATGGTTCTGGCGGCCGGGCTCGGCCAGCGCATGCGCCCGATCACCGACACGCTGCCAAAGCCGCTTGTCGCGATCGGCGGCAAGGCGATGCTCGACCACGCGCTCGACCGGCTTGCCGAGGCCGGCGTCGAGGACGCAGTGGTGAACGTCCATCATCTCGCGGGCCTGATCGAGGCGCATCTCGCCGGGCGCACTCAGCCGCGCGTCACGATCTCGGATGAGCGGGCGCAACTGTTGGAGACCGGCGGCGGCGTCAGGAAAGCCCTGCCGCTGCTAGGGTCCGAGCCCTTCTTCCACGTCAATTCGGATTCGCTCTGGAGCGAAACAGGCCCGTCCAACATCGCGGCGATGGCCGCAGCATGGAATCCGCAGAAAATGGACCTGCTGCTGCTCCTGGCGTCGCGTGAAACCAGCATCGGCTTCGACGGCGCAGGCGATTTCTTCCGTGACGGGGCGGGTCGGCTGGCGCGGCGGGGTCAGTCGCAGAGCGCGCCCTACATCTATGCCGGCGTCGCCATCCTGAAGCCCGAACTCTTCGCCGACACGCCCGAGGGGCCGTTCTCGCTCAATCTCCTGTTCGACCGTGCCATCGCGACCGGCCGGCTCCATGGCGTCGTGCTGGAGGGCCAATGGCTGCATGTCGGTACGCCCGAGGCGATCGCGCCGGCGGAAGCGGCCTTCGCTAAAGGCTTTCATGGCTGACCCCCACCTCTTCACGATCCCACCCGGCGCGCCCTTCCTCGACGTGCTGGCTCGGGAAATGCTGGCGGGGCGCTTCGGCAGGCTCGTCGATCCCGACGACCCGATGGCGCTGGCGCGGGCGACGATCTACCTGCCGACGCGGCGCGCGGCGCGCGCGCTCGTCGCCTGCCTGTCGGAACAGCTCGGCGGACAGCCGCTGCTGCTGCCGCGCATCGTGCCGCTCGGCGACATCGACGAGGCCGAAACGGCGCTGATCGGCGCGGATGTCTGGACGCATGGCATGCTGTCGCCGGTCGACCCGCTTGCGCGGCGCATGCTGCTGACGCGGCTGGTCGACGCCTGGGGCCGTAGCGCTAACCGTAGCCATCTGAAGCTCGATGCGTCCGAGCCCTCGCTGGTGCCCGCCACGCTCGCCGAGGCCTATGGGCTGGCGGGCGATCTGGCCGCGCTGCTCGACCAGATGCAGACGGAAGGGATCGCCGTCGAGCGGCTCGCGACGCTCGACGCCAGGCGCTTCGACGCGGTATGGGAACTCAACGCCGAATTTCTGGCGATTCTCGGCAAAAACTGGCCTGCCGTGCTGAGCGAACGCGGCGAATGCGACCCCGCCTCGTTCCGCAACGCTACGCTGGCCGCCGAGCGCGAGCGCCTGCTGGCGAGCCCGCCAAAGGGTCCGATCATCGCGGCCGGTTCAACCGGCACGATCCCCGCCACCGCCGAACTGCTCGCCGTGATCGCGAGGCTGCCGCAGGGCGCGGTCGTGCTGCCGGGGCTCGATCTCGACCTGGGCGAGAAGGCGTGGCGCGCCGTCACTGAGGAGCCGGCCCCCTCCCATCCGCAGGCGGCGCTGCGTCATCTGCTCGGCACGCTGCAGGCGGAACGCGACGATGTCGTCAGCCTTGCCGAGCCCGATCCGGCCCGCGCCGCCCGCACCCTGCTGCTGCGCGAGGCCATGCTGCCGGCCTCCGTCACCGAACTCTGGGCCGATCTGGCCGCGCGCCGAAGCGAGGCCGATGCAACGGCCGCCATGGCCGATATGTGCCTCGTCGAGGCTGCGGACGAGCGCGAGGAGGCGCTGACGGTCGCGCTCGCCTTGCGCGAGACGCTGGAAGAGCCCGGCGCGCAGGCCGCGCTGGTGACGCCCGATCGCGGGCTGGCCGAGCGCGTCGCGGTCGAACTGAAGCGCTGGGGCGTCGCGGTCGATGATTCGGCGGGGCTTCCGCTGGCGCGCTGGCCGACTGGCTCTTTGCTGCGGCTGGCGCTGGAGGCGGCGTTGTCGGAACTCGCGCCCGCCAGCCTGATCGACGTCCTGGCGCATCCGCTCTGCCGGCTCGGCCTGCCGCCTGAGCAGGTCAGGCGCGGCGCATCCGCGCTGGAGATCGGCGCGTGGCGGGGGCGGGCGGTTCGTCCGGGCCTAGCGGGGCTGCGCGAGAGCCTGGCTGTGATGCGGCCCGGCCCCGATGAGCGCCATGTGCCGGGTCCGCGCCGGAGGCTGGATGCGAGCGACGAGGCCGCCGCGACCGCGCTGCTCGATGCGCTTGACCGCGCGCTGACGCCGCTGCTCCGGGCGCTTGCGGCCGAGCCGGTCGAACTGCCGGCCGTCATCGCCGCAGCCCGCGCGGCCGTGGAGGCGCTAGGCCGGACGCAAGCCGGCGCGGCGCTGGCCTTCATCGGCCCCGATGGCGAGGCGCTGGCGGGCCTGTTCGACGATCTCGCGGCCGCCAAGGCCGAAATGCCGGATGGCGGGCGCGCGATCGACGCCGTCGCCATTCTCGAGGGCCTGCTCGGTGAGCGCGTCGTGCGCCGGGCGAGCCTCAGCCATCCGCGCGTGAAAATCTGGGGCCTGCTGGAGGCGCGGTTGCTGGAGGCCGACCATCTCGTGCTCGGCGGGCTAAACGAGACGGTCTGGCCGCCCGAGACCAGGACGGACGCCTTCCTCAACCGGCCGATGCGGGCGGAACTCGGCCTGTCCCCGCCCGAACGAAGGATCGGGCAGACCGCGCACGACTTCGTCCAGGCGCTGATGGCGCGAAAGGTTACGCTGACCCGAGCCCGCAAGGCGGGCGAGGCCGAGACTATCGCCTCGCGCTTCTGGCAGCGCCTCAAGGCGGTGACCCCGGAGCCGGTCTGGAAGCGCTCGCTTGCGGAGGGCGAGCGGCTGTCGGCGCTGGCCGCGACGCTAAGCGCGCCAGCGCCCGTCAAGCCGATAGAGCGGCCTGCGCCGCTGCCGCCGCGCCGGCTTCAGCCGCTTGTCCTCAGCGTGACGGATGTCGAGACGCTCTATCGCGACCCCTATGCGATCCATGCGCGAAAGATCCTGAGGCTCGATGCGCTCGATGCGCTGGTCGAAGACCCGTCCGCGCGCGATCGCGGCAGCCTGCTGCACGCCATCGTCGAGAATTTCTCATGGGCGTATCCGGCGGCGCTTCCACCTGACGCGCTCGGCCAACTCGTCGCCATCGGCCACCGGCTCTTCGCGCAGTTCGACGACACGCCGGAGGTCAAGGCCTTCTGGTGGCCCCGCTTTCTGCTGACGGCCGATCATTTCATACGCTGGGAGGAGCGACGGCGGTCCGGCCTCGCCAGAATTGCGGTGGAGTGCAGCACAGGTGCGAGCTTTCCGCTGCCCGATGGCGCGGAGCTGCGTCTCAGCGGCAAGGCCGACCGTATCGAGGTGACGCGTGACGGCCGACTGCGGATCATCGACTTCAAGACCGGTTCGCCGCCGAGCAAGAAGCAGGTCGCGAAGGGCTTTGCGCCGCAACTGACGCTGGAGGCCGAACTTGCCGCCCGCGCCGGTTTCCGTGATGTCGTCGGCCCGATGCCGGTCGAGGCCGTGCATTACCTCAAGCTGCATCACGATCCGAAAGGCTGGACCAAGGACACCGAGCTCAAATTCAAGGACAGGCATCTGGCTGATGTCGCCGCGGAGCATCTCGAACGGCTGCTCCTGCAT
Source organism: Rhizobiales bacterium CCH3-A5 (assembly GCA_001556025.1). Classification (GTDB taxonomy): domain Bacteria; phylum Pseudomonadota; class Alphaproteobacteria; order Rhizobiales; family Beijerinckiaceae; genus Allobosea. Next base: position 178,568 of record LSIB01000190.1, read on the forward strand.
GTCGCGGCTCTGCGGGATGGCCACGAGGCCTATGTCTCCCGCCGTGCGCCGGATTACATCAAATATGCCTCGCCCTACGACCATCTCGCCCGCGTCAAGGAATGGGCCGTAGCCGGCGACGACGCGGAGGACGAGGCGTGAAGCCGGGCTGGATCGTCCCCGAACTGACGAAGCAGCGCCAGGCGCAGGCCTCGGAGCCGCGTCTCAGCGCCTGGGTCTCGGCCAATGCCGGCTCGGGCAAGACCTATGTGCTGGTCAACCGGGTGCTCAGGTTGTTGCTGGACGACGTCGCGCCCGGCCGCCTGCTCTGCATCACCTACACCAAGGCCGCCGCCGCCAACATGGCCAACCGCCTGTTCCGCGAGCTCTCGGCCTGGGCGACGCTGCCGGAGGAGGCGCTGCGCAAGGCGCTGGCCGCCCTGACCGGTCGGTCACCCTCGGCCGACGATCTCGCTTCGGCGCGCCGCCTCTTCGCGCAGGCTTTGGAGACGCCGGGCGGGTTGAGGATCGAGACGATCCACGCCTTCTGCACCCGGGTTCTGCAGGCCGCGCCCTTCGAGGCCAACGTACCGCCGCGCTTCGAGGTCGCAGACGATCTGGCGCAAGGCGAGATGCTGCGCATCGCGCGCCGGGAACTGCTGGCGCAGGTCGCGGCCGATCCGGCAGGCGAACTGGCGGGCGCGCTCGATCTGCTCGCCCGGCACGCGGCGCAGGATACGTTCGACGGCATGATTCAAGAGGCGCTGCGCCAGCGCGCCGTGTTCAGCGACGCCGATGGCCGCGCCCGCGACGCCAGAGAGATGCGCGCCGGGATGGCGGCGTTCCTCGGCATCGCGCCGGGGTTGACGCCCGAAGCCGTGACGGCGGATTTCCGCTCCGATCTGGGACGGATCGGCGGGTTGGACAGCCTGATCGCCGCGCTCGACGCCGGCAGCCAGACGCGCCGGACTCTCGCGGCAACGCTGCGCAGCCTGCTGGCCGGGCTCGACGATGGCGACCCGGTCGCCCAGTGCCGCAGCGGCTTCATCACCGAAAAGGGCACGGTCAACGCCAATGTCAGGGGCACGAAAGGCTCGGTGCTTCCCGACGATCTGCTGGCGGTGCTGGAAGAGCTTGCCGCCGTGGTGCTGGCCGCCTCCGACCGGCTCGCCGCCATCGCCATCCGTGACCGCAGCCATGCGCTGGCGCTGCTGGTGACGCGGATGCTCGCCTCGTACCGCGGCCAGAAAAGCCAGCGCTCGCTGCTCGACTATGACGACCTCATCGCCAAGACGCGCGCGCTCCTGTCGCGGGTCGAAGCGGCCTGGGTGCTCTACAAGCTCGACGCCGGCATCGACCACATCCTGCTCGACGAGGCGCAGGACACCAGCGACGCGCAATGGTCGATTCTGGGCGCGCTCGCCGCCGAATTCACCAGCGCGCAGAAGGTGCTGGCGGCCAGCGGCAAGCCGCGCACGCTGTTCGTCGTCGGCGACGAGAAGCAGTCGATCTACGGGTTTCAGGGCGCGGCGCCCGCCGCCTTCGCCGAGGAAAGGCGGCGGCTTGGCAATGCGATTCGGGATGCCGACGGGACATTCGAGGCTGTCAGCCTCAACACCTCCTTCCGCTCGGCCCCCGACATCATGGCGGCGGTCGATGCCGTCTTCGCCGTGCCGGAGCATGCGCGCGGGCTGGTCTTCGACGGCGCGGCCACGCCTGAGCCGCACGACACGGTGCGCCGGGCCGATAGCGGCTGCGTCGATCTCTGGCCGCTCGCCGTCGACGACGCGCGCGAGCCGCCCGACGCCTGGACCGCGCCGGTGGACGCCACCGAAAGACGCAGCGCGGTCGCCAAGCTCGCAACGCGGATCGCGGCCGTGCTGGCGCGCTGGAAGAACGCCGGCCGAGACGACCGCGGCCAGCCCTTCGCGCCCGGCGATGTGATGATCCTGCTGCGCAATCGCGGCGCGCTGTTCGAGCAAATCGTCAAGGCGCTGAAGGATGCCGGCGTCCCCGTCACCGGCCGTGACCGGCTCTCGCTTGCGGATCATCCCGCGGTCGAGGATCTGGTGGCGCTGGGGCAGGCGCTTCTGTTGCCCGACGACGACCTGACGCTCGCCATCGCGCTGAAGACGCCGCTGATCGGCCTGAACGACGACGATCTGCTGCGACTCGCGCCGGAGCGGCCGGGTTCGCTGAGCGAGGCGCTGCGGCAGGCCGGCGAAAGCGAGCCACGCTATGCCGCCATCGCGGACAGACTGACGGAACTGGCGGCGGAGGCGGCGCGCTGCGGGCCGTTCCGCTTCTTCGCCGATCTGCTGGGTCCGGGCGGCGGCCGCAATCTGGCGCTGGCCCGGCTTGGGGCCGAAGCCGGCGACGCGCTCGACGCTTTCCTCAACGCCGCGCTCGACCATGAGCGCAGATATGGTCCGTCGCTGTCGGCCTTCCTGCGCCATATCGAAGGCACGGCGGCGGATGTGAAGCGCGATCTCTCGTCAAGCGCCGGCGAGGTCCGCGTCATGACCGTCCACGGCGCCAAGGGGCTGGAGGCGAGGATCGTGATCCTCGCCGATCTCGCGCCCCGGCCGGGCGCCAGGCGCCTGCCGAAGCTGCTGGTGGTCAAACCGCCGCGTGGCGGGCTCGCGCCGCTCTGGATGCCGTCTGCCGCCGAGGATGCCGACGCGACCGCCGCAGCGAAGGCCGATGTGATCGCGGCGATGGTCGAGGAACATCACCGCCTGCTTTATGTCGCGATGACCCGCGCCGAGGACCGGCTGATCGTCTGCGCGGCGCAGGCGAAGGGCGAGGCCCCCGAGGGCTCATGGTATCAGATGGTCGAGGCCGGGCTGACGGCCTCGGCTCCCGGCCTGCAATCCGTGCCGGCACCGGATGGAGATGGCGAAATCGCGCGCTTCATGGTCTCGCCGCCGGGACGTGCGGAGGAACCCGACGATGCACCCGCCGCACTGACGCGTCCCGCACCCGATTGGCTTTACAGGCCCGCCCCCCATGAAGCTGAACCGGCCCCTCCGCTGAAACCCTCCAGCGCGCTCTCGGCGGCCGATGCCGAGGCGCGCCCGAACGACGGGCCGTTTCTCGCGGAAGCCGCCGCCGCCGGCCGTCTGGCGCATCTGCTGTTGCAGGTGCTGCCGGACGTCGCGCCCGGCCGCCGCGCCGACGTCGCCCGCTCGCTCGCATCCGCGCGCGGCAAGGCGGTGAGCGCGGAGCGGAGGGAGCGCATCGTCGCCGACGCGCTCGGCCTGGTGGCGCAGCCCGCGCTGGCGGCTCTGTTCGCGGAAGGCTCGCTCGCCGAAGCGCCGCTGGCCGGCGAGATCGTGCTGCCGAACGGCCGGCGTCGCGCCGTCTCGGGTCAGATCGACCGGCTCGCGGTCGCAGGCGACACGGTGCTGATCGCCGATTTCAAGACGGCGGCGCGCCCGCCGGCCAGCGCCGCCGACATCCCCCCGGCGACACTTGCCCAGCTCGCCGCCTATCGCGCGTTGGTCGGCGCGATCTATCCCGGCAAGACGGTCCGGGCGCTGGCGATCTACACCGCGACGCTCGCCTGTCTGGAGCCTGACCCGGTCACGCTCGACACAGCGCTTGCAGCCATGGCGGGTTAGCCGTGCAAGGATGTGCGGACGGCGCGCCTTGACCCCCGCCATGCCCGTTCATAGGTTCGGGATCGAAGGCGGCGCGGCCGCTATCCCATTGAAAGGCTGCAGGCCATGGCGACGAGCAAAGTGACGGATGCGAGCTTCGAGGCCGACGTCCTCAAATCGGCGGAGCCGGTCGTGGTCGATTTCTGGGCCGAATGGTGCGGCCCCTGCCGCATGATCGGCCCGGCGCTCGAGGAGATCGCCGGCGAAATGGACGGCAAGGTCAAGATCGTGAAGATGAACGTCGATGAGAACCAGGCGATCCCCGCCCAGTTCGGCATCCGCTCGATCCCGACGCTGATGCTGTTCAAGGACGGCAAGCTCGCCTCGCAGAAGGTCGGCGCGGCCCCCAAGAGCGATCTCTCGCGCTGGATTGCCGGCGCGGTCTGAGCCGCCGGCGACATCGGACTGTTTCGATCGACCCCGCGCTTCGCTGGCGCGGGGTTTTTCGTTGTCGGCCGGCCACGCGGCCGGCTGAGGCTTAACCGCCCCTTAAAAGCGCCATGTTTCACTCCTGTCTGACGAGAAGGCGGGTTTGCCGGCAACACGGCGACAGGGCTCGAACGGGACAGAATGAACGACCGGGCAAGACGCGGCGAACGGCGCGAGCCGTCCTTCGAGCGGGCGCGGACTGACAGCCGCGACGATGGCGACTTTCGCCTGTCCGCCGAGGACCGGCCGGGGCGCGGCTATCGCGCGCCGTCGCGTCAGGACGAGCGCCGCGATCCGCCCCGCCGCGACAAGCGTGGCGGTTCTGGTGGTGGCGGTCGCAGGCGCGGCCGCAAGGGCCGTTCTCTGCTCGGCGGGCTGTTCTACTGGACGATGGTGCTCGGCCTCTGGTGCGCCATCGGGCTCGGCGGGCTCGTTGCCTATCACGCCGCGCAATTGCCGCCGATCAACCAGCTTACCGTGCCCAAGCGGCCGCCCAACATCGCGATCCTGGCTGCCGACGGCACGCTGCTCGCCAATCGCGGCGAGACCGGCGGGCGCACCATCACGATCGGCGAGGTGCCGCCCTATTTGCCAAAGGCGTTCGTGGCGATCGAGGACCGGCGATTCTATCAGCATTTCGGCATCGACCCGGTCGGTCTCACGCGCGCCATGGTCAACAACCTGCGGCGCAGCGGCGGCGTGCAGGGCGGCTCGACCCTGACCCAGCAGCTCGCCAAGAATCTGTTCCTGACGCAGGAGCGCACGGCGGCGCGAAAAATCCAGGAGGCGATCCTGGCGCTCTGGCTGGAGCGGACCTATTCCAAGGACCAGATCCTCGAACTCTATCTCAACCGGGTCTATTTCGGCTCGGGCGCCTATGGCGTCGAGGCGGCCGCCCAGCGCTATTTCAACAAATCGGCGCGCTCGGTGACGATCGCCGAGGCCGCGATGTTGGCCGGTCTCGTGCAGGCTCCCTCGCGCCTCGCGCCCAACCGCAATCCCGAGGCGGCGGAAAAACGCGCCCAGCTCGTCATCGCCGCAATGGCGGAGCAGGGCTTCGTCTCGCAGGCCTCGGCCAAGACGGCGCTGGTCGCGCCGGCGGAAGCCGCCGAGCGCATCGGCGCGGGCTCGGTGAACTACGCCGCCGATTACGTCATGGACGTGCTCGACGATTTCATCGGCGCGGTCGAGGGCGACGTCACCGTGCTGACGACGATCGACCCCAAGCTGCAGGCGCTGGCAGAGACGACCCTGGTCGAGGCGCTGGTCGCGCAAGGGTCCAAGCTCAACGCCGGCCAGGGCGCGGTCGTCTCGATGGCGCCCGATGGAGCGCTGCGCGCGCTGATCGGCGGCCGCGATTACACCAAGAGCCAGTTCAACCGCGCCACAGCAGCCAAGCGCCAGCCGGGCTCGGCCTTCAAGCCCTTCGTCTATCTCGCGGCACTGGAGCAGGGCCTGACGCCCGACACGATCCGCGACGATTCGCTCGTCACCATCAAGGGCTGGACGCCGGAGAACAACTCCCGGACCTATCGCGGCCCGGTGACGCTGCAGACCGCCTTCGCCCATTCGCTGAACACCATCGCGGTCAAGCTCAACCAGGAGGTAACGCCGCGCGAGAGCGTGCGCACCGCCCAGCGGCTCGGCATCTCGTCGGCGCTGCAGGCCAACCCCTCGCTGGCGCTGGGCACCTCCGAGGTGACGCCGATCGAGCTGACGACGGCCTACGCCACCTTCGCCAATGGCGGGCAGGGCGTGCTGCCCTATGTCATCCGCGAGGTGAAATCGACCGCCGGCAAGGTGATCTACGCCCGCAAGGGCTCCGGCTTCGGCGCGGTCGTCCAGCCGCAGACGCTGTCGATGATGAACACCATGTTCCACGAGGTCATGACCAGCGGCACCGGCAGCAAGGTCAACCTGCCGGGCTGGGAGGTCGGCGGCAAATCGGGCACGACGCAGGATTTCCGCGACGCCTGGTTCGTCGGCTTCACCGCGCGGCTGGTGACGGCTGTCTGGCTCGGCAATGACGACAACAGCCAGATGAAGCGCGTCTTCGGCTCAGGCCTGCCGGCCGAGATCTGGGGCAAATACATGCGTGCGGCCCATGTCGGCGCGCAGCCTGCACCCTTGCCGGGGGGCTTGTGGCGCAGCGGCCCGCGTTCGATCTTCGACAATGGCGCGCCGGTCGCGAGCGCAAGGCCGCCCGCCAATACGCAGACGGCCGACACCGACCGCGCCTGGGTGCCGCCGCCGCCGCAGGAGAAGAACCTGCTCGAGCGGTTGTTCGGCGGATAGCCTCGGCGACTACGTCTTCGCCGCCCGGATGCCGGCGCTCAGGTGGAAGATCGCAAAGGCCGCGACGCCGAGCGCCGACATCACCAGCGGCATCGGCAGCGCGGACGCGCCGAGCAGCCGGCCGACCAGCAGCCCGGCGCAGGCCGAGAGCAACATTTGGCACAGGCCGTTGAAGGACGACGCCGCGCCGGCGCGCTCGGGGAACGGCATCATCGCCGAGGCCTGCGCCTGCGGCATGGTCAGCCCGACGCCGCAGGCATAGAGCGCCATCGGCACCGTGACGCCGAGATGCCCGCCGAAGCCGGTCGCGACGCAGGCGAGCATGATCAGCCCGCCGCCGGCGAGGCAGGCGACGCCGAGGCCGATGACGCCGTCCATGCCGCGCCGTCCGACCAGACGCTGAGCGATGACCGTCCCCGCGATGAAGCCCAGCACGCCGAAGCTGAAGGACATCCCGTAGGCGACCGGCGACAGCCCGTGGATGCCGATCAGCACGAAGGACGAGCCGGAGATGAAGGCGAAGAGCCCGGCATAGGCCAGCCCAGTCAGCGAAACATAGACGCGAAAAGCGCGGTTCTGCAGCAGCACACCGAAACCGCGGAAGATCGACAGGAACGAAAGCGGCTGGGCCGAGCGCGCGCGCAGGGTTTCGGGCATCACCGTCAGGATCACGCCGACCAGCGCCAGCGCGAAGACGAGCGAGGCGAAGAAGGTCGAGCGCCAGCCGAAGGCGTCCTGCAGAACGCCGCCCAGCACGGGCGCGATCGCCGGGACCAGCCCCATGATCATGCCCATCCGGGCGAGTTCGCGCCCGGCGCGCGGGCCCTCATACAAATCGCGCACCATGGCGCGGCCGAGCACGATCGGCCCCGATGCGCCGAATGCCTGCAGCGCGCGGGCGCCCGTCAGCGCGCCGATCGAGGGCGCGAAGGCGCAGGCGAGCGTCGCCGCGACGAAGAGTCCCAATCCAACCAGCAGCACCGGCCTGCGGCCGACACGGTCCGAGATCGGCCCCCAGACGATTTGGCCGGCGGCAAAGCCGAACAGGAAGACCGACAGCGTCGCCTGCGCGCCGGCAACATTGCTGTCCATGACGCGCGCGATCTCGGGCAGCGACGGCAGGTAGAAATCGGTCGAGAGCGGGCCGAGCGCCGTCAGCATGGCGAGAACGGCGGTCATCGCCAGCGTATCGGGGCGGAGTTTCATCGGGGCGAGGTTCTCGCTCGGGTTGCGCGCCTGCTTAGGTCCCGCGGAACCGGGTGTCGAGCCTCACCCGAAGCCGTGCAGCCCCGCGCCATGGCGCTTCAGCCAGACCTCCGCTTCTTCCGTGCGCGGGCACAGCTTGTGCGTCAGCGCCCAGAAGCGGTGCGAATGGTTCATCTCCTTGAGATGGGCGACCTCGTGGGCCGCGAGATAGTCGAGCACGAGAGGCGGCGCCATGATTAGCCGCCACGAGAAATTGAGGTGGCCCTTCGACGAGCAGGAGCCCCAGCGGCTGGTCGTGTCGCGGATGGTGATTTTGCGCGCCGGGATGCCGAGCGCCGCAGTGTGGCGCGCGACGGCCGCCTCCAGATCGACCAGCGCCTGCTTGCGCAGAAAGTCCTGGATGCGGCGCGGCACATGCGCCGCCTCGCCGGCGACTGCGATGATCGCGGCCCCGTCACGGTCGGTTGTGGCATGCGTCACGCCGCGCACCCGCGACCAGTGGACGATCCGGTGCGGCTCGCCGCGCAGGGGGATGCTCTGCCCCGGCTCGAACGGAACCGATTGCGGCCTCTTGGCGACGCGCGCCGCGATCCAGCCGCCGTGTTTCTCCGCAAAAATCCGGCCTGCGCCGAAATCGGCCCGCTCTGGCAAGGTGAGCGTGATCTCGCCTGTCGCCTGCGAGACGCGCAGCGTCATCCGCCGCGCCGCCGCGCGCCGCTTGATCATGACGGGGTAGAGCATCCCGCCATGGGGCACCTCGATCGCGTCGGGATCGGGCTTTCGCTTGAACAGGGAGAACCGCATCGCCTTGCGATGGTGCCGGATTCGCGAGGCGAGCGGAAGGCCTCAGCTCGCGATCTTCAGCGACTTGCGGGCCTCGGCCGCACTCTCCTCGCGGCGGCCCTTCGCGGCCTCCATGTCGAGGCTGACCATGAAGTCGGAAATACGCGGTGCGATCTCGGCGCGGAAGCGCGAGCCGTTGAAGACGCCGTAATGGCCGACCGCCTTCTGCATGTAGTGGACGCGCATGTGGTCCGGGATGTTGACGCAGAGGTCATGGGCGGCCTGGGTCTGGCCGACGCCGGAGATGTCGTCGTTCTCGCCCTCGACCGTCATCAGCGCGACCCGGCGGATCGCGCCGCAATCGACCGGCTTGTCGCGATGCATCATCGTGCCCTTGGGCAGCGCATGTTCGACGAAGACGGTCTCGACGGTCTGGAGATAGAACTCCGCCGTCAAATCCATCACGGCGAGATATTCGTCATAGAAGTCGCGGTGCTTCTCGGCCGAATCGCCGTCGCCCCGGACGAGATGCTTGAACATGTCGTAATGGGCCGTGACATGGCGGTCGAGATTCATCGCCATGAAGCCCGAAAGCTGCAGGAAGCCGGGATAGACCTCTCGGAAATAGCCTTGATGCGGAAACGGCACCCGCGTGATGCAGTGGCGCTTGAACCAGTCGATGCCGCGATCCTCCGCCAGCTTGTTGACCTCGGTCGGCGAGCGGCGCGTGTCGATCGGCCCGCCCATCAGCGTCATCGAGCGCGGCGCGCAGGGGTCGCCCTCGGCCTCCATCCGGGCGATCGCCGCCAGCACCGGCACGGAAGGCTGGCACACGGCCATGACATGGGTGTCGGGGCCGAGCATCTGCAGCATGCCGATGACGTAGTCGATATAGTCGTCGAGATCGAAGCGGCCGGCGCTCATCGGCACGAGGCGGGCATCGACCCAGTCGGTAATGTAGACCTCATGGCCGGGCAGGAAGGCCTCGACCGTGCCGCGCAGCAGCGTCGCGTAGTGGCCAGACATCGGCGCAACCAGCAGCACTTTCGGCTGCGGCTTGCGCCTGCCTTGCGTCTTGCGGTCGAAATAGACCAGCTTGCAGAAGGGCCGTTCCCAGACGACGCGCTCCTCGACGGCGACCTTGACGCCGTTGATCGTCGTCTGCGGCAGATCGAAGGCCGGCTTTCCGTAACGCCGCGTCGTGCGCTCGAAAAGCTCGGCGGTCGCCGCCATGGTGCGGCCGAATGGCGTATAGGTCAGCGGATTGGCCGGGTTCTTGAAGGCGAGATGCAAGGCGTCGGAGAAGCCCCGTGCCGGGCCGACCATCATGTGAACCGCTTCATAGGCGTGATAGGCAAACGACATGGGAGCCCCATACATGCGATCACTGTCCCCCGCTGCGCCGCTCACGATTGATGATGCGCCGCAGCAGGGAACGCACCGTAGATCGTCTTTGTTCTTATTCAATCCGGCTAAAGGCTAAGATTTCGCTGAGATGCCGATTTGCCACAGATTATTGCTTAGGAGTTTGTGCCGGCGTGGGCGAGGAGCGGCGGCGTGACCGCGTTCGATTCGCCCGAGCCGTTCGCCGTGCGCGCGGGCCGGCATCTGCGGCTCGACACGCTGGTCCGGCTGCGCTGGCTCGCCATTGCGGGTCAGAGTCTCGCGGTGGCCGGCGTGCATTTCGGGCTCGGATTTACGCTGCCCTTCGGCTGGTGCTTCGCCGCCATCGCCGCCTCGGCCTGGCTCAATATCGCGCTGCGCATCCGCTTCCCGATGAGCCATCGCCTGCGGGAGGGCGCGGCGACGGCGCTGCTCGCCTTCGACGTGCTGCAGCTCGCGGCGCTGCTTTATCTGACCGGCGGGTTGCAGAACCCGTTCTCGATCCTGTTCCTCGCACCCGTCATGATCTCGGCCACGGCGCTCCCGCCACGGCGCACGTTGCTGCTCGGGCTGCTCGCCATCGCGCTGGCCACCGGGCTGAACTTCGCGCACCTGCCGCTGCCCTGGGCCGGCGAGCCCCGCCCGGTCCTGCCCGCCTTCTATCAGGCCGGGACCTGGGGCGCGCTCGTGCTGGGCCTGGGCTTCACCGGCATCTACGCCTGGCGCGTCGCCAAGGAGGCGCGCGACCTCTCCGACGCGCTCACCGCGACCGAACTCGTTCTGGCGCGCGAGCAGCATCTGTCGCAGCTCGACGGGCTGGCCGCCGCCGCCGCCCATGAACTCGGCACGCCGCTCGCCACCATCGCGCTCGTCGCCAAGGAGCTGTCGCGGCTGAGCCCGCCTGAGGGCGAGATGGCCGAGGACATCGCGCTGCTGCGCGAGCAGGTCGAGCGCTGCCGGGGCATCCTGGGCAAGCTCGCCTCGCTGCAGGACGATGGTTCCGGCCCGCTCGACCAGCTGTCCCTGCGCCTGCTGATCGAGGAAGCGGCCGGGCCGCAGCGGCCCTTCGGCGTACCCTTCGCGATCACGATGACGGGAGACGGTCCCGAGCCGGTCTGCCGCCGCAATCCGGGAATGATCTATGGCCTCGGCAACATCGTCGACAATGCCGTCGATTTCGCCGCCTCGGGCGTGACGATCGCGGCGCAGTGGAGCGAGAGCCACGTCACCCTGATCATCGCCGATGACGGGCCGGGCTTTCCGCCAGACGTGCTGATGCGCGCGGGCGAGCCCTATCTGACGCGCAGTTCGGCCGAAGGGCGCGCCGGGGGCGGACTGGGCCTCGGCCTCTTCATCGCCAAGACCCTGCTGGAGCGCAGCGGGGCGGCGCTCGAATTCTCCAACCTGCCTTTGCCCGCGACCGGCGCCGCGATCCGCATCGTCTGGCCCCGTCCGGTGTTCGAGGCCGATCTGCGCACAAGGGGGACTACCAAGCCGGAAGCGCCAGCACTACATGGGGTTAGCTGAACCAGACGATGGTGAGGGATACGCACAGGGCGCGTCCGTACTAAAATGTCCGTACGGTGCGGCCGGTGGACGGGAGTTTTCGATGCAAGAACTGTTGAGCGAGCAGGCTTCGGCGAGCGCGGGCGCACAAGATGCCGCGCTGGCGGACATGTCCCTGCTTCTCGTCGATGACGACAAGCCATTCCTGACCAGGCTTGCCCGCGCCATGGAGAGCCGGGGCTACGCGGTGCGAACCGCCGAAAGCGTGCAGGCCGGCATAGCCGAGGTCGAGTCCGCCGCTCCGGCCTTCGCGGTGATCGACTTGCGCCTTGCCGACGGCAACGGGCTCGACGTCATCGCAAGGCTGAAGGAGCGCCGCCCCGACGCGCGCGGCATCGTGCTGACCGGCTACGGAAACATCGCCACCGCCGTCAGCGCGGTGAAACTCGGCGCCTTCGATTTCCTGGCCAAGCCCGCCGACGCCGACGAGATTCATTCGGCTCTCGCCGCCGCCCGCGATTCCCGGCCGATGCCGCCGGAAAACCCGATGTCGGCAGACCGCGTCCGCTGGGAGCACATCCAGCGCGTCTACGAACTCTGCAACCGCAACGTCTCGGAAACGGCAAGGCGGTTGGGGATGCACCGGCGCACGCTGCAGCGCATCCTGGCCAAGCGCGCGCCGAGGTAGCTCTCAGCCTTCCGGATCCTCGCTCCGCGCCAGCCGCTCGGCCGCGAGCCTCGCAAAGGCGATCGTCAGCATCTTCCGCCGCGCTCCGCTGAGCGGGTGCCGCGGCGGTTCGTGCAGCATCTCGCCGCCATATGCGTCGGCGACAATCAGCCCGACATCCCCGGGCAGGATTTCGCGCGGGAACTCGGGCGCGACGGCGAACAGGAAACCGTCGCAATAATCGCGGTAGTCCGGCCATTTCCCGTCGATCCGGTAGTCCTCTAAGCCCGATTTCACCTCGACCACCAGCAATTCGCCCGAGGGCGACAGCGCCACGATGTCGCCGCGTCGGCCATTGGCGAATGTCATTTCCTTGACGACGGCGTAGCCGCGCGCGCGCAGATGCCGGCCTGCGCCCCGGCAGACGGCGCGGGTGATGTCGGGCCTTGTCGGCGGTGGGTTCAGGACGGAATCGGCGAGCATCGCGGCATGTTCACTCTATGTCCGCTCGCATGCAAGGCGCATGTCGAACTCCGGCGTCGACAATCGCGGAGACCTCACCTAGGCCTACGCGCCGTGTCGCTGGTGCCGCCGTTTTGGAAGCCTTTCTCCCCTTGCTCTTGATCGCAGCCCTGGCCGCGCTCGCCGCCGGCCGCTTTTGCGTCGTGCTGCGCCCGCTCCTGGTGCGCTACGCCATGGCGCGGCCGAGCGCGCGCTCCAGCCATAGCGTGCCCACGCCGCAGGGCGGCGGCATCGCCGTCCTGGCCGGAGCCTTTCTGGCGCTGGGCGTTGCCTTACTCTTCGCGGGCCTGCCGACCGATGCCGGCAGCGGGCTCGTGCTGCTGCTGGCGGCGGCGATCCTGCTCGCCATCGTCGGCGCCTGGGACGATATCCGCCCGCTCTCGCCGGGTCTCCGGCTGGGCTTGCAGGCGCTCTGCGTCGGCACGGTGCTGTTCCTCGCCGCGCCAGAGGTAAGACTGTTTCCCGAGGCGCTGCCGCTCGCCGTCGAGCGAGGCCTGGCGCTGCTGGCCGGGATCTGGTTCGTGAATCTCGTCAACTTCATGGACGGTATCGACTGGATCACGGTCGCCGGCATCGTGCCGCTGAGCGGGGCGCTGGCGCTGGCCGGAGCATTCGGCGTTCTCGATCCGGCGACCGGCTGGCTCGCGGCGGCGCTCTGCGGCGGTCTTCTGGGGTTTGCGCCCTTCAACAAGCCGACGGCGCGGCTCTTCCTCGGCGATGTCGGCTCGCTGCCGATCGGGCTCTTGACGGCTTATCTGCTCTACCGCCTGGCCGGGACCGGCGCGCTGACCGCCGCCCTGCTGTTGCCCCTTTACCATGTCGCGGATTCGACCATCACCCTGTTCCGTCGGCTGGCGCGGCGCGAGAAGGTCTGGGAGGCGCATCGCAGCCATTTCTATCAGCAGGCGACGGTGAACGGTTTTGGCGTCCCCGAGATCGTGGCGCAGGTCGCGCTGCTGAATCTCGGCCTCGTCGCGCTCGCCGCCGTCAGCCTGCGCTTTCCCGATGGCTGGGTTCAGTTCGCCTGCCTGCTGGCAGGCCTGGTGCTGACCGCGCTCCTGCTGCGGCGCTTTTCACAAAGGCGTGCAGGCCTTGGCTGACGCCCTCGTCCTCGTCACCGGCGCCAGCGGCTTCATCGGGGGCCATCTCGTCGCCGGTCTCCTGGCGGCGGGGTATCGCGTCCGCATCGCGCAGCGGCGGGCTGGCCCCGCGCCGCGCGGCGTCGAGGCCGTCGTCACCGGTGATCTCGCCGGGCCGATCGACTGGGCTCCGGCTCTTGCCGGCGTAGGTCATGTCGTGCATCTCGCCGGCCTCGCCCATGCCGGGCCGGGCCTGCCCGAGGCGCTCTACCAACGCATCAACACGCAAGCGACGCTGGAACTCGCGCAGGCCGCCCGCGCGGCCGGCGTCGCGCGCTTCGTCTATCTGTCATCGATCAAGGCCCAGACCGGCGCCACCGGCGGCCCGCCCGCGACCGAAGCCGATGCGCCGCTGCCCGATCAGGCCTATGGCCGTTCCAAGCTCGCGGCCGAACGGGGACTGGCGGGCCTCGATTGCGACTGGGTCGCCTTGCGCCCGGTGCTGGTCTACGGGCCGGGCGTCAAGGCCAACATGGCGGCGCTGATGAGGCTCGCGCGGCTGCCCATCCCGCTGCCGTTCGGCGCGCTGACCGCGCCGCGCTCGCTGCTGGCGGTGGAGAATCTGGTCGAGGCGATCCTGTTCGCGCTGACGCCGGCCTGCCCGGCGCGGCGCGCCTTTCTCGTGGCCGATCCTGAGCCGATCGGCGTGGCCATGATCGTCTCTGCTCTGCGAGAGGGCCTTGGCCGCTCTCCCGGCCTTTTCAGCGTGCCGCCATCGCTGCTGCGCGCGGGCGCGGCGCTTATGGGCCAATCGCGCCGCTTCGATCTGCTGGCGGGTGGGCTGGTGGCGCGGCCCGACGCCCTGCTCAGGGCTGGCTGGCGGCCACAGGTCGGGACGCAGGCGGCGCTGGCGCGTCTGGCGTCTGCTGACGGAACCTGAAATCCGGGATCGCTTCGTCGAGCACTGCTTCGGCCAGGGCGCGGTCATCGGCCTTGACGGCGCCGTCGAGCCGGCCAAGCCAGCCCTGCATCCGCGGCCGCCCGGCAAAGATCGGCTTGGCCGCCATCACGCCGTCGAGGCCGGTCTCGGCCATGGGCTCGTCGCGCGCGAACAGGATCTCGTTCAGGCGCTCGCCCGGTCTCACGCCCGACACGACGATCTCGATGTCGAGGCCGGGCTCGTAGCCTGCCAGCCGGATCATCCGCTCGGCCAGATCCATGATTCGCACGGGCTGGCCCATCTTCAGCACATAGACGGCGGCGCGTTCGGCGTCGGGCCCTTCGGCGAGGGTGCTCGCATTGGCGTGCGACGCCGCCGTCAGGACGAGGTCGCAGGCCTCGCGGATCGTCATGAAATAGCGGATCATGTCGGGGCTGGTCACGGTCACCGGTCCGCCGCGCTCGATCTGCGCCTTGAACTTCGGCACCACCGAGCCGGCCGAGCCCAGCACATTGCCGAAGCGCACCGCCACGAGCCGCATGCCCGACGCCGCCGCGACGAATTCGGCGTCGCGCGACTGGGCGTACATCTCGGCGAAGCGCTTGGTCGCGCCCAGCATCGAGACGGGCTCGATCGCCTTGTCGGTCGAGATCATCACGAAGATCTTGGCGTTGGCCGCGATCGCGGCGTCCGTGACGTTCACCGAGCCGAAGATGTTGGTCTTGATGCCCTCGGCCCAGTCGGCCTCCAGATAAGGCACATGCTTCAGGGCGGCGGCATGGATGACGATGTCGGGCGAAAACGCCGTGAAGAGCTGCGTGATCCGGGCGCGGTCGCGGACATCGGCGAGCGCGCCGGAGACCTTGGCGTCATGCTCGTGGATCGAGAGTTCCTCGGTGATCCGGAACAGCGCCGGTTCCGAGCTCTCGACGACCAGAAGCTCGCTCGCGCCGAACGCCGCGCAGCGCAGGCAGATCTCGGAGCCGATCGAGCCCCCGCCGCCGGTGACGATGACGCGCTTGCCCGTGAGGAAGTGCCCGAGCCGCTCGCGGTCGATCCGGACGGAGGGGCGCACCAGCAGATCCTCGATCTCGAGCGGCGCGATCTCGGTGTCTCGCGCGCCCTCGCCCAGCGTGTCGATGCGCGAGATCGGCAGAGCGAGCTTGCGGGTGCGCGCCAGCCAGAGCTCGGGCTGCGCCTCGGGCGCAAGCGCGCTCGGCGTTGCGACGATGCGGCGGAACTCCTCGCCGCGGGCAGCCGCGTCCTGCACGATCGTCTCGACCTCGCCGAGCAGGCCGAGCACCGGCACGCCGCGGATCGACTGGTGCAGATCGTCGGGACGCGGCGACAGGATGCCGGCCGGGCGCATCTTGCGCATCGCCCCGGCTTCCATGGCGCGGATCACCATCTCGACCTCGACGCCGCGCCCCAGGATCAGCGCCGGCAGCGAGGCCTCGCGCACCGCCAGATGCCGCGTGCGCGAGAACTTGAAGTACCGATAGGCAAGCCTCGGCCCGCCAAGCAGCGCGATCTGCACCATCCAGTAGAGCGCGATCGAGATCTTGCCGAAATAGAACGCCCCGTAGAAATTCGGCGAGACGAGGACGTAGTCGACCACGAGCAGGCTCAGCGACAGAACCGTCACCGCCTTGACGATGTTGGACAGGTCCGGCAGCGAGGCGAAGCGCCATTTCGAGCGGTAAAGCGAGAAGAACCAGTAGACGACGCCGGCATAGGCCACGAAAGCCGGCAGGAACTGCGGCAGATAGCGCATATGCTGCGTCAGTTGCCAGCCCTCGAAGCGGATCACGAAGACGAGCCAGATAGCCAGCGCCGTCATCACGAGATCGTGGACGACGACGGCGAGTTTTTTCACCTGCTGCTTGGAGATACTGGCCATGGCAGGCGGGGTATCCCGTCCTGACGGCGGCTTGTCAACGCGCGAGGGCGCTCTCAGGGGCGCTCGCGCAGCAGTCCCGCCATCAGGAAATCGATCATCTCGCCGATCGCCGGGCCCGGCATGCGCTCGCATTGCGCCATGAGCAGCGGGTGGTGGAAGCGGATCATCGCCGTGCGGATGCAGCGTGTCGCGGCGGCCGGGTCGATCGCCCGGAACTCACCGGTCTCGACGCCCTGCGCGACGACACCACGCAGCACCGCGTCGAAGCGCTCGATATGGCCGATGATCGCGTCCCAGCTCTCCTCCATCGCGGCGCAGACCATCTCCTGCATCCGGACCTGATCGGCAAAGCGCGCCTCGTTGATCCGGTTGGCGGCGAGCAGCATCTCGCGCAGGCGGCAGGCGGCCGAACCCGGCCCGTCCGCGATGCCGCGCAGTACGGTTTCGAGCTCGCCCTTGTAGCGCGCCAGCACGGCCTCGTTGATCGCCTTCTTGGAGTCGAAGAAGCGATAGACATTGGCCGGCGACATCCGCAGCGACTTGGCAATGTCGGCGACGGTGGTCTTCTGGTAGCCGATCTCGCGGAAATGGCGCTCGGCCGCATCGACGATGCTGAGCCGCGTATCGCGCTCGGGATGGCTCAAGGCGGCCCGTCCTCGGTGATGATGGGATCAGGTATGAGGTGCTATGACGAATTTCGTCATTCGTCAATGATGTTTGCGATCAAGGCTTTATGTCAAAAGACATAAAGTCTTTATCGTCACGTAACGGCATGCCGTCGCGCCAGCCCCAGAATTGCCTCGATATCGAGATGCCGGGCGAGATGCGCCGCCAACCGGTCGAGCGTCGTCTCGATGTCCGCCTCGTAGTTCAGCGTGGAGCCAACGGGTCTGCCGGCGATGCTGCCAAGCGAGGCCAACCGCATGGCGTCAGACGCGAAGACGCCGTGAAGATAGGTGCCGACGACGCGTCCGTCGGCGCTGCTCGCTCCGTCGTCGCGCCCGTCGATCCGGAACGGCGCGCGCGCGGTGTCGGGCCCCTCGGTTCGTCCGAGATGGATTTCGTAGGCGCGTCCGGACGCTGCACTCGCGGCATGCGTGAATCCGACCTCGCGCACGGTCTTCTCCGGCGATAGAACGGTTTCGACGTCGAGCAGACCCAGGCCCGCCGCTTCGCCCGCCGGCCCTTCAAGCCCGAGCGGGTCGCGAACGATCCGACCGAGCATCTGGTAGCCGCCGCATAATCCCAGCACATGCCCGCCGCGCCGGCGATGGCTCAGGATGTCGATGTCCCAGCCCTCAGCGCGCAATACGGCGAGGTCGCGCAGGGTCGTCTTCGAGCCGGGCAGGATGACGAGGTCGGCGTCGGGCGGCAGCGCCTGCCCGCGCGTGACGAGCCTGAGATCGACTGCCTCCTCGCGCTTGAGCGGATCGAGATCGTCGAAATTGGCGATGCCCGGCAGAACCGGGACGACGATCCTGAGCGTCGCGTTGGGTCTGCGCTCGCCCGAACGCAGATCGAGCCCGTCCTCGGCCGGCAGCCGGGCGGCGTCGGCAAACCAGGGCACGACGCCAAAACAGGGCCAGCCCGTGGCGGCGCGGATCGTCTCGACGCCGGGCGCAAAGAGCGAAGCATCGCCGCGAAAGCGGTTGATCGCGAAGCCTGAGATCATGGCGCGGTCGGCCCCGTCGAGCACTGCATGGGTTCCGACGAGGCTCGCGATCACGCCGCCCCGGTCGATGTCGCCGATCAGGATCGCCGGCACCCCGGCGGCCCGCGCGAAACCGAGATTGGCGATGTCGCGCGCGCGCAGATTGGTTTCGGCCGGCGAGCCCGCGCCCTCGACGATGACAAGGTCCGCGCCATCGCCGAGCCGCGAAAAGCTCTGGAGCACCTGCGGCATGAAATCGCCGCGCCGCGCATAATCGCCCGAGGCGAGATGGCCGGCGACGCGGCCCTGCAGCACGATCTGGCTGCCGGTCTCGCTCTCGGGCTTGAGCAGCACCGGGTTCATGTCGGTATGGGGCGCGATGCGTGCGGCGCGCGCTTGCAGCGCCTGCGCCCGGCCGATCTCGCCGCCCGGCGTGGCGGCGGCGTTGTTGGACATGTTCTGCGGTTTGAACGGCCTGACATTCAGGCCGCGATCGGCGAAGAGCCGGCACAGCCCGGCCACGATCAATGACTTGCCGACATTGGAGCCGGTGCCGAGGATCATCACGGCAGGCGTGCGGGGGGCTGCGACTTGGGCCATCGCGCCTGCTTAGGCAAGCGGCGCGAGGCGGGCAAGCCGGGCGATGTGTCCGTTCTGAACGCTGATGCTGACAGGAAGGGTCACCGGTTCACGCCAATATCCCGCTGCGTCAAAGGGGCGAAGCCGCCGCGGGCGCCCGTCGTGAACCGGCAGGACGAGATAAGCATTGACCGCTGATGAATGTCAACATTCATCATTCCATATTTCGTATCGGTTTGTTTCGGGATCGGGCGGATGCGCATGGCGTCCTCCCATGCTAGAGCGGCTGCCGCCTTCCCGCCGCCAGCCGTGATCCTGCCATGAACCCGATCTTCTCGTCTCTCCAGACCAGCGTCTTCGAGGTCATGTCCCGGCTCGCGCGCGAAACCGGCGCCGTCAATCTCGGCCAGGGCTTTCCCGACGATCCAGGTCCCGAGGATGTCCGGTGCAAGGCGGCCGACGCGGTCATCAACGGCTGGAACCAGTATCCGCCGATGATGGGCTTAGCTGAATTGCGCCAGGCGACGGCCGCGCATTTCAGGCGCTGGCAGGGGCTCGAACTCGATCCCGACAGCGAAATCATGGTCACGTCCGGCGCGACCGAGGCGATCGCCGGGGCGCTGATGGCGCTGATTGCGCCGGGAGACGAGGTCGTGCTCTTCGAGCCGATGTACGACGCCTATGTCCCGCTCGTGCTGCGCGCCGGAGGGGTGCCGAAATTCGTGACTTTGACGCCGCCGGCCTTCGGGCTGTCGGAGGCGGCCCTCGCGCAGGCTTTCTCGCCGAAGACGAAGGTCGTGCTCTTCAACAACCCGCTGAACCCGACCGCGACGATCTTCAGCGACTCAGATCTCGACCTGCTCGCTGCCTTCTGCGTGAAGCACGACGCGGTCGCGCTCTGCGACGAGGTCTGGGAGCATGTGGTCTTCGACGGCCGCCGTCATGTCCCGATGATGAGCCGGCCCGGTATGCGCGGGCGCACGGTCAAGATTTCCTCGGCCGGCAAGATCTTCTCGCTGACCGGCTGGAAGGTCGGGCTCGTGATGGCCGCGCCGAGCCTGATGAAGGTGCTGTCGAAAGCGCACCAGTACATCACCTTCACCACACCGCCGAACCTGCAGGCCGCCGTCGCCTATGGGCTCGGCAAGGACGATGCCTATTTCGAGGGGATGCGGGCCGATTTCCAGCGCTCGCGCGACCGTTTCGCCGGAGGGTTGCGTGATCTCGGCTATTCGGTCCTTCCGAGCGTCGGCACCTATTTCCTCAATGTCGACATCGCCCCGCTCGGAGAAAGCGACGACGTGGCCTTCTGCCAGCGGCTGGTCATGGAGAGCGGCGTCGCGGCAATCCCGGTCAGCGCCTTCTATGCGCAGGGCGCGGTCAAGACCGTGGTGCGGTTCTGCTTCGCCAAGCACGATGCGACGCTGGACGCGGCGCTGGAGCGGCTGGCCGACCGAAAGCGCGCCGCCTGAAAATCCTCAGCGGGCCTTCATGGCGCCAAGTCGCGCGCTGGCCTCCACGAGCCGTTTCTGAAGCGTCACGGCATTTGCCGGGAAGCCGGCGGCGCGCATCGCCTCGATGGCCGCCATCACCAAAGTCAGCCCCTTTTGCGCCAGGCCTGTGTCCTTCTGGCGCTCGGCGAGTTGCAGCGTCGCGAAACCCTGATTGGCCGAACTCGTCGCCCAGAGCAGCGGCTGTGTCTCGCGCCGGCGCTCCTCCAGCGCGAGCCCGAAGGCGGCGATCGCTTCCTCCAGCACCACGGGCTCGCTGTAGCGCTCGCCCATATTGCGCAGCACCTGGCCCATTTCGTCCTGAAGCGCAGCCCAGCGCAGCGGTTCGCGTCCGCGCTCGACGGTCAGAGCGATCCGGTTGAAGCTGTTGAAGGCGCGCTCCAGCAAAGCGAGATCGCCGCGCCGGGCGCCAAGCACGGCTCGGGCGCGGGCGATGGAGAACTCCAGCTCGACCCAGCCCGGCCCGTCGCGCTCCCGATCCCAGCCGGCCAGCGCCGTGGCCAGAGCCGTTACGGCGTCTTCAAGCAGGTCCTCGTTGCCATCGGCCTCGCCGAGCGCCAGCGCCAGCACGCCTGTCTTGGCCTGTAGCCTCTTCCACAGGTCGGGCGCATCCGTGCGGCGCAAATCCTCCAGCCCGGAGCGGCAGGCGGCGAGCGCCTCGGTCCGCAATCCGGCCTCGTCGGTCAAATCCGCCAGCCGCGCCAGCGCATCGGCCAGCGCGGCCTGCACCGCGCCGAAAGCGACCGGTTCGACGAGACCGTCGAGGCCTTCCAGCAGGCGCCGGGCCTGTGCGACCGCCGCATCGAGGCCGTCGCGGCCGCCGAAATCGCTGTTGATCCGGGTCAGCACATCGACCTGCGCGACCGCGAGCTGGCGGCTGCGCACCAGATCGGCCAGGCCGATCAGCGCCGAGGCCTCGCTGTAGCGCTGCGCCGCTTCCTTGTACGCCTGCGGTGTGGTTCGCAGGAAGCTGGTCGCCGCCCGGTCGGCGCGGATCTCGCCGGCGGCCAGCCGGCGTTCGGCCGCCAGCGCGGCGAGATTTGCGAGGTCGCCAAGCAGCGCCAGTTCGCGCTGGGCCAGCGCCTTGTCGAGCTCGGCGAAGCGCCCGGCATCGAGCGCGGCGGTCGCGGCGGTGCGGAAGCGCTTCTCGGCCTCGTCGCGCACGTCCGCGCTGAGCCGGGCGCGCAGAGCCAGCAGATCGTCGGCCTTGCGCGCCAGCAGCGCCTCGAGCGTGTCGGCCGGCAGCGGCGTTGAACGCTTGACGACATCCGACATCATGGCGAGCAGCGCCGTCGCCGACACGCCGCGCTTGTGCGCCGTACCGGCGATCAGCGTTGCAAAGTCGTCCGGATTGGTCACGCCGCCATCCACCCCTGCGCCGGTCACATCACCTGTGGCCCGTTACGTCGCAATCGATCATCTGGCGGCGATGACCGCGATCTCGACCGTGAACTGCGGCGCGGCGAGCTTCGCCTCGACCGTGGCGCGGCCCGGCGTCGCGCCGGCCACGACCCATGTGTCCCAGACGGAGTTCATCTCGGCGAAGGTCGACATGTCGGAGAGCCAGATATTGACCATCAGCAGCTTGGTCTTGTCGGTGCCGGCTTCGGCCAGCAGCCCGTCGATGATGCCAAGGATCTCGGTGGTCTGCTCGGCGACGCTCTTGCCGGCCGCCTTGTCGGCAACCTGGCCGGCCAGATAGACCGTGTCGCCATGGACGACGGCCTTGGACATGCGCGGGCCGGGCTGAATGCGCTGAATGCTCATCGTCTGATCTCCTCGAAAAGGGTCGTTGCTGGTAGCCCGGCTGGCGCGGTTGCGCAAACGGTCGGACAGCAACGTCAGGATGCAGACTTGCCTCAGGCCAGCGCCGTCCAGCCCGCCCATAGCGCGCCATAGCGCGCCGCCTTTCCCGCCAGCACGAGCGCGACGAAGCGCCCGAGCGGATAGTTCAGCGTGCCGGCGATGAATGTGAGCGGATCGCCGCCGACCGGCAGCCAGGCGAAGAGCAGCGAGGGCCAGCCGAAGCGCGCAAACCAGCCCTGCGCCTTCGCCAGCCTGACGGGGTCGGGACGGAGCCGCACCGGCAGCTTCTCGACGCCGTATCGCGCGATCAGGCGCCCCAGCCACCAGTTGACGACGGAACCCGCGGTGTTGGCGAGGCTTGCGACGAGAAACAGCGCCAGCGGATCGACGGTCTTCGCCGCCAGCAGGCCGACGAAGACGATCTCCGACTGCGCCGGCAGCAAGGTCGCGGCGACGAAAGCCGCGCTCGCCATCCCGGCGAGCGAGGCGAGGGTTTCCATCACAACCGCCGCAGCGCGACCTGCTGGATGCGGTGGCTCGCGCCCTTGGTTAGGATCAGGCTGGCGCGCTGGCGGGTGGGCAGGATGTTCTCCTGCAGATTGGGCAGGTTGATTCCGGTCCAGAGATTTTCCGCGATCGCCAGCGCCTCGTCCTCGGCGATCTCGGCATATTTGCGGAAGAAGGAGCGCGGATCGCGGAAGGCGGTCTGGCGCAGCGTCATGAAGCGGTTGACGTACCAGCGGTGCAGGTCGTTCTCGTCGGCGTCGAGATAGACCGAAAAGTCGAAATAGTCCGAGACGAAGGGGATCACAGTGCCGTCTTTCGGCATCCGGCTCGGCTGGAGCACGTTCAGCCCTTCGAGGATCAGGATGTCGGGCCGCTCCACGACGACCTCGCCGCCCGGCACCACGTCATAGACCAGATGCGAATAGACCGGCGCGGCGACGGCCTTCCGGCCGGCCTTGACCTCGGACAGGAAGCGCAGGATCGCCGAGCCGTCATAGCTTTCGGGAAACCCCTTGCGCTGCATCAGGCCGCGCCGCTCCAGCTCGGCGTTCGGCAGGAGGAAGCCGTCCGTGGTGACGAGCTCGACCTTGGGCGTGTTGGGCCAGCGCGAGAGCAGGGCCTTGAGCACGCGCGCCGTGGTCGACTTGCCGACCGCCACCGAGCCGGCGACCCCGATGATGTAGGGAACCTTGACCTCGGCCTCGGCCATCAGGAAGCGCTGCGTCGCCTTGAACAGCCCCTGCGTGGCCGCGACATAGAGCGAGAGCAGGCGTGACAGCGGCAGGTAGATCGCGACGATCTCGTCGAGCGAGATCGGGTCGTTGATCGACTGCAGCTTGGTCAGGTCGTCGACCGAGAGCGTCAGCGGCGTATCGGCGCGCAAATGCGCCCACTCGTCGCGCGAGAAGCTGCGGTAGGGCGAGCCCAGATCGGGGTCGGCGGGTGTGGGGATCAGGCGCTGGTCCATGGCGTGACCCGCATTCCAGGCTTCGAGGTTCAACGCGTCACGCCTCGGCTTCTCAACGGGAGCGCGCCGCTTTTTCCGCCAGTCCGGACGTCGCGGTGCGGGCCTCAAGCTGGCTCAACACGTCTTGCAATGCAACATCGCGGGCCTTGAGCACGACTAACAGATGATAGAGCAGGTCCGCGCTTTCGGCGATCAGCTCGTCCCGGTCGCCCTTCACGGCGGCGATGACGGCCTCGACCGCCTCCTCGCCGAGCTTTTTCGCACAGCGCTCCGGCCCGGCGGCCAGCAGCTTCGCCGTCCAGGATTCCTCCGGCAAGGCATTTGCGCGCTCGGCGATGCGGGCTTCGAGATCGGCGAGGGTGAAGGTAGTCATCGTTGATCTCGTGGGGCGACCAAGGCCGCTCTGAGCACAAGCACATACCAGATCTGGGCGAGTTCGACGGGAGCCGCGAACCAGATTTCAGGATCGATCTTGAACAGCCCTCGACCGACTTGAAAACACAGGAAGACAGCAATGCCGGTCGCAACCAGCGAGACCAGCATGCGTTGGCGGTCAAACGAAATCAAGCTGACCGCATAGCGATGCCGCCTCAAACAAAACGAATTAAGCAGCGCGGTAACCGGCAAATAGATAACTATCAATCCCATGAGATATAGGACCGTTAGTTTTCTAAAGAGATCATCATAGGGGTCGGAAGACGTAAATTCGCCGCGAGCATCCCGGATCGTCATTTCATAGACATGCGACAGCGCCATCGCCGTTAAGAGCGCAAGCCACAGCAACCAAATTGTGCGTGGTCGGGCTGGCGTTCGTAGCAAGCGACCCAGCATCGCGTTCATAGCTCAATCCAGCCGCATCGGAAGCCCGGCGGCCGCCATATGCGCCTTGGCCTGCGGGATGGTGTAGGTGCCGAAATGGAAGATCGAGGCCGCCAGCACGGCGCTCGCATGGCCCTCGCTGACGCCCTCGACGAGATGGTCAAGTGTGCCGACACCGCCGGACGCCACCACGGGAATCGACACCGCATCCGCCACGCGCCGCGTCAAGGCGAGGTCGAAGCCGGTCTTCGCGCCGTCGCGGTCCATCGAGGTCAGCAGGATTTCGCCCGCGCCGAGGCTCGCGACTTCGCGCGCATAGGCGACCGCGTCGAGGCCAGTGGCGTTGCGCCCGCCATGGGTGAAGACCTCCCAGCGCTCGGGCGCGACCTGCTTGGCGTCGATCGCCACCACGATGCATTGCGCCCCAAACTTTTCCGCCGCCTCGCGCACGAACTCGCGCCGGTGCACGGCGGCCGTCATGATCGAGGCCTTGTCGGCCCCCGCCAGCAGCAGTTTCCGGATGTCCTCGACCGTGCGCACGCCGCCGCCGACCGTCAGCGGCATGAAGCAGGCCTCGGCCGTGCGGCTGACGATATCGAACAGGATGCCGCGATCCTCGCTGCTCGCCGTGATGTCGAGGAAGCAGAGCTCGTCGGCGCCGGCCGCGTCATAGGCCTTCGCCGCCTCGACCGGATCGCCGGCGTCGACCAGATCGACGAAGTTGACGCCCTTGACGACGCGGCCATCCTTGACGTCGAGGCAGGGGATGATGCGTGTTTTGAGGGTCATGCCGGATCGAGATCGAAGGGGCGGGACGTCAGGTCTTGCATCGTGTAGGGGCACTCGGCTGGAAAGACGCTGAGCTTCAGACCCGTTTCCGCTGCGGCTTCCGAGCGTGCGCGTCGATAAGCCCGTTCGACGGCCTCCGCGACGCGCGGCTTCAGGCCAGGGTTTTCAGCAAGGACGTCGATGAAGTCGCCACGCTGCACCACGATCGTCGACAGCCAGCTTCGGCTGCGCTTTCCGGGCTGATGGTCCCATTTGAGCATGTGCATCATCAGGACACGCAGTGCGCTCGCCAATTTGCTGAACTGCTCCCTGCCCAAGCTCTCCAGCTCCTCGACGACGTTGTCGCGATCGATCTCATTGAAGCGGCCCTCGCGCACCAACGCGGCCTGCTCCAGCGCCCAGGAATAGAAATCCCGTTCGTAGAGATCGGCCGTCACAGGCGGCTTTTTGGGCAGTTCGAACACGCTCATGAGCATGAGCATATCGCATTCGCCGCCATCCGTCAGCGCCCCGCCAATCGCGCCAGCGCCGCCGCCGGGTCGATCCGCCCGTCATAGAGCGCCCGCCCGGTGATCGCGCCTTCCAGGATCGCCGCGTCCGGCGCGCAGAGCCGTTCGATATCGGCCATCGAGGCGAGACCTCCCGACGCGATCACCGGGATCGTCAGCGCGTTGGCGAGCGCGATCGTGCCGTCCCAGTTGACGCCCTGCAGCATGCCGTCGCGGGCGATGTCGGTGTAGACGATCGCCGCCACGCCGGCGTCCTCGAAGCGCCGCCCGAGATCGTCCGCCGCCAGAGCCGAGGTTTCGGCCCAGCCCTCGACCGCCACAAAACCGTCGCGCGCATCGATGCCGACGGCGACCTGTCCGGGAAACGCCTTCGCCGCCTCGCGCACGAATCCGGGATCGCGCACGGCCGCCGTGCCGATGATGACGCGGGCAATGCCCTTCTCCAGCCAGCCCGCCACCGTCTTCATGTCGCGGATGCCGCCGCCGAGCTGCACCGGGAAAGCGACCCTCGCGAGAATAGCCTCGACGGCGGCCGCGTTCATCGGCTTGCCGGCAAAGGCGCCGTCGAGATCGACGACGTGAAGCCACTGGAAGCCCTGAGCCTCGAAGGCCGAGGCCTGCGCGGCCGGATCGTCGTTGAACACGGTGGCGCGGTCCATGTCGCCCTGCTGCAGGCGCACGCACTGGCCGTTCTTCAGGTCGATGGCGGGAAACAGGATCACGGCGTCCAGCTCAGGAAATTGGCGATCAGCTTCAGGCCGAGCGTCTGGCTCTTCTCGGGGTGGAACTGCGTGCCGGCGATGTTGTCGCGCGCCACCATGGCGGTGACCGGGCCGCCATGGTCGGTGACGGCGAGCACGTCTTCGCCGCGCTCCGCGTTCAGCGCGTAGGAATGCACGAAATAGGCGTGCAGCCCCTGCGGCCCGGTTTCGATGCCGTCGAGCAAAGGGTGGTCGCCCTGCCGGTGCAGCGTGTTCCAGCCCATATGCGGAATCTTCAGGGCGTCGTCGTTGGGGACGATCGCCGCCACGTCGCCGGGAATCCAGCCCAGCCCCGGCGTGACGACATATTCCAGCCCGCGCGAAGCGAGCAGTTGCATGCCGACACAGATGCCGAGGAACGGCCGGCCCTTGGCCCGCACGCTCTCCTCCAGCGCCTCGACCATGCCGGAGACGGCGTCGAGCCCCTTCCGGCAATCGGCGAAGGCCCCGACGCCCGGCAGCACGATGCGGTCGGCGGCGCGGACCGCATCGGGGTCGCTGGTCACGCGGATCGTCGAGGCGATCCCGG
The DNA here is from genome assembly GCA_001556025.1 of Rhizobiales bacterium CCH3-A5. Taxonomy (GTDB): domain Bacteria; phylum Pseudomonadota; class Alphaproteobacteria; order Rhizobiales; family Beijerinckiaceae; genus Allobosea. The sequence continues at coordinate 205,347 of LSIB01000190.1, forward strand.
ACTCCAGAGCGGCGCGCTCAAAAGCCTTGGCGGCGGAGTGCAGATTGCCGGAGCCGTAATCGATGATGACGACAGCCTGGCTCATCGCCCCTGCGCCTCGGGGAAGAGCCCGATCACGGGGACCGCGCCGCGTTGCGGCTGCTGCGTCGGCGCAGGCGTGGGCAGGCGCGGCGTAGGCGTCTCGCCCGCCAGAGCCCGCTCGAAATAGCGCCGCTCGGCCTCTGCCAGATCGCGCGCCTCGACCACGTCGGCCAGCCGCCAGCCCTGGCGGGCGAGCTTGCGGACGATCAGGTTCTGGCCCTCGAGCCCGAGATAGAGCCCGATCGCCGATTGCGCCGCGATCAACGGCAGCCCGCTCAGGCCGAGGCGGCTGCGCGCATAGAAGATCGCACCCCAGACCACGGCGAACAGCAGGGTCGCGAGCCAGAGCCGCTTGTAGAGCAGCCAGACCCCGGTCAGCACGAAGGCCGGCCAGGTGAAGCTCTCGGGGAAGAGCCGCGCCTGCTCGATCTCCTCACGCGCGCCTCCAGAGCCCGGCGGCGGGATCATCACGGTATAGAACGCCATGGTTTCGATCCTCTCAGAGCGCGCCCTTGGTCGAGGGCACGCGGCCGCCCTCGCGCGGATCGACCTCGAGCGCGTGGCGCAGCGCCCGCGCCAGCCCCTTGAAGCAGCTCTCGGCGATATGGTGCGCGTTGTCGCCATAGAGCGTCTCGACATGCAGCGTGACGCCGGCGTTCATCGCAAAAGCCTGAAAGAACTCGCGCACCAGCTCGGTGTCGAAGGTTCCGATCTTTTCCGCCTTGAACTGCGTCCGGAAGACGAGGAAGGGCCGCCCCGAGACGTCGATCGCGACGCGCGTCAGCGTCTCGTCCATCGGCAGATGCACGTCGGCGTAGCGGCGGATGCCCTTCTTGTCGCCGAGCGCCTGCCGCACGGCCTCGCCCAGCGCAATGCCGGCGTCCTCGACCGAGTGGTGGTCGTCGATATGGGTGTCGCCCTTCACGCTGATGGTGAGGTCGATCAGCGAATGCCGCGCGAACAGGTCGAGCATATGGTCGAAGAAGCCGACGCCGGTCGAAATCTCGGCCTTGCCCGTGCCGTCGAGCACGAGCTTGACCGCGATATCGGTCTCATTGGTGCGGCGCTTCACTTCGCCAGAACGCATGGAAAACCCTTCCGGAAGCGGTTATCGCGGCGTGCTTTAGCAGCGCCGTCACGCTCACGCCACCCGGCCGATTGTCTGCGGCAGGAAAACACTTACATCTGGCGCGACGCCCGAAACACCGGAAGACGCCGTGATGGATAACGCCAGCAACGCCCCGCTGATGCACGCGACCACGATCCTGATGGTCCGCAAGGCGGGCAAGGTCGTGATCGGCGGCGACGGCCAGGTCTCGCTCGGCCAGACCATCATGAAGGGCAATGCCCGAAAAGTCCGCCGTCTCGCCAAGGGCGCGGTGATCGCGGGCTTTGCCGGCGCCACCGCAGACGCCTTCACCCTGTTCGAGCGGCTGGAGACCAAGCTGGAGCAGTATCCGACGCAGTTGCTGCGCGCCTGCGTCGAACTCGCCAAGGACTGGCGCACCGACCGCTATCTGCGCCGTCTGGAGGCCATGCTGCTGGTCGCCGACAGGGAAGTCTCGCTCCTGATCTCGGGCACCGGCGACGTGCTGGAGCCGGAGGCGAGCGAGCACGGTTCGGTGATGGCGATCGGCTCTGGCGGCAACTTCGCGCTGTCCGCGGCGCGCGCGCTGATCGACGTCGAAGCCGATCCCGAGGCGATCGTGCGCAAAGCCATGAAGATCGCCGGCGACATCTGCGTTTACACGAACCACAGCCTCGTCATCGAGACGCTGGAGGCGGCGTGAACGCAACCGGCGACATCGCCTTCGCACCGGTGACCCTCGCCGACCTTCCGATGCTGGGCGACTGGATGGCCCGGCCGCATTGGCAGGATTGGTGGGGCGAACCGCAGACCGAGTTGGGCTATATCCGCGACATGGTCACGGGCCTCGATGCGACCTGCCGCCCCTTCATCTTTTCCTTACGCGGCGAGCCGGCCGGCTACATCCCGGTATGGGAGATCGGCCCGCACCAGGTTCCGGAGTGGGCCCGTGAAAATCCCTGGCTGATGGAGTTGCCGGCTGACGCCGTTGGCGTCGATCTATCGCTGGCCGACGCGGCGCGGCTCTCGCAGGGCATTGGCTCACATGTCTTGCGGCGCTTCGTCGCCATGCTGCTCGCGGAAGGCCGTCGCACCATCGTGATCGACCCCGACCCTGAGAACGGTCGCGCCGTCGCAGCCTATCGCAAGGCAGGGTTCCGCCCCGTGCCGCACCTCGAAGGCCGGACGCCCGGTGTGCTCATCATGCAGTTCCATCCGGATATCGCATCATCATGACCTCATTCTCCCCCCGCGAGATCGTCTCCGAACTCGACCGTTTCATCGTCGGCCAGAACGACGCCAAGCGCGCGGTGGCCATCGCGCTGCGCAACCGCTGGCGCAGGCAGCAGCTCGAAGGGCCGCTGCGCGAGGAGGTGAGCCCCAAAAACATCCTGATGATCGGGCCGACCGGCTGCGGCAAGACCGAGATCGCGCGCAGGCTGGCGAGGCTCGCCAACGCGCCCTTCCTCAAGGTCGAGGCGACGAAGTTCACCGAGGTCGGCTATGTCGGCCGCGACGTCGAATCGATCGTGCGCGATCTGGTCGAGGTCGCGATTTCGCTGGTGCGCGAGAGCCGGCGCAAGGACGTGCAGGCCAAGGCCCATGTCGCAGCCGAGGAGCGCGTGCTCGACGCGCTGGTCGGTTCGACGGCGAGCCCGGCGACGCGCGACAGCTTTCGCCGGAAATTGCGCGCCAACGAACTCGACGAGAAGGAAATCGAGGTCGAGATTTCGACCGGCGCGTCCGGCCCGCCTATGTTCGAGGTGCCCGGCATGCCCGGCGCGTCGATCGGCGCGATCAATCTCGGCGACATGTTCGGCAAGGCTTTTGGCCAGAAGGGCAAGCCCAGGCGCATCCTCGTCAAGGACGCCTATGGCCCGCTCCTGACAGAGGAGAGCGACAAGCTGATCGACCAGGAGGCGATTGTCCACGCCGCGATCCGCGAGGTCGAGAACAACGGCATCGTCTTCCTCGACGAGATCGACAAGATCTGCGCGCGCGAGGGCAAGGGCGGCGGAGACGTCTCACGCGAGGGCGTGCAGCGCGACCTGCTGCCGCTGATCGAGGGCACCACGGTCGCCACCAAGCATGGCGCGGTGAAGAGCGACCACATCCTGTTCATCGCGTCGGGCGCGTTCCACGTCTCGCGCCCCTCCGACCTGCTGCCGGAGCTGCAGGGCCGCCTGCCGATCCGCGTCGAATTGCAGCCGCTCGACATCGAGGATTTCAAGCGCATCCTGACCGAGACGGAAGCGAGCCTGATCAAGCAGACCGTGGCCCTGATGGCGACGGAGGACGTCGCGGTCACGTTCACGCCCGACGCGATCCATGCCATCGCCCGCATCGCGGTCGATGTGAATTCCACCGTCGAGAACATCGGCGCGCGGCGCTTGCAGACCGTGATCGAGCGCATCCTCGACGACATCTCCTTCACCGCGCCCGACCGCTCGGGCGAGGCGGTGACGATCGACGCGGCCTATGTCGAAAGCCGCATCGGCGATCTGGCGAAGAACGCGGATCTGAGCCGGTTCATTCTGTGATGCAGACTCCGGCCTACCTTGCGCCGGCCTCTTCCCACCTCGCCCGCGACTCCGCCATCGTGGGATCGGCGACGATCCTGTCGCGGCTGCTCGGCTTCGCCCGCGACGTGCTGATCGCGCGGCTGCTCGGGGCCGGGCCGGTCGCGGATGCGTTTCTGGCGGCGCTGCGGCTGCCCAACCTTGTCCGCCGCGTGCTCGGCGAGGGTGGGCTGAACGCGCCTTTCGTGCCGCTTTATCTCGCCACCAAGGTAGAGAGCGGCCCCGCCGCCGCGCAAAAATTCGCGGGCGAGGCGGCCTCGCATCTGGCGCTGCTGCTGCTCGTGCTGGTCGGGCTCGGCGAAGTCTTCGCGCCCTGGGTCGTGCTTGGGCTGGCCGGCGGCTTCGCCGATGAGCCGGCGACGCTGGCGCTGGCGGCGCATTACACGCGGCTGATGCTGCCCTTCCTGCTGCTGACGACCCTGGCGGCCATGCTGGCGGCGCTGCTCAATGCGGAGAAGCGTTTCGCGCTGGCCGCGCTCGCGCCCGCACTGATGAATGCGATCCTGTTGGCCGCGCTGCTGGCGCTCCTGTTCGCCGGTAGCGAACCCGTTTTCGATGCGCCATGGCTGGCGGGCCTCGTCAGCCTGACCGGCCTCGCCCATCTCGCGCTGATTCTGATCGGCTTGCATAAGGCAGGTCTCCCCCGCCCGAGCCTGCGCTGGTCGCCTGAGATGACCGCCCTCGTCCGCACCGGAGGCGCGACCCTGCTCGCGGCCTCCTCCGCACAGCTCGTCCTGCTGGTCGCGACCCAGATCGCCTCATTCGAGCCGGGCTCGGTCGCGGCGCTGTATTATGCCGACCGCGTTTTCCAGCTTCCGCTCGGCTTTGTCGGTGTCGCGATGGGAACGGTCGTGCTGTCTGAAATGGCGGCGGCCTCGGCCGCCGAGCACGACGCGGCGCTCGGCCGCGCTCTCGCGCTGGGGCTGGCGCTCGCCATTCCGGCCGCGACCGCGCTCGTCATGCTGGCCGATCCGATCGTCTCGGTGCTGTTCGAGCATGGCCGCTTCGGCCCGCAGGACCGCCAGCGCACGGCCGCGGCGCTTTCGGCCTTCGCGCTCGGCCTGCCCTTCGCGGTGATCGCCAAGGTACTGGGGCAGGTCTATTTCGCTCGGCAAACGCCGCGCCTGCCGCTTCTGGCTGGCGGTCTGGCCGTGCTGGTGGCGGTCCTCGCCGGGCTGCTTCTGGCGACCGACGGGCGCGCGGCCGAGATGGCGGCGCTCGCCGCAAGCCTCGCCTTCGTCACCCAGGCCGGGCTTCTGGCGGTCATGCTGAGGCGCGCCGGCCTCTGGCGGCCGAGCCTGTCGTCGCTGCGTCCGATCGGCGCGACCCTCCTCGCCAGTGCGGCGATGGTTTTGGTGCTGCTGGTTGCGCGCGACGCGCTCGCCGACGCTCTGGTTGCCGGCCTGCCGACGCTCAGGCGCATCGCCGCTCTGGGAGGGCTGTGCGCAGTCGGGCTTGCCGCCTATGCCCTCCCGGCCGCGCTGCTGGGCGCCTTCGGACCCGGCCTCTTGCGCAAGCGGCAGCCATAAGCCAGAACGCGCCTCCCTTTTCTTCCGGTTCGTGACGACGGAGCGCCCCATGGCGGCCTTTCACCAGCGCGTCTTCTCCGGCATGCAGCCGACCTCGACGCTGCATCTCGGCAATTATCTCGGTGCGCTGACCAATTGGGTCGCGATGCAGAAGACGCATGACTGCATCTATTGCGTCGTCGACATGCACGCGATCACGCAAAGTTTCGATGTCTGGGGCGGACCGGCGGAGCTTACTCGCGCAACGCGGGAGGTCACGGCGGCCTATATTGCGGCCGGCGTCGATCCGAAACAGAGCATCATCTTCAACCAAAGCCAGGTGCGTCAGCACGCCGAACTTGCCTGGGTCTTCAACACGGTCGCTCGGCTGGGCTGGCTGAACCGCATGACCCAGTTCAAGGAGAAGGCCGGCAAGGATCGCGAAAACGCGTCCGTCGGGCTCTACGACTACCCGGTGCTGATGGCGGCCGACATCCTGCTCTACAAGGGCACGCATGTGCCCGTCGGCGAGGACCAAAAGCAGCATCTCGAACTGGCGCGCGACATCGCCCAGAAATTCAACAACGACTTTTCCGCACGGATCGCGGAGCGCGGGTTGGGAACCGGCGATCTGGGGTTCTTTCCGCAGCCTGAGCCGATGATTCAGGGGCCTGCCCCGCGCGTGATGAGCCTGCGCGACGGCACGAAGAAGATGTCGAAATCCGACCCGTCGGACTATTCGCGCATCAACCTGACCGACGATGCCGAGACCATCGCCACCAAGGTCCGCAAGGCCAAGACCGACCCGGAGGCTCTGCCCTCCGAGGAGAAGGGTCTGGAGGGCCGGCCGGAAGCGGAGAATCTCGTCGGCATCTATGCCGGGCTCGAAGGCGTCACCAAGGCGCAGGTGCTGTCGGAGTTCGGTGGCGGCCAGTTCTCCGGCTTCAAGGCGGCTCTGGTCGATCTCGCCGTGGCGAAGCTCGCCCCCATCGCCGGCGAGATGCGCCGCCTGCTCGCCGATCCCGGACATATCGACGCGATCCTGAACGACGGGGCCGACCGTGCCGCTGCCATTGCGGCTCCCGTCATGGCCGACGTCAAGGACATCGTCGGCTTCGTCGGCCGCCGCTGAGGGGTGTCATCCGCGTCACCCTTGCGCTGACCGGGCCTTGCATTGACTTGGCGGCGCGGTTCACCATGCCGGCTCCTGGAAGCGGCGACAGGATGAGATCATGGTCAAGCGACGGCGGTCCTATGAAACGGGCCATCGCCCGAAATTCCTCGCGGTCGTCGACGACAGCGACGAATGCGCCAAGGCGGTGCGCTTCGCCGCGCGCCGCTGCGCCCGCGTCGGCGCGGCGATCGTGCTGCTCGGCGTTGTCACGCCGCCAGAGCACGAGACCTGGCTCGGCGTCGGCGAGGTGATGCAGGCCGAGGCCGAGGAAGAAGCCCAGAAGCTGCTCGATGCGGCGGCCGCTTCCGTTCGGGCGCTCGCCGGGCTCGAGCCCGAGAAGGTCGTGCGCACCGGCGACAAGGCCGACGAAGTCGTCAAGCTGATCGAGGCCGACGAGGACATTTCGCTGCTGGTCCTGGCCGCAGGTGCGGGCCGCGACGGACCCGGCCCGCTGGTCAGCGGGCTTGCCGGCAAATCGGCCGCGAGCTTCCCGATCCCGGTCGCCATCGTGCCGGGTCATCTGGAAGACGAGGAGATCGACGCGCTGGCCTGAGCGTTCCCGCTGGAATCATTCCGGCGACGCGCCTATATCCACTCTAGGAACGGTGGCCTTGACCCGCCGGCGCCGGAGGATTTTTCCATGTTCATCCAGACCGAAGCCACGCCCAACCCCGCCACCCTGAAATTCCTGCCCGGCCGCACGGTGATGGCAGACGGCACGCTGGAACTGCGCGAGGCGGGCCAGGCCGAGCGTTCGCCGCTGGCCCAGCGCCTGTTCGGCGTCAACGGCGTCTCGGGCGTGTTCCTCGGCTCGGATTTCATCACCGTCACCAAGTCGGATGGCGAATGGCCCCATCTCAAGCCCGCGATCCTGGGCGCGATCATGGAGCATTTCATGTCGGGCGCGCCCGTCCTGTCGGACGGCTCGCAGGCCGACGTGATCGAGGAGGGCGAGTTCTTCGCCCCCGAGGACGCAAAAACCGTCGAGACGATCAAGGATCTGCTGGAAACCCGTATCCGCCCGGCGGTGGCCGGCGATGGCGGCGATATCACCTTTCGCGGGTTCAAGGATGGTACGGTCTATCTCGCGATGAAGGGCTCCTGCGCCGGCTGCCCATCCTCGACCGCGACGCTGAAGCACGGCATCCAGAACCTGCTGCGCCATTTCCTGCCGGATGTGCGCGAGGTCGAGGCGGTCTGACGACACGCAACCGCTGATGCGCATCCTCGCCATCGACACCGCGCTCGGCGCCTGCTCGGCTTGCGTGCTCGACGCTGGCATGCCCGAGCCGCTCGCCATCGAGCAGGTTGCCATGGAGCGCGGCCATGCCGAGGCGCTGATGCCGATGATCGAGCGCGTCATGAACGCGGTCGAGGGCGGCTTCTCCTCGCTTGACCGCGTCGCCGTCACCGTCGGTCCCGGCAGCTATACGGGATTACGCGTCGGCATCAGCGCGGCCCGCGCCATCGCTTTCGCGGCCGCGATTCCGGCGGTCGGCGTCACCACGCTGGCGGCGGTTGCCGCGCCGCTGATCGGCCGCGAATCAGGCCGGGTGATCGCGGCCGCGCTCGACGCCCGCCACGGCCAGGTCTGGTTCCAGGCGATGACCTCGCAGGGCAAGCCGCTGGTCGCGTTGCGCCAGGTCAGCCACCGTGATGCGGCCCGCGCTATCGGGGCAGGGCCGGTCAGCATCGTCGGCTCGGCGGCGCAGGCCGTCGCCAACGAGGCCTGGGCGATCGGGCTCGACGCGCTGATCCTCGACGAAAGCCGCGCGCCCGATGTGATGTGGGTCGCAAGGCTGGGCCTGATCGCCGATCCCGACGCCGCCCCGCCGCGCCCGCTCTACCTCAAGGCTCCCGAAACGACGCCGCAGGACTCGGCCCGGCTGCCCCGACGCTGAAAACGGGTCTTGCGCGCGAACGGGTCTTGCGTGTGCCCGACTCTGTGCCATCAAGCGCCATGGACTGGCTGCGCCGACTACTCAATCCCGAATCAGGCCCGGCCCGCACCGGCAGGCTCGATGTGCGCCATGCCCGGCATGTCGCGGCGCTGCATCATGCCGGCGGCTTCGCGCGCGGCTGGGAGCCGGGCGAATGCGCCGCGCTTCTGGCCGATCCGGCCGTGCTCGCCGACGGCGTCTATCCGGGGCAAGGGCCGAACCCGGTCGGCTTCGTCATCTCGCGCCTGGCGGCAGGCGAGGCGGAAATCCTCAGCATCGTCGTCGCGCCCGGCCGGCGCGGCGACGGGCTCGGGCGCGGGCTGCTCTCGGCCCATCTCGGACATCTGGCCGCGCGCGGCGTCGGTCAGGTCTTCCTCGAGGTCGAGGACGGCAACCTGCCGGCCGAGCGGCTCTACCGGCATTTCGGCTTCGGCGAGGTCGGCCGCCGCAAGGGCTACTACATCAAGGCCGACGGGAGCCGCACCGAGGCCGTGACGATGCGGCTCGATCTCGCATGACCGATTCGCTCGCATGACGGGATTCAGCCCCGGCGCGATGTTTCGCCTCGGCTGGCTCGGCGCGGCCACGCTCGCGCTGCTGCCGGCCCAGCTCGTCGCGGTGAGGCTCGGCGCGAGGACGGCCGCGGTCGTTCCGAAACTCTATCACCGCCTCGTCTGCCGGGCGCTCGGCGTCCGCTGCACCGTCACGGGGACGGCCCCGCCGCCCGGCACGGGCGGGCTGATCGTCGCAAACCACGTCTCCTGGCTCGACATCGCGGTCATCGGGGCTCAAGCCCCGCTGTCCTTCGTCGCCAAGAGCGAGGTCGCCGACTGGCCGGTGATCGGGCTGTTGTCGAAACTCCAGCGCACCGTCTTCATCGACCGCATGCGCCGCGCCGCCACCGCCGACGTCGCGGCGCAGATGGGCGCGCGTCTTTCGGCCGGCGAATCGGTCGTGCTTTTCGCGGAAGGAACGACCGGCGACGGCACCCGCATCCTGCCGATGCGCTCCTCGCTGCTGGGAGCGGCGCACGCCGCTCTGGGCGAGGGTGGCGGTGACATCACCGTCTACCCGCTGACGATCAGCTATATCGGTATCCATGGCATAGCGGGCGGACGCACCGAGCGCAGCGCACTGGCTTGGTATGGCGACACCGAGCTTGCGCCGCATCTCAAGGCAGTGCTGGCCATGGGCGCGATCGATGTCGTGCTGGCCTGGGGCGAACCGATCGCGATGGGCGCGAAAACCTCGCGCAAGGAGGCGACGCGGCTGGCGGAGATCGCGATCCGCAGGGCTAGGCAGCAGGCGGTGACGGGGCGACCGGCTGGCGAGTCGTAAGGAGTCGCCGATTGGCGCACGCATTGCTTCGCCTAGCCCACCCGCTCCAAATCATTTCCCCGAACCGCGATCCGGGGTAAGGAGACGGTTTGGAGCCTCACGATCCGCCGCGCATGAAAACCGTCCACATCAAGTCCTTCGGCTGCCAGATGAACGTCTATGACGGGCAGCGCATGGCCGACATCCTAGGCCGGCAGGGTTATGAGGAGACGGCCACGCCGGAAGGCGCGGACCTGATCCTGCTCAACACCTGCCATATCCGCGATCGCGCGGTGCAGAAGGTCTATACCGAGCTTGGCAAGCTGCGCGACCTCAAGACCGCGCAACGGGCCAATGGCCAGCATACCCGGATCGTCGTCGCCGGCTGCGTCGCGCAGGCCGAGGGCGCGGAGATTCAGCGCCGCCAGCCGGCGGTCGACCTCGTCGTCGGCCCGCAGGCCTATCACCGCCTGCCGGAGCTCCTGGAGCAGGCGCGCGCCCGGCGCACCGTCGATACCGATCTGCCCGTCGAGGACAAGTTCGGCCATCTGCCGGCCCCGACGCCCAAGGCCATCCGCGCGCGCGGCATCTCGGCCTTCGTCACGGTGCAGGAAGGCTGCGACAAGTTCTGCGCGTTCTGCGTCGTGCCATATACGCGCGGCGCGGAGTTCTCGCGGCCGGTGGCGCAGGTGCTGGCCGAGGTCGAAAGGCTGGCGGCGGCCGGCGTGCAGGACGTCACGCTGATCGGCCAGAACGTCAACGCCTATCATGGCGAGGGCGAGGACGGCGTCTGGGGCCTGGCGCGACTGATTTACAAGGTCGCCGACATCCCCGGCATCAGCCGCATCCGCTACACCACGAGCCATCCGCGCGATATGGGCGAGGACTTGATCGCGGCCCATCGCGATCTTCCCCAGTTGATGCCCTTCCTGCATCTGCCGGTGCAGGCCGGCTCCGATCGCATCCTGGCGGCGATGAACCGCAAGCATACGGCAAACGAGTATCGCCGGCTGGTCGAGCGAATTCGAAACGCGCGGCCCGACATCGCCCTCTCGTCGGATTTCATCGTCGGCTTCCCCGGCGAGAGCGACGCGGAGTTCGAGGACACGATCAGCCTCGTCGACGAGATCGGCTTCGCCTCGAGCTACTCCTTCAAATACTCGCCCCGCCCCGGCACGCCGGCAGCCGATCTCGGCGAGCAGGTCGCGCCCGAACTGATGAACGAGCGGCTCTGGCGCCTGCAGGAGCGCATCGAGCATCACCGGCAGGCCTTCAACCACGCCATGGTCGGGCGTACCGTCGAGGTGCTGCTGGAGCGTGTCGGCCGCCATGAAGGCCAGCTTGCGGGAAAGACGCCCTGGCTCCAGGCTGCACAGATCGAGACGGAGACGAATCAGATCGGCGACAGGGTGCAGGTGGTCATCGAGCGGGCAGGGTCGAATTCACTGTTCGGCCGGCTGGCATCTGCCGTTCCGGGCTCTCCGACGGAGATCGCGGCATGAGCCGGCGAGGCTCGGCCCACTCTCGCGCGCGAGCGGGCTGCGTCTGTCATCAGGCGGACATCGTCACGTTCGGTTATGCGTGCTTGAGACCCGGTCTCGCGATTCCGTGCGGCCGGGAACCCTGCCAGGGAGACGACGCATTTGGCACAGGCTGACCAGGCGACTCCGAGACAAGACCGTGGCCCGCGGCGCGAACAGCCCGCCCAGCGCACCGAGAGCTTCACGCGCGAGACCGTGACGCGCGATGGTTTGCCCGCCACCGAGGTCCTGCTGTCCTTCGACGACAACCGTCTCGCGAGCCTGGTCTTCGGCCATTACGACCAGAACCTGGCGCATCTCGAGCGCAGGCTCGGCGTTGTCGCCAGCCCCAACGGCAACCACCTTACCATCAAGGGTCCGCGCGAAACCGCCGAGCAGGCCGGCCGCGTGCTGAAGACGCTCTATGCGCGCGCCAAGGCAGGCGCCTCGGTCACGCTCGGCGAGGTCGATGGCGCGATCGAGGAGAGCAACGTCCAGCGCTCGCTCTTTCCCGCCGCAGACGCCGGAAAGACCTCCTTCGACGCGATCGTGACGCGCAAGCGCGGCCCGGTGCGCGCCCGCAACGCGGCGCAGGACGCCTATCTGCGCCAGCTCAAGCGCAACGAACTGGTGCTCGCCGAAGGGCCGGCCGGCACCGGCAAGACCTGGCTCGCGGTCGGGCACGCAGTCTCGCTGATCGAGCAGGGCGTGGTCGAGCGCATGGTGCTGTCGCGCCCTGCCGTCGAGGCCGGCGAGCGGCTCGGCTTCCTGCCCGGCGACATGCGCGAGAAGGTCGATCCCTATCTCAGGCCGATCTACGACGCCCTGAACGATTTCATGGAGGCGCGCCATGTCGAGCGCGCCTTGCAGACCGGGATGATCGAGATCGCCCCGCTCGCTTTTATGCGGGGACGCACTCTGACGAATGCCGTGGTGCTGCTCGACGAGGCGCAGAACGCAACCTCGGTCCAGATGAAGATGTTCCTGACCCGCCTCGGCGAAGGCTCGCGCATGATCATCACCGGCGACCCGACGCAGATCGACTTGCCTCCCGGGCAGCGCTCGGGGCTGATCGAGGCGGTCAGGCTGCTCTCGGGCGTCGAGGGCGTCGGCCATGCCAAATTCGAGGAGGGCGACGTCGTCCGCCATGATCTGGTGCGACGCATCGTCATGGCCTATGAGGGCGCTGCGCGCCGCGAGCGCGAGGAACGCGAGGAACGGATGCGTCCGCCTGAGCCGCCTGCGCCGATCGAAGACGAGAGCGAAGGGCTGAAGCGCACCCTGTCGCGGGAGCGGCCGCGATGAACGACCGACCTCGCGCGCGGCGCCCGGCGCCGCCTGCGACCTCCTCCACGGCCGGGGCCATCCGGCCGACGCTGTCTCTCTCGGTCAGGATCCAGGCGAAGAGCTGGCGCTCGCTCGCCGACCTGCGCCCCCTGATCGACGCGGCCACTGAGGCCGCCGTCGCGGTGTCCCCCGTCCAGCCGCTCGACGGGGCCGAACTCAGCCTGCTTTTGACCGACGACAGACGCATCCGCATCGTCAACCGCGACTGGCGCGGGTTCGACAAGGCGACCAACGTCCTCTCCTTCCCGGCCGCTCCGCCCGACAGGATCGCGCAGAGCCCCGCGCTCGGCGACGTCGTGCTCGCCTATGAGACGGTGGCGCGCGAGGCTGAGGCCGAAGGCAAGCCGATCGCCGATCACCTCAGCCATCTCGTCATTCACGGCCTGCTCCATCTGCTCGGACAGGATCACGAGACGGACGCCGACGCCGACCGCATGGAAGCGCTCGAGATCGCCGCGCTGGCCAAGCTGGGCATCGCCGACCCTTATGCGGATTCCGAGCCGCTCGCCGAAACCCCGGTTTTTTCCAAAGCATCATGAGCGACGACAGTCGAACCACCGCGAACGATCAGACCGGGCGCGGCCTTGGCCATTGGCTCGGCCAGTTTCTCGACAGGCTCGGCCTGCGCGGCGGCGGCACGATCCGCGAGGACATCGCCGAAGCGCTGGCGCAGGATCAGGAGAACGGACAGTTCGCCGATCTCAGCCCCCAGGAGCGGGCGATGCTGTCCAACGTGCTCAGCCTGCGCGAGCGCCGGGTCGGCGACGTCATGATCCCGCGCGCCGACATCGTCGCGGTGCCGGGCGACGCCACGTTGGACGAGGTTCTGACCATTTTCGGCAATGCCGGGCATTCGCGCCTGCCGGTTTTCGACGATTCGCTCGATGATCCGCGCGGCATGGTCCATATCCGCGACTTCATGACCTTCATCGCCGGGCGCGCCAGAACTGGGGAGGTGACGATCCCATCCGACGCGCCGCAGCACGATCTCGCCGCGGTCGATCTCAATTCCACCCTGGCCGCGGCGAAAATCCTGCGGCCGGTGCTCTATGTTCCGCCCTCGATGCCGGCGGTCGATCTGCTGGTCCGGATGCAGGCGACGCGGACCCATATCGCACTGGTCATCGACGAATATGGCGGCACGGACGGGCTGGTCTCGATCGAGGATCTGGTCGAGATCGTCGTCGGCGACATCGAGGACGAGCATGATCTCGACGACGGCCCCGCCATCGCGGCGCTTGAAGACGGGCGCTACGCGGCCGACGCCCGCGCCACTTTGGACGAACTGAAGGAGGCGACCGGCATCGACCTCTCGCAGGCCGAAATCGCCGAGGACATCGACACGCTGGGCGGGCTGATCGTGACGCTGGCCGGCCGCGTGCCCGCGCCGGGCGAAACGATCGAGGGGCCCGAGGGTCTCGTCTTCGAGATCGTCGAGGCCGATCCGCGCCGGATCAAGCGCATCAGCATCCAGCGACGTGATTTGGAATCGGGTCCGGCGGCGCCGACGGGGGCCAATTGATGCGCCTTTCGGCGGTTGCCGACGCCGTGATCCTCGCTTGGGGCTGGCGTCGGCGTTTGATCGCGCTTGTCGCGGGAGCGTCCGGCGCGCTCAGCCTACCGCCGCTCGATCTCTGGCCGCTGATCGTCCTGCCGATGACGATGGCGGTCTGGCTCATCGACGGCGCGGTCGGCGAGACGGTCTGGAGGCGGATTCGCGCGGCCGCCGCGGTTGGCTGGTGGTGGGGTTTCGGCTTCTTTCTCGCCGGCCTGTGGTGGCTCGGCGCGGCCTTTCTGGTCGAGGCCGACAAATTCGCCTGGGCGATGCCGCTCGGCGTCGTCGCGCTGCCGGCGGGTCTCGCCATCTTCCCGGCGCTGGGCTTCGCCTGCGCGCGGCTGCTCTGGCCCGTCGGGGCCGGCCGCATCCTGATGCTCGCGGTCGCGCTGGCGTCGAGCGAATGGCTGCGCGGCCATGTGCTGACCGGCTTTCCATGGAACGTCTACGGCATGATGCTGGCGGGACAGCTGCAGATCGCGCAATTCGCCTCGCTGGTCGGGCTCTACGGGCTGACGCTGGTCGCGGTCGCGATCGGGGCGGCGCCGGCGCTGCTTGGCGGGCATGAGGGCGGTCTGGCGCGCTGGCGCGCTCCGGTGGTGGCGGGTTTGGCGGTCGCTGGGCTCTTCGGCTTCGGGCTCTGGCGCATCCCGGCGCAACCCTCTCCGCCGGTCGCCGGGGTCAAGCTGCGGCTGATGCAGCCCAATCTGCCGCAGGACGCCAAGTTCAGCGCCCGCAACAGCGAGGCCATCCTTGCCCATTATCTGGCGCTGAGCGACCGGGCGACGAGCCCGACCACGCTCGGCGTCCAAAACGTGACACATCTGATCTGGCCGGAATCAGCCTTTCCCTTTCTGCTCGGGCGCACGCCGGCCGCGCTCGCGCGGATCGCCGCGCTGCTGCCGCCTGGCGCGACCCTGATCACCGGCGCGGCCCGCGCTGGCGAGGGGCTGCCGGGCGAGAGCCGGCCGCCGATCTTCAATTCGGTGCAGGTGGTCGATGACGAGGGCGTCATCCGCGCGAGCTACGACAAGGTTCATCTCGTGCCCTTCGGCGAGTATCTGCCGGCCTTCCTGGACAGGCTGATCCGCGGCGTCGGTCTGTCCGAATTCGTCTCGGTGCCGGGCGGCTTCGCGGCCGGGCCGCGGCGGCAACCGCTGGTCGTTGCCGGCCTGCCGGTGGCGGCCCCGCTGATCTGCTACGAGATCGTCTTTCCAGGCGCGGCGACGCCGCAGGGTCCGCGCCCCGGCTTCCTCCTCAACCTGACCAATGACGGCTGGTTCGGCCAGACCAGCGGGCCCTACCAGCACTTCGCCCAGGCGAGGCTGCGCGCTGTCGAGGAAGGGCTGCCTCTGGTGCGCGTCGCCAACACCGGCATCTCGGCTGTTGTCGACGCCTATGGCCGCGTCACCGGTTCCCTGGCGCTCGGAACCGAGGGCGTTCTCGACGCTGGACTGCCCCGCAGCGGCCCAGTCACGCTCTATGCGCAGCTCGGGGATGCTCTGTTCGCAGGGCTTCTGGCCGCTTTCATGCTGCTCTCGCGCATCTGGCGGCGCTGATCATCCCATCTGGAACTTTTTTTGCGAGGATGGATGGTGGTTCTCCATGGAACCATGTAAATTGACAAAATGAAATCCCTTCTGCGGGATTGAAGGTGACCGATCCAAAGCCGTCCAGGGACCGCCGCTGATGATAGTCAAAAAGGTGCCGAACCCGATCGACCGCCATGTCGGAGCCCGCGTGCGCATGCGCCGCATGCTCGCCGGCGTCAGCCAGGAAAGGCTCGGCGAGGGCCTCGGCCTCACCTTCCAGCAGGTGCAGAAATACGAGAAGGGCTCGAACCGGATCAGCGCCAGCCGGCTGCAGCAGATCGCCAAGATGCTCGACGTGCCGGTGTCGTTCTTCTTCGACGGCGCGCCGACCGGCGACATGCCCCAGGGCGGTTTCTCCGATGCAGCCTCGACGGCTTATGTCTCGGACTTCCTCGCCACCAGCGAGGGCGTGCAGTTGACCAAGGCTTTCGTCCGCATCAAGAGCGCTCGCGTGCGCCGTCGGATCGTCGACCTTGTCGAGGCTCTGGCCGAGGAAGACAGCGGAATCGCCTGATCCGGTGTCTTTTCGTTCGTCAGGACGAACGAAGCTCCCGATAAACGGATTGTCCGGCTTGACGGCGAACGCGTCCGCTGCAAAGAGGGTGCCCGTTTTCGCCGGCTGATCGTCCGCCCGGGCCGATCGGTCGCCTCTCCTCACCGAAGGATGCCTAGCCCGTGTCACGCCAGAACTATCTCTTCACCAGCGAGTCGGTCGGCGAGGGCCATCCCGACAAGATCTGCGACCGGATCTCCGACGAGGTCGTGGACCTGTTCTTCAAGGAAGCCGCGAAGGCCGGTATGGACGCAGCCCAGGTCCGCGTCGCCTGCGAGACCCTGGCGACGACCAACCGTGTCGTCATCGCCGGCGAGGTCCGCACCTCGCTCGACGAGAAGGCGATGAAGAGCAAGGTCAAGTCGGCCGCGCGCAAGGCGATCCGCGCGATCGGCTATGAGCAGGACGGCTTCCACTGGAAGAAGTGCAAGATCGACGTGCTCCTGCACGCGCAGTCCGCCGACATCGCCCAGGGCGTCGACGCCGCCGGCAACAAGGACGAAGGCGCGGGCGACCAGGGCATCATGTTCGGCTATGCCTGCCGCGAGACGCCCGAGTTGATGCCGGCGCCGATCTACTACGCCCACAAAATTCTCGAAGTGCTGGCCAAGGCCCGCCATGCCAAGGAAGGCGGCGCCGCCAAGCTCGGTCCCGACGCCAAGAGCCAGGTCACGGTCAAGTACGAGAACGGCAAGCCGGTCGGCGTGACCCAGATCGTGCTCTCGACCCAGCACACCGACGCCTCGCTCTCCTCGGCTGACGTGCGCAAGATCGTCGAGCCCTATATCCGCGCGACCCTGCCCGAGGGCTGGATCTCGAAGGACACCGTCTGGCACGTCAACCCGACCGGCAAGTTCGTCATCGGCGGGCCCGATGGCGACGCCGGCCTGACCGGCCGCAAGATCATCGTCGACACCTATGGCGGCGCGGCGCCCCATGGCGGTGGCGCGTTCTCGGGCAAGGACCCGACCAAGGTCGACCGGTCCGCGGCCTATGCGGCGCGCTACCTCGCCAAGAACGTCGTCGCGGCCAAGCTCGCCGAGCGCTGCACGATCCAGCTCTCCTACGCCATCGGCGTCGCCAAGCCGCTCTCGATCTATGTCGACCTGCACGGCACCGGCAAGGTCGATGAGGCGAAGCTTGAGGCGGTCCTCGGCGAGGTCATGGACCTGACCCCGCGCGGCATCCGCACGCATCTCCAGCTCAACAAGGCGATCTATGCCAAATCGGCGGCCTATGGCCATTTCGGCCGCAAGGCCGGCCGCGACGGCAGCTTCTCCTGGGAGAAGACCGATCTCGTCGACGTCCTGAAGAAGGCCGTCGCCTGACCGCATTCGCGATCGAGCGCTATCGGGCCGGAGCTTCGCTCCGGCCTTTTTCTTTCGGCCAGCGTCATCTAAGAGCGCGCATGACCGACGACCATCACGACGAGCGCGCCTTCTTCGGCCGGCGCAAGGGCAAGGCGCTGCGGCCGGGACAGAGCGCGCAGATCGAGGGCACGTTGCCGCGCCTGCGCCTGCCCGAGGGCGACATTGCCGATCTCGGGCCGCTGTTTCCGCGTCCGGTGACGGCGGTGCGGCTCGAAATCGGCTTCGGCGGCGGCGAGCATCTGCTGCACCGCATGCGTGAAAACCCCGGGATCGGCTTCATCGGAGTCGAGCCCTTCGTCAACGGCATGGCGAAGTTCCTCGGCGTCATCGAGCGCGACGGGCTTGACAACATCCGGCTCTGGGACGGCGACGCGGCCCTGCTGCTGCCGCGCCTGCCTGCAGGCTCGCTCGACGCGGTCGATCTGCTCTACCCCGACCCCTGGCCCAAGCGCCGCCAACGCAAGCGCCGTTTCGTCTCGGAGCGGACGCTCGGCCTTCTGGCGCGGGCGCTGGCGCCGAACGGGCGCTTCCGCTTCGCGAGCGACATCGACGATTATGTCGGCTGGACGTTGTCGCGGCTGCTGGCCTCGCCCGATTTCGATTGGACGGATGAGCGCGCAGACGACTGGCGGCAGCCTTATCCCGGCTGGGTGCGGACGCGCTACGAGGCCAAGGCCGTCGCCGCCGGCCGCGTGCCGAGCTATCTCACTGCTGTGCGTCGCGCATCCTGAGGAAGCCGAGCACCCGCTGCGCGGTCGAGGTCTGCAGGCTCCGGAAGCTCTGGCGCGCCTTCTCGACGGCGGAATCCGATTTGCCGAGATCCTTGCGCAGGCCGATCAGCGCCCGCGTCGTCTCCCAGGACCAGCCGAGCCCGCGCGCCACCAGCAGAACCGCGTCGCGGTCGGGCCCGAGGATGACCTGCTCGGTCGCCGGCAGCCCCAGTTGCGCCAGCACGGAGACCGCGCCCATGGCGTGCTCGGTCGCGCCGGCCAAGGCGAATTCGGCGACCTTGGCTTCGTTCAGCAGTCCGGCTTCGTTGAGGCGGTTGATTTCGGCCAGCGCCGCGCTGATCTTGCCGATGTCGTCGCCGATCTGGGCCTGGGCCGCGACCGCGACGGCGCCGCGCTCGATCGCGCCATCGACCGCGCCGGCCATGGCCGGTTCCATCGAGGCGCTGAGCCGCCGCCGCGCCGAGTTCTTCGCTGCGGCCATGAGCTGGTCGCCGAGTTCGGAGGGGATGTCGCGCCGCGTGCCGAGCGTCGCCTGCAGCGCGTCGTCCTGCACCGCGCGCATCACCAGCACGCCCATGCCGTGGCGCGAGAAGCGCGCGCTCTGGTTGGAGGCGACCGCATGGGTGACGACGCGGCCGCCGCGCAGGATGAGGAAGTCCGTCACCGGCTCGCCGAGATCGGGCCGCTCGGTGATGGCGAGCATGTGGTCGCGACCTTTGGCGGCCGAGATTGCGACGAGGTCCTGGTCGCTCAGCCGCGGCGAGGCGATCAGGACCGGCCGCGCCACCGCGATTTCGTCGAGCGCGAGCTGGCGCACGACGCCGCCCGGCGCATTGGGAACATCCGCCAGCCGTTCGGCCAGTTCGATGCGGGCGCGCACTTCGATGGCGCGCGAAAGCCGGCCGATGACGACGTCGAAGACGCTGACCTGATCTTCGGCCATGCCGCTGGCCGTGCTCAGGAACAGATCCGTCAGACGCGCCAGGATCTGGACGCGCTCCTCGCCCGAGCCACGCACCATCGTTGCTTCGAGATCGCGCAACAGCGCGCTGACCGAACTCATCCCGCAACCCCACTCAAACCGAACACGGTCATGTTGACGCACAAGAATGACCATCGCGTTAGCGCCGGTGCAGAAACGCGAAGGTGGTCGTCGCTCCGGAAAGGCGGCTTGCATGGAACCTCAAGGCGGACTAAATAGCGCGTAACAGCTCTGGTAACGGCGCAAGCCGACGATCAAGAGTGGGCCTGCCGGCCCGCTCTTTTTTGTTGGGCGGACGCTTGTTCCGGAGCGGGGATCTCAGAATTTGGAGCGTGTCGACGCTCCAAACAGGCAGCCCGGACATGAACGACCCGATTTCACCGGATCAGGACCATCGCATCGTCGTCGAAAGCGGCGTCGCCGCGCGCGTCGCCGCGATCGTGGAGCCGGCGATCGTCGATCTCGGCTACAGGCTGGTGCGCGTGCGCGTCACCGGCCAGAACGGCTGCACGGTCCAGATCATGGCCGAGCGGCCTGACGGCACGATGAATGTCGAGGGCTGCGAGGCGGTCAGCCAGGCGGTCTCGCCGGCGCTCGATGTCGACGATCCGATCCAGGCGGCCTATCATCTCGAAATCTCGTCGCCCGGGATCGACCGGCCGCTGGTGCGCGCAGGCGATTTCGAGCGCTGGGCCGGGCATCTCGCCAAGATCGAAACCGAACAGGTCGTCGCAGGACGCAAGCGTTTTCGCGGCATCCTTCGCGGAATCGACGGGCCGAATGCCCTGCTCGCCCGCGACGATGCGAAGTCGGACGAGGAGCGCGACGTCGCGATCCCGATGGCGCTCATCGCAGATGCCCGTCTCGTGCTGACCGATGCGCTCGTCACCGAATCGCTCAGGCGCGGCAAGGCTGGTCTTCCGCCCGAGATGCCGGCGGTCGATGAGATCCCGGCGCCGCCGAAGGGCAGGAAGAAATCGCTGGGACCGCGTCCCGACAAGGCCCCGGCCTTGCCTAGAAAGCGCGGACCGGCTCCGCACGAAACAGACAACGAAGAGGAGTGAGCGTCATGGTCGTCAGCGCCAACAGGCTCGAACTGCTGCAGATCGCCGATGCGGTCGCCCGCGAAAAGTCGATCGACCGGCAGATCGTCGTCGATGCGATGCAGGACGCAATCGCCAAGGCGGCCCGTTCGCGCTACGGCGCCGAGACGGACGTCCATGCCGAGATCAACACCAAGACCGGCGAACTGCGTCTCGCCCGCCACCTGCAGGTGGTGGATCAGGTCGAGAACGGCGCGATCGAAATCACGGTCGCCGAGGCCAAGCGCCACAACCCGGCCGCCCAGGTCGGCGACATCATCGCCGATCCGCTGCCGCCCTTCGATTTCGGCCGCATCGCCGCCCAGTCGGCCAAGCAGGTCATCGTGCAGAAGGTGCGCGAGGCCGAGCGCGACCGGCAATACGACGAATACAAGGACCGCATCGGCGAGATCGTCAACGGCGCGGTCAAGCGCGTCGAATATGGCAACGTCTTCGTCGATCTCGGCCGCGGCGAGGCGATCATCCGCCGCGACGAGATGATTCCGCGCGAGACCTTCAAGGTCGGCGATCGCGCCCGCGCCTATGTTTATGACGTGCGCCGCGAGCCGCGCGGCCCGCAGATCTTTCTGTCGCGCACCCATCCGCAGTTCATGGCCAAGCTCTTCGGGCAGGAAGTGCCGGAGATCTACGACGGCATCGTCGAGGTCAAGGCGGTCGCCCGCGACCCAGGCTCGCGCGCCAAGATCGCGGTGATCAGCCGCGATTCCTCGATCGACCCGGTCGGCGCCTGCGTCGGCATGCGCGGCTCGCGCGTGCAGGCCGTCGTCGGCGAATTGCAGGGCGAGAAGATCGACATCATCCCGTGGTCGCCCGACATCGCGACCTTCGTCGTCAACGCGCTGCAGCCGGCCGAGGTCGCCAAGGTCGTGCTCGACGAAGAGGCCGACAAGATCGAGGTCGTGGTGCCCGACGAGCAGCTCTCGCTCGCCATCGGCCGGCGCGGGCAGAATGTCCGCCTCGCCTCGCAGCTCACCGGCTGGGACATCGACATCCTGACCGAGGCCGAGGAATCGGAGCGCCGCCAGAAGGAGTTCCTGAGCCGCACCGAGATCTTCATGAATGCGCTCAACGTCGACGAGACGGTCGGCCAGTTGCTGGCGTCGGAAGGCTTCCGCACGGTCGAGGAGGTCGCCTATGTCGAGGCCTCCGAGCTCGCCTCGATCGAGGGCTTCGACGAAGACACCGCAGCCGAGATCCAGTCGCGCGCGCAGGACTATCTCGCCGCCATCGAGGCCGAGTTCGACGAGAAGCGCATCGCGCTCGGCGTCGAGGACGAATTGCGCGAGGTCGAGGGCGTCACCACGGCGATAATGGTGGCGCTGGGCGAGAACGAGGTGAAGACCGTCGAGGATCTCGCCGGCTGCGCCACCGACGATCTCGTCGGCTGGACCGAGCGCAAGGATGGCGAGAGCACCCGCCATGCCGGCTATCTCGACGGCTTCGACCTGTCGCGGCATGACGCCGAGGCCATGGTCATGGCCGCCCGCGTCAAGGCCGGCTGGATCGAGGCGCCTGTCGCCGAGGAGGCCGAGCCGGCCGAAGGCGAGGCCGCCGAGGTCTGAGACGGATCATCGCGATGAAGCCCGCCGCAGCGACGCGTTCGGACCGCAGGGACGGGCCGGAGCGAAGCTGCGTCGTCAGCCGGGCGGTCAAGCCGCCCGACGATCTGATCCGCTTCGTCATCGGTCCCGACGGCGTGCTGACGCCGGACCTCAGGCGCAAGCTGCCAGGCCGGGGCGTCTGGGCCAGCCTCAGCGCCAGGACGGTGGCCGAGGCGATCCGGCGCAAGGCGTTCGAGCGCTCGCTCAAGACCAAGGTCTCGGTTCCGGCCGACCTCGTCGATCTGATCGACGGGCTGATGCGGCGCGATGCGCTGCAGGCGCTGGCCATGGCCAACAAGGCCGGGCTCGTTCAGGCCGGCTTCGCCAAGGTCGAGGCGATGGTCGGCTCGGGCCGCTGCGCGGCCGTCCTCGCGGCCAGCGACGGGGCGGAGGATGGTCAGCGCAAGATCGGCCAGGCTCTGCGGCGCGTCGAAATCGCCCGCCAGGAGGGCGGTCTGAAGCCGCGCAAGGTCCCGGTCGTGGGTATTTTCGCGGCCGCTGATTTGGAATTGGCGTTGGGGCGGGCACATGTGATACATGCGGCGCTTGCTCCGGGACCGGCGGCCGAGGGTTTCCTCTCCCGCTGGCGTCGGCTCGTCCGCTACCGGACGGACGACGCCGGTGCGATCGAGCCGGATGATCTGGCCGACCCCGTAGAAACAGATGACGTGACGACGCGCATGGCGGCTCCGGATGCGGCAAATCCGGAAGCGGCAACGCCAGACGCGGCGAGACCGAAAGCGGCAGGACCGAACGAATAATGAGTGATACCAAGACCCCGGGCGACAAGACCTTGACTGTGAGTCCCCCGAAGACCCTGACGTTGAAGCGCCCCGAGCAGAGCACTGTTCGGCAAAGCTTCTCGCATGGGCGCTCGAAGCAGGTCGTCGTCGAGGTCAAGCGCCGCGTCGCCGGCT
The DNA here is from genome assembly GCA_001556025.1 of Rhizobiales bacterium CCH3-A5. Lineage (GTDB taxonomy): Bacteria > Pseudomonadota > Alphaproteobacteria > Rhizobiales > Beijerinckiaceae > Allobosea. The sequence continues at coordinate 228,304 of LSIB01000190.1, forward strand.
CCGATGTCAAGGAAGCGGCCCCGGCCCGGGTCGCTCCGGCCCCCGCCCAACCGGCGCAGACCCGCGCCGCGCCGCCGCCGGCTCCCGTCGCTCCGCCGCGACCCGCGGGCGGCATGCTGCTGCGCACCCTGTCCGAGGACGAGAAGGACGCACGCCAGCGCGCCCTGTCCGATTCCCGCAGCCGTGAGGCCGAAGCCCGCGCCGCCGCCGAAGCCGAGGCTCGCCAGCGGGCCTTGGCTGCCGAGCGCGAGCGCCAGGAGCGCGAGGCCGGGCTCGCCCGCCAGCGCGAGGAAGAGGAGCGTCGCCGCCAGGAAGAGGATCGCAAGCGCCGCGCCGAGAGCGCCGCGCGCCAGCGCAGCGACGAGCCGCAGGCTCCGCGTCCGCCGCAGCCGCCGCGCGACTTCGCGCCCGCGCCGCAGGGCGAGGGCCAGCCCGCGCCCGCTCCGTCCTATCAGCCGGCCTCGCGCCCCGCTCCATCCGGCCCCCGTCCCGATTTTGCGCCGCGCGCCCCGATGCGTGATGTCGGCGCCCGGCCGCCGCGGATCGACCCGCCGCGTCCGCCACGCCCGGAAGGGCCGCGTCCGCCCCGTCCGCTCGACGCGACGGCTCCCAGCGAGCCGGCCGTGGCGCGCCCGACGCGCCAGGCTCCCTCGGCCGCGGCTCCTCGCAGCCGTCCCGACGACGGCGAGGCCCGCCCCGCCTTCCGGCGTCCCGGCGGCTTCGCCGGCGGCCCGCCGCGGGGCGCGCCCGTGCCCGCCCCCAAGACACCCAAGGTCGGCGAGAAGCCGCGCGGCCGCCTGACGCTCTCGACCGCGACCGGCGGAGACGACGAGCGCACGCGTTCGGTCGCCGCCTTCCGCCGCCGCGTCCAGCGCATGACCGGGCATCGCGCCTCGGACGTCGCCAAGGAGCGCGTGATGCGCGAGGTGGTGATCCCGGAGACGATCACAATCCAGGAACTCGCCAACCGCATGACGGAGCGCGGCGTCGACGTCATCCGCCTGCTGATGAAGCAGGGCGCGATGCACAAGATCACCGATGTGATCGACGCCGACACGGCCCAGCTCGTCGCCGAGGAAATGGGCCACACCGTCAAGCGCGTCGCCGATTCCGACATCGAGACCGGCCTGTTCGACGATGTCGATCCCGAGGATACGCTGGTCTCGCGGCCGGCCGTCGTCACCATCATGGGCCATGTCGACCACGGCAAGACCTCGCTGCTCGACGCGATCCGCCAGACCCATGTCGTCACGGGCGAAGCCGGCGGCATCACCCAGCATATCGGCGCTTATCAGGTGAAGACGCCGTCGGGCGCGCAGGTTACCTTCATCGACACGCCCGGCCACGCCGCCTTCACGGCGATGCGCGCCCGCGGCGCCAAGGTGACCGACGTGGTGGTGCTCGTGGTCGCGGCCGATGACGGCGTCATGCCGCAGACGGTCGAGGCCATCAACCACGCCAAGGCGGCCGGCGTGCCGCTGATCGTGGCGATCAACAAGATCGACAAGTCCGACGCCAGCCCCGAGCGGGTCCGCGCCGAACTGCTGCAATACGAGATCCAGGTCGAGTCGCTGGGCGGCGAGACGCTCGAAATCGAGGTTTCGGCCAAGACCGGCAAGAATCTCGACAAGCTGCTTGAGGCGATCGCGCTCCAGGCCGAGCTGCTCGACCTCAAGGCCAATCCGGCCCGCGCGGCGGAAGGCACCGTGATCGAGGCCAAGCTCGATCGCGGCCGCGGCCCGGTCGCGACAGTGCTCGTCCAGCGCGGCACGCTGCGCACCGGCGACATCGTCGTGGCGGGCTCCGAATGGGGCCGTGTTCGCGCCCTGATCGGCGACACAGGCGCCCATATCAAGGAGGCGCCGCCCTCGCTGCCTGTCGAGGTGCTCGGCTTCAACGGCACGCCCGAGGCCGGCGACCGCGTCGCGGTGGTCGACTCCGAGGCGCGCGCCCGCGAGATCACCGATTATCGCGAGCGCCAGAAGCGCGACCGCATCGCCGCGCGCGGCGGCGGATCGGGCGCGGGCCGTTCGCTCGCCGAGATGATGCGCGATCTCAAGGAAGGCGCGGGCCGCAAGGAGTTCCCGCTCGTCATCAAGGGCGACGTGCAGGGCTCCGTGGAAGCGATTGTCGGAACGCTGGAGAAGGTCGGCAACGAGGAGGTGCGCGCCCGCGTGCTGCAATCGGGCGTCGGCGGCATCACCGAATCCGACATCACGCTGGCCCAGGCCTCGGGCGCGGCCGTCATCGGCTTCAACGTGCGCGCCCACAAGGAAGCGCGCGAGGCGGCGGAGCGGGCCGGCGTCGAGATCCGCTACTACAACATCATCTACAACCTCGTGGACGATGTGAAGGCGGCGATGTCGGGCCTGCTCGCCCCGACGCTGCGCGAGACCATGCTCGGCAACGCGCTGATCCTCGAGATCTTCGCGGTCTCGAAGGTCGGCAAGATCGCCGGCTGCCGCGTCACCGACGGCACGATCGAGCGCGGCGCCAATGTCCGCCTGATCCGCGACAATGTCGTGGTCCACGAGGGCAAGCTCGCCCAGCTGAAGCGCTTCAAGGACGACGCCAAGGAAGTCGTGGCCGGCCAGGAATGCGGCATGTCCTTCGAGAACTATCAGGACATGCGCGCCGGCGACGTCATCGAGTGCTACCGCGTCGAGGAGATCAAGCGGACGCTCTGATCATGTCCTGACGGGCACGGCGGGCGCTTCGGGCCTTCATCCTGCAGGCTACCATCATCCGAGACATGGCCGGGCCGCAGCCCGGCCATGATGTCTTCGCCGTCCGTCCGGTCCGATCCCGGAGAACGAGAACCATGGCAAAACCAGCGAAATCCTCCGGGCCGAACGAGCGGCAATTGCGCATCGGCGAACTGATTCGGCATGCGCTCGCCGAAGTTCTCTCGCGCGGCGATATCCATGACGAGGTGCTCAGCCGGCACGTCGTCACCGTGCCGGAGGTCAGGCTCTCGAGCGATCTCAAGCTCGCGACCTGCTTCGTCATGCCGCTCGGCGGCGGCGATGTCGGACCCGTTCTCAAGGCGCTGAACACGCACAAGAAATACATCCGCGGCGAGATCGCCCACCGCGTGAATCTGAAATTCGCGCCCGATCTCCGCTTCCTGCAGGACGGGAGTTTTGCGGAGGCCGAGCGCGTCGATGCGCTGCTCTATTCCGACAAGGTGCGCAGGGACATCCTCAAGCAGCCGCTGCGGATCGACCAGGATGGCGGCGAGCAGAAGGCAGGCGACGATGAGTGACGTCGCCGCCCCCGACGAGCAGGCCGCGCAGCCGGACGCCGGCAATCAGGTCTTTTCAGCCCGCCCCAAGAAGCGCGACGTGCATGGCTGGGTCGTGCTCGACAAGCCGGTCGGCATGACCTCGACCCATGCCGTCGCGGTGGTCAAGCGCGCCTTCGCCGCCAGGAAGGCGGGCCACGCCGGCACGCTCGATCCGCTGGCCTCAGGTCTGCTGCCGATCGCTCTCGGCGAGGCGACCAAGACGGTCCCCTTCGTGATGGACGGCCGCAAGGCCTATCAGTTCACCGTGGCATGGGGCACGCAGACCAACACCGACGATACCGAGGGCAAGGTCATCGCGACCTCGGACGAGCGCCCGGACGAGGCGGCGATCGAGACGCTGCTGCCGCGCTTCACCGGCACGATCAGCCAGGTGCCGCCGCAGTTCTCCGCGATCAAGATCGCCGGCGAGCGCGCCTACGACCTCGCCCGCGACGGCGAGGACGTCGTGCTGGAGGCGCGGCCCGTCGAGATCGACGCGCTTCGCATCGTCAGCCATGACGGCGCGACCACGACCTTCGAGGCCGAATGCGGCAAGGGCACCTATGTCCGCGCCATCGCCCGCGATCTCGGCTCGGCGCTGGGCTGCCTCGGCCATGTCGCGCATCTGCGCCGCACCCGTGTCGGTCCCTTCGAGGTCGCGGACGCGGCGCTCGTCGAGACGCTGCGCGAGAGCCCCGAAAGCGCCGAGGCGGCGCTCCGGCCCGTGAGCGCCGCGCTGGCGCTGATCCCTGAGATCGTGATCCACCGCGACGCGGCGCTGCGCCTCAAGCGCGGCCAGAGCGTGCTGCTGCGGGGGCGTGATGCACCGGTCGAAGCGCCCGCCGTCTACACCACCTGCGGCGGCGTCCTGATCGCCACGGGCGAGATCGCGCAGGGCGAGTTCGTTCCCCACCGGGTCTTCAACCTCTAGGAATCGAACTTGGCTTAACCAAATTCCGCCGGTTTTCGGCGAATTTTAACCTTGTCGCGTCAGAGTCGTCCCGTCCGGGACGGTTCCTGCCGTTTTCCGGTCGCAACCGGCCGTGCCGACGGCCGCTGGACGTATCGGAAAGCGACCCGCGACATGTTCTCGACCTCGATCAAGCGCTATCTGCTCGCCACCATGGCCGGCATCTGCATCCCGGCCGTCGGCACGCTGGCCTATCTGGCGCAGGACGCGGTCACAGACGTCAGGACCAATACCCGGCTGACGAGCCTCGTCGAGGCCGACCGCGCGCTTCTGCTCGCGGGAAATGCGATCCGCTCCAATCGCGGTCAGGCCCAGACCGCCATCCAGGCGACCGACGACGCGGCCGCCACGATCAAGCGGGTCGAGGAGGCCAATCGCGGCCATATCGCCGGGGCGATCGAGCGCCTGAAAGCGACAGATCTTGCCGAGCGGGCGGCGCTGGCCGACGCCATGGCGGCGCGCGACAAGCAGACCGAGGCCAGGCTGCCGGAAATGTATGCCGAGGCCGCCAAACCGCGCGCGCAGCGCAATCTCGCCGCGACGATGCCGTGGTACAATGGCGTCGGCGAGATCGAGACCGCGATCGTGCAGGCGTCGGGCGTCACCTCCAACGCCGTCCGCATGGCCGACCCGGCGCTGGCCGATCTGCAGGCCTTCAAGGCCGCCGGCTGGCAGGTCCGCTCCAATTATGGCACGCAATGCTCGGTGCTGCGCGCGCCGCTGGGTTCGGGCAAGGCGCTCGAACCGGCCCAGATCCGTGCCGTCGGCGAGTTGCGCGGCGCATCCAATGCCGGCCTCGCGCAACTGCGCCAGCTTGCGGCGCGGCCGGGCGTCTCCTCGGAACTGGCTCGCAAGGTCGGCGTGATGACGAACGAGGTCGTCGCAGCCAATGCCATGATGGATGGTCTGGTCGACAAGCTCGGCCAAGGCACGGGCGCGGTCATCGGCGCCGAGGACTGGACGAAGCAGTGCAACGGCCCCTTCACCGCGATCGTCTCGGCCGTCACCCAGTCGCTGGACGACATGGCGGCGGTGACGCGGAGCCAGTTGAACTGGGCCTGGACCAAGCTCGCCATCATGGCCGGCCTGATGGCTGGCCTGCTGCTGCTCTGCGCCATGAGCTGGCGCGGCGTCCAGCGTCGCATCGCCAAGCCACTGGAATCGCTGAACGCCGCGCTCGCGAGCATGCAGGCGGGTGATTTCTCGAAGCCGATCCCCGCGCCGGCCTGCGCCGATGAGGTCGGCGCACTGAGCGGCGGGCTCGAAACCTATCGCCGCAACGCGCTCGAACTCGAAGCCAGCCGGCTGGAGCGCGAGACCGGCCTGCGCGCCGATGCCGATCAGGCCGCCGCCATCCAGGCGCTGCTGCGTGAGGTCGGCGTCATTGTAGCCGCCGCGCGCGCCGGCGACTTCTCCCAATCGGCCGAAACCGGGTCGGTCGAAGGCCCGCTCAAGGAACTCGTCGAAGGCATCAACGAGATCAACGCGGTTGTTGATGGCGCGACGACGGAGTTTGCGGAGCGACTGCACGCGATCGCGGGCGGCGACCTGACGCGCGGGATCGAGACCGGCTATCGCGGCCGCTTCAAGGACCTGAAGGACGCGATCAACGAGACGGTTGAGCGGCTCTCCGCGACGGTGCGGACGATCCAGGTGACGTCGGCCGATGTCGGCCTGGCGGCGCGCGAGATCAATATGGGCGCCGACGACCTGTCCAAGCGCACGGAGGAGCAGGCCTCGTCGCTGGAGGAGACGGCGGCGACGACGGAGGAGCTTGCGGCGAGCGTGAAGGCCTCGGCGCAGGGCGCGCGCCAGGCGGCGGCGATCGCCGACGAGGCGATGCAGGCGGCTGAAGGCGGCGGCGCGATCGCGACCGAGGCCGTGGCGGCGATGGCGCGCATCGAGACGGCGTCGCAGAAGATCTCCGACATCATCCGGGTGATCGACGACATCGCCTTCCAGACCAATCTGCTGGCGCTGAACGCGGCGGTGGAAGCGGCCCGCGCCGGCGACGCCGGCAAGGGTTTCGCGGTCGTGGCCTCGGAGGTGCGCACGCTGGCGCAGCGCTCGTCCTCGGCGGCCAAGGACATCTCCGGCCTGATCTCGTCGAGCAATGCCGAGGTCACCGGCGGCG